>DATICF010000114.1:0-41354 GCA_035456965.1 Nocardioidaceae bacterium
CACGTCCCGCAGTCGGCGGATGAGCAGAGGGGGCGGGATTCGAACCCGCGGCTGACATCTCTGCCAGCGACCGCTTTCAAGGCGGTTCCGTTAGGCCACTCCGGCACCCCTCCGTGAAACGGCCCGCGAGGCGAGCCGACCACGCGGCAGATTGTAGGGGAGGCGACCAGGAGGGTCAGAGGTCCAGGGTCACGAGCACGTCGCCCTCCTGGACGACGTCGCCCTCGCTGACCTTGACCGACGTGACAGTTCCCCCGGTCTCGGTGAGCACGGGGATCTCCATCTTCATCGACTCCAGGAGTACGACGGGGTCGCCTACGGCGAGCCGGTCACCCGGGGAGACCACGACCTTCATCACGTTCGCCACCATCTCGGCGACGACTTCAGCTGTCTTGGGGGCACGGGCCATGCGGGGACGGTACACGCGCTCGACCATTACCCGCAGGTAGGCGAGTCGCGCTACCCACCCAGCAGGTCGACTCGCACCGTCCCGTCGCTGGAGAGCCGGCCGACGCCGGAGGACCAGTCGATGAAGACCGACACCTCTGCCGCCTCCCTGCCACCCACGGCGCTCCACGGCACGACCACCTGGAGGAGTCGCCCTTCCACTTCGAAGGTCCCCGGGAAGTCGACGAACCCCTGCGGCGTCTGGAGGAAGGCCCGCCACCCATGACGGCCACCGTCGAGGAAGATCTGGTAGTCGCTCTCGTCCGAGCTCGACCGGAACAGGTCGATGCCGACGCCTTGGACCTCCCGGTCGTCGAGTGCTCCGGGTACGACCCCGGCCACGCTCAGCGACATGGCGAGGCGCTCACCGCTCTCGCTGAAGCGGACGCCTTCGAGGTCGGCGAAACCCGGGCCGTCGCCGTGGTCAGCAGCTGGATCGCCGAGGTTCACGAGCTCGCGCCACGACGAGGTCGAGCCGGTCCTGGCTGCGCTCGTGGTCCGCGGTGGTGCGGCGTACCCGTCGCCGCCTGACTGTCGCCGATCAGCTCGCTGTCGCCGCTCAGCTGGCCCGTTCGCCGCTCGACGGTCGCGTGCGGACACGGGACGCGGGTCCTCCAGGTTCTCCGCCGCCACCTCGGCCTCAGCGGCCAGCTCTGCTCTGGGCTCCGGGCTCGCGCCGGGGACCTCACCGCCGACCGCGCAGCCGGCGAGCAGCAGCGCAGCGAGTGCTCCCGAAGGAGCGGAGCGCCGCAGCACGACGCCCCGTCCCTGAGAGTGAGCGCAGGAACCCACCTCCAGCCTCCTTCGACCGCAACCGCTACCAGTCCGCGCCACCGCGCATGTCGTGCGGCACCGCGACGACCACCTGCATCGAGCAGGTGCGCACCATGTCGTAGGTCGCGACGGCGTCGAGCGTGTAGGTCCGCCCATCGCCCTTGCCCGAGCGCTCGCTGCGCAGCTGCATGGGGAGCTCGGCGCTGCCCGTGCCGCTGGCTGCGGGAGCGTCACCGCTGTAGACGACGTCGGGGTCGTGACGCGGGCCTCCATCGCCACCGGCGACGTCCGTCACCTGCGGCGTGACAGCGAGGTCCACCGGCCCGCCGGTCGAGCTGGTCGCCTCGAACAGGATGTCCTGGAGCTTGTGGTTCGGCGGCCACATCTTTGCGGGGCCGTAGTAGGTCAGCGTGTCTCCGTCGAGCGTGCAGTCCTCGGCGGACTGGGTGCCGTTCGGGTACTTGTTCCTCAGGTCGTCGTTCGCAGCCTGGCCGGGGCCGACGACGGAGAAGCCGGCGACCGCGGCCACCGCCAGAGCAATGCCCACCTTGTACTTCATGGAGTACCTCCGAAAGGAGCGGCGTCCCTCCCGACGACCCCACGGCCCTACGCCTCTGAGGGGTTGAACTGCGCGTCAGGCACGGTGGTTACGTCCAGCGTGTGACGTGGCCCACGCGGTCTAGCCCGGAATCAGAGCAGGGGGAGCAGGCGCTTCGGCTCGGGACGATGCGCGGCGAGCTCCTCGAGCCGGCGGGCCCGACGGCCACGGGCGCCGGTGAGGAAGAGGTCGGCGCGGATCACGGCGTAGCCGACCAGGAGTCCGAGAACCAGGCTGTACAAGACCGAGAGGCCCGCCTCCGACAAGGCGACGTCCGGGTCGAGCAGGGAGACCGCGACCACGGACAGGCCCGGCGCGCCGAAGGCGCACACCCACCAGCCCTGTCGGCGGCGCGCCCGGGTGGAGACGCCCCAGGCGAGCGCAGGGAAGCCGAGCAGCACCTCGATGGGTCGGGGGACGGCTCCGAGCGAGTCCCGCACCTTGTCGAAGCTGCTCTCGATGCTTGCAGTCAGGGCGGGGGAGCCCCACTGTGCCAGCGCCTCGGTGTAGGCGAGGGTCACCGTGAGCAGGGCGACTCCGCTGAGGATCATCACGAACCCTCGACGCCCCAGCCCTTGGAGACCTGCGCCGAGGCGGTAGACCAGGGCGAGTGCTCCGAGGAGGGAGAACCCGATCGCGAGGTAGGCGGTCCGTTCGACGGACAGCTCAGCGCCGTACGCCCTGAGGCCGAAGGCACCGACGACGGCCACGCTCGTCGCGATGGTCACTTCGCGGATGACCGCGCCGAATCCTGCCGCGGGTGTCGTGGCCAGCACGGCGAGGAGGGCGGTGACCACGGCTGTCGCGACCGCAGCACCCGCCAACAGGACGGGCGACTGCGAGACGACGGCGGCGGTCGTGAGCACGAGGGCAAGCCCGCCGCTGGCCAGGGGCCGCCCGCCCGACCGAAGCGCCAGCCCGTGGGTGAAGAGGGTCGTGATCGTCACCGCCCCGCCGAGCCGCACGTACTCGGGCACCTCCGGCACGAACCAGGACGCAGCGGCCGCGACTAAGCCGATCGCGACGCCGCTGAACCAGAGGATCCTCCATAGGGCGGTGACCAGGACCGACCAGCGCGAGCGCCTCGGCGCTCGGGGACGGCGAGGCGTCCGGGGCTCGCCGGTCGGCTCTGGCGTGCGACGGCCGCGGTGCTCCTCTGTGGAGCGGCTCGGGCGTGCCACCCTCTTGGGTGGCGGCGGAGGAGGCGGCTTCTGCCGCGACCGGGCAGCCCGCTTCGGCTCGGGGCTCGCGGCCGGCCTCGGCTCTGGTGCGCGCTCACGAACCCGCTCCTCAGCGGGCGGTGCGGCAACGGGAACACGAGTCGACTCGAGAGTCGGAGTCGGGTCCGGAGTCGGAGCGGGTTCAGGGGTCGGTCGGGACCGGCGTGACGTGTCGGTCGACGACTGCTGCGTCGACCTCCGCCTCAGACGCCTGGGCGGAGGCTCCGCACGTCGCCGACCGGGCTTCTGCTCGGCTCCCACTACAGACCCTCACGACGGACGACGGACTGCCAGACCCCCGCGGCTGACCCGGTGAGACTATCAACCGGACCCCGGCGGACTCAGAAGCGCCGGTTGGCGAGTGAGGGGTTCTCGGCTCGCACCTCGTCGAGGTATCCCCGCTCGACGCGCGAACCGACCACGCGGTCGGAGTCGTCCGCCTCCAGCACCTCGCCGCGCGGCGAGACGATCATCGAGTGGCCGCTGTAGCGGGGGCCGGGCTGTGCGGCCGCGGCGACGTACACGGTGTTCTCGATCGCCCGCGCCTTCAGCAGCGTGCGCCAGTGGTCGACCTTGCCCGGCCCCGCGACCCACGCGGCGGGTACGACGAGCAGCTCGGCGCCGAGATCCACGAGCGCCCGGGCGAGCTCGGGGAAGCGAAGGTCGTAGCAGGTCATCAGGCCGACCTGGAGGCCGCCGATCTCGACGACCACCGGCTCTATGTCCCCCGCGAGCAGCCGTTCGGACTCCTTGTAGCCGAAGGAGTCGTAGAGGTGGATCTTGCGGTACGCCGCACGCGGACCCGTGCCATCGACGACGACCAGCGTGTTGTAGGGCCGGCCCGGGTCGGGGCTGCGCTCGAACATCCCCGCGACCAGAGTCACCTCGTGCCTGCCGGCCAGCTCGGTCAGCCGCTTCACGAACGGACCGTCGAGGTCTTCGGCGAACTCCGAGATGTCCGACCCGGGCTTGCCGAAGTCGCGCATCATCACCTCGGGGAAGACCACGAGGTCCTGCTTGGGGCTGCCCCCGCAGATCTCGTCGAGCACGCCGAGCGACTCGCGGTTCTCGGCAGGGTCGAGGGAGGCGGCAAGCTGGACGACGGTGACGTTCAGGTCGGACACGGTGCCCAGCCTGCCATCCCGGGTGGCCGACTGCGCAAGACTGCGAGCATGACAACCCCTCACCCCAGCCTGGCCGCGGTGATCCTGGCGGGGGGCGGTGGCGTCCGCCTCGGCGGGGTCGAGAAGGCCTCCATCGAGATCCATGGGCAAACACTGCTCGAGCACGCCCTGGCCGGCACTGCCGCGGCCGACGAGGTGGTGGTCGTCGGGCCGGAGCTGCCCACGTCGCGACCGGTGACCTGGACACGCGAGAGCCCTCCGGGCGGCGGTCCGGCCGCCGGGATGCTCGCCGGGCTCGGCGCCCTCGCGGTGCGACCCGAGCTGGTGTGCGTGCTGGCCGTGGACATGCCGCGCTTCTCGGCGGCCACGCTCGACCGGCTCGTCGACGTACTCATGTCGGCGGGGGACGAGGCCGACGGCGCCTGCCTGGTCGACCGGGCGCACCACAAGCAGTGGCTGGCGGCGGTCTACCGGTACGACGCACTCACCCGCGCGCGTCCGGCGGACAGGGCGACCGAGCACGGGCTCTCCATCCGGCGGCTGATGATGCCGCTGCGGATCCTCGGCGTCCCGGCGACGGCCCACGAGGCGCGCGACGTCGACACGTGGGCCGACCTGCGCGACCTCCGCGAGCTCGACGACTGACGCGGGCGACTGATTCGGTCGACTTGCGGCATTCTCTTGCCATCTCGGGCAGGTCGTAGTTCTCTGGACGCGTGACCTTGCACGACTGGATCGACGAGCTTTGCGACGTTCTCGAGCTGGAGGACGCGGAGATCGACGAGGGTCTGATCCTGGACCTCGCCCGCGACGCCGCACACGAGGTGGAGCGACCCGCCGCGCCCATCACCACGTTCCTGGTCGGGTACGCCGCCGCCCTCCGAGGGGGAAGCACCCTCGACGTGGAGGAACTGGCGGGTCGGGCGCAGGCCCTGGCGGCGAAGTGGGGAGGCGACGAGGTCAGCCCCGACGACTTCAACGCCGAGGACCTCATCGGCACCGAGTGAGGCGCGAGTCCTAGCCTGGGAGCCATGCGTGCAGTCATCGCCTCCGAGGCCGGAGGACCCGAGGTCCTCGAGCTGACCGAGCTGCCCGACCCCGTCCCCGGCGAGGGTGAGGTCGTCATCGACGTGGTCGGGACGGCCGTCAACAGGGCAGACACCCTGCAGCGACAGGGGTTGTACCCACCGCCTCCCGGCGCTTCCGACGTACTCGGCCTGGAGTGCTCGGGGACGATCTCCGCCGTCGGCCCCGGGGTCCGCGGCTGGACGGTAGGCGACGAGGTGTGCGCGCTGCTGGCGGGTGGCGGGTACGCCGAAAAGGTGCTCGTGCCCGCGGGCCAGGTGATGCTCGCACCCCAGGGCGTGGACCTCGTGACAGCCGGGGCTCTTCCCGAGGTGGCCTGCACCGTGTGGTCGAACGTCTTCATGGTGGCAGGACTCCGCGCCGGCGAGACGCTGCTCGTCCACGGAGGGGCCGGCGGCATCGGCAACATGGCGATCCAGCTGGCCAAGGCGCTCGGCGCGAAGGTGATCACGACCGCGGGCTCGGAGGAGAAGCTCGAGCTGTGCCGCAGCCTCGGCGCCGATGTCGCGGTGAACTACCGCGAACAGGACTTCGTCGAGGAGGTCAAGGCCGCGACCGACGGGCGCGGCGCGGACGTCATCCTCGACAACATGGGCGCGAAGTACCTCGACCGCAACGTCTCCGCCCTCGCCACCGAGGGGCGCCTGGTGATCATCGGCATGCAGGGCGGGGCCAAGGGCGAGCTCAACATCGGCAAGCTGCTCGTCAAACGGGGGGCGGTGATCGCGACCTCGCTGCGCTCCCGCCCGGTCGAGGACAAGGCGGCGATCTGCGGCGCCGTGGTCGAGCACGTGTGGCCGCTCGTGGCTGACGGGTCGGTGCGGACGATCGTCCACACGACCTTCCCGCTCGACAAAGCAGGCGAGGCGCATCGCCTCATGGAGTCCGGCGACCACGTCGGCAAGATCGTGCTGACTGCGTAGGGTGAGGGCATGACCGAGGAGAAGCCGGAGCCGTCCGACAAGCCCGAGGACCCGCGAGTCGTGGTGATCGGACCTGACGGCATGGCCATGTCAGCCCCCCAGTCTGTCCCCGCAGAGGACGACGAGAGCGGCGAGACCGAGCGTCACATCACCGAGCTCGTCGAGCAGCCCGCGAAGGTGATGCGCATCGGGAGCATGATCCGCCAGCTCCTCGAGGAGGTGAAGGCCGCGCCCCTCGACGAGGCGAGCAGGCAGCGCCTCGCGGACATCCACAAGTCCTCCATCAAGGAGCTCGAGGCGGGCCTCGCCCCCGAGCTGATCGAGGAGCTCGAGCGGCTCTCCCTGCCCTTCACCGAGCAGACCCCCTCCGAGGCCGAGCTGCGCATCGCGCAGGCCCAGCTCGTGGGTTGGCTCGAGGGGCTCTTCCACGGCATCCAGACCGCTATCTACGCCCAGCAGGTCGCCGCGCGGGCGCAGCTGGAGCAGATGCGCAGGGCACTCCCGCCGGGCGCGATGTCCGAGGAGGCGATGCAGGCTGCTGCGCAGCAGGCCGCCCAGCGCGCGCAGGAGGAGCAGCAGCATCATGGGCGCGGGGGGATGTACCTGTAGCCGTGCTCGCTACTCGGTGAGGACGAGCCACTTCCTGCCGTCGATCAGCTCACGTGCCGCGTCGAGATGGCCTGCGTGGCAGGCGGTCTCGGCGATCACGTGCAGGAGGGTCCGGCGCAGGTCTCGCGAGGGCATCCCACCGAACAGCTCGTCGGGCCACCAGCCCGGGGCAGCGTCCAGCGGCGTGGCCGTGATGACGGCGTTCGCGAGCTCGACCTCACGCCGGTACGACGCGAACACCTCCTCGGGCGAGACGTCGGGGTCGACCTGCCAGGCGCCGTCGCCTGCCTCGAGGTCCACGCGTTCACCCGCGACCACGGCCCGGAACCAGAACCGCTCCACGTCGAGCGCGAGGTGCTGCACGAGACCGAGGCAGTTCCAGCCCGAGGGCAGGACCGCCCGCCGCAGCGCCTCCTCGTCGAGACCCTCGAGGATCCCGAGCACGTGGGCCCTCTGGTTGTCCAGACACCTCAGGAGCGCAGTCGTCTCCGAGGCGGTCGTCATGGAACGAGGCGGTCGATGTCGCCGGCGAGGCGCAGGTCCCGCGCGGTGAGGCCGCCGACGGCGTGGGTGGTGAGACTGAACGTGATCCTGGTCCAGCGGATGTCGATGTCGGGGTGATGGTCGAGGTCCTCGGCCACCTCGGCGACCTGCTGCACCAGCCGGATTCCGTCCATGAACGACGCGGCCTTGACCGTGCGCGTGATCGCGTCGCCCTCCTGCCTCCAGCCGGGCAGCTCGGTCGACAGGGCGCGGTCGATCTCCTCCTGACTCAGCAGCCCGGCCACCTCAGACCTCCTCCCGCTTGTCGCGGCGGAAGATCTTCGACCCGAGCCACACGACGGGGTCGTACCTGCGGTCCACCACGCGCTCCTTCATGGGGATGATGGCGTTGTCGGTGATCTTGATGCCCTCGGGGCACACCTCGGTGCAGCACTTGGTGATATTGCACATCCCGAGCCCGGCGGCGTCTTGGGCGAGCTTTCGACGGTCGTTCGTGTCGAGCGGGTGCATGTCGAGCTCGGCGTACCGGAGGAAGAACCGGGGACCCGCGAAGGCCTCTTTGTTCTCCTCGTGGTCGCGTACGACGTGGCAGACGTTCTGGCACAAGAAACACTCGATGCACTTGCGGAACTCCTGGCCGCGCTCCACGTCCTCCTGCATCATCCGGCGCTTGCCGTCCTTGTCGCGCGGCGTCGGCGCGAAGGCGGGCACCTGCTTGGCCTTCTCGTAGTTGAACGACACGTCCGTCACGAGGTCGCGGATGACCGGGAAGGCCCGGACCGGCGTGACCGTGATCGTCTCGCCGCGCTCGAAGTCCGCGAGCCGGGTCATGCACATCAGCCGCGGGCGGCCGTTGACCTCCGCGCTGCACGAGCCGCACTTGCCGGCCTTGCAGTTCCACCGCACCGCGAGATCGCCGGCCTGGGTGGCCTGGAGCCGGTGGACCGCGTCGAGCACGACCTCGCCCTCCTCGACCTCCACGGTGTAGTCGGCGAGCCCACCACCCTGGGCGTCACCCCGCCAGATCCGCATGTGCAGGTCGTAGCCCATCAGCTTGCCCCAGTCTTCTGCGCCGTCTTCCCCGTCTGCGGCTCGGATGCGGCCGCCTTGGGCTGGTCGAAGAGCACCTTGAGCTCCTCGGGCATCACGGCCAGCGGCTGGTGCGCGAGGTGTACGGCGCTGTCGAGCACGTCGCCGGGGAGGGTGAGCACGAGGTTCTTCGCCCCCCACTCCGGGTCCGGCTTGGGGAAGTCGTCGCGGGTGTGGCCGCCGCGGCTCTCCTCGCGCTCGAGCGCCGCCTTCGCGATGCACTCGGAGACCACGAGCATGTTCTTGAGGTCCAGCGCGAGGTGCCAGCCGGGGTTGTACTGCCGATGCCCCTCGACGGTGAGGTGCTTGGCCCGCTCCTTGAGCTTGTCGATCTCGACCAGGGACTCCCGGAGCTCGTCAGCCTTGCGGATGATGCCGACGAGGCGCTGCATGAGGTCCTGGAGGTCCTTCTGGATGGTGTAGGGGTTCTCCCCGCCCTCCTCCTCGAACGGTGCGAGCGCCCTCGCCGCTGCGGCCCTGACCTCCGACTCCGGGAGCACCGGACGGCGTTTCCACGTCCGCTGGGCGTGGTAGGCGGCGTTGTGGCCGGCGCGGCGGCCGAAGACGAGCAGGTCCGACAGCGAGTTGCCGCCGAGCCGGTTCGAGCCGTGCATGCCGCCCGCGACCTCGCCCGCGGCGTACAGCCCCTCGACCCGCGACTCCTCGGTGTCGGCGTCGACCTCCACGCCACCCATCACGTAGTGGCAGGTCGGCCCGACCTCCATCGGCTCCTGGGTGATGTCGACGTCGGCGAGCTCCTTGAACTGGTGGTACATCGACGGGAGCCGCCGCCGGATGAAGTCCGCGCCGCGTCGGGAGGCGATGTCGAGGAACACTCCGCCGTGCGGTGACCCTCGGCCGGCCTTGATCTCGGAGTTGATCGCGCGGGCCACCTCGTCACGGGGCAGCAGCTCGGGCGGGCGGCGGTGGTTCTTCTTGTCGGTGTACCAGCCCTCCGCCTCCTCGATCGTGTCAGCGGTCTCGCTCTTGAAGAACTCCGGGATGTAGTTGAACATGAAGCGCTCGCCCTCGGAGTTCTTCAGGACGCCGCCGTCGCCGCGCACCGACTCCGTGACGAGGATGCCTTTCACCGACGGCGGCCAGACCATGCCGGTCGGGTGGAACTGCACGAACTCCATGTTGATCAGGCTCGCCCCCGACCGGAGCGCCAGCGCGTGGCCGTCGCCGGTGTACTCCCAGGAGTTCGAGGTCACCTGGTAGGACTTCCCGATCCCGCCGGTGGCGAGCACGACGGACGGCGCGCGGAAGACCACGAAGCGACCCGTCTCGCGCCAGTAGGCGAAGGCGCCGCTGACCCGGGCCCGGGTGTTCTGCCGGGTGTCCTTGGCCTGCTCGGTGAAGATCTCGGTGACGGTGCACTCCATGAAGACGTCGATGCCGAGCGCGACGGTCCGCTGCTGCAGCGTGCGGATCATCTCCAGGCCGGTGCGGTCACCGACGTGCGCGAGACGGGCGTACTTGTGACCTCCGAAGTCGCGCTGAGAGATCAGCCCCTCCGCCGTACGGTCGAAGAGCGCGCCCCACTCCTCGAGCTCCAGCACCCGCTCGGGCGCCTCCTGGGCGTGGAGCTGGGCCATGCGCCAGTTGTTGAGCATCTTCCCGCCCCGCATGGTGTCGCGGAAGTGCACGCGCCAGTTGTCCTCGTCGTACACGTTGCCCATGGCGGCGGCGATCCCGCCCTCGGCCATCACGGTGTGAGCCTTGCCGAGGAGCGACTTGCACACGACGGCGACCCGGGCTCCCGCGTCGTGGGCGGCGATCGCGGCACGGAGCCCGGCGCCGCCCGCACCGATGACGACCACGTCGTAGTCGTGGGTCTCGAAGCCTGTGTCGGCGCCGGCGTCCATCCGGTTGCCCGTCATGGGATGTCTGCTGGTGTCGGGCATTCAGAAGAACCTCACGTCGCTGATGGCGCCGGTGGAGAGCAGGTAGACGTACAGATCGGCGATCGCGACCGAGAACAGCGACAGCCAGGCGTACTTCGGATGGTCGCGGTTCAGCCGGGACACGGCGGTCCACATGCGGTAGCGGATCGGGTGCTTGGAGAAGTGCCTCAGCCGGCCGCCGATGAGGTGGCGGCATGAGTGGCACGAGAGCGTGTAGAGCCAGATGAGGATCGCGTTGACCCCGAGGACCACGGTGCCGAGGCCCATGTGCCCCCACTCGTGGTCGGCGTCGCGGAAGGCCAGGACCACGTCGTAGGTCAGCACCACGGCGATCACTGCCGAGGCGATCAGGGCCCAGCGGTGGCCGTTCTGGAGGATGAGCGGGAAGCGCCGCTCGCCGGTGTACTTCGTGTGCGGCTCCGCGACCCCGCAGGCAGGCGGGGAGAGCCAGAACGCCCGGTAGTAGGCCTTGCGGTAGTAGTAGCAGGTCATCCGGAATCCCAGCGGGATGATCAGGATGATCAGCGCCGGCGAGTAGGGCCACCAGTCGAAGGGCCGCCCGAAGTCCGCCGACCCCTCGACGCACTGCGCCCCCATGCAGGGCGAGTAGAACGGCGAGAGGTACGGCGAGGCGTAGTAGTGCTCACCGGAGAAGGCCCGCCAGGTCGCGTAGACCACGAAGGCGCTGAAGACCACGAACGTCACCAGCGGTGAGAGCCACCAGTTGTCCTGTCGGAGTGTTCGCTCGCCGATCTCGGCGCGACCGCTGCTTTGGACCCCCGTCGACAATGCGCTTCCCCTTACTGGGCGTGCTGGGCTTCGGACTGCGCGTCGTGCCACATGCTCTCGTCGTACGGCTCGTCGGGGATCGGGATCATCTCCTGAGGTGCGACCGGCGGCCGGTTGCCCGGTGCCGGCGCCCCGAGCTCGTCGAGGTCGGCGTTGAGGCGGTCCACGTCCGAGGTGAGCCGACGCACGCCCAGGGTGTCGCCGTACTCGTTACGGATCTTCAGCACCGCCGCTGCGAGCGAGGTGAGGGCGGCGCGGGTGGCCTCCACCGGGTCTTGTGCTGCCATGGCATCCTCCGTGATCTGGGTCACGCTGCGTCTGCCCGAGTCTGACGTGGATCGGCGATTTGTGGAAGGGGAACGCGCGGTTCGATCAGAGAGGCGTGCGCGAGGCGGTCACGTCAGAGGTCGAAGAGGTCGGTGAGCACCGCGGCGACGCCGTCGTCCTCGTTGGAAGGCGCGACCCGGTCGGCGAGCTCGCGGACGGTGGGATGCGCGTTGGACATGGCGTACGACGTGCCCGCCCACTCGAGCATCGCGAGGTCGTTGGGCATGTCGCCGAACGCGACGACCTCCGAGGCGTCGATGCCCCGCTCCGCGCAGAGCAGCCCCAGGGTGCTCGCCTTGGTCACGCCGGCCGCGCTCATCTCCACCAGGGCTCCGACCGAGGACCAGGTCGTGGTCACGAGGTGGCCGATATGAGAGTCCACCTCGTCCCAGAACGACTCGGGCTCCATCTCCTCGTGGCGCGCGAGCAGCTTGACCACGTGCTCGTCGAGGATCTCCTCGGCGGGGCCCACCCGAACCCCGGGCGGAGGAGGGATCCGGGTCATGAAGTCCGGCTCCTTGGCGAATCCCTCGACCCTCTCCATGGCGAAGGTCGTGCCTGGCACCGCGTCCCGGATCGTCTTCGCGACCTCGAGGCCCACGTCGACCGGGATGGTGCGGGCCATGCGTACGGCGCGTGTGTGCACGTCGTACAAGATGCCGCCGTTGGAGACGATCGCGAGGCCGTGCCCGCCGACGTGCTCCCACAGGTCGTCCATCCAGCGCACCGGCCGACCGGTCACGAAGACGACCGTGACGCCGAGGTCCTCCACCGCGGTGAGCACCTCGCGGGTGCGGGCGGTGACCGACCCGTCGATGTGCAGGAGCGTGCCGTCGAGGTCGGTCGCCACCAGGCGGATCTGCTGCGTGCTCATGTCAGAACCAGCGGTTCAGCTCCAGGGCCGCCCCGTCGTCGTTGACGTGCGCTGTCACGTCGTCGGCGATCGCCTTGACCTCGTCCGGCGCCTGACCCATCGCCACACCACGCCCGGCCCACTGGAGCATCTCGATGTCGTTGCGGCCGTCACCGATGGCGAGCACGTCCTCCCGGTCGATGCCGAGCCGGTCCGCGACCTCGGCGAGCCCGCTGGCCTTGGAGACTCCCTCAGGTGCGAGGTCGAGCCAGGCGGTCCAGCCGATGAAGTAGTTGGTGCCCTGGAGGCCGAGCTTGTCGGCGAGGGTGACGAAGTCCTCCGACGTCGAGTCCGGGTCGCGGATGATCACACGGCTGACCTCGCTGGCGATCATCTCCTCGATCGGAGTCAGGATCATCTCGCCGTCGAGCTCGCCGTGGGGGAAGTGGCGGTTCACCCGGTAGCCGACGCCGTGCTCCTCGATCGCGACGGCTGCCTCCGGGACGTGCTTGAGCACCTCGAGCACGGCCTTTCGGGCGTCGAAGGTGACCTCGCTGACCACCTTCAGCGGCGGGAAGGAGAACGTCACCGCGCCGTTGGAGGCGACCCCGAGGACGTGCGATCCGAGCTCCCGCGGCATGTCGAGACCGCGCAGCACCTCGCTCATGCTCAACGGCGCGCGCCCGCTGGCCAGCACGATGTGGGCTCCCGCGTCGTACGCACGGTCGACCGCCTTGCGCACCGCCGGAGTGACCGAGTCGGCACTGAAGCCGTTCTCGGGGTGGGGGATGAGGATCGTCCCGTCGATGTCGAGGGCGACCAGCTTCGGTTTGTATGTCACTTGGCGACCGGCTCCAGGACTTCACGGCCCTGCAGGTACGGCTGCAGGGCCTTCGGCACCCGCACCGAGCCGTCGGCCTGTTGGTGGGTCTCGAGGATCGCGACGATCGTCCGCGGGATCGCGACGAGCGTGCCGTTGAGCGTGGCGACGGGCTTCACCCCGTCCTCGAAGCGGGCGCGTACGTCGAGGCGGCGGGCCTGGAAGTCGGTGCAGTTGGAGGTCGAGGTGAGCTCGCGGTACTTGCCCTGGGTCGGGATCCACGCCTCGCAGTCGAACTTGCGCTGCGCGGAGAGGCCGAGGTCGCCCGCGGCGGTGTCGATGACGCGGTACGACAGCTCGAGCTTCGCGAGCCACTCCTTCTCCCAGCCGAGCAGCCGCTTGTGCTCGTCGAAGGAGTCCTCGACGGTCGTGTAGGAGAACATCTCCACCTTGTCGAACCAGTGCACGCGGATGATGCCGCGGGTGTCCTTGCCGTAGGAGCCTGCCTCCTTGCGGTAGCAGGGGCTGAACGCGGCGTAGCGCAGCGGCAACGTCGAGCTGTCGAGGATCTCGTCGGAGTGGTACGCCGCGAGCGGCACCTCCGAGGTCCCCACGAGGTACATCTCGTCGCCCTCGATGCGGTACACGTCGTCCGCGGCCTGGCCGAGGAACCCGGTGCCCTCCATCGCGCGGGGCTTCACCAGCGCGGGCGGGATCATCGTCGTGAACCCCGCCTCGCGGGCCTGGTCCATCGCCATGTTGACGAGGGCGAACTCCAGGTCGGCCCCGACGCCGGTGAGGTAGTAGAAGCGGGCTCCCGAGACCTTCGCGCCCCGCTCGACGTCGATCGCGCCGAGGATCCGGCCGAGCTCGACGTGGTCCTTGGGCTCGAAGCCCTCCGCCTCGAAGTCACGCGGCGTGCCCACGTGCTCGAGGACCACGAAGTCGTCCTCGCCGCCGGCAGGCGCCTCGGGAGCCGCGACGTTCGGGATCGACATGACCAGCTCGCGGTAAACCTGCTCGGCCTCCGCCTGCGCCTGCTCGGCCGCCTTCACGTCCGCCGACAGGGTCTTGGTGCGGGCGAGCAGCTCGGCCTTCTCCTCGCCCTGGGCCTTCGGGATCTGCTTGCCAAGACTCTTCTGCTCCGCACGAAGGCGCTCGAACTCCGCGATCGAGGATCGTCGACGCTCGTCGGCGGCGATGGCCTCGTCGACCACGTCGGGCGACAGGCCGCGCTTGGCCTGGCCCTCGCGGACGCGGTCAGGGTCTTCACGGAGCAGTCGAGGATCAATCACCTCACGAGGATATCTGCCGGGCGCACGTGAGTTTTCCGAACCGTGAGGGTGGGTGGGCGATGCTCGCCAGGGAGCGCCACGGGCTTCGAGGCGAAGATCACCGATCCGGCCGGGTTCGCACGCGCCGTGTGAGGGTAGTTGTGCGCAGTCGTCATACTTGTCGACTGAAAACACACTGCTGACGTCGATCAACCCGCCTGAAACTGGAGCGCCGTGCCCCTACGCACCCTCAGCAGGTACCGCCTGCTCATCGGCGCTGCCCTGTTCCTCATCGCGTTGGCGACCCTGACCACGGTCGTGAGCCTGCGGCAAGCGTCTCTCGACGCGTTCGACCGTGACTTCGGCGACGACCTGCGGGCCTGGACCGCCCAGAACCCTCTCGCCTTCGACGTGCTCAAGGGGATCGAGGTCGCCTTCGGGACCCTCGCCCTGACCATCCTGACCGTGGCGGTGGTCGCCCTCCTCCTGTGGCGACGCCACGTGCGGGCTGCGCTCTGGACCGGCGGCGTCATGCTCGCCGCCTCGCTGACCACCTACTCCCTCAAGCGCTTCATCCAGCGCGACCGCCCGACGTGGGAGGACCCCCTCCACACGCTCGACAGCTACTCGTTCCCCTCCGGCCACTCCTCCGGGATCGCGTCTGCCATGGGCGTCGCGATCGTGCTGACCCTGATCTTCGTGCGGCGAAGGTCGCTGCGGCAGGCCCTCATCTGGATCTGGGTGTTCCTGGTGATCCTGGTCGGCCTCGACCGGGTCCTCCTCGGTGTGCACAACGTCTCCGACGTCGTCGCCGGCTACTCGGTCGGGTTCTTCTGGGTGCTGATCGGCCTGGTGCTGTACAACCCGGCTCCGCGCCCGAACGTGGTGGAGAGCCTGCCGAGCCCGGTGCCCCAGACCAAGCAGCTGGCCGTCGTACTCAACCCGATCAAGGTCGACGACGTCGCCGCCTTCAAGTCGATGGTCGAGCAGCAGGCGAAGGACTCCGGCTGGAGCGAGCCCGAGTGGCACGAGACCACGGTCGAGGACCCGGGTCGGGCCATGGCGGAGGACGCCGCGATCAACGGCGCCGACCTGGTGCTCGTGTGCGGCGGCGACGGCACCGTGCGGACGGTCTGCGCCGAGCTCGCGGGCACCGGCATCCCGGTCGGGGTGGTTCCCGCCGGCACCGGCAACCTGCTGGCCCGCAACCTCGGGCTCCCGCTCTACCTCTCGGCTGCTGTCGACGTCGCCCTCAACGGGCAGGACCGTGCGATCGACCTCGTCGCCGTCGACGGAGACGGCATCGGCGAGGACCAGCACTTCATGGTGATGGGCGGCATGGGCTTCGACGCCGCGATCATGGAGGGGGCAGGTGACGCGATCAAGGCAAAGATCGGCTGGCTGGCCTACTTCGTCTCCGGCATCAGGCACCTGCGCTCGCCGTCGTTCAAGGTCGAGATCTCCGTGGACGACGCGCCGTTCACCAAGCACCGGGCGCTGACCGTTGTGGTCGGCAACGTCGGCTACCTGACGGCGGGGATCCCACTCCTGCCCGACGCGACCATCGACGACGGCGTGCTCGACATCGTGATCGTCTCGCCGCGGCGGTTCCTGAGCTGGATCCCGCTGGTGTGGCGGGTGCTGAGCAAGCGCAAGCGGATCGACGAGCAGCTCAACCGGATGACCGGGAAGAAGGTCGTCGTCCGCGCCACCCACGACACCGCGCGCCAGCTCGACGGCGACCCGATCGGCCCGGGCCGGGAGATCCGTGCCGAGTGCATCCACGGCCGGCTGCTCGTCCGCGTCCCGCGCTGAACCGCGGCGGCACGGGCGGCAACCGGGCCGTCAGGAGGTCGGCGGGTACCACTCGCGCTCGGCGAGCAGCTTCTGGTCCAGGCGCTCGAGAACGGTCGTCGACTCCTGCGCGTCGCGCACGCACTTGGCCAGGGTGAAGGTGGAGCTGACCATGAACAGCGACGCCACGATGAGGAACGCCCGGATCCAGGCGTCGACCGGGAGGTACCAGATGCCGAACGTGACCGCGGTCAGCGCGAGCCCGAAGGCGATCATCGACTGGACGTAGAAGGCGGTGGTGTTCTTGGGTGCGGTTGCGTTGCTCATGTCCACCAGCATCCGGCCCCGACGCGGTCCGGCGAATCCGTCCTCCTACTCAGATCGGGGTGAGGACGAAGACCGGGATGACCCGGTCGGTGCGCTCGGCGTACTTGTCGTAGTTCGGCCAGGTCCGGTTCATCACCCGCCACAGCCGCTCGCGCTCCTCCCCGGCCGTCTCGCGGACCGTCACGGGCATGTCGCGGCCGCGGTAGCTGATCCGCGGTTCCGGGTCGGCGCGCAGGTTGAGCACCCAGACGGGGAGCTTCGGCTCGCCCCAGTTGGACCCGGCGACGAGGAACGAGCCGTCATGGGGCACGCACAGCAGCGGCGTCGTGCGCGGCACCCCGCTCTTGCGACCTCGCACCGTGAGCATCAGCTGGGGTAGCCCGGCGACGGCGAGCACGCCGTAGCGTCCGCGTGTGAGGCGGTGGACCGCCTTGTCCGTAGCGACGATGTATCGCTGGTACTTCGGCAGCCAGCTGAGCCGGCCCACGCGGACCGCCACGGGGGTCAGGACGTTCATGACTGCGCATGTTAGTGACGCACGGCGCTACGGTGGCGAGGTGACGACTGTGCGGACATTCACCTCATCGGTCCTCGGCCCGGCGGATCGAGGTCGGGAGCTCGGTGAGCGCCACCGGCCCGAGGTCGTCCGCACGATCGCCGCCTACCGCAGGCTGTTCGCCGTCCGGGCGACCCGCCCCTTCGACCCGGACCTCTGGGCGGAGCGTGCGTGGTCGGCGATCGGCGAGCTCGCCCCCCTCGCGGCGGAGGAGATCGCCGGGGTCGCCGAGGGCGCTCGCGTCCCGGTGCGGGAGGTGGCCATGCTGAACGCCCGCACCGAGCTCCTGGCAGTGGCCGACCCCACCGGCGCGAGCGACGAGTGCTCGACCGTGGTCGCGCTGCCCCCCGGGGGCGCGCCGGTCGCCGTACAGACCTGGGACTGGTACGACGCCATGGCCGACGACTGGTTCGCGTGGACCATCCCCCACCCCGACGGCCATCTCGTCCGGACCGTGACGGAGTACGGCGTGCTCGGCAAGATCGGCGTCAGCTCGCACGGCGTCGGCGTGCTGTTCAACATGCTGCGCCACACCGATGACGCCCTCGCCGAGGAGAAGGGGATCGGCTTCCCGGTGCACCTGCTCAGCCGGCAGATCCTCGACACGGCCCGCGACCTCGACGACGCCCTGGCGCAAGCCTCCTCGGTCAGCACGTCGGCCTCGACCTCCGTGACCGTGGTCGACCGCGCGGGACAGGCGGCCTCCATCGAGCTCTTCCCCGGCGGGCCGGGTGTCGCGCGGCCCTCCGACGGGCTGCTGGTGCGCACCAACCACTTCGTCTCGGAGGAGGGAGCACCTGGCTGCCTCGCGTCGGGCATCGGGCCCGGCAGCGGGATCCGGCGTACGACGCTGCTCGACGCTTTCCACGCAGGACCGCCGCAGAGCGCAGAGGAGGTCGTCGCGGCGATGGACCATCACGCCGAGGTCGGCGGCGTGTGCGCCCATCCCGACCGCAGCCTCGAACCTCCGCTGCAGCACGCCACGCTCGCCACGGTCGCGCTGGACGTCGTGGCGACGATGCTCCAGGTCACCCCGGGAGGCCCCTGCCGCCGATGAGTTCTCGGGACGAGGGCGGTCCATAGACCGACACGAAGGGAGCAGGACCCATGCAGAAGATCGTCCCGAACCTGTGGTTCGACACCGAGGCCGCGGAGGCCGCCGAGTTCTACGTCTCGCTGTTCGAGGACTCGAAGATCCTCGAGGTGGTCCCGTACGGCGAGGCGGGTCCGGGTGAGCCCGGCAGCGTCATGGTCGTCAGCTTCTTGCTGCTCGGCCAGGAGTACGTCGCCATCAACGGCGGCCCGCAGTTCCCCTTCACCGAGGCGGTCTCGTTCGAGGTCCGCTGCGCCGACCAGGACGAGGTCGACCGGCTGTGGGACGCGCTCACCGCCGACGGCGGCCAGGAGGTCCAGTGCGGCTGGCTGAAGGACAGGTACGGCCTGTCCTGGCAGATCGTCCCCGAGCGCTGGGCCGAGATGGTGGCCAACCCCGACCAGGGAGACGTCGAAGCGGCCATGAGAGCGATGCTCGGGATGGTGAAGCTCGACACCGCAGAGCTCGAGCGGGCCTACGCCGGCGGCTGAGGTCAGCATCGCCCGGGCGGATGTCCGGCCTGGCGGCTACTCATTCCTCGCTGCCACGGCCACGTTCGGACCTTCGCCCAGAAGAGCGTGTCAGCGGCCGCCACCGACTGCACGGGCGGCATCCTCGCTCGCAGCCAACATGTCGGTGAAGGTCGCGGTGAGCATCTTGTCGATCAGTGGGCCCGTGAACCGGCCGAGCGGGCCGCCCCTGGGAACGTATCGATAGTCGAACGTGGCCAGCGTCCCGTCGCCGTCAGGCTCGAGCGTGAGCGTCGCCTCGGCACGATTGAAAGGCACCAGCACGCTCGGACGATTCTCCGTGCCGATCCTGCGACCATCCTCCCAGGTGGTGACCGTCTCCTGCATGCTGCCAATCGGCTTGAGCTCGACGTGACGGCGAGCGCCGACGCCGCTCGTCTGCTGGCCGACGGGCCTGCTTGCCCGCAGGCCACTCCAATGTCTGGCGAGATTCGGAAAGTCGGCGAACAACGCCCACACCGAGTCGATGGGCGCAGCCATACGACGTTGCACCGTGATGTGGCGGTCAGGCACGGAGACCACTCCCTTTGTCCGGCTTGCTCTGGGGCGAGGCGCGGTCAATGTCCCCATGGTCTCCTCAGAGTCAGGCCACCGGGGCGTTCTTGGCGAACTTGACCGCCTCTTCCTCCTCCGGGGAGAGCTGCTGCTCGCTCGACCAGCCGGTGACGTTCTTGGCGTAGGTGCGCGCCTCGCTGCGACCGTGGATGGAGGTGAGCACGACGCCGTCGCCGCCGTCGTCGAGGAGCGCCAGGGACCACGAGAGGTGGCCGCCCATGTCGCCGAACGCGTCGTAGCGCACGACCGCGAGGTGGCGCAGCGCCTGCGAGGCCTCCATCCGGAGCGCCTGCACCTCGGCGCGAAGACCCTCGACGTCCGTGGGCAGGTCAGCGGCCCGCCGCCGTGCGGAGGTACGACGGGCGTGGGCGGCCTGCGTGCGGCGCAGCGCCACCACGGCGAGGAGCAGCGCCGCGACCGCGATCAGGAGCAGGGCGGCGAGGAGGGTCAGGAGCACGGTGTCGTTCATCGCGCCTGAGAGTAGCCGGGGAGGTCAGCCTCCGCGGCGAAGGCGCGCGAGCCAGGTCGTGGCCTCTGCGAACTCGGCGTCCGAGGTGCCCCTGCGAACGGTGGGGGCGACGCCGTCATGCCGTTCGTAGGAGCCGAGGAAGCGCACGTCCGCGCAGACGCGGTGCAGCCCCATGAGCGCCTCGCCGACCCGGGCGTCGTCGATGTGCCCCTCGCAGTCGATCGAGAAGCAGTAGTTTCCGAGCGCCGCCCCGGTGGGCCGGGACTCGATCCGGGTCATGTTCACCCCGCGCATGGTCAGCTGCTCGAGGATCTCCAGCAGCGCGCCGGGATGGTCGTCGCGCATGAAGGCGACCAGCGAGGTCTTGTCCCGGCCGGTCTTCGGGGCGGGGGTGCCCGGCCGCGAGACGAGCACGAACCGGGTGATCGCGTCGGGGTTGTCGCCGATGGACTCGGCGAGGACGTTGAGCCGGTAGTGGTCACGGGCCAACGGCGCGGCGATCGCGGCGTCCCATGACGAGGCGGGATCGGCGACTGCAGCCGCCGCGGCGGCGGTGGAGGAGGTGTGCACGACCTCCACCTTGGGGAGGTGCAGGGCCATCCAGCGCCGGGTCTGGGCCGCGGCGTGGGGGTGGGTGGCGACGACCTTGATGTCCTCGGGAGATGTGCCCGGGCGAGCGAAGAGCGAGAACGCGATCGGGACGGTCATCTCGCGCGTGATCATGAGCGCCTCACCGGTGGCCAGCTCGTCGAGCGTGACGGGGACCGAGCCCTCGACGGAGTTCTCGATCGGCACGACCGCCCCGTCGGCCTCGCCGCTGCGCACCGCGTCGAGTGCGAGGGTCACCGTCGCGCACGGCTGGAGCTCGGCGCGGGTCGCTGCGGGAACAGAGCGAAGCGCCTGCTCGGTGAACGTCCCCTCGGGGCCGAGGTAGGCGTAGCGGGCGGGGGGTACCCCCGGCGGTGGTGGCGGCACGCCGTCAACTGTAGGGGAGATAGATTCGGGCGCATGACGGACCAGCGTGCGGACGAGCCTGCCTCCCCGGTGGGACATGGGGTCTCCGACCTCGGGTACGCCCGCCTCGACACCGACCGGGCCGCGCGCACCGGGGATCCCGAGGTCGTCTACGGCGCCGGCAAGACCCCGACGCAGGTGGTCGAGATCCTTCAGACCCTCAGCGCCGCGCACCCCGACCGCGCGATCCTCGCGACCCGGCTCAGCGACCCGGTGATCGAGGCGGTCGGTGCGCAGATCCCGGAGGCCGTGGTCGACGAGGTGGCGCGCGCGGTCACGGTCGGCCCCCTGCCACAGGCCCAGGGCACGGTCGCGATCGTCTCCGCCGGTACGTCGGACGCGCCGGTCGCCGCCGAGGCCGCCCTGACCGCTCGTGTCTACGGCGCCGGCGTGAAGCAGGTCAAGGACGTCGGCGTGGCCGGGCTGCACCGGATCCTCGCCGCCCGCGAGGAGCTCGTCACGGCCAACTGCCTGGTCGTGGTGGCCGGCATGGAGGGAGCCCTGCCCAGCGTGGTCGGCGGGCTCACGGGCGTCCCCCTGGTTGCGGTCCCCACGAGCGTGGGCTACGGCGCCTCTTTCGGCGGGATAGCCGCCCTGCTCGGCATGCTGAACTCCTGCGCCCCCGGGGTGACCGTCGTGAACATCGACAACGGCTTCGGGGCAGGCGTCTTCGCCGCCCGGGTCGCCCGAGCCGCGCGGTGAACGCCGTCCACGACCGCATCGCCTGGGTCGACGCGTCCTCCGGCGCCAGCGGCGACATGCTGCTCGGCGCCCTCGTCGGGGCCGGCGTGCCGCTCGAGGTCATCTCCCGGGCGGTCGCCGCGGTGGCCCCCGAGCACGTCTCGTTGCGGCCCGAGAGGGTGACGCGCAACGGGTTCGCGGCGACCCGGTGTCACGTCGAGGCCGCCGACAGCACGACCCACCGCACCTGGCGCGACATCGCAGCGCTCCTTGCCTCGGCTGACCTGGCCGACGGCGTTCGGGCACGGGCCCATGCGACCTTCGAGCTGCTGGCCCTGGCCGAGGCGGAGGTGCACGGGACCTCCCCCGAGGAGGTGCACTTCCACGAGGTCGGGGCGCTCGACGCGATCGCCGACGTGGTCGGCGTCTGCGCCGGGCTTGAGCACCTCGCCCTGTCACAGCTCGTCGTCTCGCCCGTCGCCGTGGGTTCAGGGTCGGTCCGCGGCGCCCATGGCTCGATGCCCGTGCCGCCTCCGGCCGTCGCCTCGCTCCTCCGGGGGCGGCCGTCGTACGCCGGCCCGGCGGGCGCGCCGGCGATGGAGCTGTGCACACCCACGGGCGCCGCCCTGTTGACGGCGAACGCCACCGGCTTCGGGGCCCAGCCCGCGATGACCGTCGACGAGGTCGGCGTCGGCGCGGGCGGTCGGGATCCCGAGGGCCACACCAACGTGCTGCGGCTCTTCGTGGGGACGGCCGCCGAGGCCGCTGCCCACGGCACCCATCAGCCGCTGCTCATCGAGACCAACGTCGACGACCTCGACCCCCGCCTGTGGCCCAACGTCATCGCCGCCCTGCTCGCCGCAGGCGCCTCCGACGCGTGGCTGAGCCCGATCGTGATGAAGAAGGGCCGCCCGGCCCACACGCTGCACGTCCTCGTCGCGGGCGACAAGGCCCCCGACGTGCGGGCGGAGGTCTTCCGTCAGACCTCCACCATCGGCGTGCGCGAGCTCCCCATCGCCAAGCACGCCCTCGACCGGGAGATGCGCACCATCGAGGTCGACGGCCACACCGTCCACGTCAAGCTCGCCCTCCACGACGGGGTCGTGGTCAACGCGCAGCCTGAGTACGACGACCTCGCAGCCGTTGCCGAGGCCACCGGACGCGCCCTGAAGGACGTGCTGGCCGAAGCCGTCGCCGTGAGCCGGGGTTTCACCTCCGGCTAACGTTGGCGTGTCCAACCACCCGTGCGCCCAAGGAACCCATGGACCTCGCCGTCGTCGCACTCACCTTCGCGGCCATCTTCGTCGTGGAGCTGCCGGACAAGACCTTCATCGCCGCGCTCGTGCTGTCCACGAGGTACCGGCCGCTGCTGGTCTGGATCGGGGTCGGTCTCGCTTTCTTCCTCCAGACCCTCATCGCCGTGACGGCGGGCCACCTGGCCAGCCTGCTGCCCGAGACCTTGATCCGCGGCGTGGCCGTCGTGATCTTCCTGCTCGGCGCGGTGCTGCTGTTCCGGTCCGCGCCCGGGGCGGACGCCGAGGAGGCGGAAGCGGAGGAGGAGTACGCCGCGAAGGCGACCGAGGCCCGCACCGGGTTCAAGGCGGTCGCCGCCTCGTTCCTGGTGCTGTTCGCGGCCGAGTGGGGTGACCTCTCCCAGCTGCTGACGGTCAGCCTCGTCGCGAGGTACCACGAGCCGCTGAGCGTCTTCGCCGGCGCGTGGGCCGCGCTGCTCGCGGTATCGGGGCTCGCCGTCATCGCGGGCCGGGTCCTGCTGCGCTACATGCGGCTGTCGGTCCTGCACTACATCGGCGCCGGGGTGTGCCTCGTCCTCGCCGTCATCACGCTGTACGAGCTGCTCGCCTGACTCGGCGGGCGGGTGGTCGCAGCGTTACGCTTCGCCCATGACGAGCCAGGGGAGCAACCAGGAGACCACCCACGGTGTGACCAGCGAGGTCGGCCGTCTGCGCACGGTGATGCTGCACCGGCCAGGACCCGAGCTCAAGCGCCTCACCCCGCGCAACAACGACAAGCTGCTTTTCGACGGGATCCCGTGGGTCAGCCGCGCGCAGGAGGAGCACGACGCCTTCGCGCAGGCGCTCCGCGACCGTGATGTCGAGGTGCTCTACCTGACCGAGCTGCTCGTCGAGACGCTGCAGGCGGCCGAGGCCCGCGACCACGCGATCTCCGGCGCCATGTCCAGCCTGCATCTCGGGGACACCCTGCGCGGCTACCTCACCGAGGCCCTGCACGACCAGACCCCCGAGCAGCTCGCGGCCTTCCTCACCGCAGGGGTGCGCAACGACGAGGTCCGCGGCGGTTTCGGCCTCGTCACCAGCCTTCTCGCGCACGACGACTTCCTGATCGACCCGCTGCCGAACCTGCTGTTCACCCGCGACTCCAGCGTCTGGGTCCAGGACCGGGTCGCGATCACGTCCCTGGCGATGCCGGCCCGTGAGCGGGAGACCCAGCTGACCGAGCTCATCTACCGCGACCACCCCCGCTTCCAGGGGACCCCGAAGATCCACGGCTGGCAGAACGAGCACGTCGAGGGCGGTGACGTACTCCTGCTCGCGCCCGGCGTCGTCGCGATCGGGGTCGGTGAGCGCACCACCCCCGCGGGTGCGGAGCGGCTGGCGCGGCAGATGTTCCGCTCCGACCTGGCGCACACCGTCCTGGCGGTGCCGATCGCGCAGGAGCGCGCGACCATGCACCTCGACACGGTCTGCACGATGGTCGATGTCGACAAGATCGTGATGTACCCGAACGTCGCCGACCAGCTCCAGGCCTACACCGTGACGCTCCGCGACCGGAACGGCGACTCCGACCACGATCTCGTTCTCGAGGTCACCGAGCCCGAACCGTTCCTGGTCGCCGCCGCGAAGGCGATGAGCATCGACACGCTCCACCAGATCGACACCGGCCTCGACCCGGTCACCGCCGAGCGCGAGCAGTGGGACGACGGCAACAACACCCTCGCCCTGGCGCCGCGGGTGGCCGTTGCCTACGAGCGCAACCTCGAGACCAACGCGCGCCTCGAGGAGGCCGGCATCGAGGTGGTCGCGATCGCCGGCTCCGAGCTGGGCTCAGGCCGTGGCGGGCCGCGGTGCATGTCCTGCCCGATCAGCCGCGACCCTGTCTGATCAGCACCGCGACCGGGATCGTCCGACCCGCCTTCCGCTCGTACCTCGCGACACCCGGGACCTGTGCGAGTACGACGTCTCGCCCCGTCTCGAGGAACCCGCAACGCAGGTGGACCGCGGCACCCGGTACGTCGACCGGGCGTGGTGACCATCAGGACTCGGGGGTGCTTGCCGCGTCCCCCGAAGAGGCGGCCGTCGGTCGTCCTCTACATCCGGGCGCCGAACCGGTCGCCTCGACTCATGAACCGGCGTTTCCCTGAGTTCATCCACGTAGAACGTCCACCACAGGACTTCCGGGTCACGGGAGAGCTCGGCCTCGAGGCCCCGATCTGACTCGCAGATGGCGCGGAGCACGAAGTCGTCCCGGCAGGGCCGTCTCACCTGAGAGCTCGGTGCGCTCCGACATGGGCGAAGACCTTGACCGGCGAAATGTCCCTGGAAACACGAAACCGGCCTCGCGGGGCCGGTCCTGGGCCCTCGGCGGCGGAGTCGCCGTAGGGCATGAAAAAGCCCGGCCGTTGCTGACGGGGGATACAACAACGACCGGGCACAGATAAATGTACGGCCCTGCGGACCGCAGGACAACTTGATCCGCTGAATATGCTCCAGGTCACATTGAAATGGGCAGAAAGGTCTAGTCAGGGATCAACGGATCGTCAGCTGACGGTTGGCCAGGCCCGACCTGGCGGCGCGCTCCTCGGAGGTCAACGGCGCGTCGTTCGCGAGAGCCTCATCCAGGTCCTGGGCAAACTGGGCGGCCGGCTTCTCCAGGACGTCCGCGCCAGTGCCGACCGGAAGGTCCCACACGGGAACGAGCACGCCGTGGACCCGGAACATGCCGACGAGCCGCGAGCCCTCCGCGATCGCGTCCTTGCCCGCGACGTGAAGGCGCGCGAGCGCGGACAGGAGCTGCT
This sequence comes from Nocardioidaceae bacterium, assembly GCA_035456965.1. GTDB lineage: Bacteria > Actinomycetota > Actinomycetes > Propionibacteriales > Nocardioidaceae > Nocardioides_C. The sequence continues at coordinate 25,418 of DATICF010000114.1, forward strand.
CCTCGTCGTGGGGCATCACCCAGCGCAGGTGCTCCTTGGTGCCGACGTTGGTCCAGTAGGCAGACTCGACGGAGTCGAGCCGCTTGGTCGGGTTCGCCGCGGCGTTGGCACTCTCCAGCGAGGCGCTCAACGCACCACCCTCGTCCTCCATGTCGGAGATCCAGAACTCGAAGCCCTCGTGCACCGTGATGTCGAGGGGCTCGTTCACGACCAGGTCCTGGAGGCGCGGGCCCTCACCGGGCGGCTCGGTCAGGCCGACCATGGACCCCGGCTCGGCCTCGAGCGCCTTCTCGAGCACAGCACCCAGGTCGCGGCTGGGGTCGCCGAACTGGTGCTGGACCTGGAGGGCCAGCCAGATCGTGCCGTCCTCGCGCACGAGTGCCGGCGCGGCCATCGGCAGCAGGCTGCACAGGAGCACCGAGCGGTCGGTCTTCACGCCGTCTGCGAGGGGGAGCGGCGCGGTGGCGGCGGGCACCAGCTCACGCAGGGCGATGATGTCGCACTCGCTGGCCAGACCCTCGAAGGGTCGGCTCACGAACGTCTGCGCTGCACCGGAGGGGCTGCCGTGGCAGGCCTTGTAGCGCTTGCCCGATCCACAGGGACACGGCTGACGTGGACCAACCTCACCAGGGGTTGTGACGGCTTCGGACCTGGCTTTGACGCGCGACTTCTTTCCCATGCCGGGAAGGCTACTTCAGGCCGCAGCGGAGGGTGAGTGCGGTCAGTCGGCGAGCAGGGCGTGGATCGTCGAACGGCTGCGGGTCTGCTCGGACCACCAGTCGATGGCGATCGCTTCGACGATCGCCATCCCGCGACCTGAGACCGCTGAGGCGGAGGCGTGAACCGTGCGCGGACGGGACGTGCTGCCGCCGTCGGTCACGGAGATCCGGATGCCTCGCCGCTCGCGCGCCCACGTGATGAGGATCGTGCCGTCGGAGAGCGGCTGGGCGTGGCGCACGGAGTTCGCTACCAGCTCGGAGATGACCAGACGACCGTCCTCGATGACGTCGCGGGAACAGCCCTGCTCGCGCATCCAGGTCTTGAGCTTCTGGCGGGCTGAGGCAACCGAGGACGCAGCGAACGCCACACGCACCGTCACGGGAGCGTGTTTCTGCTTCGCGGATCGCGTTTCCACGTCCGGCCCCTCTCGTCCAGCCCTTGGCTGATGCTGCCCTTTTCGGAGATAACCCAAACACATATGTGTGCTGGATTACCGACCACCCCTCAGGTGTCGCAGCATCTTGCCCGGCGTGTCGGTGATCACGGCCTCGACTCCGAGCTCGGCGCACAGGTCGAAGTCATCGGTGTCGTTGACCACCCACACGTGGATCCGACGGCCGCTGTCCGCGAGCCGGGTCCGGAGTCGAGGGTTGTCGCGTAGAAGATCGATCCCAGGGCCTGCGATCCAGTCCGGCCCGATCAGGTTCTTCGTGAGCTGCCAGGTGTACATCCGGTCCACCAGCATCACCACCTCGATCTCCGGGGCGAGCTTCTTGACGCGGTTCAGCGCGACATAGGAGAAGCTCATCACCCGCACCGGCGCCCCCTTGCGGGTCCAGCCGTAGGAGTCGAGGAGCTCCACGAGCTGTCGCTCGACGAACCCGGCGAACCGGGTGGGGTGCTTGGTCTCGATGGCGAGCTCGATCGGGCGGTCGTAGTCGACCACCGCTTCGACGAGTCTGCGCAGGGTGAGGACCTTGCGCGTGTCCTGGTCGATCTCGGGGGCCTCGTCGTCGAGGTCGGCCCAGGGGTTCTTCCACGCGGCGAAGTCGAGCTCGTCGAGCTGGGCGAGCTCCATCGTCGAGACCAGGCCGCGCGCGTTCGTCGTACGGTCGACCCTGCGGTCGTGGACGCACACCAGGTGCCCGTCGGCAGTCAGGCGTACGTCGCACTCGAGCCCCTCGGCCCCCTCGTCGAGGGCGGCGATGTATGCGCCGAGGGTGTGCTCCGGGTTGACCTCGCTGGAGCCGCGATGTGCCACCACCTGCGGACGCCCGCCACTGTGCATGACCCCATCGTGGCACTCCTGCTCCGCGTGGCCGCGGACCGGCGCGGCCCTCAGACGTGCTGGGCGCGCAGGAACTTGCCGAAGTGCGGGACCGTGAAGGCGACCGTGCCGCGCTCGGAGGAGTAGACGAGACCTTTCTTGATCAGGCCGTCGCGGGCCGGCGAGAGGCTCTGCGGCTTCCGCCCCAGTGTCTCGGCGACCTGCGCCGTCGTGACCGCCTTGTCGTTGCTGTCGGCGCCGAGCTCGGCCATCGCGCGCATGTAGTCGCGCTCTGCCGGGGTGGCGCGGTCGTAGCGAGCGCCGAAGAAGCCGACCGCGAGCTCCCGCTCGGCCTCCGGGGCGGCCTCGTTCACGTCGGTGATCCGGATCGGCGACCCGACCGAGACGTCCCAGGTGACCTTGCCGTAGGCCTGCACGAAGTAGGGGTAGCCGTCGGTGAGGAGGTAGAGCTCGTCGAGCGCGTCCTTCTCGTAGTCGACGTCCTCGGTGCCGGCGGGGACGAGGAGGGCCCGGTCGGCCATCTCGCGCGGCAGCCGGTCGACGACGACGTACCGGAAGAGCCGCTCCGCATAGGACTTGCTCGCCGAGAGCGCGACCGGCAGGTGAGGAAGACCCGCGCCGACGACGACGAGCGGTGCGCCCTGCTGGCTGATCTCGTGGACCGCGCCGCACAGAGCCGCGAGCTCGGGTGGGGCAATGTCCTGCATCTCGTCGATGAAGATGCCGATGCCGACGCCGAGGTCACCTGCGAGGTCAGCGACGTCGGTGAACAGCTCGATCAGGTCGAGCTCGAGGTCGCCGGAGTCGGCGCGGCCCTTGGCGGCAGGCACGTCGGCCCCGATCGAGGCGGGCTGCCAGCGGATGCCCTTGCGGTCGTTGAGCCCGGTGCGTAGCGCGAACGCCTTGAGCACCCCGGCCACGGCGTCGACCCGCTCAGGGTCTCGGTGGCGGTGGGCGACCTCGCGCACCGCGGCGTGCACGGCCTGGGCGATCGGCAGCCTGAGCGACTGCTCGGGCCGCGCCTCGATCTTGCCGGTGCCCCAGGCGCGCTTCACCGCGAGGCTGCGGAGCGCGTTGAGCAGGACGGTCTTGCCGACGCCGCGGAGGCCCGAGAGGACCATCGAGCGTTCGGGGCGGCCGGCCGCGACCCGTTCGAGTGTCACCTCGAACTGCTGCAGCTCACGGTCACGTCCCGCGAGCTCGGGTGGGCGCTGGCCAGCGCCGGGGGCGTAGGGGTTCCTGATCGGGTCCACGATGGGACAGTATCTGCATTTCTAGACGATTCCCTAGATTTCGCTAGCGAGTCCTAGCGCGGCGTAGATTCGTCTCATGAGCGCGGTGGAGGCTCTATGGGCAGCCAGCGGCATCAGTGCGTTCCTCCTCCTGCCGGTGGGTGCGATCCGGCTCCTCGCCTACCGCTCCGGCGAGGTCGACCACACCCCTGCCCTGCACGCGGTGGCACTGCTCGCCGTGGGGCTCGGGAGCGGGGCGCTACTCGTCTTCGCGAGCCTGAGCGTGTGGTTCCTGGCCAGCGGCGAGCGGCCCCTCTAGGGCGACCCTCCGGTCAGCCGACCTCGTCCTGGGCGAACCCGAACTGGCCGAGGAACGACTGCCGCACCCCGTCGTAGGCCTCCTCGAGCCCGAAGCGAAGGAGCTCGACCAGGGCAGGGACGTCCTCCACGGCAAGCCGGAAGGTGCCCGAGCACACGGAGCCCCGCCACAGGGAGAGGACGACGACACCGGCCTCCGCGTGCCAGGTCGCGCGAAGCGAACGGCCGTCGCCGCGGGCGTCGAGGAACACCTCGCCCGTCGCGGGAAGCGGGGATGCACTGTGCATATGGCTCATTCTGCGCAGGACGGGCGTGCGTGTCAGCGTTTTGAGTCGGACTTTGCGTGTCCTCCGTGCTGTCGGACCGCGATGCCTATGCTGGCGACGTGCCCGAGCTTCCCGAGGTCGAAGCCCTCGCCCTCGACCTGCGCACCCGGCTCAAGGACCGGGCGATCGTCCGCGTGGACATCGCGGCCTTCAGCGCCCTCAAGACCTTCGACCCGCCACTCTCAGCCCTGCACGGGATGCTCGTCGACGACGTGACCCGTCACGGGAAGTTCCTCGACGTCGAGTCGTCGGGGCTGCACCTGGTCGTCCACCTCTCCCGCGCCGGCTGGGTGCGCTGGCGCGACGAGGTGCCCAACCTGCCTCCCAAGCCGAGCAACAAGTCGCCGCTGGCCGCCCGGGTCGTCCTCGACAACGGCGCGGGTATCGACATCACCGAGGCCGGCACGCAGAAGCGGCTCGCGATCTACGTCGTGCACAAGCCCGAGGACGTCCCGGGCATCGCTCGCCTCGGCCCCGACCCCTTGTCGGAGGACTTCACCCGCGAGACGCTGCGCCAGATCCTCACCGATGCCGGCCGTGCCCAGCTCAAGGGCGTGCTGCGCAACCAGAGCGTGGTGGCGGGCATCGGCAACGCCTACTCCGACGAGCTGCTTCACGCGGCCCGGATGTCTCCGTTCAAACCTGCCTCCAGCGTGGACGACGACGAGCTCGAGGTGCTGTACGACGCGATCCGCACCGTCCTCGGCGACGCGGTGGAACGCTCCCGCGGCCTCGCGGCGTCGGAGCTCAAGGGCGAGAAGAAGACGCACCTGGCGGTGCACGGCCGCACCGGCGAGAAGTGCCCGGTCTGCGGCGACACGGTGCGGGAGGTGTCGTTCGCCGACTCCTCGCTGCAGTACTGTCCCACCTGCCAGACCGGGGGCAAGCCGCTGGCCGACCGCAGGATGTCCCGGCTGCTCAAGTAGTCGGCTGGTCGGCTGCTCAGCGGAAGGCGCGGGGCAGCGGGACCTCGAGCGCCGTGTCGAGCAGATCGAGGTACGTCGACCGCGCCACCTCGACGACGCCGAGGGAGGCGAGGTGCGGGGTGGACCACTGCACGTCGAGCAGCCGCTGGTCGGCGTACTCGTCGCACAGCAGGTCGACGAGGCCGACCAGCGCCACCTTCGAGGCGTCGGTGACCCGGTGGAACATCGACTCGCCCGCGAACAGACCGCCGATCGCGACGCCGTACAGCCCCCCGACGAGCCTGCCGTCCTGCCAGGCCTCGACGGAGTGCACCCAGCCGAGGTCGTGCAGGGCGGTGTAGGCGTCGATGATCTGGTCGTCGATCCACCCCGAGTCACGGCTCGGGTCGGCGCAGGCCCGGATCACCTCGTCGAAGGCGGTGTCGACGCGCACCTCCATCCGGCGTACCGACGCCCGGAGCGACCGCGACACCTTCAGCCGGTCGAGCCGGAGGATCCCGCGCGGGTCGGGCGACCACCACAGCATCGGCATGTCGGGGTTGCCAGGCATCGGGAAGAGACCGCGCCGGTAGGCCGCGAGCAGGGTCGAGGGCTCGAGGTCGGCGCCCATGCCGACGACGTCGTCCTCGATGTCGTGCAGCGAGTCGGGGAAGTCCCATCCGGTCGGCGGCGGTTCGGTCGGCACCGGACCATGGTGACATCACGGACCCGAGCGCCCCGGCGCGTTGGTCGTTCTCGTTCGTGGGTACCCCTGGTCCGTAGGCTTGTGGTCAGAGGTCCGGCCCGTGCGCCGGCGACAGGAGGACACATGAGCATCGGTGGCTCGCTCGGGAAGGCGTTCGCTCCCCAGGTGCAGCGGATGGCGCCCGATCTGACCGCGGGCTTCGTGCACGAGGCGCTCTCGCGGGCGATCAACGGGGTCGGCCCCCTGCCCGGCGCTGCGCATGCGGCGGACAAGCAGCTCGAGGAGCAGGGCGGCGACGTCGAGAAGGCGATCCACGAGGTCATCGAGAACCACGTCCGCTACGCAGGGGCCCAGGGGTTCGTGACGAACCTCGGCGGCATCGTCACGGCGGCGGTCACCATCCCCGCCAACATCGCCGGGCTGGCAATGCTGCAGTGCCGCATGGTGGCGGGCATCGCGCACCTGCGCGGGTACGACCTCGACGACCTTCGCGTCCGCAACGCGGTGCTGGCGTGCATGCTCGGCGAGGACGCCGTCCGCTCGCTGGTCAAGAGGAAGAAGCTGCCCGCCCCTCCCATGGCGATCGCCACCGCGCCGGCGCACGACCCGTTGCTCAACAAGGTGATCGCGGCCGAGGTCACCTCCGAGCTGCTCACGAAGATCGCCGGCAAGCGCGTGGCCACCACTGTCGGGCGACGGGTGCCCGTGGTGGGCGGGCTCTTCGGCGCCGGAGCGGACGGCTTCGCCACCTGGCGAGTCGGCCGGTACGCCGATCGTGAGCTGCTCTCGCGCACCATGCGCTGAGCCCGTCGCAGCACCTCCGGATATCCGGGCTAGTGCCTCGGGGCGAGCCCATGCGTGCCACCCCGTAAGCGTCATTGTCGCTCACTGAGTGCGGTGTTCCTCTTGTGTGGACAAATTCCACACCGTCCCGGCCCCCGAGGGCGTTCAAAGGAGGAGACCGGTATGCGACGAGTACTTTCCATCGTGCTCTTGGCCATTGCCCTGTTGGGCAGCAGCCTCATGCTCACGTCGGCCAACGCCGACCACCAGAACTACCGAGAGTCCAGCTACCGAGGCGGCGACTCGTTCCGCCTGCTGGCAGTCAGCGACCAGTTCGAGGAGATCGACGTCGGCAGGCGGGGGTTCAGCATCGGCGACTACGTCGCCTTCAACGACAAGCTGTACTTCCGCCGGAGTCGGGTCGGCACGCTGGACGGCACCTGCGTCGTCACGCGTCTGCACCGCCGCGACGAGGGAGCTCAGCAGTGCGTGGTGACCCTGACCCTCCCGCGCGGCCACCTCACCGCACAGGGCCTGCTCACGTTCGAGGGCGATGAGCCCGACCCCTTCACGGTTGCGATCACAGGCGGCACGGGCCGCTACAGCAACGCCGCGGGCGAGGCGCACGTCAGGATCCTCAACGAAGACAGGACTCTGATCGACATCGACCTGGAGAACTGACAACCGCTGTGCAGTCGGGTCGTCAGGTGCCGCGCAGGCGCTTGGCGGCCCGGCTCATGCGCGCGGTGAGCTGAGCGTTGGGGTCGGGCCGGTTCGCGGCCTCCTCGGTCAACGCCACCAGCGCGTCGAGAGCGGCCGCGATCACCCTGCCCTGGTTGGGCTTGTCCGGGTCGTTCCACTTGGCGTCCTCGGGCGGAGGCACCGGGCGCAGGTCGTCCACGTCGCCGACCACGTCGATGCCCGACCCCTCGGCCCACTCGATCCACCGCTCGGAGATCTCGCTCGCCCAGGGGTAGAGGTGCGGCGGCAGGGTCGCCTTGCGGCTGTCGCGGTTGGCGAGGTTCTGGTGGACGAGCATCTCGCGCACGAGCGTGTTGTGGTGGTGCTCGGTGAGGCCCTTCTGCCCGAGGCGACGGTTGAGCCGACGGATGAGCGCGGTCTCCGCGATGCCCATCGACGGGTTGATCCGCTCGCTCTCCTTCGGGACCCAGGAGGGGTCGATCCCGAACACCGTGCAGAACCTCTGCCAGAGCTCGCCGCGAGGACCACCCGGAGGCGGCACGGTCACGAGGTGGATGTGGTCGGGCTCCAGTCCGGCGCCCCAGCGGCTGAGCACCTTGGGGAGGCACTGGGACCGCCAGAACCACAGGTCGTCGTCGTTCTGCGCGGCCTCGAGGAACTTCGCGAAGGTCCAGCGCCGTCCCTGCTTGATGCTCTCCTGCCAGAACGCGGGGAGCTGGCGGGCCACGTCGCGAGCGGAGAACACCACGTGCACGTCGCTGCCCTCGAGGTCGGCCATCGCCTTGGCGACCTTCTCCTTGGGAGCGGCCGAGAGGATCTCGTGGCTGATGATCACGGTGCCGCGAGTACGCCGCACCTTCCGCATCAGCGCCTCCCAGTAGCCCTCCGCGTGGCCTGAAGGGCCGCCCCAGTCCTCGCCGAGCAGATCCAGAGCGGAGCGGAAGTGCGTGTGCCCGGGGTCGCGTCCCAGAGGGCCACGCGGGAAGTGGATGTCGTGCTCGGCGAGCGACTCGCTGTTCGCGGCGAGGCGGTCCTGGAGATAGGTCGTTCCCGTCTTGGGTGCCCCGACGTGGAGGTAGACGACACGACTCATGCAGGAATTGTGCACCACCCCCGGTGAGGGGCCGTCGGCGCTCCCGCCCGGCGATCAGCTGCCGGCCAGCGCCGCGACCACCCGGGACGGACTGGGGCGGCCCAGCTGCTCGGCCATCCACGCACTGGTCTCGACCAGCTTCGCGAGGTCGACCCCGGTCTCGATGCCGAGGCCGTCGAGCATCCACACGAGGTCCTCTGTTGCGAGGTTGCCGGTGGCGCTCTCGGCGTAGGGGCAACCCCCGAGTCCGCCGGTCGAGGCGTCGAAGGTGGTGACGCCGGCGAGCAACGCCGCCTGCGTGTTCGAGAGGGCCTGACCATAGGTGTCATGGAAGTGCATCGCGAGCCCACCGTTGGACAAACCGGCCTCGTTGAACGCCGCCAGCAGGGCAGTCACATGGCCCGGAGTGCCCACCCCGATCGTGTCACCGATCGAGAGCTGTGACGCCCCCAGGTCGTAAAGCCTCTTGCCGACCGCAACCACCTGGTCGATCGGGACCTCGCCTTCCCAGGGGTCGCCGAAGCACATGGAGACGTAGGCACGCACGTCCATGCCCTCGTCGCGTGCGCGGCGGACCGTCGGCTCGAACATCGCGAACTGCTCGTCGAGACTGCGGTTGAGGTTGCGCTGGGCGAAGGTCTCCGTGGCGCTGCCGAAGATCGCGATGTGCTTCACGCCCTTCTCGATCGCACGGTCCAGGCCGCGCTCGTTGGGCACCAGCACCGGCATCGGAACGGCAGGCTCACCCAGCAGGTCGATGAGCTCGGCGGCGTCGGCGAGCTGGGGCACCCACTTGGGGTGGACGAAGCTGGTGGCCTCCACGATCGGCAGGCCGGCGTCGACGAGTCGGCGGATGAACTCCGCCTTCGTCTCGACGGGAACGACGGTCGGCTCGTTCTGCAGCCCGTCGCGAGGACCCACCTCGTAGATCGTCACTCGCGCCGGAAGGCCCGGTGCCCGAACCACCTGAGGCTTGCGCATGCTCACTCCTCCGGTTCCACGACGAACAGCGTCGCCCCGAGCGGCACCTGGTCGCCGACCTTGGCCGCCACCTCGACCACCGTGCCGGCCATCGGGGCCTTGAGGGCGAGCTCCATCTTCATCGCCTCCATGACCCCGAGTGTCTCGCCCTCGGCGACCTGCTGTCCCGCCTCGGCGGTGACGGTGAGCACCGTGCCGGGCATCGGCGCCGCGACGGTGCCGTCGGAGACCGCGTGGTGAGCGCCGGGCCCGAACGCGTCGGGTCGCTCGAAGACGTGGGTGTTGCCGCGATGGGCGACGTCGACCTGGTGGGGGCCGACCCGCACCGCGGCCTCGTGCACGAGGTCGTCGATCTCGAGTCGGAGCACGCCCGCGTCGGAGGCGATCGGGTGAACCCGCCAGCCCCGCTCGCCCGCGCTGACCAGGCCGGCGGGGTCGACGGAGAACACGACCGTCTCGCCGTCGACGACGAGCTTGATCGGCGTGCGAGCCGCAGGTCCGCTCATCCGCCACCCGTCGCCGACCGCGAACGGGTGGGAGAGCCCACCGACCTGCATGTGCGAGGTGGCGAGGGCCCAGGCGGCCAGCACCGAGGACTCCTCGACCCCCTCGGGACGGACCACGTCGGGGTGGCTGTCGAGGTAGGCGGTGTCGATCTCGCACGCACGGAACGCGTCGGAGGCGACCAGGCCTCTCAGGAAGCCCAGGTTGGTGGTCAGCCCGAGGATCGCGGTGTCGTCGAGCGCGGTGACCAGTGCCTGCCGCGCGGCCTCACGGGTCGGGCCGTGCGCGATGACCTTGCCGAGCATCGGGTCGTACGACGAGGACACGACCTGCCCCGACTCGAGCGCGGCGTCGATGCGGGCCCGCGACGACCAGCGCACGTGCTCGGCGACGCCGGCCTGCGGGAGGAAGCCGTTGAAGGCGTCCTCGGCGTACACCCGTGCCTCGATCGCGTGACCGGTGATCGCCACGTCGTCCTGGCTGAAAGGCAGCGGCTCGCCGGCGGCGACCATGAGCTGGAGGCGGACGAGGTCGAGGGGCTCGCCCTTGACCGAGACGGCCAGCTCGGTGACCGGGTGCTCGACCTGGAGCCGGGTGTTCATCTCGAGGAAGAACACCTCCTCGCCGGAGACCAGGAACTCCACGGTGCCGGCGTTGACGTAGCCGACCTCCCTGGCCAGGGCCACGGCGGACTCGGTCAGGACGCGGCGGACCTCGTCGGAGATGGTCGGGGCGGGGGCCTCCTCGAGCACCTTCTGGTGGCGGCGCTGGGTCGAGCAGTCGCGCTCGAAGAGGTGCACGACGTTGCCGTGGGCGTCGGCGAGCACCTGCACCTCGACGTGGCGCCCGTGCTCGACGTACCGCTCCACGAGGATCGTGTCGTCGCCGAACGCACTCGCCGCCTCGCGCCGGGCGGCGGCGAGGGCGTCGGCGAAGTCGGCCGGGTCACGCACGATGCGCATGCCCTTGCCGCCGCCTCCGGCCGCGGCCTTGACCAGCAACGGGAAGCCGACGGCGGAGGCGTCGACCTCGTCGCCGCGCAGCTCGGCCGAGGGCACGACGGGCACACCGGCGGCGATCGCGACCTCGCGGGCCACGTCCTTGCGCCCCATCTGGTCCATGACCTCGGCGCTCGGGCCCACGAAGGTGAGGCCGGCCTCGGCCACCGCGCGGGCGAACGGAGCGCGCTCGGACAGGAAGCCGTAGCCGGGATGGATCGCGTCGGCACCCGTCCGCTGGGCGGCGTCGATGATCGCGTCGATGCTCAGGTACGACTCGGTCGCGGGCGTGGGGCCGATGCGGACCGCGGTGTCGGCGGCCCGCACGTGGGGGGCCTCGCGGTCGGCGTCGGAGTACACCGCGACGGTGCGCAGCCCCCGCTCACGGGCGGCCTTGATGATGCGCACCGCGATCTCGCCGCGGTTCGCGACGAGGAGGGTGGAGATGGGTCGGGTCATCGCGGGGTCACATCCTGAAGACGCCGTAGGACGGCGCCGGGATCGGGGCGTTGGCGGCTGCGGCGAGGCCCATGCCGAGGACGCGGCGGGTGTCGACCGGGTCGATCACGCCGTCGTCCCAGAGCCGGGCGGTCGAGTAGTACGGCGAGCCCTGCTCTTCGTACTGGTCGCGGATCGGAGCCTTGAAGGCCTCCTCTTCCTCCGTGGACCACTCGCCGCCCTTGGCCTCGATGCCGTCGCGGCGGACGGTGGCGAGGACCGAGGCCGCCTGCTCGCCGCCCATGACGGAGATCCGGGCGTTGGGCCACATCCACAGGAAGCGCGGGTCGTAGGCGCGGCCGCACATGCCGTAGTTGCCGGCGCCGAACGACCCTCCGATCACCACGGTGAACTTGGGTACGACGGAGCAGGCGACCGCCGTGACGAGCTTCGCGCCGTCGCGCGCGATGCCGCCGTTCTCGTACTCCTTGCCGACCATGAAGCCGGTGATGTTCTGGAGGAAGACCAGCGGGATGCCCCGTTGGTTGCACAGCTCGATGAAGTGGGCGCCCTTGAGGCTGGACTCGCTGAAGAGGATGCCGTTGTTCGCGACGATCCCCACCGGGTAGCCCCAGATCCGGGCGAAGCCGCAGACCAGGGTCTCGCCGTAGAGCGCCTTGAACTCGTGGAAGCGCGACCCGTCGACGATGCGGGTGATCACCTCGCGCACGTCGTAGGGGGTGCGCGAGTCGGTCGGCACCACGTCGTACAGGCCCTGCGGGTCCTCGACCGGCTCCTCGGGTGGCGCCTGCCGTAGGTACTGCCCCTGGGCCTGCCCCGACGGCCCGTCCAGACCCGCTCGTCCCTCGCTCGGCGGCCAGTCCCGTCCACGGTCCGTCCCGGCAACCCCAGCTGCAGCACTCCCACCGCCGACGCGCTCGAAGGTGGCGACGATCGAGCGGACGATGGCGAGCGCCTCGGCGTCGTCGGCGGCAAGGTGATCGACGACCCCGGACTTTCGGGCGTGCACGTCACCGCCGCCGAGGTCCTCGGCCGTGACGACCTCCCCGGTCGCCGCCTTCACCAGCGGCGGCCCGCCGAGGAAGATGGTCCCCTGCTCCTTGACGATGACCGTCTCGTCGGACATCGCCGGGACGTAGGCGCCACCGGCGGTGCACGAGCCCATCACCGCGGCGACCTGGGGGATCCCCTGCGCCGAGAGGTTGGCCTGGTTGAAGAAGATCCGCCCGAAGTGCTCCTTGTCGGGGAACACCTCGTCCTGCATCGGGAGGAAGGCGCCGCCGGAGTCGACGAGGTAGATGCAGGGAAGGCGGTTCGCGCGAGCGACCTCCTGTGCACGCAGGTGCTTCTTGACCGTCACGGGGTAGTAGGTGCCGCCCTTGACGGTGGCGTCGTTCGCCACGATCACGCACTCGCGGCCGCTGACCCGGCCGATGCCGGTGACGATCCCGGCGGAGGGGACCGGGTCTGCCTCCCCGCCGGAGGCGTCCTTCGCGCCGTACATGCCGGTGGCAGCCAGCGCGCTGAGCTCGAGGAAGGGGCTGCCCGGGTCGAGCAGCTGGTCGATCCTGTCCCTCGCCAGCAGCTTCCCGCGATCGAGGTGCTTCTTGCGCGCGGCCTCCGACCCACCCTTCCGGGCTGCTGCCAGCCGCTCTCGCAGGTCGTCGACCAGCGCCTTCATCTCGTCGGCCACGAACTCTCCTCCTCGCGCCGGGACCTGATGTTAATGATCGTTAACTCATGGTAGCCCCGTCCGCGGCATGCCGTCGACCGTGGCCCCGAGAAGTGAACGAACGTTAACCGCGTGACCTAGGCTGGAGGCGTGAACAGGCGACGGGAGCAGATCCTGGCCACCGCGGCCGAGCTCTTCGCCGAGCGCGGCTTCCACGGCGTCTCGGTGGTGGACCTCGGTGCCGCCTGCGGAGTCTCGGGTCCCGCGCTCTACCGGCACTTCGCCTCCAAGGACGCGATGCTCTCCGAGATGCTGGTCTCGATCAGCGAGGAGCTCCTCGAAGTCGGTCGGGAGCGGGTTGCCGAGGCCGCCGACGCCCGCGAGGCGCTGCACGGGCTGGTCGGCTGGCACATCGACTTCGCGCTGAACAACAAGCCGCTCATCGTGGTGCAGGACCGGGACTGGTCGTCGCTGCCCGAGGAGTCCCGTGAGCGCGTCCGGGCACTGCAGCGCAAGTACGTCGAGCTGTGGGCCGACCAGCTGCGCGAGGTGCACCGCGACCTGTCCGCCAAGCAGGCCCGGGCCATGGCGCACGCGACCTTCGGGCTCTTGAACTCGACCCCGCACAGCGCGATGCTGCCGGAGCCGCAGATGCGGGACCTGCTGGAGCAGATGGCGCTGGGCGCGCTCGGCCTTGTCGACTGACGGCAGGGTCACGCGTTCTTGAGGGCGTCCTCCAGCCCCGCGAGCGCGAGCAGGGCCGCGTCGGGGCGGGCGTTGTGTCCCATGAGGCCGATCCGCCACACCGACGACGCGAACTCACCGGCGCCCGCGCCGATCTCGATGTTGTGCCGCTCCAGCAGGTAACGCCGGACGGCCGCCGAGTCGACTCCGTCGGGGACGCGGACGGTCGTGAGCTCGGGGAGTCGGTGGCCCTCGGCGGCGAACAGCTCGAGCCCCATCTCCTGCAGCCCGGTCTGCAGGATCCGCCCCGCCGCCTCGTGCCGGTCCCAGACCTGCTCCAGGCCCTCGTCGAGGATCCGGCGCAGCCCCGCGTGGAGGCTCGCGACCATCGCCACGGGGGCGGTGTGGTGGTAGGTGCGCCCGCCCGACCCGTGCTGCTGGCCCGCTCCGGCGTACCCGCCGAGGAGGCCGAGGTCGAGGTACCACGACTGGGGCCTGTCCACCCGCCGCTCCCAGGCGCGGTCGTTGATGGTGAACGGCGCGAGGCCGGGGGCGACCCCGAGACACTTCTGCGTGCCGGCGTAGCCGACGTCGACGCCCCAGTCGTCGGCCCGCAGCTCGATGCCCCCGATGGAGGTGACCGCGTCGGTGATGAGCAGTGCGTCGCCCTTGATCTCGCCGAGAGCCGCGATGTCGGAGCGCACACCGGTGGAGGTCTCGGCGTGGACGGCCGCGATGATCGCGGGGGCGGGGTGCGCGTCGGCAACGCGCTGCGCGTCGACCGGCGTGCCCCACTCGTGCTCGACCACGAGCACCTCGCCGCCACACCGCGCGGCTACGTCGGCCATGCGCTGCCCGAACAGACCGTTGACCGCGACCACCACGACGTCGCCGGGGTGCACTGTGTTGACGAAGGCCGCTTCCATGCCCGCGGAGCCGGTGGCGCTGATCGGCAGTGTGCGGGCGTTGCTGGTGCCCCAGACCGCTCGGAGGTCCTCGCAGGTGTCGTCCATGATCTCGAGGAACGCAGGGTCCAGGTGACCCAGGAGCGGGAGGCCGAGCGCGGCGGTCGCTTCGGGGTACGGGTTGGATGGACCGGGCCCGAAGAGCCGGCGCTCGACGACGGGGGTGGCGAAGGTTCCGGGTGCGGGGGTCGTCATGACCCCGAAACTACAAGACCGCGCCCGGGTTGAGGATCCCCCTTGGGTCGAGGGCGTCCTTGACCCGGCGGGAGAGCGCCATGACGTCCGGGCCGAGCTGGTCGGGCAGAGCAGCCTTCTTGGTGCGGCCGACCCCGTGCTCGCCGGTGATCGTGCCACCCAGGGCGATGGCCGCGCGCATGACTTCCGCGAACGCGTCCCTGGCCCGGGTCTCCGCCCTCTCGTCTGTGGGGTCGAAGACGATGATCGGGTGGGTGTTCCCGTCGCCGGCGTGGGCCACGACGGGGATCTCGACGTCGTACCTCTTCGCCACGTCGGCGACCGCAGCGAGCAGCTCGGGCAGGAGCGGGACGGGGGCGCCGACGTCCTCGAGCAACAGGGAGCCGCGCGTCTCGATCGCGGGGAAGGCCAGCCGCCGTGCGGCGACGAACAGCTCTCCCTCCTCGGCGTCGTCGGTGGTGAACAGCTCCGTGGCCCCGGCGGCCCGGCAAGCCGTACCCATCGCTTCGATCTCGGCCGACCGGGCGGCAGCAGGGGCGTCGGACTGGGCGATGAGCAGTGCCCCGGCCGAGCGGTCGAGGCCCATCGGCTTGTAGTCCTCGACCGCGTTGATCGAGGCGGAGTCCATGAGCTCGAGCATCGACGGCCGCAGCGTCTGCCCGACCGCGACCACCGCACGGGCGGCGGCGTCGACGCTCTCGAAGGTCGCCACCAGCGTCGAGCGGACGCCCTGGGCGGGGATGAGTCGCAAGATCGCGCGCGTGACGATTCCGAGCGTGCCCTCGCTGCCGACGAAGAGCTTCAGCAGCGACAGCCCTGCGACGTCCTTGATCCGTTTCCCACCGAGAGTCACGAGGGTCCCGTCGGCGAGCACCACGTCGAGGCCCAGCACGTAGTCGGTGGTGACGCCGTACTTCACGCAGCACAGGCCGCCCGCGTTGGTGGCGATGTTGCCGCCGATGGAGCAGATCTCGAACGACGAGGGGTCGGGTGGGTACCACAGGCCGTGCTCGGCGGCCGCGCCTTTCACCTCGACGTTGAGCGCTCCGGGCTCGACCACAGCGACCTTGGTGGCCGGGTCGATCTCGATGGCCCGCATGCGTTCGAGGCTGAGCACGATGCCGCCGTCCACGGCCGAAGAGCCTCCCGAGAGGCCGCTGCCCGCGCCCCGGGGCACCACCGGCACGCGGTGCTCGGCGGCCCAGCGGACGGTCGCCTGCACCTGGGCGGCGTCCTCGGCTCGCACCACGGCGATCGGTGTGCCCGCGGCCCGGTCGCGGGACCAGTCGAACCGGTAGGCGTCCATGGTCTCCGGCTTGGTGGCCACCACTCCGGGCGGGAGGGCGTCGATCAGCTCGGCAAGGGGTGCGTCGCTCATGGGGCAAACCTAGGCCCTCTCGGCTGAC
>DATICF010000115.1:0-3037 GCA_035456965.1 Nocardioidaceae bacterium
GAGGTGGGCTCGGGGCGGGGCCGGGTGCTCTACATGCGGTACGACGGCCACTACGGCCTGATCTCGGCAGCGGACTGAGCCGAGCCCGGCGGTTGTCACGCATCCCACCAGCGCATCTCCCTATTTAGATAACAGGCCCACACGCCTGTCTCCCTCAGTCGGTCCAACGCCCGCACCACGGACTAGCACCTAGGAGAGGGGACCTCCCCTCGAGCCCGAATTGGTAATCCAATTGCATGGCGGCCGGCGTGATGAGGCAGGCTTGGACAAGCACTCGTCGCGGTGGCCGCCGCGATGCCGTACGACCGGAGCATGAAAGGCACCTCAGGTGAGCATTGACCTGCACGTCCTCGATGAGCTCGAGTGGCGCGGTCTCATCGCGCACTCGACCGACCTCGACGCCCTGCGCGCCGAGCTGTCCGAGGGCATGGTCAAGATCTATTGCGGCTTCGACCCCACTGCTCCCAGCCTCCACATGGGCAACCTGCTGCAGATCCTGACGCTCCGAAGGTTCCAGGACGCCGGCCACAAGCCCTACGGCCTCGTCGGCGGGGCAACCGGAATGATCGGCGACCCGAAGGACACCGGGGAGAGGCAGATGAACAGCCTCGACACGGTCAAGCAGTGGAGCGCCAACGTCCGCTCGCAGCTCGAGCGGTTTCTTTCCTTCGAAGGCTCGAACGCCGCAGCGGTGGTGAACAACTACGACTGGACGGCCGGCCTGTCCACGATCGAGTTCCTGCGCGACATCGGCAAGCACTTCCCGGTCAACAAGATGCTGGCGCGCGAGGTCGTGAAGTCCCGGCTCGAGACCGGCATCAGCTACACCGAGTTCAGCTACGTCCTGCTGCAGTCGATGGACTTCCTCAACCTGTACCGCGACTTCGGTGTCACGCTCCAGACCGGCGGCAGCGACCAGTGGGGGAACATCACCGCCGGTGTCGACCTGATCCGACGTGCCGAGGGTGGCCGCGTAAACGCCCTCGCCACGCCGTTGGTCACCAAGGCCGACGGCACGAAGTTCGGGAAGACCGAGTCCGGAACCATCTGGCTTGACGCGTCGATGACCTCGCCCTACGCGTTCTACCAGTTCTGGCTGAACACCGACGACCGCGATGTCGTCGACCTGCTGAAGTACTACACCTTCCGCACTCGGGAGGAGATCGAGGAACTCGAGGCCCAGACCCGCGAGAAGCCCTTCCTCCGGAAGGCGCAGCGCGCCCTGGCGGACGACGTCACGACGCTGGTGCACGGTGCCGAGGAGACCGAGAGGATCAAGGCGGCGTCCGCCGCACTCTTCGGGGGTGGGGAGCTCGCCGAGCTGAGCGTCGACACCCTCGCCGCCGCGCTGCACGAAGCAGGGTCGGTGCAGGTCAAGCGCGGGGACGGTATGCCAAGCTTCGTCGACCTCATGGTCGAGACCGGTCTCGTTCCTAGTAAGGGTGCCGCCCGACGCACGATCAGTGAGGGCGGGGCCTACCTCAACAACCGTCGGGTCGAGGACCCTGAGCTCGTTCCGGGCCCCGGGGAGCTGATCGGGGGCACATGGATGGTGCTGAGGAGAGGCAAGAAGCACCTCGCCGGCGTCGAGGTCGTCGAGGGCTGAGGGGGCTGTCGGTGGATCGCTGGGGAGAGCGCCTCGAGGAACTTGCGCGCGAGGTGCTGCCCGAGTCGGTTCACCGCTACGTCCGTCAGGGCGCCCGCGACGGGGTCAGCGCGGTGGAGGCTGTTGCCGCGTGGGAGAAGTTCCGGCTGCTCCCGGCCGTCCTGCGCGACGTGACCGAGGTTGACTGCTCTACGCAGTTGCTGGGCACCCCGGTCTCCTCGCCGTTCGGGATCGCGCCCACGACCATGCAGCGTGCCGCTCATCGAGAAGGTGAGCTCGCCATGGCGACGGCAGCGGCCTCCCGTGACACGCTCATGGTCGTCTCGAGCAACGCAGGCACCACCTTCGAGGAGATCGCCGCGACCGGGGTCGCCTGGTGGCTGCAGGTGTACGTCCCGTCCGACCGCCTGGCCTGCATGCCTCTCCTCGACCGCGCCGTCGATGCCGGGGCTTCCGCGATCGTGCTCACCGCAGACACTCCTGTGGTCGGCACGAAGTACGACCAGGGCCACGAGACCGTTTGGGACATCGCCGACTCGGCCTGGCTACGCGCGAACTTCCCAGACGGCTACGACGAGCTGCCCGGCCACGAGAAGGCGGTCGACCTAGGCCCCCACGACATCGACTGGCTGCGCAAGACAACCGGACTCCCAGTGGTCGTGAAGGGAGTGCTCCGCCCAAACGACGCGCGCCGGTGCGTCGACGCCGGCGCGGCCGCTGTCTGGGTCTCGAACCACGGAGGACGTCAGCTCGACCGGACCGCCGCGCCTGCGGATTGCCTCGCCGGCGTTGTGGCGACCGTGGGCGACGAGGCCGAGGTGTACGTCGACGGGGGAGTGCGCAACGCCAGCCATGGGCTCGCAGCCCTCGCCCTCGGCGCGAGCGGCGTCTTCCTCGGCCGTAGCCCTCTCTACGCCCTGGCGGTGGGCGGCAGTGAGGGTGTCACGCGCCTTCTCGACGGTTTCCATGAGGAGCTGGTCGAGGCCATGCGGCTGGCCGGCTGCAACAGGCTCCACGCCATAACTCCGGAGCTCCTTGCCCCGTCGTGATCGGGGCCACCACCTCCCGATTTGCGTCGCCGACACGGGAACCGTAATGTTCTCTGTGTCGCCGCGAGCGGCGGGACGCAAGGCCGGAACGGCCGGGCGGCCGGCTCCGGATGGCAAACCCTCAATCTCTCACCTACTCGGGTGGTTGTGAGCGCGCCTTGAGCGGCTCAGAAGCAGTCGAGCAGATGAGTGTGCGAGGAGCCGGTGAGACACCGGGCCGACTTGATCGGCCCAGGCTCATCCGGTAAGTTTGATCGGGTTGCCCCAGGCTGAGACCGCGGTGCGGTTGAGGGTGGTGTGCGTTTGATCTTTGAGAACTCAACAGTGTGCCAAAAGTCGACGAATTAATTTGTATCGCCAGTCGGCAGGCTGCCTGGTGCTC
>DATICF010000116.1:0-11226 GCA_035456965.1 Nocardioidaceae bacterium
GAGGACGGCCTTCTTGCCGCTCGACATCTGGTCCCACACGGCCTGGTGCGCCTCGTGGGTCATCTTCAGCGCTCGGCGCAGGACGGCGTCGGCCAGGGCGATGCCGCCGACCTCGGCGCCTTCGGGCAGCGTCGTCATTCCCTGAGCCCGCGCGGCGAGCTCGCGGTGCAGCAGGTGTGCGAGCAGCATGGTGCGCTGGGGGTGACCGGCTGCCGTGGTGACCAGGGGGGCCAGCGAACCGTCGGGGTCCTCGCCGAGCTCCTCGTAGCGCTCGGCGAGCTCGACCATCACCTCGTCCATGGGCAGCGGGCCGAGCTCGAGCGGCTCCGCCTGCCCGTAGAGCGGGCGCTCGCGGTCGCTGAACAGCTTGCGCATCATCGACGGCTGCGAGCCGGCGTAGACGTAGACGGCCGCGTCGCCGTGGTACTGCACGTGCGAGCGCAGCAGCCCGTCGAGGGAGGCTCCTGCACTGAGCAGGTCCTGGAACTCGTCGAAGACCACGAGGGTGGGTCGCTCGTCGCGTTCGTACAGGGTGAGCGGGAGGTCGAGCAGCTCCGCGGCGGCGGTCTGGGTGGCCTCGGGGCTGGCCGTGCGCTGCCTGGGTCCGAGCGTGATGCCCGGGCCAGCGGGAGTCAGGGACATCCCGAGGCGGCTGCCGAGGGAGTCGAGGTGGTTGCGCAGGCGGCTGTCGCCGAGGCGGGCGTAGGAGGAGGCGATCCGCACGCACAGCTCGGCCAGCGAGGTGACGCCGTACATGTCGACGTGCACCGCCCGCCAGCCGGCTCCCGAGAGCGCCGCCGCGTGCGCGAGGAGCAGCGAGGTCTTGCCGAAGCGACGCGGCCCGGCCATGCGCACGTGCACGCGCTCGGCCGCTGCCTGACCGAGCCGCATCAGCTCCTCGCGCCGGTCGATGAGCGCATCAGGAGCGATCGGGCTCTCGAAGGGGAACGGTCGCAGCACGGTGGCCATGGGGCGACCGTAGCCTCATGTATGGCAAGCAGCATGCATTCCGCATGGCGTGTTACATGCGGATCGGTCGAGCCCTCACGTGGAGTGCAGGCTCATCGGCCCGTAGACCTCGCGGTCCCCCTCCAGCAGCGTCACCGCGTCGACACCGGCGTCGAGCAGCTCACGCCAGAGCTCCCCCACCCAGGACTCCGCATCGCTTTGCGACGGGAACTCGGGAGACTCGATCCCCTTGGCCTCGACCTCGCCACCTGAGGAGTCCTCCATCCGCCAGCGCCACGCCGGACTGGTCGAGGTCGACTCGGGGCTGAAGTACTGCGACGGCTCGAGTGAGTTGGTCATGTGGGGAGCCTAACGCCGCGAAAACGCGAGACGGCTTTGACGGCGCCGCGGACCCGTGGGAGCGTTCGTACTGAACAACTGCCTCTCGTCGGGGAAGCCGGTCCAAGTCCGGCGCTGACCCGCAACCGTAGGCCCCGATCGTGGTCGCACCCGACCGCGCGAAGGGCGAGCCGGAACGCCGACGCGATGCAGCGGCTCCCATCTATCCGTCGAGGTCTACGGGGCGGAGCCGGATCAGGGGCACTCTTCGCAGCAGCGGCCCAGCGGTCCGGTGACGTCATGTGAACCGCCGCAACAGAAAGGGCCCTTCGTTGGCCACCCTGCTCCCCCGCCGCATCGTCGGCATCCTCACCTCCCTCCTCGTCGTCACGGCGGCCGTCGCCGGCCTGGCAGGCCCCGCCCACGCCGAGGACGGCTACCAGTACTGGAACTACTTCCACCTCGAGAACGACACCTGGGCCTTCTCCCAGGTCGGGACGGCCGACTACCGGCCCGAGGACGGCGACGTGGAGGGCTTCCGCTACGGCACCTCCACCGAGTCCACGGGCATCGAGCCCCGTGCCGACCTCGGCGAGGTCAACTTCGAGACCATCTGCGCCGACACCGAGGCCGCGGCGGGCGAGAAGCGGGTCGCTCTCGTCCTCGACTTCGGTGTCGACGAGGGCAACGGCCCTCCGCCCGAGCCTCGCGCGGAGTGCGCGGTCGTGGCTCAGGACGCCACCACCCAGCAGGTCCTGGGCGAGGTCGCCGAGGTGCGCGTCGAGGGCGGCATGACCTGCGCTCTCGACGGCTACCCCGCGACGGGCTGCGGCGAGCCCGTGAAGAACGCCCAGGTGGAAGCCGACGAGCAGCCGATCGCGTTCGCCATGCCCTCGAGCGAGGGGGACGATGCGGGCACGTCGGACGCGGCCGCGGATTCCCAGGAGTCCGGGGTGCCGTGGGGGCTCGTCGCAGCGGCCCTGATCGTCGTACTCATCGCCGCCGGGGCCTTCACCTTGAGCCGACGGAACAAGTCCGCCTGACTCGACCCGAGAGCCGAGCCGATGCGCCCACAGAACCACATCACCTTCCCCCGGATGCTGCATCCGGGGGCTTGGTGGTTGTGGGCGCTCGGCCTGGCCGCCGCGGCCAGCCGCACCCTCAACCCCGTGCCGCTGCTGCTGATCCTGGTGGTGACCGGTTTCGTCGTCTCCGCCCGCAAGAGCGACGCGCCTTGGGCCAGGTCCTACGTCGCCTTCTTGAAGCTCGCCCTCCTGGTCATCGCTATCCGGATCGTCTTCCAGGCCCTGCTGTCGAGCGGGTCGCAGGGACCGACGGTCCTCTTCACGCTGCCCGAGATTCCTCTGCCGGGCAGCACCGGCATCAAGCTCGGAGGCGTGGTCAGCCTGGAGGCCGTGCTCCGTGCCTTCTACGAAGGGCTCCAGCTCGCGACGATCCTGGTCTGCGTGGGCGCGGCCAACGCTCTGGGCAGCGCACGCCGCCTCCTCCGCTCGGTGCCGGGGGCTTTGTACGAGGTCGGCGTGGCCGTCGTCATCGCACTCACCTTCGCGCCCCAGCTCGTCACCGACGCCGCTCGAGTCAGGGCCGCCCACCGGCTGCGGGGACAACACGGCGGCCTGCGCTCCATGAAGCGCCTGGCGATGCCCGTCCTCGAAGGAGCGCTGGACCGCTCGGTCGAGCTGGCCGCGGCGATGGACTCGCGTGGCTACGGACGTACGTCGAGCGAGCAGCAGGGCTCGCGACGTCTCACTGTGCTGCTCGTGCTCTCCGGGATGCTCGGGCTCTGCGTAGGGCTCTACGGCCTCCTCTCCGGCACCAGCGCCGAGTGGATGGGCCTCCCGATGCTGCTGCTGGGCTCGGTGCTCTCGGCGGCCGGGCTCTACTTCGGAGGCCGGCGGACCGGGCGCACGACGTACCGCCCTGACCCGTGGGCGCTGCCCGAGTGGCTCGTCGCCGGCTCAGGCCTGGTCGCGGCAGCGGCGATGTTCGTCAACGTCGCGACCGATCCGTCCTCGCTGGTCCTGGCAAGCGTCACGGCGGCGCCTCCGGTGCCGGTGCTTGCCACGATCGGGATCCTCGTGGCGATGCTTCCTGCGATCCTGGCCCCACCCCTGCCGCGACCGGCCCCGCAGACGTCATCCCGCACCAGTGAGATCGAGGTGGCAGCATGATCGAGTTCGACGATGTGACGGTCACCTTCGCCGGCGAGACCGAGCCGGTCCTGCGCGGCGTGGACCTCACCATCCCCGAAGGCGAGCTGTGCCTGGTCATCGGGCGAACCGGCTCGGGCAAGACCACGTTGCTCCGCGCGATCAACGGCCTGGTCCCCCACTTCTCCGGCGGAACCCTCTCCGGTCGGGTCGCCGTCGACGGCCGCGACACCCGCGACCACCGCCCGCGCGACCTCGCCGAGGTGGTCGGCTTCGTCGGCCAGGACCCGCTCTCCGGGTTCGTCACCGACACCGTCGAGGACGAGCTCGCCTACGGCATGGAGTCCCTCGGGCTCCCAGCAGATGTCATGCGCAAGCGCGTGGAGGAGACCCTCGATCTCCTGGGCCTCGCCGAGCTGCGACAGCGGCCGCTGACCGACCTGTCGGGGGGTCAGCAGCAGCGAGTCGCGATCGGGTCGGTGCTCACCACCCACCCGCGGGTGCTCGTGCTCGACGAGCCGACCTCAGCGCTCGACCCGCTCGCGGCTGAGGAGGTCCTCGCGACGCTGCAGCGGCTGGTCCACGACCTGGGGCTGACCGTCGTACTCGCCGAGCACCGGCTCGAGCGAGTCGTGCAGTACGCCGACCGAGTCGTGCTCGTGCCAGGCGACGGGAAGCCGGTGGTGGACGGGAAGCCCGACGACATCCTCGCCTCCTCCGCGATCGCCCCGCCGGTCGTCGAGCTCGGGCGGGTGGCCGGATGGCGGCCGTTGCCGTTGTCGGTCCGCGACGCGCGCCGCCGCGCGGCCCCCCTGCGCCAGCAGCTCGCAGACCTCAAGGCACCGGACCACTCGTGCGCTGAGCGCGGAGACGCCGCAGGCCGGGTCGCGGACCTGGTCGCCGGGTACGCCCGCGTTCCCGTGCTCAAGGGGGTATCGGCGACCCTTGCCCGCGGCGAGATCGTGGCGTTGATGGGCCGCAATGGCGCCGGCAAGTCGACGCTGATGAAGACTCTGGTCGGGATGCGCACGCCGGACAGCGGCGTCGTCGACATCGGCGGCCACGCCCCCGCCGACCTGAAGCCCGCCCAGCTGCTCCGCCACGTGGGGCTGGTGCCGCAGGTCCCGGGCGACCTGCTGTACGAGTCGACCGTCGCCCGCGAGTGCACCCAGGCCGACAAGGACGCAGGTGTCCCGGCCGGGACCACCGCCGCGCTGTTCGAGCGCCTTTCCCCTGGTGTCCCCGGCGACCAGCACCCGCGGGACCTCTCCGAGGGACAGCGGCTCACCCTCGCCCTGGCGATCGTTCTCGCCGCCCAGCCGCCCCTGCTGCTGCTCGACGAGCCGACGCGTGGCCTCGACTACACCGCCAAGCACCGGCTCGTCGAGATCCTGCGCGACCTCGCGGCCGACGACCACGCGGTCATGCTCGCCACCCACGACGTGGAGCTCGTGGCGGAGGTGGCCACGCGGGTCGTCGTCCTCGCCGACGGGGAGGTCGTTGCCGACGGGTCGGTCACCGACGTGGTCGTCTCCTCGCCCTCCTTCGCGCCCCAGGTGGCCAAGATCCTGGCCCCGCAGACGTGGCTCACCCCGACCGACGTCGCCGTCGCCCTCGCGGGCATCACCACGGTGTCGCGGCCATGACCTCGCTCGACCTGATCCCGCTCCGGCTCCGCTCGGCCCTCGCCCTGGCGCTGGCTTCGGGCATCGGTCTCGTCGCCTTCTTCTGGCCCTTCTTCGTCGAGCCGGGCGCTGCCCTGGACAGCTCGCACTCCGGGGACGCACCGTTCCTGTTCGTCGCGATCCTGCCGCTGCTCGCCGCGATCGTGCTCGCCGAGGTCACCTCCGGCGGCATGGACGCCAAGTCCGTGGCCATGCTCGGCATGCTCGCCGCCGTCGGCGGAGCGCTGCGCGCACTCGGTCCCGGCACAGCCGGCCTCGAGCCGAGCTTCGCGGTGATCATCCTCGGTGGGCGGGTGTTCGGGCGAGGCTTCGGCTTCGTCCTCGGCGCGACCACACTGCTCACCGGGGCGCTGATCACCGGCGGGGTGGGGCCGTGGCTGCCCTTCCAGATGATGGCCGCCGGCTGGGTCGGGTTCCTCGCCGGCTGCCTGCCCCGGGGGACCGGCCGGGTCGAGGTGCTCATCGTCGCGGCCTACGCCGTCGTGGCGGGCCTGGCCTTCGGCGTGGTGATGAACATCTGGTTCTGGCCCTTCGCCTCCTACGGCCCCGAGGTGTCCTACGTCGCCGGCGACCCGGTGCTCGACAACGTGCAGCGCTACGCGGTCTTCTACCTCACGACGTCGCTGCTCTGGGACCTCGGCCGCAGCCTGATGTCCCTGCTCGTCGTACTCCTTGCGGGGTCGTCGCTGCTCCGTGCCCTGCGCCGGGCAGGTCGGCGAGCCGCGTTCGGCGTACCCGTCGTCTTCGAACGCTGATGGAGGTCATCGCGCTCGGAACCGGGTCGGCCGACGGTTGGCCGAACCCCTTCTGCACGTGCGCTTCGTGCTCGTCGGAGCGGGCCTCGGGGCGCATCCGCGGCCAGACGTCGGCCCTCGTGGACAGGCGTCTGCTGCTCGACTGCGGCCCGGAGACACCTCGCGCGGTCGAGCGAGCCGGCGTCGACCTGAGCGGGCTACGCCACGTGCTCATCACCCACCAGCACCCCGACCACTGTTCTCCGGCCTTCCTGCTCTTCCGCTCGTGGGTGGGCGAGGAGCCGCTCGACGTCGTGGGGCCGCCGGAGGTCATCGAGGCGTGCCGGATGTGGGTCGCGCCGGACTCGACGGTGCGGTTCGTCGCCGTCGCGCCGGGTGAACGGCTCCGCCTCGGGGAGTACGACGTGCAGGTGCTCGCCGCGACCCACGGGAGTCCCGGGTCGGCTGTGCTCTACGACGTGGCCGCCTCGGGTCGCCGGCTGCTCTACGCCACCGACACCGGCCCCCTTCCCGACGAGACGGTGGCTGCTGCCCGTCGCGCGGCCTACGACGTCGTGCTCCTGGAGGAGACCTTCGGCGACCATGCCGAGCACGGCACCGACCACCTGCACCTCGAGGCGTTCGCCGACCAGGTGCGCCGCCTGCGCGAGGTGGGGGCGATCACTCACGACACCGATCTGGTCGCCGTACACCTCTCGCACCACAACCCGCCCACACCCGAACTGTCCCGAAGGCTGGCCGACTGGGGAGCGCGAGTCGTCGACGACG
Organism: Nocardioidaceae bacterium; assembly: GCA_035456965.1. Classification (GTDB taxonomy): domain Bacteria; phylum Actinomycetota; class Actinomycetes; order Propionibacteriales; family Nocardioidaceae; genus Nocardioides_C. Next base: position 6,667 of record DATICF010000116.1, read on the forward strand.
GGACCCTCCTGGGCTCGGTCGGCTCCGACAGGGGCGGAGTGGCAGAAGTGACCTCCAGCCCACAGTCCCGGGGCGCGAGTCCGGCCGCCCTCGGTCACAACAGCCGTGGCCTGGACCCTCGGCGGACTCTCGTCATCGGCGGCGCCCGGTCGGGCAAGTCCCGCGAGGCCGAGCGGATCCTGGCCGCCGAAGCGGACGTCACCTATGTCGCGACGTCCTACCCGAGCGGCCACGACGACGAGTGGGACGAACGGATTCGCCGGCACCGCGATGACCGTCCCGCGGCATGGGAAACCGTCGAGACGCTCGAGGTCGCCGACCTGCTCCTCGGCGACGGCGGCCCGCTGCTCGTGGACTGCCTGACGCTCTGGCTCACCCGCGTCATGGACCGCCATGACGCCTGGGACGACCGCATCTGGGGCGACCGCGCCGAGAAGGCCGTGGCCACCGAGGTCGACACGCTCGTCGACGCCTGGCGGCACACGAACCGCCGGGTCGTGGCGGTCACCAACGAGGTGGGGCAGGGCGTGGTCCCCCCGACCGCCTCGGGGCGACGGTTCCGCGACCTGATGGGCCGCCTCAACACACGGATCGCCGCTGAGACCGAGGACGTGCGCTGGTGCGTCGCCGGGCGGGTGACCTCGCTGTGAGCGCCGATCCGAGTAGGCCCGCCCCACGCAGACGGACGGGTGCCGACGCGCTCCGCCTGGCCGTCGGCACGTTGACCGTGCTGCCGACTCGGCCGCCGCAGGTCGTCGATCGCCGCGTCGCCTCGTGGGCGATGACGCTCGCCCCTCTGGTCGGGGCCGCGCTCGCTGTGGTCGCCGGGGGCTTCCTCTGGCTGCTCGGCTGGGCCGGCTACGGGCTGCCCCAGCCGGGCGACCTCCTCCCCGCTGCGCTCGGCGGCTGGCAGGTGAGCCCCTTGCTCGCCGCTGCACTGACCATCGGCCTGCTCGCGCTGCTGACCCGGGCAATGCACCTCGACGGGCTCGCCGACACCGCCGACGGGCTCGGGTCGGGCAAGCCTGCCGACAAGGCGCTCGAGGTGATGCGGCGCGGCGACATCGGGCCGTTCGGCGTGATCACGCTCGTGCTCGTGCTGCTCGTGCAGGTGGGTGCGCTCGCGGAGATCCTGGTGCGGGGCATCGGCTTCACGGGAGTGCTCCTGGCCCTCGTCGCCAGCCGCCTCGCGCTCCCGCTGCTGTGCGCGCAGGGCGTGCCGCCGGCTCGCCAGGACGGACTCGGTCGCGTCGTCGCGGGTACGGTCAGCCGGAGTCGGCTCGCACTGTCGGCGACAGGGGCGATCGTGCTGCTCGCGCCCTTCGGCCTTCTGTCGCTGGGGGCAGCCGTGTTCGACGTCGCCGCGGTGGCCCGGGTCGTCGTGGTCGCAGGGCTCGCTCTCGGCGCCGCAGCTCTGCTTGCTCGGCGTGCGACACGTCGCCTCGGAGGGATCACCGGCGACGTGCTCGGCGCGGCCGTCGAGATCACCTTCACCGTTGCGCTCGTCGTACTCGCGCTGCTGACCTGACCGGCATCCCCGGTAGTTCGTGAGCAACATGCTGTTGCAACGGCTCTCCCGGAGCAGCCTGCTCACGAACTACCTGCCGGGTGGCGCGCGGCGGGGCCACACTCCGCGAGAGTCAGGACTCGCGGACGCCAGGTGTCACGAACGGTGGCTTGGTGACGGTGAAGATCTCCCGCCGGCCGCGTACGTCGACCGACACCTCGGCGCCGTCGGTGACCTGCGAGGCGAGCAACGCCATGCCGACGCCCTTCTTCAGGGTCGGGCTGAACGTGCCGGAGGTGACCTCACCGACGGGGACGTCTGCGGCGAGCAGCACCCGCATGCCCGGACGCGGGATGGCTCGGGCATTCGCGACGATCCCGCGCAGCAGTCGCTTCGGGCCGACCTCCTTCTCCGCCAGCAGCGCCTTGCGGCCCCAGAATGCGTCCTTCTTCCAGCCGACCGCCCAGCCGAGGCGCGCTTCGTTCGGTGTCACCTCCCGGGTGATGTCCTGGCCGTGCAGCGGGTAGCCCATCTCCGTGCGCAGCGTGTCGCGGGCCCCGAGACCGCAGGGCGCGATCCCGTGGCTCTCCCCCGAGCTGAACAGGGCGTCCCACAGGGGGCCGACCACCTCGTCAGGGACGACGAGCTCATAACCCCGCTCCCCGGTGTAGCCGGTGCGGCAGACGACGACGGGTGTGCCGTCGAACTCCGCCTCCACGAAGGACATGTAGTCGTGCCCTGTGGGGAAGCCGATCGCCTCGAGCACCTCGTCGGACCTCGGCCCCTGGACGGCGAGGATCGAGTGCGTCTCGTGCTGGTCGTCGATGATGAGCCCCTCGGGCGCGTCGGCTGCGAGCATCCGCACGACCTCGGGGGTGTTCGCGGCGTTGGGGACGAGGAAGACCCGCTCGTCGCTGTGGAGGTAGGCGATCAGGTCGTCGACGATGCCGCCCGTCTCGGGGTCGCAGCACAGGGTGTACTGCGCCTTGCCGGGCTCGATCTTGCGCAGGTCATTACTGAGGCAGGCGTTGACGTACTCGGCCGCCCCGGGTCCGCGGACCACCACCTTGCCGAGGTGGCTCACGTCGAAGACGCCCACGGCTTCCCGGACGGCGTTGTGCTCCTTGACCACACCGGCGTACTCCAGCGGCATCTCCCAGCCCCCGAACTCGGCGAACTTCGCGCCTAGCGCGGCGTGGCGGTCATAGAGCGTCGAACGGCGTGGCGTTGTGCCTCGGCGGGCCTCGATGGGATGCATGCTCGGAACCTACCTCAGTAGGGACATGACGGACGCCGGGCTAGAGTGCCGGGAGTCAACGACGACACATCGACGAGGGAGCCCAACACCGTGACGACGTACAGCCTCCGCAAGGGTGCCGCCGACAAGACCAAGGCCGACCTGGTCGTTGCCGGCGTGGTCAAGACCAAGAAGGGTCTGGAGATGGCTCCCGGCGGTGAGGGTGTGGCCTCGGCGTATGGCCGCAAGCTGCAGCCGCTGCTGTCGACGCTCGGGTTCGAGGGCAAGCCCTGCGAGGTCGTGAAGATCCCGACCGCTGGCACCCTCAAGTCCCCGCTGCTGGTCCTGGTCGGGCTCGGTGACGCTGAGAAGCTCACTCCCGAGGCGGTACGACGGGCAGCAGGCGCGGCCTCCCGGGCGGTGTCCAACGCCGCGACCGTCGCTCTCGCGCTGCCGGCAACCGACGCCGACTACGTACGGGCTGTGGCCGACGGCTACCAGCTCGGCTCTTACTCCTTCACCGCGTTCAAGACCACGCCCGCTCCCGACGTGGCCGGCGAGGTCGTCGTGCTCAGCGACGTCGCGCGCCAGAAGGACGCCGCCGCAGCACTGGAGACCTCGCAGATCGTGTCCGCCGCCACGAAGCTGACCCGCGACTGGGTGAACACCCCTCCCGGTGACTTCACCCCGGAGAAGTTCGCGGACGCGGTCGAGGCAGCCAGGAAGGACCACAAGAACGCCAAGGTGACCGTGAAGGTCATGGACGAGAAGGCGCTGGCGGCCGACGGCTGCGGTGGCCTCATCGGCGTGGGTCGCGGCTCCGACAACCCGCCCCGCCTCGTTCAGCTGACCTACAAGCCGCGCGGCGCCAAGGCGCACCTCGCCCTGGTCGGCAAGGGCATCACCTACGACTCCGGCGGGCTGAGCATCAAGCCGGCCGCGTCGATGATGACCATGAAGTGCGACATGGCGGGGGCCGCGTCCGTGGTCGCGGCGACGTTCGCGATCGCCGAGCTCGGACTGCCGATCGCGGTGACGACGTACGCCCCGATGGCCGAGAACATGGTCTCCGGCAACGCGACCCGCCCCGGTGACGTCCTCACCATCTACGGCGGCAAGACCGTGGAGGTGCTCAACACCGACGCCGAGGGCCGCCTCGTCCTCGCAGACGCGCTCGTCAAGGCGACGGAGGACAAGCCCGACGTGATCGTCGACGTCGCGACCCTCACCGGCGCATGCGTGATCGCCCTGGGTGACCGGGTCGCCGGCCTCCTCGGCAACGACGAGGAGCTCATCGCGTCGGTGAGGTCCTCCGGCGAACGAGTCGGAGAGGCGCACTGGCACCTGCCGATCCCCGAGGAGATGGGCGAGAAGGTCAAGAGCAACACCAAGATCGCCGACCTCGCCCAGCACAACGTCGAGCGGTGGGGCGGAACGCTCTACGCAGCCGCGTTCCTTCGCGAGTTCGTCGACGGCCAGAAGTGGGCCCACCTCGACATCGCCGGCCCCGCGTTCAACGAGAAGGGTGCCTACGGGTACGTCACACCCGGCGGCACCGGGATGTCGGTCGCCACCCTCGTCGAGCTCGCCGACTCCCTCTCGCGCAAGAAGAAGTAGGACCCGGCCACAGGCCCTCGGGGCGCGGACAGTCCAGGTGGACGGTCCGCGCCCGATCCACGTCGGGCAGCCAGGCGCCGGACGAGCGACGTACCGCAGGCGCGTCAAAGGGCTTGGCCGCGGAGCGGTCCGGTGCGGCGACAGCCAGGCGCCGGACGAGCGACGTACCGCAGGCGCGTCAAAGGGCTTGGCCGCGGCG
>DATICF010000117.1:0-3422 GCA_035456965.1 Nocardioidaceae bacterium
GAAGGGCTACGGCGACAGCTACGGCTATGGGTACGGCTATGGCTACGGCTACGCGCCCGAGCCGGGGCAGCACGACCCGAAGAAGAAGGACAAGAACAAGGAGAAGGAGAAGGAGAAGGAGAAGGAGAAGGCCGGCGAGGAGTCGCTGACCCTCGACGAGATCGGGTTCAAGGGGTCCTGACGTCGCCTGACGAGGCACGCACCGCGCTGGCGAGTGCTTCTGCGATGGTCGTGACGCTTGTGTCGATGGTGTCGGCCGCCTGGCGGTGCACCTCGGCACTCTTGCCGATCGGGTCGACCACGTCGTAGTCCTCGACCTTCGCCGAGGACCGGCGCTGCGCGGCCCCCGCGACCAGAGCCTGGGGCGAGTCGGCCTCCGCGCCTTCCACCAGGGCCGCGAACTCCGTGATCGTGAACGTGCGCCGCAGGGCCGCCGGTGCGTCCTCGAGCACGCGTGAGCGCAGGTCCTTGGTCGCGACCAGGATCAGGTCGGCGCGGCCGGCGATCTGCCCGGTGAGCTGGCGGGCGCGGAAGTCGTCGTTGCTCAGGCCCAGACGCTCCAGCTCGGCCGCGGCCATCTCGTTCATCGGGTGGCCGGCCATGGCCCGCACCCCTGCGCTCTCCACGCGCACCGACCCGTCGAGGTCCTCGAGCTGCTCGTCGAGCCGTGCGCGGAGCAGTCGCTCGGCGAGCGGCGAGCGGCAGACGTTGCCGATGCAGACGAAGAGGACGGTGAATGGCTCGGACATCTGAGCCATTGTTCCGTGTTTGTCCCGGTAGATCACGGCCTCTCGACGTTCCTCGGCGCACAGGGACCCCATCGCCCGGCTTTGTCCCCTGAATGGCGTACGAACGATCACCCCGGTTCGTTTAGGGTCGGGAGGGTGAAACGGGAGGTGAGCTGGTCTGCGGTCTTCGTGGTCGCGGCAGCAGTGGCGGTGATCGTGTTCAGTGGCTACCTCCTGGCGACCTGGCCACCCGATCCTCCCGCCGCCAGCGCGCCGGCCACCCAAGACGAGGTGTCGAGCCCCGCGGCGAGCCCGACGGAGAGTTCGACGGAGAGCCCCGCGGCCGAGGACGCGCAGCAGGCCCTCGTCGTGCTCGGCGACTCCTTCAGCGCGCGCAGCCCCGCCAGCGCCGGGCAGGAGTGGCCGGAACTCCTCGCCGACCGGCTGGAATGGGAGGTCGTCCGCGAGGTCGTCGACGGCAGCGGCTACGTGAGCGCGGGCCAGGGCGAGCCGTTCACGGAGCGCGTCGACGAGGTCCTCGCGCACGAGCCGGACGTGGTCGTCGTCGCCGGGGGCGTCGGTGACGTAGGCGCCTTCCCGACCCAGCGGATCGCCAGGGCCGCCGAGAACGTCGTCACCGAGCTGGTCGAAGCCGGCGACGCCCAGGTCATCCTCGTCTCGCCGTTCTCCAACGGTGAACCCGGGCCGCTCACTGCCGAGTTCTCCACCCGGCTGCGGCAGATCGCCGACGACCAGCGCGTGCCGTACGTCGACGCGACGGACTGGCTCAACCCGAGCGGCGACTACTTCGGCGCCGACCAGGACCACCCGAACGACACGGGCCAGGGCGTCATCGCCGACGAGATGGAGCAGGCGCTCGCCGACCTCAAGGTCACCGATGCGCAGCCCTCGGAGGAGCCGTCGCCGACACAGGGCTGATCGGCCCGGCGGTGATCACCCTGCTCATGCCGCGCCCCCGGGCACGACGCGCTCCCTGTACGTGTCGGGCGCGGCCGGATCGAGCGGCTGGTCGGCCCAGGACAGCATCACCAGCTCGTCGTCGCCCACGTTGGTGATGTTGTGGACCCACAACGTCGGCATGTCGACGTACGCCCGGTCCTCGCCCTTGACCTGGAAGCGCACCACCTCGTCGTCGAGCACCTTGCGCAGCGAGATCATCGCGGTGCCGCTCACCACGAAGAAGCGCTCGATCTTGCTCAGGTGGAAGTGCTCGCCGCGGGTCATGCCCGGCATCGTGGTGGAGGCGAAGACCTGACCGGTCGAACCGTGCACCCGCACGGCCTCGAACAGGTCGCCGCGGGCGTCGCTGCTGACCTCCACCCCGAAGGGAAATGCCTGCGGGAACAGGTACGACCGGTAGGTGTTGAACAGGTCGAGCGCGAACCGGTCCGGTAGGGCCGGGATCTGGCCGCGGGAGTACGTCGCGTGGAACCCCTGGATGGTGTCGTGCACCTCGCTGATCAGGTGCCTCTCGCCCGGCGGCCAGACCTGGTGGTCCTCGTGGCGGAACGCCGCGGTCAGCAGGACGTCTGCTGCCGCCTGGGCGTGGAGCAGGGGGATCTCACGGTCGTCGGTGACCGTGGACTCCCGACCCTCGACGGCGTTCGAGCAGAACGTCGCGACGAAGGAGTTGTAGTGCGGACGGCCGTGCTCCCCGAACAGGTTCGGGAGGTAGACGTCGGCGAAGCTCGAGTGCGTGGCCGCCGCGGCCTGGGCCAGGATCTCCCCCGCCTTGCGCTTGCCGCGTCCGTACGGGGTGTCGCGCAGGCTCTGGATGCTGTTGGCGTTCACCACGTGCAGCGAGACGTCGGCGATCCGCATCGCCTGAGCCAGCATCCGGGCGATCACCACGTTGCCGTGCTCCAGCAGCGCGTCGCTCGCGGCCCGGTTCACGCCGGCGATGTGGACCACCACGTCGATGTTTCGCAGTGCGGTCACCAGCCCGTCGACGTCGGCGAAGTCGTCGCGACCGAGAGGCAGGGCGTCGACACCGTGCAGCGCGTGGTGCCGGGCCCGGGTGTGCCAGCCCAGGAACCCGTACGCACCGGTGACCGCGACCCTCATGGGGCGACCGCTGCAACCCGCCTGCCCTGGGTGGGCAGGCGGGCCCGCGCCTCCTCCAGCAGGAGGGGGTCCATGTTCGCCGAGCCTACGTCGAAGTAAGCGCCGCACAGAAGCGCGACGCCGGTCATCCAGGCAACCCAGACGGAACCGTCGAAGCACGCCAACAGGAAGCGACGCCCATCTGCCAAGGCTAGGAAGCCGACGTGGCGTGAAGATCGCTCGAATTGGGGATCTCGATGCGAGGTGTGCAGACCGTCATCTCGAATGTGACGGTCCTGCCCCCGTGGGGTCTCTGCGAGCCTCACGAGAGCGGGCGACCCGAGCCCGGACTACCCAAGTTTGGGGATAAAGGCGCAAGCCCCTTCGACCTCCGCGAGGCCTTGACGAGACTGCCGGGAGGGCGGCAATCGCGGTTTGCGTATGCCGTGTCGCGATGCGACAAGGGCAGGACCTTTCATGGAGCTACGTGACTACCTGCGCGTCGCGCGGGCACGTTGGAAACTCATCCTCAGCTGGGTGGTCGTGGCAACCGGTACGGCGGCAGCGCTGACCATGCTCATGACGCCCGTCTACTCCTCGAGCGCACGACTATTCGTGTCGACCGCGCAG
>DATICF010000118.1:0-12505 GCA_035456965.1 Nocardioidaceae bacterium
AGGTCGCGTCGCGGTCGATCGCGTCCACGTCGGCCAGCCGGATCCGCAGGTCCTCCCCCAGCCGGTCCACCTCGGCGCGGTCACGAGCGGAGAGCCCGGCGTACTCGGGGATCCGCTCGATGCGCACGTAGAGCGGGTTGAAGAAGCGCCGCGACTTGGGCAGGTACGGCGAGGGCTCCATCGGCGGGACCGGCTCGCCGGCGTGCAGCGGGTTCACCAGCAGGTAGTCGGCGCCGAGCTCGGAGCCGGACCACACCGCGAGGTCGGTCATGTCGACCAGGTCGCCCACACCCCAGGACTCGGCCGACCGGACGCTGTAAAGCTGTGCTGCCAGCCCCCAGCCGCGTCTGTCCTCGAGCTGCTCGGGCAGGCCCAGCCAGTCCGGGGTGACGATGAGCGTGCAGGACGACTCGGCGCCGTCGGCGCGCGCCCAGAGGCGGTGGTAGCCCAGCGGCAGCCCGGTGGGGACCTTGAACGACGCCTCCCCCACCAGCCGTCCCTCGACCTCACGAGGCGGCTCGGAGTTCTCGATCTGCTCGAACCCGGCCTGGACGCTGCCGCTCTCCAGCTCGACCCAGATCTCGACCGGCGAGCCATGCGTGACGTGCACCCAGAAGGCTGCCCCTTCGCCCTGCGTCGTGACCACGCTCGGGGGGAGCATCCGCGCCCAGCGGGCGGTGACGTCGGCCGCCAGCGCCGACGCCGCGGCAGCGGGCGTAGAGGCGTCGATGTCCATCGCGCCGAGCACCGCGACGACGGTCTCCTCGGGAACCTGCACGTGGTTCCCACGCCAGTCCCAGTAGTCGGTGGCGACACCACGGGCATGCGCGAGCGCGAGCAGCTCGTTGCTGAGTCCAGTCACGGGACCATCCTTACTTACAAGGGGTTCCGCCGTGAAAACGACACCAGCGCCAGGCCTGGACAGTCCCCTATGCCTGGGAGCTGATCTCGATCCACCTCTCGAGCACGGCCTTCGCGCGGCCCGAGTCGATCGCCTCCGCAGCCCGCGCGATGCCGGCCGCGAGCCGCTCCTCGAGCGTGCCTGCTTCTGCTGCGTGGATGGCCAGCGCGGCCCCGGCGTTGAGCACCACGGCATCGCGGACCTGCCCCTGCTCGCCAGCCACGACCCGGCGCACGACGTCCGCGTTGTACGCCGCGTCCTGCCCGCGCAGGCCCTCCGCCGTACCCCTGGGGATCCCGACGTCCAGCGGCTCCAGGACGTGCTCGGTGACCTCGCCTCCGGTGACCGCCCAGATGTGCGAGGTGGTCGTGGTGGTGAGCTCGTCGAGCCCGTCGTCGCCACGGAAAACCCACGCGTCCACGCCCCGCTTGGCGAAGACACCAGCCATGACGGGAGCCATCAACGGGTCGGCGCATCCGATCGCCTGGGCCTCCGGCCTGGCCGGATGCGCGAGCGGGCCCAGGAAGTTGAACGTGGTGCCCACGCCCAGCTCACGCCGAGGCACGGCCGCGTGCCGCAGCGCGGGATGGAACAGGGCCGCGAAGCAGAACGTGATGCCCGCCTGCTCGCCGACCCGTGCGACGGCGGTGGCGGGCAAGTCGAGCCGCACGCCCAGCGCTTCGAGGACGTCGGCGCTGCCGGACTTCGACGAGGCGGACCGGTTGCCGTGCTTGACGACGGGGGCACCTGCCCCTGCGGCCACGATCGCGGCCATGGTGGAGATGTTGACCGACATGGAGCGGTCTCCCCCGGTGCCCACGACGTCGAGCACCCGGCCGGTGACGGGCATGGGCGTCGCGTGGGCGTACATCGCCTCCACCAGCCCCTCGAGCTCGTCGACCGTCTCGCCCTTGGCGCGCAGCGCCACCGCGAAACCGGCGATCTGGGCGGGGGTCGCCTCACCGGCGAGGATCTCCCCCATCGCCCACCCGGTCTGCTCGCCGGAGAGGTCCCGGTGCGCGATGAGCGCCGAGAGGACCTCGGGCCAGGCGTTCGAGGGGCTCATGAGCGACGCCGTGCGGTCAGGCCACGACGACGCGCGACTGGAGCAGGCGCGTCACGGCCTCGGCGAGCTGGATCGGGTCGATCGGGTGCGGGACCGCACCGTCGGCCCGCGACCAGGTCGCCAGCCACGCGTCCTGGGGGCGTCCGGTGAGGACCAGGATCGGCGGGCACTCGTAGATCTCGTCCTTCATCTGGCGTGCGATGCCCATGCCTCCGGCCGGCACCGCCTCCCCATCGAGGATGGCGAGGTCGAGCTGGCCCGAGTCGAACTGCTGCACCGAGACCGGCTCGGTGGCGACCTCGACGTACTCCAGCTCGGGCAGGTCAGGGTGAGGGCGCTTGCCCAGCGCCATGATCACCTGCTGGCGGACGTTCACGTCGTCGCTGTAGACGAGGACCTTCAGCGGACGTTCAGACTTGGGTGCGGAGGTGGCATCGGTCACGCGCCCGATGGTACCTACCGACTCAGCCCCCGACGATATCGGGACGCAGGGCTCAGCCCGCGGACTCCGAGTCGGTACGTCGACCATGGGACTGCGCTGAGGGCTCAGCAGACCTCGCCGCGGCATCCGAGGCCGACGCCCGAGCCTCGAGCCGGTCGAGCCGCCTGTCCTCGCGCCGCGCCTCCCGCATCGAGTCGCGCACCCACTGCACGAACAGGACGCCGAAGAAGGTCAGGCCGACGATGTCGCCGGAGCCCCACAGGATCCCCCCGGCCACGTGCTGGTCCTCGGCGGGGTCGGGCAGCCAGGCCATGGGCAGCGACCGGTACCACTCCCCCGCGATCAGCTCCTGCTGGCCCATGATCGTGACGCCGAGGAAGGCGTGGAAGGGCAGCGTGAGGAAGACCAGCAGCAACCGGAAGGGGTAGGCGACCCGCCCCGGCACGGGGTCGATCCCGACGAGGGGCCAGAAGAAGAGTGTCCCGACGAGCACGAGGTGGATGTGCATCATCTCGTGGACGTAGGCCGAGCGGAGCGATGCGTCGTACCACCCGGTGAAGTAGAGCGCCCACGGGCTGATCACGAACAGGAGGAACGTGAGCGGCGCGAAGGAGAGCACCTTGGCCGCCCGGGAGTGCAGCAGCGCAAGCAGCCAGCCGCGGGGACGCGCCGGGAGCGTGCGCAGCGCGAGCGTCACGGGAGCACCGAGCGCGAGGAACAGCGGCACCATCATCGACAGCACCATGTGCTGGACCATGTGCACGCTCAGCAGCACCGTGTCATAGGCGGCCAGGCCCGAGGACGTCGCGAGGTAGAAGCTGCCCATGCCGAGCACGACGAAGCTGATCGTGCGCCCGATCGGCCACCTGTCACCGCGTGAGTACAGCACCCAGACACCGAACAGGTACAGACCGGCCGCCCACACGGTCAGGACGAACAGGAAGGGGTCGATTCCCCACTCGGTGAAGAACGCGGAGACCGAGAAAGGGGGGAGGTCTGAGAGGTTCTCCACACCGTCGAGCGCTGGCACTCCCCCAGATTAGGTCGCCCGACGAGCCATCCCTGCGGTGGTCCGCGGCGAATGTGGGATAGATGACGGCCAATAACGAGGGGGTCGGGTGTCTCTGGCGGTGGCTTACAGACATAATGTCCGCGTGGCGACAGCAACTGTGATTCCTGCATCCCGTCTGCACGGGCACCATGACCGTCCGAGCATGGTCAGCGTCGGAACGATCGTCTGGCTCTCCAGCGAGCTGATGTTCTTCGCGGCGCTCTTCGCTGCTTACTTCACGATCCGGGCGGTCTCGCCCGAGCTGTGGGCGACGGAGACCGAGAAGCTCAACATCCCGTTCTCGACGGTCAACACCACCATCCTGGTGCTGTCCTCGCTGACCTGCCAGCTGGGCGTCTTCGCAGCCGAGCGCGGCCAGGTCGGGCGCAGCGGCGGCGTGCTCAACATCAAGGGCTGGGGCCTGCGTGAGTGGTTCGTACTCACCTACGTCATGGGCGCAATCTTCATCGGCGGTCAGGCGCTGGAGTACGCCGAGCTCGTGCACGAGGGCGTGACCATGTCCTCCTCGGCCTACGGCTCGGTCTTCTACCTGACCACCGGCTTCCACGGTCTCCACGTCACCGGTGGACTGATCGCCTTCCTCTTCGTCCTGGGCCGGACGTTCATGGCCCGAAAGTTCACCCACGAGCAGGCCGTGAGCGCCATCGTCGTGTCCTACTACTGGCACTTCGTCGATGTCGTGTGGATCGGGCTGTTCGCGACCATCTACCTGATCAAGTAGACGAGGACCACTTCGTGCGATTCCTAAGCACCCGACTCTCAGCCAAGCGCCGCAGTCCCCTCGCCGGGGTCGTGGTGCTGCTGATGGGTCTGCTGTTCACCGGTGGCGCGTACGCCGTGCTGTCGCCCGCCTCCGCCACCGACGACCTCGCCTCGGACCAGGCCCTCGTCGACCAGGGACGCCAGCTGTTCCTCGTCGGCTGCGCCTCCTGCCACGGCCGAAACGGCGAGGGCGTCGTCACCAAGGACGGCACCCAGTACGGCCCCTCCCTCGTGGGCGTCGGCGCGGCCGCGGTCGACTTCCAGGTCTCCACCGGCCGCATGCCGATGGCCCAGCCCGGTGTGCAGGCCCCGCGGAAGAACCCCGTCTACAACGAGGAGGAGACCCGCGCCCTCGCGGCGTACGTCGCCTCCCTGGGCCCCGGCCCGTCCATCCCGACCTCGGAGCAGTACGACCCCGACGCGATCCCTGAGGGTGAGCGCGAGGAGGCGATCGTCCGAGGTGGCGAGTTCTTCCGCACCAACTGCACGGCCTGCCACAACTTCAACGGTTCCGGCGGTGCTCTCCCGGGTGGCAAGTTCGCCCCCACGCTGATCGGTGTCGACGAGGTGCACCTCTACGAGGCGATGCTGACCGGCCCGCAGCAGATGCCGGTCTTCTCCGACGACGTCCTCGAGCCCGAGGAGAAGCGCGACATCATCGCCTACCTCAAGTCCACTGAGGAGGCCCCCAACTACGGCGGTTTCGGTCTCGGCTCGCTCGGCCCTGTGTCTGAGGGCCTGTTCGCCTGGATCGTCGGCATCGGCGGCCTGGTGGGCTTCGCCGTGTGGATCGCCGCCCACACGACTCGATCCAAGAAGGGCAGCCAGGCGTGAGCCACGAGAACGACTCCACCATGCCCGTCCCGGGCAACGACGACGCCGCGCCCCACGCGGGCACGCCGGCAGTCGCGGACCCCATCGCCAACCCCGGTCTCCCGGCACACCAGCCGCGGCCGACAGACGTCGACAAGGCGGCCGAGCGCCGCGCGGAGCGTCAGGTCGCGACGATGTTCGGGCTGTCCGCGCTCATGGCGATCCTGTTCTGCGTCGCCTACTTCACCTTCGAGATCGGTGAGAACCCCGACACCTTCCTCGGTCTCGGCGCCTCCAACCTCGCCCTCGGTGTGTCCCTCGGCCTCGCGCTCATGCTCATCGGCATCGGCGCGATCCAGTGGGCACGCAAGCTGATGAGCGACGTCGAGATCGTCGAGATGCGTCACGCGATCGCCTCCTCCGAGGAGGACCGCAAGGACACGGTCGCAGCCCTGCAGCAGGGTGCTGAGGACTCCGGAATCGCCCGCCGTCCGCTGATCCGCAACTCCCTCATCGGGGCGCTCGCCATGCTCGGCCTGCCGGCCATCGTCGCCCTCCGCGACCTCGGCCCGCTGCCGGGCGACGCGCTCGAGCGCACCGTGTGGCGCCCGGGCATGCGCATCGTCAACGACGTCTCGGGCGCGCCGATCCGGCCCGACGAGGTCGAGATCGGCCAGCTGATCAACGCCGAGCCCGCGGTCTTCTTCGAGACCGACCCCGAGGGCGAGCCTCTCGTCGAGGGTCACGAGCTCCAGGCCGAGAAGGCGAAGGCCGCGGTCATCGTCGTGCGCATGCAGCCCAGGGACATCACCCCCGCCGCCGGACGCGAGAACTGGGGCGTCGAGGGCATCTTGTGCTACTCCAAGATCTGCACCCACGTCGGGTGTCCGATCTCGCTGTGGGAGCAGCAGAGCCACCACCTGCTCTGCCCCTGCCACCAGTCGACCTTCGACCTCGCCGACAACGGCAAGGTCATCTTCGGCCCGGCGGCGCGGGCACTTCCGCAGCTGCCGATGGGCCTCGACGACGAGGGCTACCTGGTCGCTCTGAGCGACTTCACCGAGCCGGTTGGCCCGAGCTTCTGGGAACGTGGTGAGTGACGATGGCCATCAACACAAATGGCAAGACAGCCGCCAAGGCTGAGAAGCCCTCGAAGATCGGTGGTGCCGCCAGCTGGGTAGACGACCGCCTGGGGCTCGCGACGGCGACCAAGAAGCAGATCCGGAAGGTCTTCCCCGACCACTGGTCCTTCATGCTCGGCGAGATCGCCCTGTGGAGCTTCGTGATCCTGCTCCTGACCGGTGTCTTCCTCACGCTGTGGTTCAAGCCCAGCATGGCCGAGGTCACCTACCTGGGCTCCTACGACCAGCTCCGCGGGCTCCACATGTCCGAGGCCTACGCCTCGACCCTGGAGATCTCCTTCGACATCCGCGGTGGACTGCTCATGCGGCAGATGCACCACTGGGCAGCCATGCTGTTCATCGCCGCGATGTTCGTGCACATGATGCGCGTCTTCTTCACCGGCGCGTTCCGCAAGCCTCGCGAGCTGAACTTCGTCATCGGCGGCCTGCTGCTGATGCTCGGCATCCTCGAAGGCTTCGCCGGCTACTCGCTCCCCGACGACCTGCTCTCCGGCACCGGTCTGCGGATCGCGGACGGTCTGATGAAGTCGATTCCGGTGCTCGGCACGTACGTCTCCTTCTTCTCCTTCGGCGGTGAGTTCCCCGGCGATGACATCGTCCCGCGCCTCTTCACCGTCCACGTCCTGCTGATCCCTGGCCTGCTGCTCGCCCTCATCGGCGCGCACATGCTGCTGCTCGTTTACCACAAGCACACGCAGTGGCCTGGCCCCGGTCGCACCGAGAAGAACGTCGTCGGCTTCCCGATGATGCCGGTGTACGCCGCCAAGGCCGGTGGCTTCTTCTTCATCGTCTTCGGCGCGACCGCCCTCATGGGTGGGCTGATGCAGATCAACCCGGTGTGGAAGTACGGCCCCTACAACCCGGCTGAGGTGACCGCGGGCTCGCAGCCCGACTGGTACATGGGTGTCGCCGAGGGCCTGCTCCGCATCATGCCGGGGTGGGAGTCCGAGCTGTTCGGCTACACCATCAGCTGGAACGTCTTCCTGCCCGGTGTCGTCGTCCCCGGCGTGATCTTCGGTGCGGTGCTCCTGTATCCGTTCATCGAGGCCTGGATCACCGGTGACAAGCGCGAGCACCACCTGCTCCAGCGTCCGCGCAACGCTCCGAACCGCACGGCGTTCCTGGTCGCGATGATGACCCTCTACGGCCTTCTCTGGGCCGCGGGCGGTAACGACATCCTCGCGGTGCTGCTCAAGCTCAACCTGAACACGATCACGTACTTCATGCGGGTGGCGGTCTTCGTTCTCCCGGTGGTCGCGTTCATCATCGCCCGCCGCTGGGCGATCTCGCTGCAGCGAGCAGACGAGGCCCAGCTGCTGCACGGCTACGAGACCGGAGTGATCATGCGCTCGCCCGAGGGTGAGTACACCGAGCGGCACCTGCCGATCAACGCCGAGACCGCCTACACGCTCACCGCGCGTGACCGTGACCAGGTCTTCGAGCTGCCTGCAGGCGAGGACGGCTCCGGAGTGCGCGCTCCTCACGCCCGCATGGACCGGCTACGCGCGAAGCTGTCGAAGTTCTGGTTCGCCGACAACATCCAGAAGCCGACCCGCGAGGAGTACGAGGCTGCACAGCACCACGCTGAGCACGAGCTCGCGGTCCACGCCGGCGAGGCGCACTCGGCGGACGGCCACCAGTTCGACGGCCGCCACGACGTCCATGGCGAGGAACTGCGCAAGCACTGACCTCGCTGGACCGTCTGAGACACCCGGGGCCCCGACCACATGGTCGGGGCCCCGTTGTCGTTCGTCCGCCCGGCGTTGCATCGCGCCATCAGGTGGATGCGGTCATATATCGCCTCCGTCTCATATGACGCATCGGCGTGGATGTGCTCATATGTCACCCGGGCGTTCAGGCTCCGGGGCATGTCCCCCGTCCGCGCCCGGCATGGACGTGGTGCTTGGCGGCCGGAGCTGCTGGTCTAGCGAGGCAGAGCCCGCAAACGTCAGAAGAGACCATGGCCGGGTCACCAGCGCGGGGGACCTCGCATCACCACTTCGAGCCAAAGCACTACCCAAATCTCGGTAGGGAGGGCGAATCGCGCAACATGTGTGCCCGGCGGAGACGTACCTTCGCTACATGTGGGGGCCACTGGGGAGGGGCTTTCGGCCACAGCGGGTGGGGTCACGAGGGGGAGGCGTCATCTCGCGCGGCGAGAGTCCGGAGATGAACTGGGCGTTGGACGAGCGCGGCTGCTTCGGCAGAGCCCGCTCGCCGATGCCGCACGCCCGGCTCGATCCGGGACAGACGAGCGGGGGCGGTTGCTCATGAGTCTTACAACACGGGTCGCGCTGGTCGAGGACCACGCGCTACTGGCGGAGGCGCTGCTCGTCTCGCTCTCTCCCGAGGGCTTCGACGTCACAGGGGTGCGGTTGCCTGCGCGACCGGAGGATCAGCCGGCGCTGCTCAGCTCGATCCTGAGCCTGAGCCCGCGCGTCGTACTCCTCGATCTCGACCTGGGTCCGGCTGGTGACGGAGGCCAGCTGATCCAGCCGTTGGCCCGCTCGGGCTGCCGCGTCGTCGTTCTCACAGCCTGGTCCGACCCCGTCCGTTGGGGCGCCTGCCTAGCGGCCGGAGCCCTTACCGTGCTGACCAAGTCGACCCCCCTGCAGGGCATCGTCGAGGTCATCCAACGGGTGGACCAGGGGCTGCCGGTGATGTCGAGAGCACGCCGCGACGAGCTCGTCGGGCTGTGGCGCGAGGCACGCACCGACGATGACGACCGGAGGACGCGCCTCGAGCGGCTGACACCCCGCGAGGCACACGTCCTCGGGGAGCTGATCCACGGCAAGCGGGTCCGGGAGGTCGCGCGGGAGGCGTTCGTCTCGGAGGCCACGGTGCGCACTCACGTGAAGTCGATCCTGGCCAAGCTCGGGGTGAGCTCGCAGCTCGCGGCCGTCGCTCTCGCGCGCGACGCGGGGTGGCGCTCCCCCGTCGGCTCCGATCGCTAGGCGCGCTACAGGCTCCGGAGACCCACCATGTGGACCGACGAAACACCTCACCTCGGCGCTGGACTCGCCAGCCGCCCCGCCCCGGACCCACGCCCGGAAGTGGGGGGCTACGGACGCAGGACGCCGAGTGGGTGGTGCCGAGGGACGCAGCGAGGCGACTGGTCGCCCAACTGGTTCGCCTCTCAGCCCCGATGCGGCTGGCGAGCCGTTGCGCGGACCGACCAGCGGCCCTGTTTCATGATCGACGCGGTGCGCTTCCTCGGTCTTCACCCATGTTGGCGATTCGGCAGCCGCGGCCGCCGTACGCAGCGAAGGCTCCCGACCTCCCCAAGTTGGTCGATCCGCTTGGGCATCCCCCGACCTACCGTTGGGATGCTGTGGGGAGGACGGGACCAGGGTCGGTATGACCAGATGTTGTTACGTGGACGGCCCACCGCGAAATCCGTTATGGCGCGAGGCGCTACGCGGTACCGTCGTGGGCAGAGTGGGGCATTCGGGGGGATGCCCAATGGCTGGTCAGGAGACCGGGCATCACATCATGGGCTCAGACAGCGAGCCATCGACACTGCCACCAGCGGATGAGCAGGTGTTGCGAGGAATGACCATGGGCCATGTTCCTGTACCCGAGCAGAGGCGTTCCGCCGAGAACCGTGCGGACGACTTCGCGACGCTGTGTCACGACCTCCGACAGTGCGTCACCGCCGGCCTCCTCCTCGCCCAGCTGCCCAAGGACAACCTGCTCGACAGTGAGACCCAGCGGCGGTTCGAGCTTCTCCACCAGACCCTCGTGCACGCCGGAGAGCTGCTCGACCGGGCGACTGTCGAAGCCACACCCGAGCAGTGGGTGCTCGACCTCGCCGCGCTGGTCGAGGAGTGCGCGCAGGTAGCCGAGTTCGGCCACAAGATCCGGGTGGTGCGCGACGTCACCGATGCCGCTGTCGTCTGCGGCGATCCACTCCTGCTTCACCGCGCGATCGACAACATGATCGACAACGCGGGCCGGGCCGCCGGTGAGTCCGGTGACGTGGTGCTCACCGTGGGCGCCGACGACCACCGAGCCTGGATCGAGGTCACCGACGACGGACCCGGCTTCGGCCGGATCGAGCACGGCAGCGGGCAGGGCCTCTCGGTCGTCAGCTCAGCGGTCCGCGCCTGCGACGGGAAGCTGGAGATCAGCAGCGGCCCCGGTCCGGGTACGTCGGTCCGGATGACCCTGCCGCGCCATCGAGCGGGCGCCGACGGCACCTGATCAGGACAGCGCCGAACCCTCGGCATACTCGTCGAAGCTGGCGTTCCAGTCGCCGTAGCCGTTGTAGAGCGACATCTGACGGTTGCTCCCGGAGACCTCGACCACGTCGCCACGCTTGGTCAGGCCGAACAACCAGGCGGCGTTCGAGGTGGACATCCCGACACATCCGTGGCTGACGTTGGCGAAGCCCTGCGAGTCGCTCGACCACGGAGCCGCGTGCAGGAACTCCCCGGAGTACGTCACGCGCATGGCGTACTCGACGTCGAGCCGGTAGTACTCCGGGTCGTCCTTCGCGATCCCGAGGGTCGCCGCGTCCATCACCTTGTCGCGGACCTTCTCGATGATCACCTTGGTGCCGGAGCGCGTGATGAAGCCGGGCTTGCCGGCGCTGATCGGCATGGTGCGTGCCAGCTTGCCGTTGATGAAGACCTTCATCCGGTGGTCCTTCACGTTGACCTTGCTGACCACCGAGTCCCCGATCTCGAACGAAACCCGTCGACTGAGCTGTCCGTACACGCCGTTTCCTGCGGAGACCGAGTTGATGTCGGCATCCACGGTGACCTGGGTGCCCGGCTTCCAGTACTTGCGTGGCCGCCAGTGGACTTCCTCGCTGGAGACCCAGTGCCAGGCTCCGGCCTGCTTCGGTGTGCTCTCCACCGACAGATGCCGCTCGATGCTCGCCCGGTCGGTCACGGGTACGTCGAACTGCACGATCACCGGCATCCCGACGCCCACGGTCTCGCCTTCCAGCGGGGCGATGGACGGGTAGGTCTGGCGCTCCAGCGGGAGGTCCTCGGTGCGGAAGGTCGAGCGCTCGGTCTTGCGACGGCCCTGCTCGTCCACCGCGATGCTGCGCACGCGGTACCGCTTCCCCGGCTCGAGTCGATCCGTCGCGCTCCAGGACGTGCCGTCGTCCGAGAGGTCACCCTCGAGCTTCTCGGGGCCGGATCGGACCACGACCTTCTCCAGGGTGCCGTCGGAGGCTGTGACCTCGAACTGCTCGTCGACGGCAACCGGACCGCCCGTGAGGTTGGTCGTGACCGCGACGGCCGCCGACGTCGGCGAGGCCGAAGCTGTACCGGCGACCGTCTCGTCGCCCGACACCTGCGGCTCGGAGCCCTCGGAGGTGCAGCCCGTCAGCGCCAAAGCGGGCACGGCTAGGAGCACGCCGATCTTTCGGCGTGCTCGAGCAGGCATGGTATGCCGATCCATCTCGGTGGGCTCCCCCGCGGTGTAGAACTTCTAGATTGCCTCAACGGTAACAACGAGACCGGACAGATCCGAAAACTTGAGCGGTGGCGCTCCCCACATGGGGTGCGCCACCGCTCAGGGTCGCTCAGGGCTCACAGCACCTGGATCAGTGTGCGTGCTCCCCGCGGTAGTACTCGAAGATCCAGCCGGAGACCGCGATCGAGGCGAAGCCGAGCGCGATCGCGAACAGCCACCAGGCCCCGAGCGCGAGGCCGTAGAAACCGAGAGCAGCCGTCGCTGCCACCCACAGCGGCCACCAGCTGTAGGGCGGGAAGAAGCCCAGCTCGCCGGCTCCGTCCGCGACCTCGGCGTCGTGGGTGTCCTCAGGACGCGGCTCCTTCATGCGCGAGGCGTGAACGCCGAGGTAGAAGGTCACCAGGATCGTCAGCAGCGCGGTCATGATGAGCGCCGCCGTGCCGGTGGGGTCACCCGTGATGAACCAGTACGCCGGCGCGACGAGCGTGAAGAAGGCTGCGTTGATTCCGAAGATGTAGGTCTCGATCTTCATCAGCGGTCGTCCTCGTCCCGATTCTTCTCGATCGTCTTGGTGGCACCCTCGACGGACTCACCCATCTGCTGCTCCAGGTGCCCCTGTCGTCCGGTGACCGTCGGGGCGTCGGCGACATCGCCCTCATGGCGAAGGGCTTCGTTCTCCACCATCTCCAGCGCGGCGATCTCCGGGTGGTGGAGGTCGAAGGCCGGCGACTCCGAACGGACCCGCGGCAGCGTCACGAAGTTGTGGCGCGGCGGCGGCGAGGAGGTCGCCCACTCCAGCGAGCGGCCCCAGCCCCACGGGTCGTCCACCCCGACCATCGGCGAGCGGGCCGAGCGGTAGACGTTCCACAAGAACGGC
>DATICF010000119.1:0-13526 GCA_035456965.1 Nocardioidaceae bacterium
TCCGATCTCCGGCCCCCGCTCGTGCGGGGACCGGGCCGTTCGCGGGTGCGTCAGCGCTTGAGGTTGACGAGCTCCTGCAGCACCTCGTCCGAGGTGGTGATGACGCGGGAGTTCGCCTGGAAGCCGCGCTGGGCGACGATCAGGTTGGTGAACTCCTGGGCGAGGTCGACGTTCGACATCTCCAGGGCGCCGCCCGTGATCGTGCCGAGTCGGCCCGAGCCTGCCGCACCGACCTGAGCGGCACCGGAGTTCGTGCTGGCGCGGAAGGCGGTGTCGCCGGCCCGCTCGAGGCCCTCGGGGTTGACGAAGTCGGCGAGGGCGAGCTGGGCCAGGGACCGACGGCTGCCGTCGTCGAAGACACCGGTGATGAGCCCGTCGCCGCCGATGCTGTACGTCACCAGCCCGCTGTTCGGGTCCACCAGCTCGGGGATGCGAAGCCCCTGGGGAGCGCCGGCGGGGTTGATGTTGCCGGCAGCGTCGGCGAGGTAGCCCTGCACGAGGTCACCGTCCAGGCTGACCAAGTTGCCCGCCATGTCGAAGGAGAAGGCGCCCGCACGGGTGTAGAGCGACTCACCGTCCCGGTCGAGGATGAAGAAGCCGTCGCCCTGGATCATCAGGTCGGTGGCGCGCCCGGTCGTCTGCGCGGATCCCTGGTTGAAGTTGCCGGTCGTCCCTCCGACGGAGACCCCCAGGCCGACCTGGATCGGGTTGGTGCCGCCGCTGGTGCCTGCGGGCGCGCTGGCACCGGTGAGCATCTGGCTGAGGGTGTCCTGGAAGACGACGTTGCTGCCCTTGAACCCGGCGGTGTTCGCGTTGGCGATGTTGTTGCCGGTGACGTCGAGCATGGTCTGGTTGGCACGGAGGCCGCTGATCGCGGAGAAGAGCGAGCGGAGCATGGGAGGTTCCTTTCCGGGGGGTGGGCCGGGTCGGCCCGCTGGGGGTCGTGCTGGAGATCAGGACTCGGTGGTGACCGCGACCACGCGGTCGAGCGAGACTTCGGAGCCGTCGATGAGGAGAGCCGGCCCGGCGGGGCCGAAACGCACGGAGGAGACCAGGCCCGTGGCCTCGCCGCCTTCGCCGTCGGAGTAGGTGACCGTGCGTCCTACGAGGCTGCTCGCACCGAAGGCCATCTGCGCGGAGAACGCCTGAGCGGACAGGTCCGCGACCTTCTCCAGCTTCTCGAGCGAGGTGAACTGGGCGGTCTGGGCGAGGAACTCCGAGGACTCGGCGGGGTTCATCGGGTCCTGGTTCCGGAGCTGGGCCACCATCAGGCGCAGGAACAAGTCCTGGTCGAGCGCGGAGGACGCCGTGGTGCCGGTCGCCGGTGCTGTCGCAGCCGCGGCGGCCGGCTGACCCTGGGAGAGCGGGATGATCACTGTTCTTCGCTCCTTAGATGTCGATGTCGATGCTGGAACGGGATCCGGGACGACCGAGCGCCACTGACGTCCCGGCGCGCGACCGACCCGGGGGGTGCTCGTCACTCCCCCGGTCATCGGCGGAGCCGCTGGATGCGTCGGCTTCGTGGTCACCTGCGCCCTGACGACCTGCCTCGAGGCCGGCGTCGGACCCGGTGGCAAGGCCGGCCTGCTGGCCGGCTCCGGTCGAGGAGACGATGGCGCCCGTCCCGAGCTCGCGGACGACGACCGTCGTGCTGCCGGCTCCTGCGAGCTCGAGCAGGGCGCGCAGTCTCGGCGACCCTTCGCGCAAGGCTTCGCACGCCTCAGGACCGCCCGAGACGGTCACCTCGACGTTGCCGTCCTTGGCCGAGAGCACCACCTTGACCTCACCGAGGTCGGCCGGGTGCAGCCGCAGCGTGAGTCGGTGCGTGCCGTCACCACGACTGACCAGCCGGCTCACCGGCTCGAACACCTGGTCGGCCACCGGTACGGCGGAGGACGGCTCGGAGGTGGTGCCGACCGAAGTCGTGAGGCCCGTGCCGGAGGATGCGGCGGCTGCCGCGACGGCGTTGGTGGCCGAGCCCGTGCCGCCGCTGCTCGTGGCACCGGCGCTCTCGGCAGGCCCTGACGAGCCTGCACTCGTTGCTCCTGGCTGGACGCCGTCAACCGCCTTGGCAGCGCCCCCACCGGGTTGCCGGTGCGCGGCTTCTGCCCCGGTCTCGGTGCCACCCAGCGTTGGGACGGGACGCTCTTGCGGCGCACCCTCGGCCACGGCCGCCTGGCCGCCCAGCAGGTCCGTCGAGGCGTTACCCGCCGCGGGCGCGGCATCCGCGGAGGCCACGAGCTCGCTGGTGAGAGCGCCCGCGTTGGAGCCTGGGACGTTCGCGTGCGGGTCCAGGCCCACATGGCGGCCCACAGCTCCGGCTCCCCCAACGCCCCCCGCGCCCGGACCGCTCGCTGCCTGGGTGGCCTTGAGGACCGGGCCGCCTCCGCCCACGACGGTCGCCACGTCCGGCGTACCGGCGGAGGTCCTCTCGGCGGCGGGAGATCCGGCAGCAGGAGATCCTGGCACCGGTGCTGCGATGAGGCCGGCGAGCAGCATCGCGAGGCCGTCCGAAGGTACGGCAGACGGGGCGGATGCTGCTTCGAGGATCGCCGACGCCACCTCGCGAGACAGGTCGCCCGAGCCGGCCGGGTCTTCCGCGAGGTGCTTCTGGACGAGGGACTCGAACTCGCTGCCCTGCGTGCCGCCGCCGGAGGTCCCGGCGGGCAGGTTCGCCGCGGGTGCGGCCACGGGTGTGATCGTCATGCGCGCTCCAGGGCTGCCTTGTGCGCCAGCACGGCCGGCACGTAGCTGCGGGTCTCGGGGTAGGGCGGGATACCGCCGTAGCGCTTCACTGCGCCCGGTCCGGCGTTGTAGGCGGCCAGGGCGAGGTCGACCCGGCCGAAGTCCGAGATCAGGTCCTTGAGCAACCGGGCGGCACCATCGACCGCCTGCGCGGGATCGAAGGCGTTGGCGACCCCGAGCCCGGCTGCGGTGGCGGGCATCAGCTGCATGAGGCCTTGCGCACCCGCGGGGCTCACCGCACGGGGGTTGAAGCCGGACTCCTGCTTGGCCACCGCGGCGAGCAGGGTCGGGCTCACACCGTGGCGCTGGCCGGCCTGGGCGAACAGCGAGGCGTACGGGGTGCCCTGCAGGGCCGCCGGCGACGCCGTGACGCCTCGGGGGGCGCCGACGTCGGCGACCGGCTGGTCGGGCAGCACGCGGCGAATCGCGCTCGGGGTCTCGGAGACGTCGACGACGCGGACGTCGAGGCCGGTCCGCGGCGCCTCGATCATCTTGCCACCGCCGATGTAGATGCCGATGTGGTCGACCGGGCTGTTGAAGGCGAGCAGGTCGCCCGGCCGCGCCTCGGCCATGCTCGCGACAGCGCGCCCCGCCGTTGCCTGCTGGTAGGAGACTCGGGGCAGGTCGATCCCGAAGCGCTTGTAGACCAGCTGCACGAGTCCGGAGCAGTCGAGGCCCTTCTGCGGATCGGTGCCGCCCCACAGGTAGGGAACGCCGAGATACTTCCGCGCCTCCGCGACGACCGCCTGCCCGTCGACCGAGCCGGGCGCGCCCGCAGGTACGACGCCTTCGGCCCCGGCGACGTCCATCGCAGCCGAGCCCTCGGCGACGCCCGCCTGAGCCGCGCCGAGCACCCCGGAGAACGTCGACGCAGCGGCCGGCTTGCTCATGGGCGCGGGTGCGGCGAGCCGGGCGAGCTGGCTCTGGATCTGCGCGATGCGACCGGTGACCTCCGCGACGCTCATGCGCTCACCTCCCGCGGAGTGGGCTTGGCGGCGCGAGCTCGCAGCCACCCCTGTGCAGCGAGGTCGTCGAGCTCGGCGGCCTCGCGACGAGCACGGTCCGCGCGACGTTCATCGGCGCGACGCTCGAGGAGCAGCTCGACGGTCCGCACGGCCTGTACGTCCAGGCCCCAGCGGCGGCGGGCCTCGTCGGCGACGGCGGTGGTGCGGCGTACCGCCTCCTCCTTCTCGACGACCGACTCCGCCAGTGCGCGGACGAGGCGGGTGTAGGCGCGGTACTCGAGTGCCGTGCCGTCACCGAACCGCGGCGTGGACTCGAAGCGGACGCGAGACGCCGCCGCCTCCACCTCGAGACGGCGAGTCTCCGACAGCGCTTGCTGAAGGCCCAGCCGACTGTCCCGCTCCCGGGCCTCCCGGACCCGTCGCACCGCCTTCAGCCCGCGGTCGGCTGCGGCGCTCACGACGTGCTCACGATGTGGTTGAGGGCAGCCCAGGTCTCAGCGAGCGGCGTGGGCCGGTCGAAGGGCTGGCGCAGGAAGTTCTCGATGCGCGGCATCAGGGCGAGGGCGAGGTCGGCGTCGGGGTCGCTGCCGCGTACGTAGGCGCCGATCTCGACCAGCTCTCGGACATCGCGGTGCGCAGCGAGCAGCCTGCGCAAGGTCGTCGCGTCGGCCCGCTGCACGGCGTCGGTGATCGCCGGTGCGACACGGGAGATCGACTCGAGCACGTCGATGCTCGGGAAGTGGCCGCTCGTGGCGAGGCGGCGGGACAGGACGACGTGGCCGTCCAGGATCGAACGCGCGGTGTCGCCGATCGGGTCCTGCAGGTCGTCGCCCTCGACGAGGACGGTGTAGAGGCCGGTGATGCTGCCGGTTGCCGCGGGGCCGGTCCGCTCGAGCAGGCGGGGCATGAGCCCGAAGACGCTCGGCGGGTAGCCCCGCGTCGCAGGCGGTTCGCCGGCCGAAAGACCGATCTCGCGCTGCGCCATCGCCACCCGGGTGAGGCTGTCCATCATGAGTACGACGTCCTGGCCGGTGTCGCGGAACCACTCCGCGATGCGTGTGGCGACGAAGGCCGCGCGCAGGCGCACAACGGGCGGGGCGTCCGAGGTCGCGACGACCACCACCGACCGGGCGAGGCCCTCCGGACCGAGGTCGTTCTCGATGAACTCTCGGACCTCCCGGCCACGCTCGCCCACCAGCGCGATGACCGAGACCGATGCCTCGGTGCCACGGGCGATCATCGACAGCAGCGTCGACTTGCCGACGCCGGAGCCGGCCATGATGCTCATCCGCTGCCCGCGGCCGCAGGGCACGAGCGCGTCGAGGGCGCGAACCCCGAGACCGACCTGGGTGTCGATCAGGGAGCGGCTCAGAGCCGGCGGCGCGTCGTTCTCCACCGACACGGTCTCGAGGCCGATCAGCGGGGGGCCGCCGTCGACGGGCCGGCCGAGGCCGTCGAGCACCCGGCCCTTGAGCGCCGCGCCGACCCGGATGGCGAGGGGGCTGCCGGTCGCCGCCACGGGGACGCCACGCTTGAGGCCGGTGGTGGCGCCCAGCGGCATGCACACCACGCCGTCGGGAGTGCTCGCGACGACCTCGGCCGGGACCGGTCCGGCGCTGCCGAGCACCTCCACGAGCTCGCCCACAGCGGCGTCGACACCACGCGCGAGCAGGTGCAGGCCCTTGAGCTCGGCCAGCAGTCCGTGTCGCCGTGGCCGAGCTGCCTCCACCGCCGCGTGGATGCGGTCAGTCACGAAGCTCATCGGGTGAGCACCTCCCACACTCGCTCGAGCGCCGCGGAGATGGTGGCGTCGACCAGCGTGTCCTCGGTCAGGGCGACCGCGTCGCCAGGCTGGAGGGTCTCGTCGTCGAGCACCGTGACCGCGCGGTCACCCAGGGCTTCCAGGTCCAGCGTTGCCCGATCTTTCGGGTGCATCCGCACGGTCACGGCGACGTGGGGGTCGACCAGGGACAACGCCCGCCGCAGCGCGTCGCCGCCCGGGTCGGTGGCGGTCGCGACCTCGCGACCGAGGATGGCCTCGGTGAGTCGCAGTGCCAGCTCGACGGCCTGCTCCGCGACGGCGTCCACCGTCTCGGAGAGTCGGGTCCGAAGCTGCGCGGCGGCGGCATCGAGGGCGGCGAGGGCGTCGCGGTGCTCGACCTCTCGCCGGGCCTCGGCGGCTTCCGCTGCCCGTCGTACCCCCTCTGCCTCCTCGGCGGCCTTGGCCAGGGCGACCCGGCGCCCCTCGGCCCAGCCGGTGGCGTAGCCCTGAGCACGAGCGGCCTGGCGCGAGCGCTCGGCGATGCCGCCCAGCATCGCCTCGGTCACGGCGTCGCCGAGGGTGGCCCCGGAGCCGAGCCTGGTCCACGAGCCGGCCCGGAGGTCGCCGCCCTGCACGTGCGACGACACGGAGCCGGCCGGGAGGTCCCGGGCGACGACGCCGTCAGACGACGTACTCGTCATCGGCGCCCCTCCTCACCGTGATCTCACCGGACTCCTCGAGCTCCCGGATCTTGCGGATGACGTTGGCCTGCGCCTCCTCGACCTGACGGAGCAGGACCGGGCCGAGCAGGTCGACCTCCTCGAGCAGGTTCTCGGCAGCTCGCTCGGACATGTTGGAGGTGACCATGTGGCGCACCTCCTCGCTGACGCCCTTGATGGCGAGCGCGAGGTCGGACGGCTCCACCTGCCGGAGCACGAGCTGCATGTCCTTGTTCTCGAGCATGACGATGTCCTCGAACATGAACATCCGGCTCTTGACCTCTTCGGCCAGCGCAGGGTCGCGCTGCTCCAGCGCCTCGACGATGAGCCGTTCCGTGGCCCGGTCGGAGCGGTTGATGATGTCCACCAGCGGCTCCAGCCCGCCGGCCGCCGAGACGTCGGACGGCTGCAGCACGGAGGAGATCTTGCGCTCGAGCGCCGCTTCAAGAGCCTTGAGCACTTCTGGCGACGTGCGGTCCATGACAGCGATGCGGTGCGCGACGTCCGCCTGCCGCTCGGGGTCGAGCCCGGCGAGGACCATCGTCGCCCGGTCGCTGGGCATGTGGGCGAGGATGACCGCGATCACCTGCGGGTGCTCGGCGGAGATGAACGACAGCAGCTGCCGCGGATCGGCGCGGTGCAGGAACTGGAACGGCAGCTGGCGAGCAGCGGCGGCGAGGCGCTCCATGATGGAGTCGGCACGCTCCCGGCCCAGCGACTCCTCGAGGAGCGCGCGGGCGAAGTCCGGGCCGCCGTTGATGATGTTGGCCCGGGCAGAGGCCATCTGGTGGAACTCGTTGATCACCGAGTCGGTCTCGTCCACCTCGAGCGAGTGCAGTCGCGAGATCTCCGAGGAGAGCGCCTCGACCTCGCTCTCGCGCAGGTGGCCCAGCACCTTCGCGGCCCTCTCCTGCCCGAGCTGGACCAGGAGGATGGCAGCCTTGCGGATCCCGAGGTCGTTCATCGTCGTCGTCATCGTCAGCCCTTGCTGTCCACGAGCCAGCCACGCAGGAGCTGGGCGACCTCTTCGGGCTGCCGCTCGACCATCGCAGCGATCTCGTCACGTGCTGCCGCCCTCAGGTTGGCCTGGTCGATGACGGCGGGGTCGAGCTCGAGCATCGGCTGCTGACCCGCGATCGGGACGACCTGGGTCTGTTCGATCGCGTCGCGGCGACGGATCTGCTCGACGACGTAGCTCGTGGCGTCCTCGCGCGCCCGAGCACGCTTGCGACTGCGCATCCAGGCGCCTGCGAAGAGCGCCAGCACGACCAGCAGGAGCGCGGCGGTCTTGAGCAGGTCCATCAGGGCCTCGCGGTCCTCGGCGGCCTTGGCTGCCTCGAGCGCCTTCGCGGCCGCCTCCTCGGCGGTGCGGTCGAACGGCATCGCGCTGACCATGACGGTGTCCCCGCGTCCTGCGTCGATCCCGAGCCCGGAGCTGACCAGCGACTCGATCTCGGCCGGGGTCACGTTCCCCGCGGCCTCCTCGTCCACGACGATGCCGACGTGCAGGCTCTCGACGCTGCCGGGAGCGGCCTCGCGCTGCTCCACCGTCTCGCCGACGGCGTTGTCGGAGGTCCGCTGCTCCTTGCGGTAGTTGGTGGCGTCGCCAGCCCGGTTGTTGCCCCGGGTCGGGTCGAGCGCGCCGTCGGGCCCGACGACGCCGCCCACGCCCGGCGTACCGGGTGCTGTGTAGGTCTCGGTCAGCGTCGTGTCCGAGAGCGGCACCGAGTCCGGGTCGCTGAAGTAGCGCTTGGTGTTGGTGACGGTCTTGTCGAAGTTGAGGTCCGCCGTGACGGTGACGGCGGTGTTGCCCGCCCCCAGCACCTTGTCGAGCATGCCCTGCACCGAGCCGCCGACCCGCTCCTCGAACGCCTTCACCTGCTGCGAACGGGTGTCCGCGACCCGGTCGAAGCTGTTGCCGGAGGCGGAGAGGACCGTTCCGGTGGAGTCGGCGACCGTCACCTGCTCCGGGTCGAGGCCCTCGACGCTGGAGGCCACCAGGTGCACGACTGCCTGGACCTGCTCCGGACCGAGCGTGGAGCCGGCCCGGGTCTCGACCAGCACCGACGCGGTCGTCGCCTCCTCCTCCTCCGCGAACAGCTCCTGCTGGGGCAGTGCGAGGTGAACGACGGCTGTGTCGACGGCGTCGAGCGCCTCGATGGTCTTCTGGAGCTCACCCTCCATCGCCCGCTTGTAGCCGGTCTGCTCCTGGAACTGCGAGGTGGAGAGGTCCTGCTGGTCGAGGATCGCGTAGCCGGTCGAGCCCTCGCCCGGGAGACCCTCCCCGGACAGGCGGATGCGTGCGTCGTACACCTCGGCGCGGGGCACCAGGATCGTGGCGCCGCCGTCGGCGAGCTGGTACGGCGTCCCCGCGGCCTCGAGTTCCTCCACGATGGCCGAGGCGTCGGCACCCGCGACGTTGGTGAACAGCGGCGCGTACGACGGCGTGGCCGCCCAGCGGAACACGAGAACGCCCGCGAACACGATGGCCACCGCTCCGATCACCGCGACGGTCTTCTGGCCGGCGGTGAACGAGGCGAACGTCCGTTGGAGGGCGGCGAGGCGCCCGGTGAGCTGCTCGCGCATCAGATCGCGATCCTCATGATCTCCTGGAAGGCCTCGAGGGCCTTGTTGCGCACGGCGGTGGTGAGCTGCGTGCTCACGGCGGCTTCGGTGGCGGTGATCGTGTAGTCGTGGATCTGCGACAGGTCACCGGTCGCGGCCTGCACCGCGAGGGAGTCCGCCCGGTCGTGCAAGCCCTCGAGCCGCTCGATCCCCGTGGAGAGCATCGTCGAGAAGTCGATGCCGTCGGTCGCCCCGACGGGGGCTGCACCCGAGGTGCTCGCGGGCACGCTCGGGGCGACGAAGGGCACGAAGCCGGAGGGCTCGATCGCGGGGATGCTCATGCGTTGCGTCCGATCGAGAGAGCCGAGGAGTACACGTCCTGGGCGTTGCGGACCACGGAGGTCTGGGCCTGGAACCCGCGCTGGGCCATGATCAGCTGGCCCATCTGCGCAGCCATGTCCACGTCGGGCATCCGCACGTAGCCGTTCTCGTCGGCCAGGGGGTGGTCCGGGTTGTGCACCATGCGACCCTCGGGGTCACCGAGCGCGAGCCCGGAGACCCGGACACCGCCCGCTTCCTGAGCCTCGGCCATGACGTACTGCGCCTGGAAGGCCGACTCGTCGGTCGAGCGAACGGTGTTGGCGTTGGCGATGTTGTGCGACAGCGCGTCGAGCCAGGTCTGGTGGGTCGTGAGGCTGCTGCGGGCGATACCGAGCATGTCGAAGGCACCCATCACATGCCGCCGATCGCGCTGGTGATCAGGGAGTAGCGGTCGCCGACGGCCCGGGTCAACAGCTGGTACTGGAAGACCGACTGCATCGCGGTCATCGTCTCGCCGGCCAGGTCCACGTTGTTGCCGTTGGCGCCCGCGGGGGCGGCGGAGAAGCCGGTGGCGGGTACGACGTCGGGCTCGGCCACCTCGCCGTCGGCCAGGGCCGACCGCAGCGAGCTCTCGAAGTCGACGGTGGCAGCCGTGAAGCCCGGCGTGTCCATGTTGGCGATGTTGTCCGCCGCGACGCGTTGCCGCAGGGCCAACCCGTCGAGCGCGCTGCCGAGCGCAGCAGCGACGGAGTCCGTGGCAGAGACCAGCATGCGCGTTGCTCCTGAGGAGTGCGTGGGCTGTGCCGGTCCGTCGGCGAGTGGGCGAGCAATCCCTGCTCAGGAGGATGATTCGGCCGCGCCTCGACCCACCTGAGGAAATTCGGACATTTGGTTCAGCCGGGGGTGCCGGTCCCCGACCGTGCACGTGGACGGCCGGCGCCCTTGTAACACCTTCAGCGGTCCAGGCGACTACGCATCATGGGTTACGTCATCGAGGAAGAGAGCGGCTGGTCGAGCGGCGTCGTCCACGAGCACAACGGCTACTACGCGGGCGACTTCTTCTCGGACGCAGACGCCGCGACGGCCCGCTCGTGAAGTAGCGCCGGGCCGGGGCCGAGATCGTGCACACGTCCGATCTGGTCGGCCGGATCGCACGGAGCGCCGCCGAGACCGTGCTGGTATCCGATCCCAGTCCCG
Organism: Nocardioidaceae bacterium; assembly: GCA_035456965.1. Taxonomy (GTDB): domain Bacteria; phylum Actinomycetota; class Actinomycetes; order Propionibacteriales; family Nocardioidaceae; genus Nocardioides_C. Next base: position 10,275 of record DATICF010000119.1, read on the forward strand.
GGACAGAGGGATTCGGCACCTCGATGATGATGGGTTGCGGGGTCAGGCTGTGACGTCGAGGTACACCGGGCTCGGCTCGGCTGACCCGGTCGACATCCGCGAGGTCAGGGCCGCCTGGCGACGGAGCCCGTTCGCCGCCTGTGCCGTGGCCTGGAGCAGCTGCTGCTGCCGATGGTGCAGGGCGAGCGCGCGGGTGCGCAGGTCCACGGGCATGGGACCCACGAGGGCCGGCGGGGCCCACGGGGCGACCGTCGTACCGCGGTCGGGGTCGCCGCCGTCGAGCAGGCGCTCGGTCTCGTCGAGGCTGAGCTCCAGCTCGTCGAGCGCAGCCGCCCAGGCCGCGGCCCAGTCGGCCTCGGCGCCCTGGGCCGGCGACTCGTCCATCGCTGGTCAGCCGGCGGCGAGCGGGGCGAGAGCTGCCTCGCGCCATGCCTCAGCGAGCGGGGTGACGATCCCGAGGCAGGACTCGGTGACCTCGACGTCGCGCTGGACGTTCGCGCGGACGAGCTGTGAGTGAAGGAAGGCGTAGATCGAGGCGAGGTTCGCCGCGCCGTCCCACACGTCGTGACGGAGGGAGGTGCTCAGCTCGAGGACGATCTCCTGTGCGTGCAACAAGTGCTGGCTCGCAGTGGCGAAGTCGCCTGCCTGCTGGCTCTCGGCGGCCCGCTGGATGTCGAGGACGAGGCGGTCGTAGAGCATCACGAGGAGCCGGGCCGGGCTCGCGGTGTTGACCATCTGGCCCATGTAGGCCGCGCGGGGGTTGTTCATGTCAGGTCCTCCTACTGGCCGCTGCTCATCTGCGGCAACGAGGCGAGCTGTCCGGCGAGCCAGGACGACTGGCTCTGGAGCTTGCCGAGAGCGGTCTCGAGTGCTGTGTACTGGCGCTGCAAGGTCGCCTGGCGGGTCGCGAGGCGGACGTCCCAGCCGGCAATGTCGTCCTCCATGCCGCGGATCGCGGACTGGCGGTTCTTGATCGCGTTCGTGATCGTGCCGTCGATCGAGTTGCTGAACGCCTCGCCCATCACGTTGAGCCGGTCGGCGAAGCCGTAAGCGGTGTCGTACGGGTCCTTCTCGTTCGTCGCGGTCGCGTCGGTGCCGGCGAACTTCGCGACGGTCCCGGCCGGGTCGGCGGCGTAGGCGCTCTTGAACTTCGCCTCGTCGAAGGTCAGCTTGCCGTACCGGTCGACCTCGATCCCGACGGTGGCCAGAGACTCCCCTCCGAGGCCCCTGGACACCGACTCGATCAGCTGGTTGCGGACGCCGCGCAGGAGGCTGTCGCCGCCGAGCAGGCCGGCCTTCTTCGACGCCGCGTCGTACGCCGTCAGCGTCCCGATCTCGTTGAGCGCGGCGTTCACCGAGTCGACCATCGCCTTGACCGACTCGGTCAGGGACGCGACGTCCTGGGCGACGGTGATCGCGCCGGAGGCCTTTTCGGCTCCGGCAGTCAGCGTCACGTCGAGCCCGGGCACCAGGTCGGTGATCGTGTTCGTGGCGTAACGGAACGTCGCACCGTTCATCACGATCTCGGCGTCGGTGGCGACACGACCACCAGACTGACCGCCCATGAACGGCACGGGACTCGGTGGCGGGACGGTCGGGTTCGCCGGGTCGTACTGCTCGATCGTGAAGTTCGACTTCTCGCCGATGGCCACCGCGTTGACCTGAAGCTGGTACACCGGCGTGGGATTGTTGGGATCGCTGGTGTCGACACCCACCTTGACCAGAGTCGCCTTGAAACCGCCCGTGGCGTTGATGGCGTCGGCGACCGCCTGCATGGTGCCGTCACCGGTGTTGAACTGACCAGCCACCGTCCCGTCGACGTTCTTGATCTGGTAGTCGAGGTTCGCCGCGATGGCCGTCCCCGACGCCGTCGCCTGGGTCGCGTACGTGGTGCTTGCGCTCGTGGCCAGGCTGTTGACGGTCATCGTCAACGACGTCGGGCTCATGCTCGGGTCTGCTGTGACAAGCACCTTGTCGCTGAAGCTCGTCGCCTTGGTGGCGGTCCAAGCCGTGGCTTTCGTGAGCCCGGCGGCCTTGGTGGCGATGCTCGCGAGCTTCGTGTTGAGAGCCTGGAGCGCCGAGACGATCTTCTGCTCGGTGGAGACCTTGCTCTTGAGCATGGTCTGCGGCCGAGCCTCGAGCTGCATCAGCTGGCCGATGATCGTGGCGGTGTCGAGGCCACTCACGAGACCGCCGACGCTCATGTTGGGCATCTGCAGTCCCCTTCAGTCTCGACCGGCTGGGCCGGTGGTGGATCGGTGGAGCCCGGAGGGAGCGGGTGAGTGGGTGTTCACCCGCTCCCACCGGAGTGCCGGGCGACGGAGGACGACTTGGGGCTGCCTCCGCCGTCAAGCGGTCAGTGACGAGGGATCATCACTGGAGGAGGCGAAGCACGCCCTGCGGGGCCTGGTTCGCCTGGGCGAGCATCGCGGTGCCGGCCTGCGACAGGATCTGCGAGCGGGTGAAGGACACCATCTCGGCAGCCATGTCGGTGTCGCGGATCCGGCTCTCCGACGCAGACAGGTTCTCCACGGCGACGTTGAGGTTGTTGATGGTGTGCTCGAAACGGTTCTGCACCGCACCCAGCTTCGCGCGCTCGCTGGAGACAGTCTTGATGGCGTCGTCGACGGCCGTGATGAACGTATCCGCCGCGCCAGCGGTGTCGAAGGACGCAGCAGTCGGTGCAGCACCCAGCAGGGCGGCTGCGTCGAAGTCCTGCGCCACAGCGACTGTCAGGTTCTCACCAGCGTTGGCGCCAACCTGGAAGACACCGCTGTAGCTGCTGTCGAGAAGCTTCACTCCGTTGAACTGCGTGGTGTCGGAAATACGGGTGAGCTCTGATCCGAGCTCGGTGACCTCGGCTGCCGCAGCCTGCCTTGCCTCAAGGTTCTGAGAACCCTCGTTCGCGGCCTGGACGGCCAGGTCACGCATCCGCTGCAGGATCGAGTGAACCTCGGTGAGGGCACCTTCAGCGGTCTGAACGACGCTGACCCCGTCCTGGGCGTTCCGGACCGCGACCTTGAGGCCGCCGACCTGAGCGCGCAGGCCCTCGGAGATGGCAAGACCGGCCGCGTCGTCCGCCGCGCGGTTGATGCGGAAACCGCTGGACAACTTCTCCAGCGACTTCGCCATCTGGCCGTCGGTGACCGACAGGTTGCGGTACGAGTTCATCGCCGCGATGTTCTGGTTGATACGAAGACCCATGATGTTTCCTCCCTGAATCACTTTGGGTCGAGCCGACGGTCCGTCCTT
>DATICF010000120.1:0-29540 GCA_035456965.1 Nocardioidaceae bacterium
GGAGGAGATCTTCGAGGCGACCTGGATCGACCCCTGGTTCGTCGACCAGCTCGCGCTGATCAACGAGGTCGCGATGGAGGTCCTGGAGGCCCCCGAGCTGACCGCGGGGGTCCTGCGCCGCGCCAAGCGGCACGGCTTCTCCGACGCCCAGATCGGGAGGCTGCGCGACCTGAGCCCCCAGGTGGTGCGCGGCGTGCGCCACGCCCTCGGCATCCGCCCGGTGTTCAAGACGGTGGACACCTGTGCGGCGGAGTTCGCGGCGCGGACGCCCTACCACTACTCCTCCTACGACGAGGAGTCCGAGGTCGCGCCCCGCGAGAAGCCTGCCGTGATCATCCTCGGCTCCGGACCGAACCGCATCGGCCAGGGCATCGAGTTCGACTACTCGTGCGTCCACGCCAGCCTGGCGCTGTCCGAGGCCGGCTTCGAGACGATCATGGTCAACTGCAACCCCGAGACGGTCTCCACCGACTACGACACCTCGGACCGGCTCTACTTCGAGCCGCTGACACTCGAGGACGTGCTCGAGATCGTGCACGCCGAGCGGCAGGCAGGTCCCGTCGCCGGAGTCATCTGTCAGCTCGGCGGCCAGACCCCGCTCGGGCTCGCCCAGGGCCTCGAGGACGCTGGGGTGCCGATCGTGGGCACCACGCCTGAGGCGATCCACCTGGCGGAGGAGCGCGGCGCGTTCGGACGCGTGCTTTCGCTGGCGGGGCTGCCGGCGCCCAAGCACGGCATGGCGGTCTCCTACGAGGAGGCCCGCGAGATCGCCGAGGAGATCGGCTACCCGGTGCTGGTGCGACCGTCGTACGTCCTCGGCGGACGAGGCATGGAGATCGTGTACGACGACGACGCGCTCCGCGGCTACATCACCCGCGCCACCGAGATCAGCCCCGAGCACCCGGTTCTGGTCGACCGGTTCCTCGACGACGCCGTGGAGATCGACGTCGACGCCCTCTACGACGGCCAGGAGCTGTTCCTCGGCGGTGTGATGGAGCACATCGAGGAGGCCGGCATCCACTCCGGGGACTCCAGCTGCGCGCTGCCGCCCATCACCCTCGGACTGGAGATGATCGAACGGATCCGGCGCTCCACCGAGGCCATCGCCGAAGGTGTCGGCGTGCGCGGGCTGCTCAACGTCCAGTACGCGATGGCCTCCGACGTCCTCTACGTCCTCGAGGCCAACCCCCGTGCGTCGCGCACGGTGCCGTTCGTCTCCAAGGCGACCGGCACGCCGCTGGCCAAGGCGGCGGCGCGGGTGATGCTCGGCGCCCCGATCGCCGAACTGCGTGCTGAAGGGGTGCTCCCGACTGTCGGCGACGGCGGTGACCTGCCCGCGGGAGCGCCGATCGCGGTCAAGGAGGCAGTGATGCCGTTCAACCGCTTCAAGACCTTCGAGGGCAAGACCGTCGATGCGGTGCTCGGGCCCGAGATGCGTTCGACGGGCGAGGTGATGGGCTTCGATGCGGTGTTCGGCACCAGCTTCGCCAAGGCCCAGACAGCGGCACACGGCCCACTCCCGCTCGAGGGCAAGATCTTCGTCAGCGTCGCGAACGTCGACAAGCGGCACATGGTCTTCCCGATCAAGCTGCTCGCCGACCTCGGCTACGAGATCCTCGCGACCGCCGGCACCGCCGAGGTGCTGAGGCGCAACGGGGTCGAGACCACGGTGGTGCGCAAGCACAGCCAAGGCATCGGCCCCGACGGCGAGCCGACGATCGTGGGACGGATCCTCGACGGCGAGGTCAAGCTGGTCGTCAACACCCCGCACGGCACCACCAAGGGCGGCTCGCCTCGGCTCGACGGCTACGAGATCCGCACCGCGGCGGTGCTCGGCAACGTGCCGTGCATCACCACCGTGCAGGGCCTGGCCGCCGCAGTCCAGGGCATCGAGGCTGCCCGCGCCGGAGACATCGGGGTCCGCTCGCTCCAGGACTGGCAGCCTCTCGTCCGCGCCGACGCGGGGCCGGTGAGCCGGTGACGCTCTACCGCTGGGCCTTCGACCACGCGCTTACCCGGGTCGACGCCGAGACCGCCCACCGTGCCGGCTTCGCGGCGCTGCGGGCCGGGCGGCCGGTCGTCGATCGGCTCCGGCTGGCGCCCTCCGGGAAGCCCGTGGAGGCCATGGGGTTGACCTTCCCGGGCCCGCTCGGTCTGGCGGCAGGCTTCGACAAGAACGCCGAGGGCATCGACGCGCTCGCGGCGCTCGGATTCTCCTTCGTCGAGGTCGGCACGGTCACGGGCGAGCCCCAGCCGGGCAACCCGAAGCCGCGTCTGTTTCGCCTCCCGGCCGACCGCGCGGTCGTGAACCGGATGGGTTTCAACAACGACGGAGCCGAGGCGATCGCGCGACGGCTCGAGCAGCGTCGGCGCCGCGGCCCGGCCGAGCCGGTGATCGTGGGCGTGAACATCGGCAAGTCGAAGGTCGTGCCGGAGGACCGGGCTGTGGCCGACTACGAGAAGAGCACCAGCCTGCTGGCGCCGTACGCCGACTACCTCGTGGTCAACGTCAGCTCGCCGAACACCCCGGGGCTACGCGACCTGCAGGCGGTGGAGAAGCTCGAGCCGCTCCTCGCGGCAGTACGTCGACAGGCCGATGCCGTGAGCGAGCAACGGGTGCCCCTGCTGGTGAAGATCGCACCCGACCTGTCCGACGAGGACGTTCTCGCTGTCGCTGACCTCGCCGGTGCCGTGGGGCTCGACGGGGTGGTCGCCACGAACACCACGATCTCGAGGGAGGGCCTGGCCTCGAGCTCGGCGGAGGTCGAGAAGGTCGGCGCGGGCGGACTCTCCGGCGCGCCCCTGCGTCGGCGCTCGCTCGAGGTGCTCCGCCTGCTGCGAGGGCGGCTCGACCCGACCACGACGGTGATCTCGGTCGGCGGGATCGCAACCGCTGCCGATGCCCGCGAGCGGCTCGATGCCGGCGCGACCCTGCTCCAGGCCTACACCGCGTTCGTCTACGAGGGTGCCCTGTGGCCCTCCCGGATCCAACGGGACCTCCAGGGATGAACCAGGCGGCCCGTGGCCCGGTGCAGGTGCAGGGGGAGGTGCTGAGCAACAAGAGTGCCGGTGCCTACCAGCACCTGACCCTGGTCGCTCCTGGGGTCGCCGAGAGGTTCCGCCCCGGAAACCTCGTCGCGCTCGCCGTCGGCGGAGCGCTCTCGGACCGCCTGCTGCGCCGTGGGCTGGCCGTCTACCGCGCCCGGGCGACCGGCGCCTACCGCAGCACGGTCGAAGTGGTCTTCCCGGTCACCGAGCCGGGGCTGGGCTGGCTGGCCGGCCTGCCCGCGGGTGCTGCGGTGGACGTCGTCGGTCCGGTGGGGCGACCGTACGCCCTTCCGAAGGAGCCGGTCGCCTGCATCCTGGCCGGGCACGGCCACGCCGCGGCGCCTCTCTTCAGCCTGGCCGACCGTCTGAGGGAGCGCGGCTGCGCGGTGCACATGCTTCTCACAGCCACCAGCGAGAAGACTCTCTTCGGCGCCCTGGAGGCCAAGCGGGCTGCCAAGACCGTGGTCGTGGCGACGCTGGACGGGTCCGTCGGCATGCGCGGCGGGGTCGCGGAGGTCCTGCCCGGACTGCTCGCGAAGACTGGCTCTGACGTCGTCTACGCCGCTGGCCCGGCCCCGACCCTGCACGACGTGGCCGCGGCCGCCGAGGAGCAGGGTGCCTGGAGCCAGACGGCGGTCGACGTCGGCAGCGTCTGCGCCACCGGCGCCTGCCAGAGCTGCGTCGTTCCCGTCGTGGGGGAGGACGGCGTGTCGAGGATGGCCCGTACCTGTGCTGAGGGCCCGGTGTTCCGCGGAGACCGGGTGAGGTGGGCCGACCTCGGCACGGTGCCCGTCGACGGCTGGGGTGCCTCGCGGGCGGAGGTGCGGAGATGACCGTCGACCTGCACACAAGCCTCGGCGAGGTGACGCTCGCCAACCCGGTCCTCGTCGCAGCAGGCTGCGCCGGCGCCGGCCGGGAGATCGGGCCGCTCATCGACCTCGCCGAGCTAGGAGCGCTGGTGACCCGGTCCGTCACGCTCGATCCGTGTGCCGGTGGGCCTCCGCCGAGGGCCGTGGAGACGGCAAGTGGCCTGCTCCGCCAGACCGACCTGCAATCGGCGGGACTGCAGGCATTCCTGGCCACCGAGCTGCCCTGGCTCGCGCAGCGCGGGGTGCGCACGGTCGTCTCCATCGCGGGGCGCACCCTCGGCGAGTGGGCCGAGCTCGCCCGCAGAGTGGGGCTGAGTCCTGGGGTCACGGCGGTCGAGGTCAACCTCGCCTGGCCTCCGGACTCCGTCGCTGCCCGGGATTCCTACCAGGCTGGCAAGATCGTCGCGGCCGTCCGCCGCGACATGCCCCGCGGCATCCCGGTGCTGGCGAAGGTCGCTCCCGAGGTGCACCACGTCGTCGACCTCGCCCGCGCGGTCGTGAAGGCCGGGGCCGACGTCGTCGTCATCGGTCATGGTCTGCCCGGCCTGGTGCTGGACCCGAGCACGCTACGCCCGGTGCTCGGCGGAGGTGCCGGCGCGCTCGGCGGCCCCGCGGTCCACCCCGTGACGCTCCGCTGTGTGTGGGAGGTCCACGCTGCCCTCCCTGAGGTGACCCTCGTCGGCGGCGGAGGCGTCCGCAGTGGGTTCGACGCTCTCGCGATGCTGTCCGCCGGCGCGCGGGCGGTCCAGATCGGCACCACCGTGCTGCACGACCCCGGCTCGCCGGCACGAATCCTCACCGAGCTCCACGACGAGCTCGAGCGCCGGGGCATCTCCAACGTGGCCGACGCGGTCGGCCTCGCACACCGACCCGAAGGAGACCCACGATGACGTTCGGCGCCCGCCTCCGTGAGGCGATGGACGCGCGCGGCCCGCTGTGCGCCGGGATCGACCCTCATCCAGGCCTGCTGGACAGATGGGGGTTGACCGACAGCGCGGTCGGCCTCGAGCGCTTCTCACTCACGGCGGTGGAGGCCCTCGCCCCGGTCGCCGCAGCGTTGAAGCCGCAGTCGGCGTTCTTCGAACGGCACGGGTCCAAGGGGGTAGCGGTGCTCGAGAAGGTCATCGCCGAGGCCCGCAACATGGGCGCGATCGTCGTACTCGACGTCAAGCGGGGTGACATCGGTTCCACCGCGCAGGCCTACGCCGACGCCTACCTCCAGGCCACCTCGCCCCTCGCGGTCGATGCGATCACCGCGAGCCCCTTCCTCGGCTTCGGGTCCCTCGACCCGATGATCGACACCGCCCTGGCCAACGATGCCGGTGTGTTCGTCCTCGCACTCACCTCGAACCCCGAGGGGCCGCAGGTGCAGCACGCCACCACGGGCGACGGGCGCACCGTGGCGGGACGCGTGCTGAGCGCGATCGCCACCCGCAACGCCGGCGCTTCGCCGATGGGCTCGATCGGAGCGGTCGTGGGCGCGACCATCGGCGAGACCTCCGAGGACCTCGCCGTCAATGGGCCCCTGCTCGTCCCCGGTCTCGGCGCCCAGGGCGGCACTCTCGATGACGTGCTCCGGATCTTCGGGGGCGCCGCGCGCAATGTGCTCGCGAGCAGCTCGCGAGAGATCCTGTCCGCCGGGCCGGACAAGGCTGCTCTGCGCGCTGCCGCGGAGGCGACGGCGCGCCAGCTCGACGCACTGGCGCGCGCATGAGAGCCGGGCGCATGCTGCGCGGACGACGGTCGGGGGCGATGCTGCTGGGGCTGCTGCTGGTGACGCCCCTGACGAGCTGTGCGAGCGAGACCGAGAGCTATTGCGCCGAGCTCGAGTCGCAGAAGGAGACGCTCGCCGACCTGGCCGTCCGGTCGGGCGAGCCCGGAACCGACGTTCTCGGGGAGACGCTCGACGTGTGGCGGGACCTCCAAGGGGAGGCTCCAGGCGGCATCGCCGACGAGTGGACGACGCTGGTGTTCGCGCTCGAGGGGCTTGTCGAGGCCTTCGAGGAGGCAGGGACGAGCCCCGCGGAGTACGACCCCGCCAACCAGCCAGAAGGCGTCACGGACGCGGAGGCGAAGAAGCTGGAGGCCGCGGCGGCCGAGCTCGCCTCGCAGCGCGTCGTCGAAGCCGGCCAGGGCGTCGAGCAGCACGCCCGCGACGTGTGTAAGGTCAGCCTCGGGCTCAGCGCTCAGGGCGGCTGAGCGGAGGGGGATCGCGTTGCGGCGCTCGACGGTCCATGACTAGATTTCTCATCTGTCCGTGCTCGCACCCCAGGAGCGCTCCGCCGACCGATGAGGACTTCACCGTGGCCCTTCCGCCACTCACTCCCGAGCAGCGCCAGGCTGCGCTCGACAAGGCTGCCGCCTCACGCCGGGAGCGCGCCGAGGTCAAGAACCGTCTGAAGCACTCCGGTGCCTCGATCGTCGAGGTCCTCAAGCAGGGGCAGGAGAACGACGTGATCGCCAAGATGCGCGTCATCGACCTCCTGCAGTCGATGCCCGGTCTGGGCAAGGTGCGGGCACGTCAGGTGATGGAGCGGCTCAACATCTCCGAGAGTCGACGTGTGCGCGGCCTCGGGGCCAACCAGATCGCCGCCCTCGAGCGCGAGTTCGGCTCCGCTGAGTGAGCGTCGACGTGTCCGGTTCTGTGACCCAGGGAGAGCGGCTGGTGCCGCCGGCGCGGGGACGGCTCACCGTCTTGGCCGGGCCCACCGCAGTCGGCAAGGGAACGGTGGCCGCCGACATCCGCAAGAACCACCCCGAGGTGTGGATCTCGGTGTCGGCGACGACGCGCAAGCCTCGCCCGGGAGAGGTGCACGGACGGCACTACTGGTTCGTCAGCGACGAGGAGTTCGACGAGCTCGTCTCGACCGGCCAGCTCCTCGAGTGGGCAGTGGTGCACAAGGGCGCTCGCTACGGCACTCCGAGGCGCCCTGTCGAGGAGGCGCTCGCGGCGGGGCGGCCCGCTCTGCTCGAGATCGACCTCCAGGGCGCCAGGCAGGTGCGCAGGTCCATGCCCGAGGCACTCTTCGTCTTCCTCGCCCCGCCGTCGTGGGAGGAGCTCGTTCGTCGGCTGGTCGGTCGGGGGACCGAGACGCCCGAGGAGCGTGAGCGGCGGCTCGAGACCGCACGCGAGGAGCTGGCCGCGGAGTCGGAGTTCGACGAAACGGTCGTGAACACCGAAGTTCACGCCGCGAGCGAAGAGTTGGTAGCCTTGATCAAGAACGTTCCTTCCCATCCTTGACTTTGTGAGGCCTACAAGCGTGTCTGGCTCCCTGCCCGTTGCCGAGGGCATCACCAACCCCTCCATCGATGAACTTCTGACGAAGACCGACTCGAAGTACAAGCTGGTGCTCTACAGCGCCAAGCGCGCCCGTCAGATCAACGCCTACTACTCCCAGCTCGGCGAGGGCCTGCTCGAGTACGTCGGCCCACTCGTCGACACCCACGTGCAGGAGAAGCCGCTCTCGATCGCTCTTCGCGAGATCAACGACGATCTGCTCACCTGCGAGGACATCGACCCCGACGCCGAGGCTGCCGCGAGCACCGAGGCCTGAGCATGACCGCGGCCGGTTCTCCGGTTGACGGCAGCCGCCGCCCCCACGTCGTTCTCGGCGTGAGCGGCGGCATTGCTGCATACAAGGCCTGTGAGCTGTTGCGGCGTTTCACCGAGTCGGGCCACGACGTGACCGTGGTGCCGACCGCGTCGGCGCTCGAGTTCGTCGGTGCGCCGACCTGGGCGGCGCTCTCGGGCAAGCCTGTGGCCGCCGACGTGTGGTCACAGGTCCACGAAGTGCCGCACGTGCGCATCGGCCAGAGCGCAGACCTCGTCGTCGTGGCGCCGGCCACCGCGGACCTCATGGCCAAGGCGGCCCACGGGCTCGCCGACGACTTGCTCACGAACACCCTGCTGACCGCGCGCTGCCCGGTGGTGCTGGCCCCGGCCATGCACACCGAGATGTGGGAGCATCCGGCGACCCGGGACAACGTCGAGACGTTGCGTCGCCGAGGGGTGCTCGTGATCGAGCCTGCCGAGGGCCGGCTCACCGGCGCCGACAGCGGCAAGGGTCGCCTTCCCGAGCCCGACGAGATCTTCGAGATCTGCACCGGCGTACTCAGCCGTGGCGACGCCGGCGCACTCGATGACCTCGCCGGTCTGCGCGTCGTGGTCTCTGCCGGCGGCACGAGGGAGTACCTCGACCCGGTGCGCTTCCTGGGCAACCGGTCGTCCGGGCTGCAGGGCTACGCTCTCGCGCGGACGGCAGTTGCCCGTGGAGCCGAGGTGACTCTGGTCGCGGCCAACGTCGAACTTCCTGACCCTGCGGGGGCGAAGGTGGTGCGGGTCGAGACCACTGCCGAGCTGCGCGATGCGGTCGTGGAGGCCGCAGCCAACGCCGATGCCGTGGTCATGGCCGCCGCTCCGGCCGACTTCCGGCCGCGGTCGGTGAGCGGCTCGAAGATCAAGAAGGCCGAGGACGGATCGACGCCTCCGATCGAGCTGGAGCAGAACCCCGACATCCTTGCCGAGATCGCCCGCAACCGTCCCACTCCGGGCACGGTGGTCGTCGGGTTCGCAGCAGAGACGGGCGACGACACCGGCTCGGTGCTCGACCACGCCCGCACCAAGCTGGCGCGCAAGGGCTGTGACCTGCTCGTGGTCAACGACGTGAGCGGCGGCAAGGTCTTCGGCTCCGCGGACAACGAGGCGGTCCTCCTCGGTGCTGACGGCACCACCGTCGAGGTGCCGCGCGCCTCCAAGACCGCGCTGGCCCACGTGATCTGGGACCACGTGCTGTCGGTCATCGAGACTGTCTGAACCCCCGCGCACCCACGCGTTATCGTTCACACGACACGAGAATCAGCCGAACAACGAGCCGAGGATGCGTCGCGATGGCGACGCGGACAGGGGACAAGCAGTGGCAGGACGCCTTTTCACATCCGAGTCCGTGACCGAGGGGCACCCGGACAAGATCGCCGACCAGATCAGCGACACCATCCTGGACGCTCTTCTCGCCGACGACCCGCGCAGCCGCGTGGCCGTCGAGACGCTGGTCACCACGGGCTTGGTCGTCGTTGCCGGGGAGGTCACGACGAGTGCGTACGCCCCGATCGCGGAGCTGGTCCGCAAGAAGGTCCTCGACATCGGCTACGACTCGTCCCTGAAGGGCTTCGACGGCTGGTCCTGCGGCGTCCAGGTTGCCATCGGCGGCCAGTCTGTCGACATCGCCCAGGGCGTCGACGACGCCTACGAGGAGCGCCACGACCACTCGGTGGACCCCCTCGACAGGCAGGGGGCCGGCGACCAGGGTCTGATGTTCGGCTACGCCTGCGACGACACGCCTGAGCTGATGCCACTGCCGATCACGATCGCCCACAGGCTCTCCATGCGGCTGGCGGAGGTCCGCAAGAACGGCACGATGTCCTACCTGCGTCCAGACGGCAAGACCCAGGTGACCATCGAGTACGACGACGAGAGCCGGCCCGTCCGCGTCGACACCGTCGTCGTCTCCACCCAGCACGCCTCGGACATCGACCTCGACGAGATGCTCACCCCCGACATCCGCAAGCACGTGGTGAACCATGTGCTCGCCGAGTTCGACATCCCCTCCGACGACTACAAGCTCTTGGTGAACCCCACCGGGAGGTTCGAGATCGGCGGGCCCATGGGCGACGCGGGACTCACCGGGCGCAAGATCATCATCGACACCTACGGCGGCATGGCCCGTCACGGAGGTGGCGCCTTCTCCGGCAAGGACCCGTCGAAGGTCGACCGCTCGGCCGCCTACGCCATGCGCTGGGTCGCCAAGAACGTCGTGGCCGCCGGCCTCGCCCGCCGCTGTGAGGTCCAGGTGGCCTACGCCATCGGCAAGGCGCACCCGGTGGGCTTCTACGTCGACTGCTTCGGCACCGAGACGGTCCCGGTGAGCACCATCCAGAAGGCAGTCCTCGAGGTCTTCGACCTGCGGCCTGCCGCGATCATCCGCGACCTCGAGCTGCTCCGGCCGATCTACGCACAGGCCGCTGCCTACGGCCACTTCGGTCGCGAACTACCCGACTTCACCTGGGAGCGCACGGACAGGGTCGAGGCTCTGAAGAAGGCCGCCGGCGTCTGATCCCGCCGGGGTAACCAATTACCAAGGTATGCAGAGGAACTGTTGCTTCCCACGGTGATCTTGCCGTGGGAAGCAACGATTTGCCCGGGGAAGTAGCTTCCGGAGCCGCAGCAGCAGGCACGACCCGCCGGGGGAGAGGCCAGAGCCGGTTGGTACGTCGACCCGGACGATGTCGTGGCACACGCCTTCTGTCGTGCCGCGGCGTGGACAGCTAGCCCATCCTCCACAGGGTCGCCCTGTGGTTCCTCAGCTGTCGGTCAGGGCTGCAAGGATGACGGCATGAGCAAGCCCGAGCCCTCCGACATCGATGGAGGGCGGCCCGTCGAGGCGGACCAGCCTGCGCTGATGCCGGAGCCCGCCCGGGCTGCCCGGGAGACGGCTCGGAAGGCGAAGTCGAGGAGCCAGGCGGCGCGCAAGAAGGCAGCCTCCAAGCAGCCGCTGGAGCCGGCACAGGTCGACCCAGTCGCACAGGTGCTCGTCGACGTACCCCTGGCGCACCTGGACCGGCCCTTCGACTACCTGGTTCCGGAGAATATGTCGGCCGACGCAGTCCCTGGCGCGCGGGTGAAGGTCCGCTTCGCGGGTCAGGACGTGGACGGGTTCGTGCTGGCCCGTGTCGCCGAGAGCAGCCACGCTGGCCGGCTGGCACCGTTGCGGAGGGCAGTGAGTGGCGAACCCGTCCTCTCCCCGGCGATCGCGGCCTTGTCGGGATCGGTCGCCGCCCGCTACGCAGGCACGCGTTCTGACGTGCTACGGCTGGCTGTTCCGAGTCGTCATGCCACCGTCGAGAAGCAGCCGTCTCAAGACGCCCCGGCGCCGGAGGTCGACTCGGCCGATGCCGAGAAGCTCTGGTCGCACTACACCGGCGGTGCGGCGTTCATTCGTCACCTCGCCCAGGGCGGGGTTCCGAGGGCAGTGTGGTCGGCGGCCCCGGGGGAGGACTGGCCGGGGCGCATTGCAGAGGCCGCTGCGGCGACGTACGCCTCGGGCCGGGGCGTCTTGATCTGCGTTCCCGACCACCGGGACGTCGACCGGGTCGACGCCGCGCTCCGGGCCACGCTCGGCGAGGGGCACCATGTCGTGCTGACCGCCGATCTTGGCCCAGCCGAGCGGTATCGATCGTTCCTGGCGGTCTCCCGCGGTGCCCGCAGGATCGTCGTCGGCACGCGGGCGGCCGCGTTCGCGCCCGTGCACGACCTCGGGCTGGTGGCCATCTGGGACGACGGCGACGACCTCCACGCCGACCTCCACGCTCCTTACCCCCACTCCCGTGAGGTCCTGCTGCTCAGGGCGCACGAGGAGTCCTGCGGTGCCCTGGTCGGAGGGTTCGGGCGAACCGTCGAGGCCGAGTTCTTGTTGCGCACAGGCTGGGCGAAGGAGATCACCGCCCCTCGTGACGTGCTCCGCGAGCGCGCCGCCCATCTGAGCATCACCGGTGCCACCGATCTGGATCTCGACCGTGACCCGTTCGCCCGGTCGGCACGGCTGCCCAAGGCAGCCTTCGAGGCGATCCGCGCAGGGCTCGAGCGGGGGCCGGTCCTGCTGCAGACGCCGAGGCAGGGCTACGCCGCGAGCCTGGCCTGCGACCGTTGTCGTGCTCCGGCCCGCTGTCGCCCGTGCTCCGGTCCGTTGCGGGTCCAGGCTGCGCACCAGCCGCCCGTGTGCACCTGGTGCGGGACCGAGGAGCAGGCATGGTCGTGCGCCGAGTGCGGCGGCCGCGGCTTGCGGGCTCCGGTCCGCGGGGACCGTCGCACCGCCGAGGAGATCGGGCGCGCGTTCCCGTCCGTGCCGGTGCGCACTTCCTCAGGTGACCGAGTCCTTCCCGATGTCCCTGGCAGTCCTGCGGTCGTGGTTGCCACGCCCGGTGCGGAGCCGGTGGCGGAGGGGGGATACCCCACGGTCGTGCTGCTCGACACGTGGCTCATGCTGTCCCGCACCGACCTGCGCACCACCGAGGAGTCCCTTCGACGGTGGCTGAACGCCGCTGCGCTGGCACGCCCTGCCAAGGAAGGGGGCCGGGTCGTGGTGGTGGGGGAGAGCACCGAGCCGGTGCTGCAGGCCCTCTTGCGCTGGGACCCCGCCGGGTTCGCCCAGCGAGAGCTCGCCGACCGGCAGTCGGCGCACCTTCCTCCCGCCTCGCGCCTTGCCACCCTGACCGGCAGGGAAGACGCCATCACCGCGGTGATCGACCAGCTGTCGCTACCAGAAGGCGCCGAGATCCTCGGCCCAGTGCCCGTTGAAGACCGCCCTGGCGGCCCCGTTGCAGCCGACGACCCGCCCCAGGTGCGCACGGTGGTACGCGTCCCACGAGCACGTGGCGCGGAGCTCTCTCGTGCCCTGGTGGAGATGCAAGGCGTGCGGGACGCGAAGAAGCTGGAGCCGGTGCGTGTGCAGGTCGACCCGGTCAGCCTGGGGTGAGCCGCCGGGTCGGCCGAGTCCGTAGACTGGTCAGCCGCCCGGAACACCGCATCCACCACGACCCACCTGAAGGAGACCACGTGGCCGTCCAGCCCATCCGCCTCTTCGGAGATCCGGTGCTGAGGACCCCCGCTGTGGAGGTCGTCGACTTCGACAAGGAGCTGCGCCGGCTCGTGGAGGACCTCACCGACACCATGCGCGACGCGCCCGGTGCTGGGCTGGCCGCCCCGCAGATCGGCGTTGGTCTGCGGGTCTTCACGTGGTACGTCGACGGTGAGCTCGGCCATCTGATCAATCCCGATCTGTCGCTGTCGGACGAGGAGCAGGACGGCCAGGAGGGGTGTCTGTCGATCCCCGACCTGACCTTCGACTGCAAGCGTGCGATGTCGGTGGTTGCCAAGGGCTGGAACATGTACGGCGACCCGGTGACCGTCGAGGGCTCCGAGATGCTCGCGCGGGCAATCCAGCACGAGACCGACCACCTGGACGGGGTCCTGTTCATCGACCGGCTCGACCGGGAGACCCGCAAGCTCGCGATGAAGGCGATCCGTGAGGCCGAATGGTTCGGGCAGGCGCCGCCGACGGTCAAGGTCTCACCGCACGCCATGAAGGGGTTTGGTCTGTGATGCGCGTTGTCTTCGCAGGCACTCCCGAGGTCGCCGTCCCGGCCCTCGACGCGATCGCCGGGAGCTCCCACGAGCTCGTGGGCGTCGTGACCCGGCCCGACGCCCCCGCCGGCCGCGGGCGGAAGCTCGTGGCCTCGCCGGTCGCGCAGCGCGCCGAGGAGCTCGGAGTGCCCGTCCTCAAGCCCGAGCACCCCAAGGACCCGGACTTCCAGGCCCGTCTGCGTGAGCTCGCGCCGGACTGTTGCCCGGTCGTGGCCTACGGGGCCCTGCTGCCGCAGAGCGCGCTCGACATCCCCGTGCACGGCTGGGTGAACCTCCACTTCTCGCTGCTCCCCGCATGGCGCGGCGCAGCGCCGGTGCAGCACGCGCTCTGGGCCGGTGACGAGATCACCGGCGCGACTACCTTCCGGATCGTCAAGGAGCTCGACGCGGGCCCCACGTTCGGTGTGGTCACCGAGACCGTGCGCCCCACGGACACATCGGGCGACCTGCTCACCCGCTTGGCAGACAGCGGTGCGGGCCTGCTCGTTGCGACCCTCGACGGGATCGAGAACGGATCCCTCGAAGCCCGCGAGCAGCCTGACGAGGGAGTCAGCTTCGCGCCCAAGATCCTTGTCGAGGACGCCGAGATCGACTGGACCGAGCCGGCCGTGGCGATCGACCGTAGGATCCGGGCGTGCACACCCGGGCCGGGGGCATGGTCGACGTACGCCGCAGAGCGGATGAAGGTCGGTCCCGTGAGCATCGCCGAGGGCCGTGAGCGGCTCGAGCCGGGGGTGCTCGAGGTGACCAAGAAGGCGGTCTTCGTCGGCACCGCGACCGACCCGGTCGAGCTGGGTGAGGTGAAGGCCTTCGGCAAGAAGCTGATGCCGGCGGCAGACTGGGCCCGCGGTGTGCGGGTGGGTTCGGGCGAGAAGCTCGGTGGCTGACCCGAGGAGACGTCCTCGCTCCGGAAAGCCTCGCCCAGGACGAGGCGGCAAGGTTGACCAGGCACGCCTGCTCGCCTACGACGTGCTGGTGGCCGTCCGGGAGCAGGACGCCTACACCAACCTGCTGCTCGCCTCGCTGCTGCGCGAACGCGGGCTCACCGGGCGCGACGCAGCCTTCGCCACCGAGCTGGTCTCGGGGACGATCCGCAGGCAGGGCACCTATGACGCCGTGGTGGCGGCCTGCGTCGACCGTCCACTGGCGAAGGTCGACCCCGCGGTGCTCGACGCTCTGCGCCTCGGTGCCCACCAGATCCTGGCGATGCGTGTGCCGACCCATGCCGCGGTTTCGACGACCGTCGAGCTTGTTCGGCAGCGGGTTGGCCACGGACCCGCGGGCTTCGTCAACGCCGTGCTGCGCAAGGTCGCTGCACACGACCTGGCCGGCTGGGTGCGGAGGGTGGCGCCCGACCCGGCCTCGGACCCGACGGGCTTCGCGGCAGTGGCACACTCCCACCCGCGATGGGTGGTCGACGCGCTCGCCGAGGCTCTGGGCGACGAGTCCGAGCTCGAGCCACTGCTCTCCGCGGACAACGCTGCGCCCAAGGTCAGCCTGGTGGCACGGCCCGGTCTCGCGACGGTGGAGGAGCTCGTCTCGGCCGGGGGCACTGCCTCGACGATCTCACCGTTCGCGGTGGAGCTGGCCTCCGGTGACCCGGGTTCCGTGCCGGCTGTGGCCGAAGGACGGGCCGGGGTCCAGGACGAAGGATCACAGCTGGTCGCGCTCGCCTTGGCGCGAGTCGACGTCGAGGGCCGCGACGACCGGTGGCTCGACATGTGCGCCGGCCCTGGCGGGAAGGCAGCCCTCCTTGCCGCCCTGGCGGCCGAGCGAGGCGCACAGGTGCTCGCCTCGGAGCGTCAGGTCCATCGGGCCGGGCTGGTCAAGCGCGCCACCGCTGCGGCCACGGCCGGCCTCACGGGGGTCATCACCGCTGACGGCACCGCGCCCGCGTGGGCCCCTGGCACCTTCGACCGCGTGCTGGTCGACGCTCCCTGTTCCGGCCTCGGCGCCCTTCGCCGCAGGCCCGAGTCGCGCTGGCGGCGCAGTCCCGAGGACCTCGACGATCTCGTGCCCCTGCAGGAACGGCTGCTGCGATCCGCGCTGGTCGCTGTGCGACCGGGCGGGGTGGTGGCCTACGTGACCTGCTCACCCGTGCTCGTCGAGACCTCCGATGTGGTGCGCCGCGTCCTCGCCGACCGCCCCGACGCCGTACTCGACGACGCCGCGCCGCTGTTCGCGGGCGTGCCCGACCTGCACCCGGAGCAGGCAAGGCTCCCCGGGTCGATCCAGCTGTGGCCGCATCGGCAGGGGACCGACGCCATGTTCTTCGCGCTCCTGCGCAAGCAGCAGGGGTAGCGTCGGCGGCATGGCCGCCAAGTCAACGGGCTCGCCCGCCGTGGAGATCGAGGTCGACGACCGCGTCGTACGCATCTCCAACCCCGACCGCGTCTACTTCCCGGCCCGCGGGGAGACCAAGCTGGACCTGGTCGAGTACTACCTCGCTGTCGGGGACGGGATCGTCAATGCCCTGCGAGAGCGGCCATGCATGCTCCACCGCTTCCCCGAGGGCGTCGCGGGGGAGAAGGTGCACCAGAAAAGGGTTCCGCACGGCGCCCCGTCGTGGCTGGAGACGGTGCGCGTGACGTTCCCGCGCTACAACAGGCACGCCGACGAACTCTGCGTGACGGAGGTTGCGAGCGTCATCTGGGCGGTGCAGATGTCGACCGTCGAGTTCCACCCCTGGAACTCCCGCCGCGCCGACACCGAGAAGCCCGACGAGTGGCGCATCGACCTCGACCCGATGCCCGACTGCCCCTTCGACACCGTTCGCCGGGTCACTCATGTCACCCGCGAGCTGCTCGACGAGCTCGGTGCGGTCGGGTGGCCCAAGACCTCGGGCGGCAACGGCATCCACGTCTATGTCCGGATAGCCCCCCGGTGGGGCTTCGCCGACGTACGTCGTGCCGCACTGGCGTTCGCGCGTGAGGTCGAGCGGCGCGTTCCCGAACTGGTCACCACGACCTGGTGGCGCAAGGACCGCGACCCCTCGAAACTGTTCGTCGACTACAACCAGAACACCCGCGACCACACCATCGCGAGCGCCTACTCCGTGCGGGGCAATCCCGAGGCCACCGTCTCCACCCCGATCGGGTGGGACGAGGTCGACGACGTCGAGCCTCGGGACCTGACCATCGCGACGGTCCCCAAGCGGTACGCCGAGCTCGGCGACCTGCACGCTGGGATCGACGACTCGGTCTTCGACCTGACCCCCCTGTTGGAGTGGGCTGACCGTGACGAGGCCGAGGGCGCGGAGACCCCCGCCGATCCCGATGCCTGACAGCGGGTCCGCACACGATCTTTCCTGCTGACTGGCGGGACCACGTGACGTACCAGAAGAGTGCGTCGTGACGCTGCCGTGCCCGCAGACCTGGGCCGACCTGCCCGCCGACTAGGATCTTCTCGCCATGGGTATCCAGATCTCGCCGAGCATGCTCGCCTCCGACTTCGCCAACCTCGCGACCGAGGCCAAGCGCGTCTCCAACGCCGACTGGCTCCACGTCGACGTCATGGACAACCACTTCGTCCCGAACCTCACATTGGGCATGCCCGTGGTCGAGGCCCTGGCGAAGGCCACGGACACCCCGCTCGACTGCCACCTCATGATCGAGGACCCCGACCGCTGGGCCCCCGGCTACGTCGAGGCGGGCGCCTCGTCGGTGACCTTCCACGTCGAGGCCGCGACTGCCCCTATCCGGTTGGCCCGGGAGTTGCGGGCGAAGGGGGCGCGCGCCGGAATGGGCCTCCGGCCCGCGACACCGATCGAGCCCTACGAGGACCTGCTCGGCGAGCTCGACATGCTGCTCGTGATGACCGTCGAGCCCGGGTTCGGCGGCCAGGAGTTCCTCGACGTTTGCGTACCGAAGATCCGGCGCACACGCGAGCTGATCGACAAGCACGGTCTCGAGATGTGGCTCCAGGTCGACGGCGGGGTCTCCCTCGAGACGATCGAGCGGTGTGCCGACGCGGGTGCGGACGTCTTCGTGGCGGGGTCTGCGGTGTTCCGGGCCGACGACCCCAGCGAGATGATCGAGAAGCTTCG
This sequence comes from Nocardioidaceae bacterium, assembly GCA_035456965.1. Lineage (GTDB taxonomy): Bacteria > Actinomycetota > Actinomycetes > Propionibacteriales > Nocardioidaceae > Nocardioides_C. Next base: position 17,159 of record DATICF010000120.1, read on the forward strand.
CGGGAGCGCGCAGGCCGCCTCCTGCATCTGACCCTGCACCTCCCACGGCAAGCTGTCCCTTCCCATGGTGAACTTGCCATGGGAAGCGCTCAATTGCCTGCATACCTTGGTAATTGATCCACGCCCGGCCCGCCCTGGTGGGGGAGGTCACATGCCATCGCGCCGCCGGATGTGGCACGCTGATCCGTGACGAGTGAAGAAGCTCGCGTGCTCTGGGGTCGGTGTAATTCCGAACCGGCGGTGAAAGTCCGCGACCCGTCCGCATCCAGCGGTCGGTTGACCAGGTGGAACTCCTGGACCGACGGTGAAAGTCCGGATGGGAAGCGCACGCGGTGACTCCGCCCGCGCCGTGACGACGGTTCGACCGAGCACGCGCGATGGCGGGAGCCGTTCATTGCCCCCGAGTCCGCGACCGGACCAGAGGGGCGGCATCCAAGTGACGTTCAGTCCCGCAGAGACGCGGGCGATGACGCGTGCTCTCGAGCTCGCTCAGAGCCCGGGTGTCCCCACCGGGCCGAACCCGCGCGTGGGCTGTGTCCTCATCGACCCGTCAGGGCGGACCGTCGCCGAGGGGTTCCACCGGGGCGCAGGCTCGCCGCATGCCGAGGCCGACGCGCTCAACCGGGCGGGCGCCCGGGCCCGGGGTACGACGGCCGTGGTGACGCTCGAGCCGTGCAACCACACCGGCCGCACCGGACCGTGCGCGGGGGCGCTGCTCTCCGCGGGGGTCGCCCGCGTCGTCTACGCCCAGGACGACCCGAGCCCGGTCGCCGCAGGGGGAGCCGCGACGCTCCGCAGCAAGGGCGTCGACGTCGAGGCCGGCCTGCTCGTCGACGATGCTCGCAAGCTCAATCGTGTCTGGACGTTCGCGGTGGAGCATGCCAGACCCTTCGTCACCTGGAAGTTCGCGGCCACCCTCGACGGCCGGAGCGCCGCGGCCGACGGCACGAGCCGCTGGGTGAGCTCGGCCGCGGCCCGTCTCGACACCCACCGCCTGCGTGGCCTCGCCGACGTGATCCTGGCCGGCACGGGCACAGTCCTCGTGGACGACCCGGAGCTCACGGTCCGCGACGAGGCGGGACAGCCGCTGCCCCAGCAGCCGCTGCGTGCGGTGATGGGCCTGCGCGAGATCCCGGCCGCCCGGCGGGTGCTCAACGACGTCGCGGAGACCGTCGTACTCCCGACCCGGGATCCGGCCAAAGCCCTGGCAGAGCTCTACGCGCGCGGCCGCCAGCACGTCTTCCTGGAGGGTGGTCCCACCCTGGGCGCCGGCTTCTTGGAAGCCGGGCTTGTCGACGAGGTGGTCGCCTACGTTGCACCGATGCTGCTCGGTTCCGGGACGAGCGCGGTCGGCGACCTCGGCATCAGCACGATCAGCGACGCCGTCCGCTTCGACGTCCTCGACGTCTCCGTCGTCGGGGAGGGCAACGAAGCCAATGCCCGGTTCACCCTCGCACCCCTCAACCGCAAGGAGCACTGATGTTCACCGGAATCGTCGAGGAGCTCGGCGTCGTCGAGGGGCTCGTGGACCACGGCGACGCCGTACGCCTGAGCGTCCGCGGCCCTCACGTCACGCTCGACGCCAGCCAGGGTGACTCGATCGCGGTCAACGGCTGCTGCCTGACCGTCGCCGAGCGCGAACAGGAGGCCTTCACCGCCGACGTGATGCGCGAGACCCTCGACAAGACCTCGCTGGGCGCGCTCAGCCCGGGCGACCGGGTCAACCTCGAGCGGGCTGTCACTCCGCAGACCAGGCTGGGCGGCCACATCGTGCAGGGCCACGTCGACGGCACCGGACAGATCATCCGCAGGACTCCGAGCGAGCACTGGGAGGTCGTCGAGATCAGCCTGCCCGCAGACCTCGCGCGCTACCTGGTCGCCAAGGGCTCGATCACCGTCGACGGCATCTCGCTCACGGTCGTGGAGGTCGGGCCGGAAAGCTTCACGGTCTCCCTGATCCCCGAGACCCTTGCCCGCACCACCCTCGGGTTCAAGCAGCCAGGCGACCCGGTCAACCTCGAGGTCGACGTGATCGCCAAGTACGTCGAGCGCCTACTCGCAGCGGGGGAGCGCCCGTGAACCTCCTCGGCTGGCTGCTCGAGGGCAGCATCGGCATCGGCTCCTCCGCGATCCTCGTGCGCGAGGTCGTCGGCAACGGCTTCGGGCTCGCGAGCGCGGTGGGCGGCATGCGCCGCAGGGTGTGGGCGTGGCCGGTCGGCATCGTCGGCAACCTGGTGCTCTTCACCGTCTTCGTCGGCGGGATCCTCGACAAGCCGCAGGTCCACGACCTCTGGGGCCAGGCGGGTCGGCAGGTGTTCTTCCTCGCGGTCTCCGTCTACGGCTGGTGGCGCTGGGCGCGGAGCAGGCGCGAGGGCGAGCCTGCTGACGGGGGTGCGATCACCCCGTCGTGGGCCGGTAAGCGAGGCTGGGCACAGATGGCCACCCTCGCGGTGGCCGGCACGGCCGTCTTCTACGTCGTCTTGAAGGAGCTCGGTTCCTGGGGGCCCCTGCCCGACGCCTGGATCCTCACCGGATCGATCCTCGCGACCTACGGCATGGCTCGTGGGTGGACGGAGTTCTGGCTGATCTGGATCGCCGTGGACGTGGTAGGGGTGCCACTGCTGCTCAAGGCCGGCTACTACCCCTCCGCGACGCTCTACCTGCTCTACGGCGCCTTCTGCGTCTGGGGATTCATCACCTGGGTGCGCGTGCAGCGCACCCTGGACACCGACCGCACCGACGTACCCGAGGAGGTGGCCGCATGAGCGGCGCGCCCGAGGTCAGGCTCGACACCGTCGAGGAGGCCATAGCCGACATCGCAGCCGGCAAGGCGGTCGTCGTCGTCGACGACGAGGACCGCGAGAACGAAGGCGACCTGGTCTTCGCAGCCAGCAAGTCCACCCCGGAGCTGATGGCCTTCACCATCCGCTACTCCTCAGGGGTGATCTGCGCGCCGATGACGGCAGAGACCCTCGACCGCCTGAGCATCCCGCTGATGACGCCCCACAACCGTGACCGGCACCGCACCGCCTACACCGTCTCGGTGGACGCTCGCGACGGGGTCACCACGGGCATCTCGGCGGCCGACCGCTCCCGCACGGTGCGGGTCCTCAACGACTCGGCGACCGAGCCGTTCGAGATCACTCAGCCCGGCCACGTTTTCCCCCTGCGCTACCAGGAGGGTGGCGTCCTCGTGCGCCCCGGCCATACGGAGGCAGCGGTCGACCTCGCCCGCCTCGCAGGTCTCTCGCCTGCCGGGGTGATCTCGGAGATCGTCAACGACGACGGCACGATGAAGCGCGGGCAGGGGCTGCGCGACTTCGCCGACGAGCACGGCCTGAAGATGATTTCGATCGAGGACCTGATCCACTACCGCCGCCGGCACGAGAGGCACGTCGTTCGCGTGGCTGAGACCCGGCTTCCCACCTCGCATGGCGACTTCACCGGTTACGGGTACAAGATCACCATCGACGACTCCGAGCACGTCGCGCTCGTCTACGGCGACCTCGGTGACGGTACCGACGTGCTCACCCGTGTCCACTCCGAGTGCCTCACCGGCGACGTCTTCGGCTCGCGGCGCTGCGACTGCGGCCCCCAGCTCGAGGAGGCGCTCGCCCGAGTGGTGGAGGAGGGCAGGGGCGTCGTGGTCTACCTGCGGGGGCACGAGGGCCGCGGGATCGGTCTGGTGGCCAAGCTCCAGGCCTACCAGCTCCAAGACGGCGGCCGGGACACCGTCGACGCCAACCTCGAGCTCGGGCTGCCGGCCGATGCTCGGCACTACGGCACCGCAACCCAGATCCTCCGCGACCTCGGGATCACCTCGGTCCGCCTGCTCACCAACAACCCGGCCAAGACCACGGGGCTCGAGGACTACGGCATCTCGGTCACCGAGCGGGTCCGCCTCACGCCTCACCCGAACGACCACAACCTTGCCTACCTGCTGACCAAGCGCGACCGCATGGGCCACGACCTGCCCGACCTGGGCAGCCACACCATCGAAGGAGAGCTCGCATGACGACCCCACGACGCTGCTCGCCGCGCCCGCACCGCCGCCCTGGGGACTCCGCATGAGCGGCGAAGGATCCCCGCACATGGCACCGGTCGACTGCCACGACCTGCGGGTCGCGGTGGTCGCGGCCACCTGGCACGAACAGGTGATGGACGGCCTTCTGGCCGGTGCTCGCCGTGCCCTCGAGGACCACAAGGTGGAATCCCCGACCGTCGTACGCGTCCCCGGCTCCTTCGAGCTGGCAGTCGTGGCAGCGGCGCTCGCGGAGAGGGGCTTCGACGCGGTCGTCGCGTTGGGCGTGGTGATCCGCGGGGGTACCCCGCACTTCGAGTACGTCTGCTCGGCGGCCACCGACGGGCTCAACCGGGTCGCGCTCGACACGGGTGCTGCCGTGGGCTTCGGCCTGCTCACCTGTGACACCGACGAGCAGGCGCTCGACCGGGCCGGCCTCGAAGGTTCTCGCGAGGACAAGGGGTACGAGGCAACCGCCGCAGCGCTGCAGACCGCCACCCTGCTCCGCGGCATCCGAAGCAACGACCTGGGCTGAGGAGCTCTCGGACGCCTGTCCGGCCAGTCGACGGGCGCCGTGGGGGCCGCGGGATCTCCTTGACCGCTCGTCCGCGCACACGAACGGGACAAACGGGACGTTGGTCCTCTGAACGAGTGCCGCTCGGCCGGTCCGGCAGGTCGGGGGAGCGGGAAGGGTGGGCGTCGTCGTCCGGCCGGACGACTAGCCGACTCGCACCCGACTGAGGCACACCGTGTATGCATCGCTGAACTACCCCCACCTGCACGAACGCTGGTTCGTCGAGCAGACCCCGGGCAACGACTGGTCCTTCTTCTTCTCGCCACTCCCGCTGGTCCTCACCACCGTCATGGTGGCCCTCGCCCTCGCGTGGCGCCGGCTGGCGCTGAGAATGCCGACGCCAGAGCTTGCCTTCCTCCGACCCTTGGGTCGGCTGGCACCGTGGGTGCCCCGCATCCTGGGCGTGCACCTGGGCGTCACCCTGCTGGCCCTCGCGGCCACAGGATCCTTTCTCACTCCGGCCGTGGTCCTGGAGGGCGTCCTCGGGTCGAGTCTGCTGCTGGCCGAGGCAGCGCTCGGCGTCTGGCTCGTCAGCGGGTTCCAGATCCGCCCGGCCGCAGCGCTGACGCTGACGCTCGGACCGGCGCTGGCGGTCTTCGCCGGCCCCGTGGCCCTGCTCGAGTGCGCCAACATCGCTGCCGTGGCGGGATTCCTGGTTGTGCTGCCGCCTGGCGACGACGCGCACGGTCGGGTAGCGGCCGATCCTGTGAGGTTGCGAGCCGCCCTTCTCGCGCTGCGGCTAGGCGTCGGCGTTGCCCTCGTGTCGCTGGCGTTCTCCGAGAAGTTCACCAACCCGGAGATGGCCACCCACACGCTGCAGGACTTCCCCGCCCTGGACGTCCTCGCCTGGGTCGGCATCGACCTGGCCCCCACCACCTTCGTCGCCGTCGCGGGAGCCGTCGAGCTGCTCTTCGGCCTGCTCGTGATCTCCGGGGCGATGCCGCAGGTGGCCGTGCTCGTCGCGATGGTGCCGTTCAACGCGACCCTGGCGCTCTTCGGGCAGACCGAGCTGGTCGGTCACCTTCCGGTCTACGGATTCTTCCTGGCGATGCTGGTCTACGCCTCAGACGAGTCCACCGCGCCGCTGGTGCGTTGGATCCCGTCGATGCGGTGGATTCGAGCAGCCCGATTGGCCGCGCGGGTGGGCGCGTGACAAGCGTCTCGTGCGACAGGAGGCCCGGCCGGGGGCGTCGCCGTACGCCGTAGGCTTGTCCCGCCCTCCCGCAAGCCGCGGGAAACGGCGCAACCCTCACGGAAAGCACCCCGATGAAGACGTTCGACGAGCTCTGGGCAGAGCTCACCGAGAAGGCCCAGACCCGCCCCGTCGGGTCCGGCACCGTCCAGGCGCTCGACGCCGGCGTCCACGCGATCGGCAAGAAACTGGTCGAGGAGGCCGCCGAGTCGTGGATGGCCGCAGAGCATGAGGGGCCCGAGCGCGCCGCGGAGGAGATCAGCCAGCTGCTGTACCACGCACAGGTGCTGATGATCGCCAGTGGCCTGACACTCGACGACGTCTACGCCCACCTGTGAGAGAGCAAGCGAGATCCGACATGTCCACGACCCCCACCACCTCGAGCACGCTGCGGGTGGCGATCCCCAACAAGGGCTCGCTCTCGCAGTCGGCATCGCAGATCCTTCGCGAGGCCGGCTACCGCCAGCGCACCGACACCAAGGAGCTGACGCTTGCCGACCCCGAGAACGACGTCGAGTTCTTCTACCTTCGTCCGCGTGACATCGCGCTGTATGTCGGTGAGGGCACACTCGACGTCGGCATCACCGGCCGCGACCTGCTGCTGGACTCGGGCGCGAAAGCCGAGGAAGTGCTGACCCTCGGCTTCGGCCGCTCGCGGTTCCGCTTCGCCAGCAGGCCCGGCACCGTCAGCAAGCTGGAGGACCTGCAGGGCAAGCGGATCGCCACGTCCTACGACGGCGTCGTGCGTCGCTATCTCGAGGAGCGCGGCGTCGATGCGACCGTCACCCGTCTCGACGGTGCGGTCGAGACCAGCATCCAGCTCGGGGTCGCCGACGTGATCGCCGACGTCGTGGAGACCGGCTCCACCCTGCGGCAGGCCGGGCTGGAGATCGTGCTCGACACGATCCTGGACTCCGAGGCGGTGTTGATCACCCGCGCCGGATCTGCGGCCCCGCCCGGTTTCACCGTCTTCCAGCGGCGCCTCGAGGGCGTCCTGGTAGCGCGCACCTACGTGATGATGGACTACGACATCCGCACCGACCGCGTCGAGGATGCGGTTGCGCTGACGCCGGGCATCGAGAGCCCCACCGTCTCGCCGCTTCATCGTGAGGGGTGGGTGGCGGTGCGCTCGATGGTTCCGCGCGACAGCGCCCACCGGGTCATGGACGCGCTCTGGGAGATCGGTGCCCGCGGCATCCTCGTGACGGACATCCATGCCTGCCGCCTCTGACCCGCAGCAGGCCGGGCCGGTGACTTTCCGCCCCTTCGGCGTACGCATCGCCGCACTAGTCCTCGGGCTCCTCCTGCTCGCTGTCTTCGCAGGGGTCTGGCTGGCGTTCCCGCAGACCGTGCGCGACCAGTTCACGACATTCCAGCGGGTGACCGTGCTCGCCTTCGGGGTAGCTGCGGCTGTGGCGATCTACGCCCTCGCCCGGTCTCGGGTCGAAGCCCGCGCGGACGGCCTTCTGGTCGTCAACGGCTACCGCTCCCACCTCTACCCGTGGGACGAGGTCGCCGGGGTGACTCTGCGTGCGGGTGGGCCGTGGGCCATCCTTGAGCTCGCCGACGGCTCCACCGCTCCGGCGATGGGGATCCAAGGCTCAGACGGTGCCCGGGCGGTGGCCCAGGTCAAGCAGCTTCGTGAGGTTGTGGGCACGCACCGTCAGCGGTGACGACCGCTGAAAACCTGGTGCGGCGTCCGCCGCTCGCGCCTAGCCTCGGGTCGTGACCACCGAGATCGAGCTGCGCGGACTCACCCGCGCCGACATCCCTGCCTGGAACCACCTCCTCGCAGAGGTGGAGAAGATCGACCAGAGCGGCGAGCACTACAACGAGGCCGACCTTGCCGAGGAGATGGCCAACCCCGCGATCGAGGTCGGCAAGGACATCGTCGGAGCCTTCGTCGACGGTGACCTGGTCGGGTACTTCGCGATCTACCCCCGCGCGGTCACGGGCGGGGTGCACAAGATCCACGTCGAGGGCACGGTGCGCCCCGACCTCCGCGGACGTGGTGTCGGCACCCGGCTCGGATCCGCGATGCGCCAGAGGGCGGTGGCGGCACACCGCGAACGCCATCCCGAGCTCCCCGCGATGCTGATGCTCCGTGGCCTCTCGGACAACGTCGAGCAGGCCGGACTCCTCGCCGATCTCGGCCTGGCCCCGGAGCGATGGAGCTTCTGCATGCGTGCCGACCTGGCCCGGCCTACGCCACCGCCGGCGCCCCTGCCCGAGGGGCTCGACCTGCAGAGGTACGACGACTCGGTGGCTGTCGGGATGCACGATGCGCACAACGCTGCCTTCGTCGACCACCCGAACTTCACCCCGTGGTCTGACTCCGAATGGAGGCAGTGGGTCACCGGCAGCCGCAACTTCCGCCCGCAGCTGAGCTTCGTGGTCGTCGACCCGGCGCACGGTGGACAGGTCGCGGCCTACCTCCAGACCAACGAGTACGACGCCTACCAGGAGATGACCGGCAGGCGTGAGGCCTACGTCGGCAAGGTCGGCACGCGGCGCGAGTACCGCGGACGCGGGCTCGCGAGCACGCTGCTTCGGCATGCACTTCAGGAGTACCGCGACGCCGGGTTCGACGAGGCCTCTCTCGACGTGGACTCGGAGAACCCCACCGGGGCGCTCGGGATCTACGAGCGTGCCGGATTCGAGGTCGAGACCCGGTGGACCGACTACACAGGTCGTGTCGCGCCGGCCGACATCCCGGGGGCGGACTCATGAGGGCGCGTCACGCCAGGGTCCTCGCCCTCGCCGTGCTGGGAGTCCTCCTACTCACCTCCTGTGCGGCGGGCCCGAACCCGGCCACCGACACCGGGCAGGATCCCGCCGGCTTCTGGCTGGGGTTGTGGCAGGGCTTCATCCTGCCGATCACGTTCGTGATCTCGCTGTTCACCGACGAGGTGACCATCTACGAGGTGCGCAACACCGGCGGCTGGTACGACTTCGGCTACGTCATCGGCTTGTCGCTGATCTTCTCCGGGGGCGGGGGAGCCGCGGGCTCCCGGCGACGCTGAGCCGGGAGCTAGGCGAGCACGACCGCGTAGTCGGCCTGGCCCGTCCCGTCGACAACGACGTCTGCCCGGTCCTGGGTGCGCTCCCGAGCGAAGAGGGCGGCCTCGCGCTCCATCCACCTCAGCAGCTGTGGACGGATTGCCTCCCCGTCGCGAGCCAGGCTGCGCTCGAGTCCGATCTCTGCCGGGGCATCGACCCAGACGAGCGTGCTGATCGAGGAGGAGTACGCCGCCGCACCCGACCCGACGCCCTCCACGACCAGGAGGTCCACAGGGTCGACCGTGTGCGCCTCGGCGTACTCCTGCCGAAGCCAGTCATACCGGCGATACCGGCCCGCTCGTCCGCCGCGAAGGGGTGCGAGCACCTGCTCCTCGAGGGCTCGGCTCACCTGGTCCAGACCGTCCCAGCCGTCGAGCAGATCGTCGAGATGGACCAGGGCGGACGTCCCCTCGGCGGCGGCCAGCTCGTGGACAGCCGTGCCCAGGGTGGACTTGCCGGATCCGGTGCGACCGTCGATGCACACCAAGCGCGCGTCGCCAAGCGTTGGGGGGCGGTTCCTGGCGAGCCACAGCACCACCTCCGCGACGTCGGAGACGCCCCGGGGCGAGGGGAGGTGCGGCCGACGGCTCACGTGATGCCGTGACGCTTGAGGATCTCCTCGATGTCGGACATCTCGTCGTCCTCCTGCGTCGGACGGGCAGGCTTCCGGCTGCTCTCGGCGGGCAGCTCCTTCCCGGAGGAGCGGCGCGGGCCGCCGACACCCCTCCCGGCGAGCCGCCCGGCGATGAGGAAGATCAGCAGCGAGACGGCTGCCAGGGCCACCCCCGCCCATACGCTCGGGCTGAACACCAGGCGGGTCGCCCACGTGACGAGCGCGTCGCCGACCTCCCACAGCAGGCGGAGGGTGCCCGTGAGGTACGCCGCGGCGGGGAGCAGCGCGACCGCAAGCATGCGCAGGCCGGCCACGGGGCCCCTTGTGCGCCAGAGCAACCCGCTGGAGACGAGGCCGACAAGGGTCAGCACCACGGTCAGAGCCTGCCAGGTGACGGTGTCGATCGAACCCACGTGCCCAGCCTGGCACACCCGTGGGTGGATGAGGCCGCGCATCTTGGCAGACTGTCAGGATGCGCACCATCCCCGACCCTGGATTCGCCGGTGACGACGGCTCGGTGGCCACCGAGGTCGCTGCCGCTATGACCGCCTACGCTGCCGATCCCGACGCTCTGCACCACCGCGCCGTCGCGGTCCTGCAGGACAGCCGGCTCCTGGTGCCGGTCGTCGCGATGCTCGGGGAGGTCGAGTACGACGAGCAGGGGCTGGCGCATGACAAGACCTCTGACATGGCAGCGGTCCTCATGCGGGGTAAGGACGGACGCCTTGCACTGCTGGCCTTCACCGGTCACGAACCGCTCCAGCGCTGGAACCCCGAGGCACGCCCGGTCCCCGTGTCGGCTCGGCAGGCGGCCGAGGCGGCGCTTCACGACGAGGCCGCCGCGCTCGTGGTGGACGTGGCGGGGCCCGCGCTCCTGGTGATCGAGGGGGAGGACCTCCGCTCGCTTGCCGAGGGCTACCGGCTCGTCGAGGCCGCCGGAGGGTGGGCGTGGGCGAGGGTCAGCGACCCCGGAGAGGACGAACCGGGCCGGTGAGCTTCTCGCCGGGCCCTTCGCCCGGGGGGTCCTCGATCTCGGAGGCCTCACGGAAGGCGAGCTGCAGGCTGCGGAGGCCGTCCCGCAGGGGAGCGGCGTGATGGTGGCCCAGACGGGGCGCTGCAGCTGTCACCAGGCCGGCCAGCGCCTCGATCAGCGTGCGTGCCTCGTCGAGGTCGACGTGTTCTGGCAGGTCCTCGGCGAGGCCGAGGTTCACCGCAGCCGAGCTCATCAGGTGCAGCGCGGTCGTCGAGACGATCTCCAGGGCGGGCACGTCGGCGATGTCACGCGACGAGGGGACATTCGCAGCAGGCGTCATGTCGGACAGCGGGTCGGTCATGCACAAAGGGTGTCACGGCGCCCTCGATGTGCGTTCAGCAGCACTCTCTTGCTAATCTTGCCCGGACCGATCTCGTGGATCGGCTGTCTGTGTGCCCCGGATGGGAACAACCGGGCCTTGCAGATGGTTGATCAGCGAGATCAGACAAGCGGAGTTCGATCTCCCACCCGCATCGACTGCAGAGTCGTCGGGTCCGGTCGCGAGGGGCCACGTCCCCGCGGGCAGTGCCCGTGGTCTCGAACCTCTCGCAGGCGCTGAGCCAGGCGCCGCGGCGAGAGCCGTGGTCCGTCGGTGAGGTGTTGGGGCTGGCTTCCGCTTGTGTGTCGAGCGGAGGCCTTTTTTCGTTCTCGGACCCGTCCAGGACGAAGGGGGCGCGCGAGGCACGTCAGCCACACAACACCCATCCCCCAGGAGGACCCATCAGCACAGAGCTGCGCATCAACGACCGGATCCGGGTACCCGAGGTCCGGCTCGTCGGCCCCAATGGCGAGACCGTCGGCATCGTCCGCATCGAGGACGCCCTCCGACTCGCCCAGGAAGCCGACCTCGACCTGGTCGAGGTCGCCCCGACCGCGCGTCCGCCGGTCTGCAAGCTCATGGACTACGGCAAGTTCAAGTACGAGAACGCTCAGAAGGCACGCGAGGCCCGTCGCAACCAGACGAACGTGGTCATCAAGGAGATGAAGCTCCGGCCGAAGATCGACGCGCACGACTACGAGACCAAGAAGGGTCACGTGGTGCGCTTCCTCCGCCAGGGCGACAAGGTGAAGATCACGATCATGTTCCGCGGTCGTGAGCAGCACCGCCCCGAACTCGGGTTCCGGCTTCTGCAGCGTCTCGCGGAGGACGTGAGCGACCTGGGGTTCGTGGAGTCGGCGCCCAAGCAGGACGGCCGCAACATGATCATGGTGCTCGGACCGCACAAGAAGAAGTCCGAGGCCAAGGCCGAGGTCAAGGCCGAGAAGGCGTCCAAGGCCGCCGAGCGCGAGGCCGAGCGTGCTGCCGAGCACGCGGAGCGGTCCGCCGGAGCAGCTGCGGGCTCCTCGGTCCGCAAGCCGCGCCGTCGCTCGGAGAATCTCGACCCAGACATGTGACATCTGGCCCGTCAGATCAGGCGGGCCTCAACCAGAAGGACAACGAATGCCGAAGATGAAGTCGCACTCCGGTGCGAGCAAGCGCTTCAAGACGACCGGCTCCGGCAAGCTCCGTCGGCAGAAGGCCGGCCGTCGTCACCTGCTCGAGCACAAGCCCTCGACCCTCACCCGCCGTCTGGCCGGCACCGAGGACGTCGCCAAGGCTGACGTCAAGAAGGTCAAGAAGCTGCTCGGCAAGTGACCTGAGATCACCGGAGCCATCCCCCAACGTTTGCAAGCATCAAGGAGTAAGTAGTGGCACGCGTCAAGCGGGCAGTCAACGCCCAGAAGAAGCGCCGGGTAACCCTCGAGCGCGCGTCCGGTTACCGCGGTCAGCGCTCGCGGCTCTACCGCAAGGCCAAGGAGCAGGTCACCCACTCGCTGGTCTACAGCTACCGTGACCGTCGCGCCAAGAAGGGCGAGTTCCGCAAGCTGTGGATCCAGCGCATCAACGC
>DATICF010000121.1:0-6240 GCA_035456965.1 Nocardioidaceae bacterium
CTCGACATCCGCAACTTCGGTGCGAAGTCGATCGACGAGGTCAAGGCGAAGCTGGTCGAGATGGGCCTCTCGCTCAAGGACAGCGCCCCGGGCTTCGACCCGCAGGCTGCCCTCGCGGCGTACGAGGACGAGGACGACAGCTTCGTCGAGGACGAGCAGTACTGATCCACCCCGCAGGTCGCGGCAGGACCCGGTCCTGCCGCGGCCCGCATCCACAAGGAAACACCTACCCGGGTACCTGATACGGCCCGGGAGAATCGAGAAGAGACATGCCTACCCCCAAGAAGGGCGCGCGCCTCGGCGGCGGCCCGGCTCACCAGAAGCTCATCCTGTCGAACCTGGCGACGAGCCTCTTCGAGCACGGCCGGATCACCACGACCGAGGCCAAGGCCCGCACGCTGCGGCCGTACGCCGAGCGGCTGATCACCAAGGCCAAGAAGGGCGACCTGCACAACCGCCGCCTGGTGCTCCGCGACATCCGCGACAAGGGCGTCGTCCACGCGCTGTTCGAGGAGATCGCACCGCGCTTCGCTGAGCGTCCGGGTGGCTACACCCGCATCACGAAGCTCGGCCCGCGCAAGGGCGACAACGCCCCGATGGCGGTCATCGAGCTCGTGACCGAGGAGTACGTCGCCAAGGCCAAGACCGTCCGCACCCAGGAGTCGGCCGCTCCGGCTGCCCCTGCGGAGGAGGCGAAGGTCGAGGAGACCGAGGCCACCGAGACTCCGGCTGAGGAGACCACCTCCGAGGCTGAGGTCGAGAACGCCGCCGAGGTCACCGAGGAGGAGGCTCCCGTCGAGGAGACCGAGACCGCCGAGGCAGCAGCCGACGAGGACAAGAAGTCCGAGTGAGCTGAGCTTGCCCCTGCTGAACGACGAGGGCCCGTCACCGTCATGGTGGCGGGCCCTCGCGCATGCCCAGCGGTTGCGCCGACTCGGCGGTTTCTGACCGGCGGTTGTGCCGACTCGGCGGGGCTGGGTTGGGTCAGTCCCAGCCGTCCTCGACGAGCCGGAGCGCCTCGGCCTTGGTCAGACCGCGACGCCGGACGGTGCGGACGTAGTCGGCGGCGGCCTTGCGGGCGATGACGCCGCTGTCCGACGTACCGTCCATGACAGCGGAACGCACGAAGGTGCCCTGACGCCCGCGGGCAACCACGACGCCATCGGCCTCGAGCTCGCGGTAGGCGCGCGCCACGGTGTTCACGGCGAGCCCGAGGTCGGCGGCGGTCTGCCGGACGGTACCCAGGCGCGTGCCAGGGGCGAGCTCGCCTTGTGCCACGAGGGCCGCGACCTGCGAGCGCAGCTGCTCGAAGGGCGGCACCGACGAGTCGTGGTCGATGCTGATGCGTTCCATGGGGTCCGAAGATACGCGGCCCTGACGACCATTGGTGATCTGGAAGGATGTCCGGGTGCGCCTTCGACTCGACCTCGCCTACGACGGCACCGACTTCCACGGGTGGGCGGGACAGCCCGGACTGCGCACCGTGCAGGGCACCCTCGAGGCGGCGCTCGCACAGATCCTGAGGATCGAGTCCGCCCCCGTGACGTGCGCCGGCCGCACTGACACGGGCGTCCATGCCCGGGGACAGGTCGTCCACCTCGACGTCGAGAGCGACGTCCTCGCCAGCAGCGCCGGCCGCAGCCCGCGCCCGCCTGCCGAGGCGCTGCTGCGCCGCCTCAACGGGGTCCTCCCCGACGACGTGCGCGTCCACCGGGTGACCGAGGCGGCGGAGGGCTTCGACGCGCGGTTCTCGGCGGTGTGGCGGCGCTACGCGTACCGGATCGCCGACGCCCCCGCCCTGGTCGACCCCCTGACTCGGCGGTGGGTCCTGTCGTGGGGGCGCGAGCTGGACGTCGGGGCGATGAACGAGGCGGCCGCGTCACTGCGGGGGGAGCACGACTTCGCGGCATTCTGCAAGAAGCGTGAGGGCGCGACCACGATCCGCACCCTGCAGGAGCTGTCATGGACCCGTGACGAGCAGGGCCTGGCCGTGGCCACGGTGCGCGCTGACGCGTTCTGCCACAACATGGTGCGCGCCCTGGTCGGGGCGATGATCGCGGTGGGGGAGGGCCGACGGGAGCCGGCTTGGGCGAGCGACGTCCTCCGGCGCGGTGAGCGCGATCCGCGGGTGACCGTGGTGCACGCGCACGGCCTCACGCTCGAGGAGGTCGGGTATCCGGGCGACGCAGAGCTCGCCGTGCAGGCTGGCGCGGCCCGGAGGGTGCGGACGTTGCCGCAGTCGAGGTACGACGAGCCCGGCGGCGGTCTGGCGCGACAGGGAGACGCCCGTGGATGAGCACTACTTCACCGCCGCCCCCGACGTGGCCTTCAAGAGGACTCCGGTCCGTGCGAGCGTCTGGGGCCGCGACCTCGAGCTGACAAGCGGTTCGGGTGTCTTCGCGCAGGGCAGGCTCGACATCGGCACCGCAGTGCTCTTCCGCGAGACCACACCGCCGGGCCCGGGGACCTACCTGGATCTGGGGTGCGGGTACGGCGTCATCGGGCTCGCGATCGCGGCTTCGGTCCCGGACGCGCGAGTGTGGGCCGTGGACGTGAACGAGCGGGCGGTGTTGCTCGCGAACGACAACGCCGCCGCACTCGGGGTCGGAGACCGCTACACCGCTGTCACCCCCGACCGGGTGCCGGCGGGCGTGACCTTCGACGAGATCTGGTCCAACCCGCCGATCCGCGTGGGCAAGCAGGCGCTCCACGACCTGCTGCTCGGGTGGCTGCCCCGGCTGACGCCGGACGGGCGGGCGGTGATGGTGGTCGGCAAGAACCTCGGCGCGGACTCACTCCAGCGCTGGCTCGGCGAGCAGGGGTTCCCCACCGACCGCCTCGCGAGTGCCAAGGGCTTCCGGGTCCTCGAGACGCGGCGGGAGCGCCGGTCGTGAGGTACGTGCCCGGGCCCGTCCAACAGGTCACCGGTCTGTTCCTGGCTCTCGTCGACGAAGCCAGGCCCGGGCTGGTGGAGGGGCTCTACCTTCACGGCTCGCTCGGCTTTGGTGAGTGGTACGACGGGCGCAGCGACATCGACTACGTCGCGGTGCTCGGCGAGCGACCCGACACGGCGACGGTGAACTGCCTCCGCGAGATCCACGACGAGGTTGCAACCACCTTCCAACGCCCCCCTTTCGACGGGTTCCACCTGACCTGGGAGGACCTGATGCGTCCGCCGTCGCACTGCCCGGACCTGCCGTGCACGCAGGCTGGCCTCTTCCACGAGGCGGAGCGGCTCGACGTACACCCTGTGACCTGGCACGAGCTGGCGCGGCACGGCGTGACCGTGCGCGGCCCGGAGCTGTCCGACGTGGAGATCTGGACCGACGCCGCCGAGCTGCGCAGGTACACCCGCGACAACCTGGCGACCTACTGGCGCGGGCAGGCCGACGCGTTGGCGCAGTTCCCCGCCGAGGCCGGCAAGCCCGACATCGTGGCCTGGTGCGTCCTTGGCGTGAGCAGGCTGCACCATCTCCTGGCCACGGGAGAGCTGACCTCCAAGACGGGCGCGGGCCGCTACGCGGTCGAGGCCTTCGGTGAGCGGTGGCGGCTCCTCGTCACCGAGGCACTGGCCGTGCGGTTGAGCGGCGAGACCAGCGGGGCCTACGACGAGGACGCCGAGGCGCGGGCGAAGGACTGCATCGCGTTCACCGACATGGTGGTGCGCGAGGGGCTGTGCCTGCCGTCCTGACTCGTCGCGTGGCGTGCCCGAGCCCACATGCGTGGCCGGGGACAGGTCGGGGGACGATGGGGCCATGAGCGCATACGAGGCAGCCCCCGACCGGTACGACACCATGGAGTACCGCTTCACCGGCAGAAGCGGGCTCAAGCTCCCGGCCGTCTCGCTCGGCCTGTGGCAGAACTTCGGCGACGACAAGCCGGCAGAGGTGCAGCGCGCGATCGTGCGACGGGCCTTCGACCGCGGCATCACCCACTTCGACCTGGCCAACAACTACGGCCCGCCGTACGGCCAGGCGGAGATCAACTTCGGCAGCTTCCTGCGCCAGGACCTCGCGCCCTACCGGGACGAGCTGATCATCTCCACCAAGGCCGGCTGGGACATGTGGCCGGGGCCGTACGGCCAGGGCGGAGGCTCCCGCAAGTACGTCCTCGCCAGCCTCGACCAGTCGCTGGCGCGGATGGGGCTCGACTACGTCGACATCTTCTACAGCCACCGATTCGACCCGGAGACGCCGATCGAGGAGACGATGATGGCGCTCGACCACGCGGTGCGGTCGGGCAAGGCGTTGTACGCCGGCATCTCGTCGTACTCGGCGAAGAAGACCCACGAGGCCGCGACGATCGCGCGCGAGCTCGGCACCCCACTGCTGATCCACCAGCCCTCGTACTCCATGCTCAACCGCTGGATCGAGGAGGACCTGCTCGACGAGCTCGAGGAGCAGGGGATGGGGTGCATCGTCTTCACCGCGCTCGCCCAAGGCCTGCTGACCGACCGCTACCTCGACGGTGTGCCGGAGGACTCGCGTGCTGCCCGTGACGGGTCGCTTCCGCAGGACCACCTCGACCAGTCGGTGCTGTCGAACGTGCGCGCACTCGACGAGATCGCCCGCGAGCGCGGCCAGAAGCTCGCCCAGATGGCGCTTCAGTGGGCATTGCGCGACAAGCGGGTCACGTCCGTCGTGGTGGGCGCCTCGTCCGTCGAGCAGCTCGACATCAACCTCGCGGCGCTCGACGGCCCCGAGTTCACCGAGGAGGAGCTCGCGCGCATCGACCGTTACGCCGTCGACGCCGGGATCAACCTCTGGGCGGAGCAGACCAGGGACTGACCCCGCGACCTGACGAAGGTCGATCGGCCGGGGACATAAACGTACGAAGGTCCCCTGACTCGTCCCCCGCCGTGCGGCATGATCGGGTCATGACCCAGTTCGTGTACGGATTCTCAGAGGGCAGCAAGGACCAGAAGGACCTCCTCGGCGGCAAGGGCGCGAACCTCGCCGAGATGACCAACCTCGGGCTTCCGGTCCCGCCGGGCTTCACGATCACGACCGAGGCGTGCCGTGCCTACCTGGAGCAGGGCGACGAGCCGGCTGAGATGGCCGAGCAGGTGGCGACCCACCTCGCCCAGCTTGAGGCCACGATGGGCAAGAAGCTGGGCCAGGCCGACGACCCACTGCTCGTGTCCGTGCGCTCGGGTGCGAAGTTCTCGATGCCCGGGATGATGGAGACCGTCCTCAACATCGGGCTCAACGACGAGTCCGTCCACGGTCTCGCGGCCCAGTCGGGTGACGAGCGGTTCGCCTACGACTCCTACCGCCGGCTGCTGACGATGTTCGGCAAGACGGTGCTGGGAATCGAGGGGGAGCTGTTCGAGTCCGAGCTGGAGGCGAGGAAGCACGCCAAGGGCTCCAAGAGCGACCTGGACCTCGACGCGGCCGACTTCCGCGACCTGGTGGCTACCTACAAGCGCATCATCGAGGACCACGTCGGCCGGGGGTTCCCCCAGGACCCGCGCGAGCAGCTCGACATGGCGGTGCGTGCGGTCTTCGACTCGTGGAACACCGAGCGCGCGGTGCTCTACCGCCGCCAGGAGCGGATCCCCTCCGACCTCGGCACCGCCGTCAACGTGATGGCGATGGTCTTCGGCAACGTCGGCATGGACTCCGGCACCGGCGTCGCGTTCACCCGTGACCCCGCGACCGGCGCGCAGGGTGTGTACGGCGACTACCTCCAGAACGCGCAGGGCGAGGACGTCGTCGCCGGCATCCGCAACACCGTGCCGCTCGCCGACCTCGAGCAGCTGGACAAGAAGTCCTACGACGAGCTCATGGACATCATGGAGAAGCTCGAGGGCCACTACCGCGACCTGTGCGACATCGAGTTCACGGTCGAGCACGGCAAGCTCTGGATGCTGCAGACCAGGGTCGGGAAGCGTACGGCGGAGGCCGCCTTCCGGATCGCCACCCAGCTCGTCGACCAGGGCCTGATCGACATGGACGAGGCGGTCCGCCGGGTCACCGGCGCCCAGCTCGCCCAGCTGATGTTCCCGCGCTTCGACGACCAGGCCGAGAAGGACCTGGTCGGCACGGGCATGAACGCGTCCCCGGGGGCGGCCGTCGGCAAGGCGGTGTTCGACTCCGCCACCGCGGTCGAGTGGAGCGAGCGCGGTGAGGCCGTGATCCTGGTCCGCCGCGAGACGAACCCTGACGACCTCAAGGGCATGGTGGCCGCGAAGGGCATCCTGACCAGCAGGGGCGGCAAGACCTCGCACGCGGCGGTGGT
>DATICF010000122.1:0-13744 GCA_035456965.1 Nocardioidaceae bacterium
GGTCGCGGGACCAGTCGAACCGGTAGGCGTCCATGGTCTCCGGCTTGGTGGCCACCACTCCGGGCGGGAGGGCGTCGATCAGCTCGGCAAGGGGTGCGTCGCTCATGGGGCAAACCTAGGCCCTCTCGGCTGACGCTGCGAGCATCAGCCGAGCGGAGAGGACTCGCGGCCCAACCACTCCACGGCGGCCTCGGCCAGCTCCTGCCGCCGCTCGGGCCTCATCCTCTCCAGCGTCTTCACGGCCATCCCGGCTCGCGGGTTGGCGGTGAAGACGTCGCGGTAGTCGTCCACGAACTGCCAGTAGAGGGCGTCCCAGGCTTCGACCAGTCGCCGGTCGGGAAGTCGCCCGTCTTCCGCAGGTAGTTGCTGCCCGAGACGTAGGGCTTGGTGGTGATCGCGTCCTCGACGTGGTCGTTGCGGGTGGGCTGCGGCATCGCGGGGAGCGTGATGTCCTTCGGCAGCGACTTGCGGTTCTCCGTGTCGTAGGACCAGCGACCGCCGACCGGGTCGTCGCCGTCCATCAGCAGGTCGAGGCGTCGACGCTGGGCCTCGTAGAAGTGCTGCATCCGCGGTTTGTCATTCCGGGCGAAGATCTCGTCGATCTGCTCCCGCGTGGTCACGAAGCCGGGTGACTCCAGCTCGGTGAGGTCGGCACCGACCTTGCGGCAGACCCGCCGCAGGTCGCGCCCGAGCCAGTCGTCCACGACGTCGTGCACCCGGACCGAGTCGACCTTGTGGCGGCGGAGCACGGTGGCGAGCCGGTCGTCGCTGGAGGTCCGCGCGTTCGTCGCGACGTACTCGGTCCGGAAGCCGCTGTCGCGCAGCCGGTCCTCGAAGGAGCGCATCGAGGCCCGGTGCAGAACCAGCTTGTGGAGGTGGAACGCGAGCTGTCGGAAGAACAGGTCCGGCTCCACCAGCACCATCAGCGTGTCCGCGTCCGCGCCGAGGTGCTCGCGGAAGAGCTGGTGCGGGAAGACGATCTGTGCCGTGGCCACGGGTCCTTCGTACCCCGGACCGCCCGCCACGAACGGCTACGCGCCCGCTTCGGCAGCCTCCGCGGGCGCCCGGTGGCGGGCTCCGGTGCGCTCCGCGCCGATGCCGGCGACGACCACACAGGCAATCCCCGCCACCGGGAACAGGCCCGGCACCTGACCGAGCGCGACCAGGCCGATGACGGCCGCGAACGCGGGCTCGAGCGCCATCAACGTGCCGAAGGCGCCTGCGTTGAGCCGGCGGAGCGAAAGCAGCTCGAGGGTGAACGGGAGGACCGGCAGCAAGATAGCCAGGCCCAGCCCGGCGAGCACGATCTCCCACGTCAGCAGCGGGGCGACGCTCGGACCGGCGACGGCGGTGGCCACCAGGCCCGCGACCGGCATCGAGACCGCGAGGCCCGCGATCCCCGAGACCTGGTCGCCGACGCGCTGGGTGAGGAGGATGTAGGCCGCCCAGCACGCCGCCGCGGCGAGGGCGAACGCCACGCCTACCAGGTCGGTCTCGCCGTGCCACGGCTCGGTGAGGAGCAGTACGCCGACCGCGGCGACTCCGGCGAACAGGCGCCCGTTGCCGTGGCTGCGCACCACCGCGACGCCGAGCGGACCGAGGAACTCCAGGGCGCTGGCCGTGCCCATCGGCAGCCGCTCGACGGCCTGCATGAACAGGATCGTCACCCCTGCCGTGACGGCACCGAGCGCCACGCTCGCCAGGAAGGACTGGCGGGTGAACGTTCCGAGGCGAGGGCGGAGCAGCACCAGCATGATCACGCCCGCCCAGGCGAGGCGGAGCCAGGCAGCACCCAGGGGCCCGATCTCGTCGAAGAGTCCCACCGCGACGGCGATCCCCAGCTGGACGGTCAGCATCGACCCCACCGCCATGGACACACCTGTGCGTGTGCTGGCGGCGCTGGGGCGGATCTCGGTGGTCGTGCTCATGCGCCCCAGTACGCCACGACTCGATCATCCACGTCCACGTGAGAGTTGTGGACGAATTGTTCACAGATCGTGGACAATCCTGTGGATGGAGACCCGCCGCCTCGCTGTTCTGCTCGAGCTGTCCCGGCTCGGGTCGATGCGCGAGGTCGCGGAGGAGATGGGGACGACGACCTCGACGGTGTCTCAGCAGATCGCAGCGCTCGCTCGCGAGACGGGAACACCGCTGGTGGAACCCGACGGCCGCCGGGTGCGCCTGACCCCGGCGGGTCGCCGCCTCGCGGAGCACGCGGTGACGATCCTCGCCGCGGTCGAGGCGGCCAGGCTCGACTTGGATCCCCACTCCGAGCCCGCGGGAACGGTCCGCGTGGCCGGTTTCGCCACGGCCGTGCGCACGACGCTGATGCCCGTGCTGCACGAGATCGCCCGGGACCACCCCGAGGTCCGGCTGTTGATCCGGGAGCACGAGCCGGACGAAGCCTTCGCGCTGCTCCGGACCGACGACGTCGACCTCGCGCTCACCTACGACTACGAGCTCGCGCCGGCCGACTTCGACCTGAGCCTCGAGTCGAGGCCGCTGTGGTCCACTCGCTGGGGGCTCGGCGTTCCCGCGGACGACGCGGGCGTCACCGGCGACGCCCGCGCGACCTTCGCCCGGTTCGCCGAACGGGGCTGGATCGTCAACTCGCGCAACACCGCCGACGCCGACGTGGTCCGCACGATCGCGTCGATGGCAGGGTTCGAGCCGCGGATCAGCCACCGAGTGGACAACCTGGACCTGGTGCAGGAGCTCGTCTCGGCCGGCCTCGGCGTGGGGCTGCTCCCCGCCGACCAGCCCACGCGAGCAGGCGTGGTCACGCTGCCGCTCACCGACCCGGATGTGCGCCTCCGCGCCTATGCCGTGGTGCGCCGCGGCCGCGCGACCTGGCCACCCCTGGCCCTGGTGCTGTCCAGGCTCCAGGCGACGCTCGCATTTCCGGCCTCTCGCTAGTCTCGCGACATGAGCCTCAACAGCACCTCGATCGCCCGCCTCGACGGCACCCCCTCGACCCTCGGGGAGATCACCGGCGGCAAGCCGGCTCTCCTGGTCAACGTGGCCTCCAGGTGCGGGCTGACCCCTCAGTACACCGGCCTCGAGCACCTTCACAAGGAGTACGCCGACAGCGGGTTCACCGTCGTGGGCGTGCCCTGCAACCAGTTCGGGGGGCAGGAGCCTGGCACGTCGGAGGAGATCGCGGAGTTCTGCTCGGCGACGTACGGCGTGACGTTCCCGATGACGGAGAAGATCGAGGTCAACGGGGCGGGCAGGCATCCGCTGTACGCCGCGCTCATCGAGACCACCGACGAGCAGGGCCGCACCGGTGACATCCAGTGGAACTTCGAGAAGTTCCTCGTCGACGGGTCCGGTGCGGTCGTGGCGCGGTTCAGCCCCGGGGTCGAGCCCGAGGACCCGCGACTGGTCGAGGCCGTGCAGAACCTCCTGTGAGGGAGGTCAGCGCTCGCGGACGATCTGGGCCAGCTCGAAGTGCATCGGGTCGGTCCAGGCCCAGTCGCCGCCCCAGGCGAAGCCCCACCTCTTGAAGATCGCCACCACGTCGCGGTTGATCTCGCCGGGCACACCGCGCAGGTTGCCCGGGACGTTGAGGTCGACCGCGATGCCCCAGGTGTGCAGGGAGAGGCCGTTGCCCGGGTCGCGCCCGATGAAGCGTGGGACGTAGCAGCCGCCGAACTCCTCCGGGTGGATCTCGTCGGCGAGGCCTCGCGCGACCACCTCGCTCAGCGCGCCCCGCAGCTGGGGGAACAGCACCTTGTGGCCCGTGACGGACCCGAGGATCGGCACCTCCTCGGTGCGGATGTTCGCGGCCACCCAGGCCGGATCGGGCTGGACCGTCCCGTCGGCGAACCAGCGGTAGCTGAACGTGCCCACCGCGGCCGCCACCGAGCCACCCGTCGCGAGCGGCTCACCCACCCGCTGCTCGCGTGCGATCTTCTCGACGGCCTTGACGAGTCTCTCGATCTCCTCGATGTCGAGGTCGTCGCTGACCTGGTACTGCGGCCCCACGTCGTCCTTGCGGCCGGGCGCGTCGCTTCCAGGGACGGCCGAGGCGAAACCCCCACCCTCGAGCACCTTCGGCTTCGTCGGCGGCTTCGGCGTCTCGGTCTCGGTCGGAAGGGTCATGGCGAGTGGACCGAGCTGGCCCAGGACCTCGGCCACGTCAGGGACGTCGTTCGAGGCGTCGTCGCCCGGAGCGGGTGACCCGGGTGTGGCCCCCAGGGGTGCGACGGCCTCCGTCGAGGCACTCTCCAGCCCGTCGGCCGACTCCCCGGCGCAGCCGGCAAGCGGCGCGAGCAGCAGGGGTACGGCGGCCAGGGCCGCGCCGCGGGCCCGCGCGGAGACCGGCCGGGTCCGACGTACCGTCATCGCCCACCCCCCACTGCCGCGCCCGCTCGAGTTGGCAACCAGTCTAGGTGCGGATCGACCCGGCCGGAGCGAGTCGCCTCACCAGATGCGCACGCGCTGCTGGGGGTCGAGCCACAGGCCGTCCCCCGGCTTGGTGCCGAAGGCCTGGTGGAACTCGTCGAGGTTGCGCACGATGTTCGCGCGGAACTCGGCGGGGCTGTGCGGGTCGACGGTGAGGAACTGCTGCATCTGCTCCTTGCGCCGCTTCGTGCGCCACACGTGGGCCCAGTTCAGGAACACCCGTTGGGACCCGGTGATGCCGTCGCTCTCGGGCACGGGCTGGTCGCCGAGGCTGATGAGGTAGGCCTTGTGGGCGATGGTCAGCCCCCCGAGGTCGCCGATGTTCTCGCCGACCGTGAGGGCGCCGTTGACCTTCTCGCCGGGCAGGTCGCGTGGCTCGAAGTCGTTGTACTGCTCGATCAGCTTGTCCGAGCGCTGCTTGAAGGCGGCCCGGTCGGCCTCGGTCCACCACTCGTTGAGGTTGCCCTTGCCGTCGTACTGGGATCCCTGGTCGTCGAAGCCGTGCCCGATCTCGTGGCCGATGACCGCGCCGATGCCGCCGTAGTTCTCGGCCGGGTCGGCGTCGGGGTCGAAGAACGGCTTCTGCAGGATGCCCGCGGGGAAGCAGATCTCGTTGGTGCCGGGGTTGTAGTAGGCGTTCACGGTCTGCGCGAGCATGAACCACTCGTCGCGGTCGACCGGCGAGCCGATCTTGTTCAGCTGGCGGTCGGTCTCGAAGGCCGCCGCCGTCTCGACGTTGCGCATCAGGTCGTCGGGGCGGATCTCGAGGTTGGAGTAGTCGCGGAACTTCTTCGGGTAGCCGATCTTCGGGTTGAACGTCTCGAGCTTCTCGAAGGCGCGCTCCTTGGTCTCCTCGCCCATCCAGTCGAGGGTCGCGATGTTGCGACGGTAGGCCTCGATCAGGTTGGCGACGAGCTCGTCCATCTTCGCCTTGGAGTCGGGCGGGAAGTGGCGCGCGACGTACTCCTCGCCGACGGCCTCGCCCAGTGCTCCCTCGACGAGGGCCACGCCGCGCTTCCAGCGGGCTCGCAGCTCGGGAGTGCCGTTGAGGGTGCGACCGTAGAAGTCGAAGTTCTCCTCCACGAACGCCGACGAGAGGTAGGGCGCCGCACGGCGGATCACCCGGATCGCGAGCCACTCGCGCCACTGCTCGATCGCGATCTCCTCGAGCGCGGTCGAGAGGTGGGAGAGGTAGCTCGGCTGGCGGACGACCGTCTCGGCGAGGACCTCCTCCGAGGCGCCGAGACCCTGCCGCCAGGCCGTCCAGTCGACCTTGGGCGCAAGCCCGGTCAGCTCGTCGAGCGCCGTCAGGTTGTAGGTCTTGATCACGTCGCGGGTCTCGGCGCGCTCCCAGTGGCCCTTGGCCAGACGCGTCTCGACGTCGAGCACGGTGCGGGCCGCCTGCTCGGCGTCCTCGCGGCCGACGAGAGCGAACATCCGGGTCAGGTGGGCGAGGTACTTCTCCCGGATCTCGGCGAACTTGTCCTCACGGTAGTAAGACTCGTCCGGGAGGCCCAGGCCGCCCTGGAGGACGTTGAGGACGTACCGGTCGGAGTTGCGGTCGTCGGTGTCGACGTAGGAGCCGAAGAGGCCGCCGCCACCGAGACGCTCGAGCTCGCCGATGAAGTGGAGCAGCTCGCTGGTGTCGCCCACCCGCGCGGCGTCGGCGAGCATGTCGGCGATCGGCTGGTAGCCGAGCTCCTCGACGCGCGCCTCATCCATGAAGCTGGCGTAGAGGTCGCCGATCTTGCGGCCGTTGTCGCCCGCGATCTTCCCCGCGGCCGCGTCCTCGATGATCTCCCGGACGCGCTGCTCAGAGAGGTCGGAGAGCTCCACGAAAGGTCCCCAGCTCGACCGGTCGGAGGGGATCTCCGCGGTGTCGAACCAGGTCCCGTTCACGTGACCGAAGAGGTCGTCCTGGGGCCGGATGTCGGGGTTCATGCCGTCTTTGGCGTCGTCGAGGATCGTCACGCCCGACACCCTAGCCCCCGACCCCACGGTGGGTCGTCGATCTTCAGGCCATCTCGGGCGCGTGCAGGTGCGCGAACGCGAGCTCGTGCTCCACGACATCGACGACCTCGGCCCGCGCCTCCTTCGCCGCACCCGCCCGGATCTTGTCGGTCGAGGGACGACTCGCCTCGAGCGTCGCGCGACTGTCGAAGGTCGCGGTGCCGACCGCGCGACCCTCGGCCCTGTCGACCATGAGGCTGGCGCTGCAGAAGCCCTCCAGCTGCTCGAGCGCCGGCAGTACGGCGAGCTTCCAGACGTCGACCAGCCGGTTGACGTCGCCCGGGTCCAGGCGCAGCCACGTCGTGCGGACACATGCGCCCTCGCCTGTGTAGTGGTCCCGGTGCATGCCGGCGATCTCCCACTCGGCGACGTCGACGGACTCGGCGCCCATGATGGACGCGGCCCGCGCGCGCAGTGGCTTCACGGTGTCGGCATTCGCCTGCCTCGCCTCCGGAGACGCGTAGGAAGCCGTGACGATGCAGCGGCCGGTGTCCCGCTCGACGATCAGCGAGGCACCTACGAAGCCCTCGAGCTGCTGGAGCGCGGGCATGACGTCGTCGCGGAAGTAGGCGATGCCGGCGTCGATCTTGCCGGGCTGTGCGTGGATTGTGCTGGAACGTGCGTACACGATGCACCCCTCGTCCGGGGCAGCGCCCCGGTGGCGCCACCGGTTCCATCCACGTTTCTCCGCTCGCCTCCCTCCGGCAATAGTCATCGACCAAAGGGCTAGAGCACCGGGGGGAATTGCGCTGGCCTCTCCGGGTATTACACAGACATGAGCGAGCTCGCCGAGGTCACCGTCCAGGACAACCCCGAGCGGAGGCGCTACGAGGCGTCCACGGAGTCCGGCGTGGTCGCCGGCTTCGCGGAGTACCGCGAGCGCGACGGCGCCCGGGTGTTCACCCACACCGAGGTCGACGACGCGTTCGAGGGACAGGGCATCGGCTCCTCCCTCGTCCGCGGCGCCCTCGAAGACGTCCGCAGGCGCGGACTGGCCGCCCGGGTGAAGTGCCCGTTCATCAGGTCCTACATCGAGAAGCACCGGGAGTACGCCGACCTCCTGGACTGAACGTCAGGGCACGCCCGGCTCAGCGCGCCAGGTCGCGGAACGCCTCCGCGAGCGCGTCCACCCCAGGCTTGAGCCGCTCGGTGTGCTCGACGAAGTTCCATGTCGGCCACGTGTAGTCCAACCTCAGCTGGGCGCCATCGGCGTCGACGGTGAGCACGAGGCCCTCGATCACCTCTGCCTCGGCGGGCTGCCCGGGGCCGAGCGCGGTCCGGCTCGAGGGGTCTGCGAGACCGAGCATCGCCCACGGCAGGCGCAGCCGCACCGTGTCGTGCGCCTCGAGCACGTGCCACGTCGTCCGGCTGTCGAAACCGTCCACCCTCGGGTCCCAGGACCCCTCCACGAGCAGGCCGACCTCCTGGTGCTCGGCGGGGGCGTCGCTCCCGCGAACGACCATGCCGCGGTTGGTCACCAGGCGGAACCGTCGCCAGGTGCCACCAGGAGCCTCGTCTTCCATGTCCAGCCGCACCGGGTCGAGCACGTCTCGCACCCACGCCTGCCCCGCGCGTTCGTCGAGGTCGAGGTCGAACCGGTAGTCGTCACCGGCGACCGAGCGGACCGTGTCCGACGAGACGGTCAGGCGCGCGGGCAGCTGCTCGCGGAAGGTCACGTCGAGGTGCAGGTACGACGCGTCGGCCTGGGCCAGGACGTACTTCACGGGACCGTCGGTCGGGATCAGCTCCCGCGCGCTGTCGCGGAGGAGAGCCGGGTCGGTGGCGACCAGACCGAAGTACTGCTCGTTGGTCAGCGGGTCGTGCCACAGCTGACGCCGCTCGGCGGGGAGCTGGTGCGCCATGGTGTTCCAGGTGCGCTTGAACCACTCGTCGGTCCAGGCGAAGACGAAGCCGCCCGCCAGACCCTGCGACTCGATCACCCTCAGCAGCTCGGCGTCGGTGCGCATCGCCGCCTCCTCCGAGTGGCCGCCCTGGTCGCGGTCGAGCGGACCGTCGTGGGCGGACCCGAGCGACGAGGGCACGCCGAACTCGGTGACCATCACCGGCATCGCGGCGTGGTGCTCGCGCAGCCGCGCCAGGTAGCCCGCGTATGGGTCACGGCGCCCGTCGTACCTGGTCTGCCACAGCGCTTCCTCGTGGCGGAGGAAGTCGGGGTAGTACGGGTAGGCGTGGTAGCTCGCGAACGTCCCACCCGGCCACGCCTCCGTGGGGAGCACGTGGTTGGCGTCGACGGAGACGAGGTCCTCCACCGGGTCCGGCTCGTCAGGGTGCTCGAGCGGGTCGGCGGTCGGCCAGTTCGCGAAGGCGATCGGCACCGAGACCCCCTGTGCGGACTCGGCGGCGGCGAGCGCGTCGAGGTGCCGGGCGATCCAGCGTTCGGTGGCGGTCGCATCCCCGGTGGCGGTGAAGAACTCACCCTTGTACGCCGCGCCGCGGTGCTGCTCGTCGGTCCGCGCGACGCCGTGGGGGTCCCACTCGACTCCCGCGATCCATGCGACGAGCCACGGCGAGACGTCGGTGGTCCACTCGCCGGAGGCGTGGCCCGGCTGCTCGGGCCGCTCGAGCCGACCGTGCACAGCGGCCGAGGCGTCGACGATCTCCTGGGCGAAGGCCCGGTCGACCCGCTTGTCGTACAACGTGCCCCCCTCCTCGAGGTACGACTCGTCGGGGAGGTAGACGCCTTGGACGAGGTAGATCGGCCGGTCGGGGTTCGACGTGTTGTAGGTCGCGAGCTCGTCGTAGAAGGTCGGCGGGTGGATCGTGTAGATCCGCACCACCCGGGTCCCGAGCCGGCCCATCTGCTCGAACCAGCGGCGGTAGTCCGAGGCCTCGATGGCGAGCTCGCCGGGCTGGTGCAGCGGCGTGGTGCTGCCGAGGTTCACCCCGGGCAGGAAGGTCTTGTCGCCCGAGCTCGTGTGCAGCGCGAACCCGTCCGCGTCGGCGTCGGCGAGGACTCGCACACCCTCGTGGGTCAGCGGCGCGGGAGCCCAGCTCAACCCAGGCGGCTCACCGCCGGGGCCCTCGTCCTCCCCGGCCGCGGGCAGCAGCGCACACCCCGCCAGGGCCGACGAGACGAGCCACAACGAGACGGCCTTGCTCAGACGACCAGGTCCCCTCACGGGGGGACAAACTACGTCAAACGGGCTCAGCGCAAGGTCAGAACGGACTTTCCGGTTGCGCGCCGCTCGGCCATGTCGGTGAGGGCCTGACGGACCTCTTCGAGCGGGAGGGCCGTGCCGATCGGCGGGTCGACGACGCCGGACTCCATCATCGGCACGAGCTCCTCCCACTGCTTGCGCATGAAGCCCGGGCGCATCATCGCGAAGGCGCCCCAGCCGACCCCGCGCACGTCGATGTTGTTGAGCAGCAGCCGGTTGACCTTGACCTCGGGGATCGCCCCGGCGGTGAACCCGACGACGAGGAGACGCCCGAGCGGGGCGAGCGCGCGCAGAGAGTCGGTCATCAGGTCGCCACCGACGACGTCGAGCACCACGTCGACGCCCTTGCCACCGGTGACCTCCTTGACCCCTGCCAGGAAGCCGTCCACCAGGAGGGCCTCGTCGGCGCCGGCCGCCTTGGCGACCCGGGCCTTCTCCTCTGTGGAGACCACGGCGATCACCCGGGCGCCGTACCCCTTGGCCACCTGGATGGTGGCAGTGCCCACGCCACCGGCCGCACCGTGCACGAGGACGGTCTCACCCTCGCGAAGCTGGCCCCGGGTCGCGAGAGCGAACTGTGCGGTCAGGTAGTTCATCGGCAGCGCGGCGCCCTGCTCGAAGCTCATCGCGTCGGGAAGGGGGAAGACGCTGTCGGGGCCGAGCGCCACGACGTCGGCGCCGCCGCCGTAGGGCAGGACAGCGGCGACCCGGTCACCCGCGGTGAAGCCGGACCCCTCCGGAGCCGAGCGCACGATCCCGGCGAAGTCCACGCCGAGCTGGAAGGGCGGCTCCGGCTTGAGCTGGTACTGCCCAGCGGAGAGAAGCAGGTCGGGGAAGCTGACACCGACCGCGTGCACGTCCACGAGCAGCTGGTCCTCGGCGGGCGTGGGTTCGGGAACCTCCACGACCTCGACCCCGGCGGGGCCCTCGAGCCGGACTACCTGGACAGCGCGCATGGATGCTCCTCTGTGGATCGGGTCCACCGAGTATGTCGCGGACCGGTTTCAGCTCGGCACGAGGCGTCCGAACTGCGGAGGGCGGCAGACACGGCACGGCTCGAGCCCGCTGGTGCGGATGTCCTCGAGCGGGACGACCTGCGCCTCCTCACGCGCCTCGGGAAGGCTGCAGTCGAGGTGGTGGTAGGACGAGGTGCCGGCGACGACATACCCGCCGAGGCCGCCGGCAGCTGCCGCACCGGCACCGGAGGCCGCGCCCTGCCGCTCGACGGCTGCGACGAGCCGCTCGAGCACGGCCTCGACCCTGGCCCGGTCGGCGCGCTGGTTCTGCACGATGAGCATCGCTGCACCGATCACCACCACCGCGAGGCCGGCGACACCGCCCGAGATGAGGAACGGGAACTGCGCGGGCACGTAGTTGTGGCTTCCCGCGCCGTTCCAGCCGAGGAAGATCACCAGGAAGCCGAGGAGGCACAGC
Organism: Nocardioidaceae bacterium; assembly: GCA_035456965.1. Lineage (GTDB taxonomy): Bacteria > Actinomycetota > Actinomycetes > Propionibacteriales > Nocardioidaceae > Nocardioides_C. The sequence goes on from DATICF010000122.1 coordinate 11,031, forward strand.
CCGACACCGAGCTGGCCACCGAGTCGACCGAGGTTGTTCTGCATGACGGACTCCTATGCCCCGAGGTATGCCTCGCGCAGGTTGACGTCGCGGATCTCCTGGCCCACCGCGGTGTGGACCAGCGTCCCCTTCTCCATGATCAGCGCCCGGTCCGCGAAGGGCAGGGCGCCGGCGTTCTGCTCCACCATCAGCACCGTGGTGCCGTCGGCCTTGATCCGGGAGGTGACCTCCCAGACCGTGCGCGCGACGGTCGGGCTCAGGCCCAGCGACGCCTCGTCGACGAGGAGCAGCCTCGGCCTCGACATGAGCGCACGTCCGATCGCGAGCATCTGCTGCTCGCCGCCCGACAGGGTGCCGGCGAGCTGGTCCTCCCGCTCCGCGAGCCGGGGAAAGTAGTCGAGCACCTGCTCCAGCTGGCCCCGCACGACCTTGGGGTGGCGGCGCTGGGTCCAGGCGCCCAGGCGGAGGTTCTGCCGGACGGTCAGCCGGGGGAAGACCCTCCGGCCTTCGGGGCACAGCGCGATCCCGCTGCGCACGCGGGCCGAGGGGGCCTTGCGGCCCAGCGACTTCCCGTCGAAGGCGACCCGCCCCGAGTCGGGCCTCAGCAGGCCGGCGATCGTGCTGACGGTGGTGGTCTTCCCGGCTCCGTTGAGACCGAGGAGCACACACACCTCGCCCTCCTCGACCACGAGGTCGACCCCGTGCAGAACCGGGTGGGGGCCGTAGCCGACGACGAGGTCGCTGATCTCGAGCAGCGCCATCTCAGACCCCCTCCCCGGCCGGGACCGGCTCCATCACGGTGGTGTCGCTCGGGTCGGGAGCGGCGTCCTCGCCCATGTAGGCGCGCACGACCTCCGGGTGCCGGCGTACGACGTCGGGGGAGCCCTCGGCGAGGACCTCCCCGAAGTTCAGGCAGTACATGAAGTCGGAGACCCGGGTGACGAGCGGGACGTGGTGGTCGATCATCACGATGGTCAGGCCGAACTCCTTGCGCAGCGCGAGGAGCGTGTCGCCGAGCTCGTGCGCCTCCTCGGGTCCCATGCCGGAGCCCGGCTCGTCGAGGAGGAGCAGGTCGGGGTCGGTGGCGAGCACGGCCGCGATCTCGACCCGCTTCAGGACGCCGTAGGGCAGGTCGGCCACGCGTTCGTGGGTGACCTCCTCGAGGTCGAGGAGTCCGAGGATCTGGTCGCCCCGCTCGCGCACCTGTCGCTCCTCGGCGAAGCTGCCGGGGCTCCCGGCGATGCCCAGCCAGGGGTCGTAGGCCACTGCGAGGTGCTGGGCTGTCATCAGGTTCTCCAGCACGGTCGTGCCCTTGACCAGCCCGACGTTCTGGAACGTCCGGCCGATGCCGAGGGCGGTGCGCTGGTGCACCGGCATGCGCGAGATGTCGCGGCCGCGGTAGCGGACCTGCCCGTGGGTGGGCTGGTAGAAGCCGGTGATGCAGTTGAACAGCGTGGTCTTGCCGGCGCCGTTGGGCCCGATGATGCCGACGATCTCCCACTCGCCGGCCCGCAGGTTCACCTCCTGCAGGGCCTTGATGCCTCCGAAGTGGATGCTCAGGGCCTCGACCTCAAGCACGGACATCGTTCACCTCCACCTCGGTCACGGCTCCCGCGTGCCGGTCAAAACGGTGGCCGGTGAGCCAGAACCTGATCGGCGCGACCTGCTGGCCGATCCCGCCGGGGTACATCGTGAGCGTCAGGAGCAGCAGCACCGGCCCGACGATGAGCCCGACGAATTCGAGCGGTAGCCCGAGCGTCTCCTCGAAGAACCTGGTGAGCGTCCAGTCGCCGCCGAACGGCGCGAGGACGAAGCCGACCACCTTCTCGAGCATCGTCACGAGCAGCTTCTCCTCGAGCAGGGCGAAGAACGCCGACCCGATCACCACGCCGACCCGGTTGCGCAGGCCGCCGACGACCGTCATCAGGATGAACAGCAGCGCGAGCCGGAAGTCGAAGCTGCTGCCGACGATCACCTCGTCGCGGTGCGCCATGAGCGACCCGGCGATGCCCGCGAAGATCCCCGACAGCGCGAATGCCAGCAGGATGTAGGCCTTCACGTTGATCCCGTACGACGAGGCGACGCGTGGGTTCTCGCGCAGCGCGGCGAGCGCCCGCCCGCCCTTGGACCGGGTGAGCCGCCAGTCGAGCCAGAGCACGAGCGCGAGGAAGCCCAGGCACAGGTAGTAGTAGGCGTAGCCGCTCTCGAAGCCCATCGGCCGTGGCGCCGGCTTGCCGCCCTCGCCGCCGGTGATCGCGGCGATGCCGAAGAGGGTCTCTTCTGCGAAGGTGCCGTAGGCCAGGGTCACCAGCGCGAAGTAGAGACCGCTCAGGCGCAGGGAGATCGCCCCGAGCAAGGTCGCCTGGAGCGCCCCGAACGCCGCCGCGACCGCGACCGCGAGCCAGAAGCTCAGCTGGAGGTTCGTGACGATGAAGGCCGAGGTGAACGCGCCGAGCCCCACGAACGCCTGGTGCCCCAGCGAGATCTGTCCGGCGTAGCCGAGGAGCACGTTGAGCGAGAGCCCGCCGATCGCGTAGATGACGGCGAGGGAGAGTACGTCGATGTCGGCGACCCCCACCTCGAACGGCGAGAGCTTGTTCACCGGCAGCAGGAGCACCAGCCAGGCGAGGAGGGCCCACACGAGGCCGCGCCCGACCCAGCCGGCGCCGCCGGGTCGGAAGTCCTCGTCGTCCCAGACCTCGTCGTCCCAGAGC
>DATICF010000123.1:0-22123 GCA_035456965.1 Nocardioidaceae bacterium
GTGCGCCAGCCGCGGCGCAAGCTGGGACGAGCTGCCGGAGAGCTGCTGCTCGACGAGGCCACGAACCCCGACCACGCCCATCGCCGCGTCGAGTTCACGCCGGAGCTGGTCGCTCGCGCCTCCACCCGGCACCAGCGCTGACAGCGAGGGCCTGGCGGTCGGCCGCGCGTGGCTCACCCAGACCAGGTGGTGCCGCACGGGAGGTTCAGCGGGCGAGAACCTTCGCGAAGAGGGCGAGCGTCTCGTCGATGGCTGCCTGTGCCCCGGGCGAGTAGGCACCCATGTCGAGGAAGCCGTGGATCATCCCGTCGAAGCGGCGCACCTCCACCGCGACTCCGGCCTCGGACAGCCGCCCAGCGAAGGCCTCCCCCTCGTCGCGCAGGGGATCGAGCTCCGCGGTGACCACGACCGCAGGCGGCAGTCCCACCAGGTCCGGGTGGCGCATCGGCGAGACCCGCGGGTCGCCGTACACCGAGGCGTCAGGGGCGTAGTGACCGAGGAACCACGCCATCGTGTCGAGGTCGAGGAAGTACCCCTCGGCGTTCTCGGTGCGCGACGGGTAGTCGCCTGGCACGTCGGTGCCGGGGTAGACGAGCAGCTGCGCACACAGCGCGGGACCGTCCGAGTCGCGCAGCTGCTGCGCCACGACGGCAGCCAGGTTCCCGCCCGCGCTGTCCCCCGCGACGGCCAGCCGGTGGTCCCCGCCGAGGTCGGCAAGCCGCTCGCCGGCCCAACGGGTCGCCGCGACCGCGTCGTCGACAGCGGCCGGGAAGGGCGCCTCCGGGGCGAGCCGGTAGGCCACCGAGACCACGACGGCCTGGCAGTCCCGGCAGATGCTGCGAGCGGTGTTGTCGTGCGTGTCAAGGTCGCCGATGACCCACCCGCCACCGTGGAAGAGGACGACCGTGGGCACCGGCCCCTCGGCATCCGGGCGGTAGACCCGAGCAGGCAGGTCCCCCTCGGGCCCGGGGATGCGCAGCTCCTCCACCGAGTGGACGGGTACGACGGCCTCGGCTGGACGCCCCTCGACGGTGAGCCGGCGGAACGCGTCCCGGGCCTCCTCCGGCGTACCAGCGCTCATGGGCGGGACCGTCGCGAGAACCTCGAGCAGGGGTGCGATGTGCGGGTCGACGGGCATGGGACTCCTCTGCTGGGCCGGGCTTCGTGCGGCGGGTTCGCCGGGGACGCGAGGTGTATGAACATAGCCCGCCGTGGCGCAAGACCTTCGGGCTCGGGTCCTTTGCCCCATGGCAGGGACGTCTGGCTCGGCCATGCTGGAGGTGCTGGTGACCCCTACCCGGAAGGGACAGTGACCATGGCCAGGATGCGCGAGCTGGAGGCCGAGGAGTGCGTCGAGCTGCTGGCCTCGGGCGTGGTGGGCAGGGCCGCGATCTGCACGCCTGAGGGACCCCACGTGGTCCCCGTCAACTATGCCGTCCACAAGGACGCCGTGGTCTTCCGGACCACCCCGTACAGCGTCCTGGGGACCTTCGCCTGGTCGGGCGACATCGCCTTCGAGGTGGACCACATCGATGCCGAGACGCACCAGGGGTGGAGTGTCGTCGTCGTCGGCAAGGGAGAGATGGTCAACGACACCGAGGAGCTCGAGGAGATCCGCTGGGCGCACGACCCGAAGCCGTGGGCCCAGGGCCCGCGCCATCTCTACGTCCGGATCCGCTGGCGCAAGATCACGGGCCGCCGGATCGCCTGACCCACGGCCGGGGCGCCCGGTCGCTCAGGCGGGAAGGTCCGCCAGCTCTGCCAGTCGCGACCGGTGGGCGGTCGGGCTGCCGAACGCGATCTGGTCGGCCTTGGCGCGCTTGAGGTACAGGTGCGCCGGGTGCTCCCAGGTCATGCCGATCCCGCCGTGCAGCTGCACGCACTCCTCCGCCGCCTTCACAGCGACTTCGGCGCAGTACGCCTGTGCCACCGAGGCGGCGACCTCCGCGTCCGGGTGACCCTCGGCAGCCGTCGCAGCGGCGTACCTGGCAGCCGCACGAGACTGCTCGACGACCGTGTAGAGGTCGGCGAGCCGGTGCTTGAGGGCCTGGAAGCCGCCGACGACCCGGCCGAACTGCCGGCGCTCCCTGAGGTAGGCGACGGTGCTGTCCAGGCACCACTGCGCGATGCCCACCTGCTCGGAGGCGAGCAGGGCGGCGCCGAGCTGCAGCGCGTGACGGACGGCCTGCTCCCCTGCCGCAGCGGGTACGACGACCCGCGACTGCGCACCGTCGAAGGCGAGGTCGGCGACCTGCCTGCTCATGTCCAGCGAGGTCACCGGCGTGAGCGTCACGTTCGACGCCTCCACCGCGTGCACCTCGACCCCGCCGACGACGCCTCCGTCACCCAGGACCGCCACCGGCACCAGAAGCACATCCGCCTCCAGGGCACCGGCCACGGAGGTGACCTTGCCGGTGAGGGCACCGTCAGCGTCTGCTGTGACATCGGCCAGGACCGCCACGTCCGCGGCGTTGCCGGCTGAGAGCGGGATCGCCAGCGCCGCCGTACGCTCCCCCGAAGCGAGCCCCGACAGCAGCTTTGCCGCGGCACTCCCCTGCACCTGGCCGGAACCGGCGAAACCCAGCACCGCCGTGGCCACCACGGCGCTGGTCAGGAACGGAACGGGCGCGACGGACCGCCCGAGCTCCTCGAGCACCACCGCTGCCTCGCGGGCAGAGGCCCCGGCGCCGCCGAGAGACTCTGGCACCAGCAACCCGGCGAGCCCGAGGTCCACGGCCAGCGACTGCCACAGCGGCACCAGCGCCGAGCAGTCACCGTCGTAGAGCGCGATGACCGACTCCGCCGGGCACCGGTCGTCCAACAGGTCACGGACCGTCGAGCGCAGGGAGTCCTCGACGTCGGTGTAGAGCAGGTTCGGCTCGTGTGTGCTCGGGCTCATCGCGGGATGTCCTTCCAGGGGATGTCCTTGTCGACGCGCGGCTCGGAGGGAAGCCCGAGCACCCGCTCGGCGACGATGTTGCGCAGGATCTCCGAGGTACCGCCCTCGATGGAGTTGCCCTTCGCCCGGAGGTAGCGGTAGCCGGCGTCGCGGCCGGTGAAGTCGACCTGCTCCGGCCGGGTCATCGTCCAGTCGGAGTACCGCAGGCCGTCCTCGCCGAGCATCTCCACCTCGAGGCCGCTGAGCTCCTGGGCGAGCCGCGCGAAGGTCAGCTTCATCGCCGAGCCCTCGGGGCCCGGTGCGCCGACGGCGAGCTTCTGGCGCAGGCGCAGACCCATCAGCCTGAACACCTCCGCCTCGACCCAGCCGGACATCAACCGGTCGTGCAGGGCGGGCGTGCGCACCTCCGGCCGCTCCCGCCAGGTCTCTGCGACCTTGCCGATCATGCCGCTCTCGCGCGGCGCGGCCTGGCCGCCGATGGCGATCCGCTCGTTCATCAAGGTGGCGTTGGCGACCTTCCAGCCCTCGCCGACCTCGCCGAGACGGTAGGCGTCGGCGATGCGCACGTCGGTCAGGAAGACCTCGTTGAACTCCGCCTCGCCGGTGAGCTGGCGCAGCGGACGCACCTCCACGCCCGGGTCGCGCATGTCGGCGAGGAAGTAGGTCAGGCCGGCGTGCTTCGGCGCCTCGGCGTCGGTGCGCGCGACGAGGATCGCCCGCTGCGCATTCTGCGCGGAGGAGGTCCACACCTTCTGCCCGCTGACCACCCAGTTCGCGTCCGGCCCGTCGCCCTCACGCACGGCCCGGGTCGCGAGCGCCGCGAGGTCGGATCCGGCGCCGGGCTCGCTGAACAGCTGACACCACACCTCCTCACCGGTCCACAGCGGTCGCAGCAGCTCCTGCTTCTGCTCCTCGGTGCCGAAGGCCAGGATCGTCGGCGCCGCCATGCCCAGGCCGATCCCGATCTTGCGGGGCTCGTTGTCCGGCGCCCCGGCCTCGTCGAGCAGCTGGTCGACGTACGCCTGGAAGCCGCGCGCGAGGCCGAGCCCGCCCAACCCCTCAGGGAAGTGCACCCAGGCGAGGCCCGCGTCGAAGCGTGCGCGCAGGAAGTCGAGGCGGTCCGTCGTCGCCGGCGGGTACGTCGACAGCAGCTGCTCGACCCTCGCCGCGAGGTCGCTCCGGATGTCGTCCGAGGAGGTCACAGTCCCACCTGCCTCTTGATCTCGTGCCGGGCCAGCGCCATCTTGTGCACCTCGTCGGGGCCGTCGGCGAAGCGGAGCGTCCTGATCCCGGCGAACGACTGGGCCAGCGGGAAGTCCTGGGAGAGTCCTGCACCGCCGTGGGTCTGGATCGCCTTGTCGAGGATCCACTCGACGGTCGCGGGTGTGGCGATCTTGATGGCCTGGATCTCGGTGTGCGCGCCCTTGTTGCCGACGGTGTCCATCAGCCAGGCGGTCTTGAGCACCAGCAGCCGGAGCTGCTCGACGCGCATCCGCGACTCGGCGATCCACTCGCGCACCACGCCCTGCCGGGCCAGTGGCTTGCCGAACGCCTCGCGCTCCACCGACCGCGTGCACATCAGCTCGATCGCGCGCTCGGCGATGCCGATGGCGCGCATGCAGTGGTGGATCCGGCCGGGACCGAGGCGGGCCTGAGCGATGGCGAACCCCTGCCCCTCCTCGCCGACCAGGTTCGATGCGGGCACCCGCACGTCGTTGAACTCGAGCTCCGCGTGGCCACCGTGCTCGTGGTCGTCATAGCCGAACACCTCCATGCCGCGCTTCACCACCAGGCCGGGGGTGCCGCGCGGGACGAGGATCATCGACTGCTGGCGGTGCCGGTCCGCGTCGGGGTCGGTCTTGCCCATCACGATGAAGATCTCGCAGTCGGGGTTCATCGCCCCGGTGATCCACCACTTGCGGCCGTTGATGACGTACTCGTCGCCGTCGCGGACGATGCTGGTCTGGATGTTCGTGGCGTCGGAGGAGGCCACGTCGGGCTCGGTCATCGCGAAGGCGGACCTGATGTCACCGGCGAGCAGCGGCTCGAGCCAGCGCTCCTTCTGCTCCTCGCTGCCGAAGAGCGTGAGGACCTCCATGTTGCCCGTGTCGGGGGCGGCACAGTTGAAGGCCGCGGGCGCGAGGTGGCCGCTGCGGCCGGTGATCTCGGCCAGCGGGGCGTACTGCAGGTTGGTCAGGCCCGCACCCCGCTCGCTCGGGAGGAAGGCGTTCCAGAGCGCGGTCTTCCTCCCCTCCGCCCGGAGCTGCTGCATGACCGGCACCCGGGTCCAGGCCCACCGGTCGTCGAGCTCGCCGAGCTGCTCGTGGAAGAGCGCCTCGCTGGGATAGACGTGCTCGTCCATGAACGCGAGCAGCTGCTCGCGCAGCTCCTGGGTGCGGGCGTCGTAGGCGAACTCCATGTCAGTGCTCCTTCAACGAGGTGAGGCCCGTGGCGAGCAGCGGCTCGACGGCGGCGCCGATCGAGTCGAACCCCTCGCCCACGGTCTGGCCCTGGGTGTGGCGGAAGTGGATGCCCTCCAAGATCACGGCGAGCTTGAAGGAGGCGAGGCCGAGGTAGAAGCCCATCGCGGACGGGTCGCGGCCGCTGCGCTCGGCGTAGAGGGCGACCACCTCGTCGCCGGCGAGGTAGCCGGGCGCGGACGCGGCATCGGCCACGGAGTCGGTCAGCCGCGCCAGGTCGCCGTAGACGAGCATCAGGGCCACGTCCGTCAGCGGGTCGCCGAGGGTGGCCATCTCCCAGTCGAGCACGGCGGCCACCCGGTCGTGCTGGTCGAGGAGGAGGTTGTCGAGGCGGTAGTCGCCGTGCACGATCGCCGGAGTCTGCTCGGCCGGGATCCCCGCGGCGAGGAGGTCGTGCAGCTCGTCGGCCCCCTTCAGTGGGCGGCTGCGCGACGCGTCGAGCTGCTTCTTCCAGCGACGAACCTGCCGCTCGAGGAAGCCCTCGGGCCGGCCGAAGTCGTCGAGCCCCACGGCAGCCGGGTCGACGGAGTGCAAGGTGGCGAGGGTCTCGACGGTCCTGCGCGCGATCGCGGCGGTGCGGTCGGGCCCGAGTGCGGCCAGCTCGCCGGCGGTGCGGTACGGCGTACCGTGCACCCGCTCCATGACGTAGAACGGCGAGCCGAGCACGTCCTCGTCCTCGCAGAGCGCATAGGTCCGCGGGACGGGTACGTCGGTGTCGTGCAGCGCGGTCATCACGCGGTGCTCGCGCGTCATGTCATGGGCGGTCGCGAGGACATGGCCGAGCGGAGGGCGTCGTACCACCCACTCGCGGTGGCCGTCGCCGACCACGTAGGTGAGGTTCGACTTCCCGCCGGGGATGAGCGACCCGCTCAGCGAGCCGGTGACCTCTCCGGGGCAGGCCTGCTCGAACCAGGTGCGGAAGGCGTCGAGGTCGAGGCCCGGAAGCTCCGCGGTCACGAAGCAGCCCCATCGAGCTTGGCCTGCAGCTTGCGCATCCCTGCCAGCCACCGGTCGGTGTCGGTGGCGCGGAGGGCGTAGTACTGCGCGACCTCCGGGTGCGGGAGGACCAGGAACCGGTCGTCCTGCAGGGCCTCCCAGACCGCGTCCGCCACGTCGGAGGGTTCGAGCGCGGTGTCGCGGGAGAGCAGCTCGGTCAGGGGACCCGCGTCGTCGAGCATCCGCGTCTTCACACCCTGCGGGCAGATCACCTGCACGACCACGCCGCGGTGGCCGTAGGTGGCCGAGAGCCACTCAGCGAAGCCGACCGCCGCGTGCTTGGTGACGGAGTACGTCGGGCTGCCGAGCATGGTGAGGAGGCCGGCCGCCGACGCCGTGACGACGAACCGTCCGCCGCCTGTCTCGAGCCACTCCGGCACGAGCTGCTGCGCGGCCCGGACGTGGCCCATCACGTTGACGTCGATCGAACGGGCCCAGTCCTCGGCGGGGGCGTCGAGGCCCTGGCCGACGTCGATGCCTGCGTTGGCGAAGTAGACGTCGATCCTGCCCAGGTGGTCGCGGGCCGTCTCGATGAGCGCCGTGACGCCGTCCTCGCTCGCCGCGTCCCCGGGCGCCGCGATCCCGCCGATCTCGGTCGCCACCGCCTCCACTGCCGCCTCGTCGAGGTCGTTCACCACGACCCGCGCACCCTCCGCGGCCATCCGCTGCGCGAGCGCCCGGCCGATCCCGTGGCCGGCGCCCGTGACGACGACGCCCAGCCCCTCGACGCCTGGCCCCGCGACCTCCATCTCAGACCCCGCCGGTCAGGGTCAGTCCGCCGTCGATGACGAGGATCTGGCCGGTCACCCACGCGGCGTCGTCGGAGAGCAGGAAGGCCACGACGCTGCCGACGTCGCTGGGCACGCCGAGCCTCTGGAGGGGGTACGTCGAGGCCACCTCCGCCTCCTTGCCCTCGTAGAGCGCGGTCGCGAACTTCGTCTTCACCACGCCCGGGGCGACGGCGTTGACCCGGATGTCCGGACCGAGCTCGACGGCGAGCTCCTGGGTGATGTGGTTGAGCATCGCCTTGCTGGAGCCGTAGAAGCCGATGCCGGGCGCCGGCTTGAGCCCGCCGACCGAGGAGATGTTGACGATCGAGCCGCCGTGCTGGCCCATCCACGCCTTGTGCGCCCGCTGGGCCCACGACAGCGCGGAGAGGCAGTTGACCTCGAAGATCTTGCGGGCCGCGTCGAGGTCGAGCTCGATCATCGGCCCGTACACCGGGTTGATGCCCGTGTTGTTGACCAGCAGGTCGAGGCTGCCGAAGGTGTCGATGGTCCGCGCGACCGCGTCGGCCTGGTGGTCGGGGTTGTCTCCCTTGCCGGCCACGGCGAGCGCGACCTCGGGACCGCCGAGCTTCTCGACTGCCTCGTCGAGGGCCTCCTGCTTGCGGGCGGTGATGGTCACCTTCGCCCCCTCGGCGACGAGCCGCTCGGCGACCGCGTACCCGATCCCCCGGCTCGCGCCCGTGACGATCGCGACCTTGCCCTCGAACCTGTTCACCACTCGTGCCCTTCCGCGAGACATCGGCGCTAAGCGCTTGCTTAGCAGGTAAGCGTTCGCTTAGCGTTCCTCACGTGGAGCAGGTGAGTCAAGACGCCCGGGCCCGTCTCATGGCGGCCGCGGTCGAGTCGTTCGCAGCGAAGGGCTTTCACGGTACGACGACCCGCGACATCGCCTCGGGCGCCGGGATGAGCCCCGCTGCGCTCTACGTCCACCACCGCTCCAAGGAGGACCTGCTCCACCAGATCAGCCGCGCCGGTCACGTCGAGACCCTCGAGCTGGTCCAATCCGCCGTGGCCACCTCCGACGACCCGCGCGAGCAGCTGCTGGCCGTCGTACACGCCTTCGTCGTGCGCCACGCCGAGGGGCACACCGGCGCGCGCATCGTGAACTACGAGCTGCACGCGCTCTCACCGGAGCACCTCGAGGAGATCGCGGCCATTCGCCGCCGGATCGAGCAGGAGATGCGCGGGGTCGTGGAGCGCGGCGTCACGGCCGGGGTGTTCAGCACACCCGACCCCCACATGACCTCGCTCGCCCTGCTGTCGCTCGGCATCGACGTCGCGCGGTGGTACCGCGACGAGGGCGCCTGGACCCCGGCCGAGATCGCCGACCACTACGGCGAGCTCGCCCTGCGCATGGTCGGCGCCGCCTCGTCCCCGTAGGCGCGAGTCGGCGGCGAGGTGCCGCAGGTAGCCTGTGGCCACCGCTATCTCGAGGACGTGATGATGACGCCTGCTCAGCCGCCCGCCCAGCCGCCGAAGGATTCGGTGCCCCTGAAGTCGCCGTCGGAGGACTCACGGCAGGTGCTGGCACACAGCTGGCGGGAGACCGACCGTTTCGTCCCCTCGAAGCTGGTCCGACCGATCCAGAGCCTGATGGCGGTCGAGACCAGCAGCGCGATCGCCATCCTGATCGCGACGGTCGCGGCGCTGCTCATCGCCAACACGGGGCTCTTCGAGGCCTACGAGCACTTCTGGGAGACCGAGTTCGCCATCGACCTCGGCGACCTCCACGTCCTCGAGCTGTCGCTGCACGCGATCGTCAACGACGGCTTGATGACGCTGTTCTTCCTGCTCGTGTCGCTCGAGATCAAACGCGAGATGGTCTTCGGCGAGCTGCGTGACCCCAAGGCCGCGGCGCTGCCGATCGTGGCAGCCGTGGGCGGCATGATCGTGCCGGCCCTGATCTACGTCGCCTTCAACCTCGGCACCGGGAACCTCCAGGGCTGGGGGATCCCGATGGCCACCGACATCGCCTTCGCTGTGGCGTTGCTCGCGGCGCTCGGCAGCAGGGTGCCCCTCGGAGCGCGGCTGTTCCTGCTGACCCTCGCGATCGTCGACGACCTCGGGGCCATCCTGGTCATCGCTGTCTTCTACAGCGGCGGGATCGCGTTCGGGTGGCTGGCCGCCGCCGCGGGAACGGTTGCCGCGGCGCTCGTCCTGCAGAAGATGCGCGTCCGCGCGCTGTCGGCCTACATCATCCTCGGCGTGATCGGGTGGTACGCCCTGCACGAGTCCGGCGTCCACGCCACGATCATCGGTGTCGCGTTCGGCCTGGTCACACCGGCGTTCGCGCTGCTGCCGCCCAACCTCTACCCGCCCGTGGCCACGCAGCTGGTGAGCGAGGTCGTCTCCCGCAACGAGGACGGTGTGGTCACCGCCGACGAGCACGAGGAGAACGACCACACGCTGCGCGAGATCCGTCGCCTCACGAGGGAGTCGCAGTCGCCGCTGCACCGCATCGAGAAGAGCCTCACGCCCTGGGTCGCGTTCGGCATCGTGCCGCTGTTCGCCTTCGCCAACGCAGGCGTCCCCTACCCCGACGTGCCCCTCGGCGAGTGGCTCGGCGACCCGGTCGTGCTCGGCATCGCACTCGGGCTCGTGCTCGGCAAGACCCTGGGTATCTTCGGGGCCGCCTGGCTCACCGAGAAGACCGGGCTCGGGCGCTACCCCTCCGGCATGACCCCGGCGCACCTGCTCGGGGTCGCGATGACGGCGGGCATCGGGTTCACGGTCGCGATCTTCATCGCCAACCTGGCCTTCAGCGACGTGGAGGTCGTGGAGATCGCCAAGCTCGGCATCCTGGTCGGGAGCCTGGTCGCCGCGGTCCTGGGGTACCTCATCCTCCGGCTGACCGGCCAAGAGGCGGAGGAGGAGCCCGCGGGGTCGGCCGGCTAGCCCGGGCTCACGCGGCCAGGGCGTGTACGACGAGCGAGGCGAGCTCGGCGTAGGCGTCCGCGTCGCTCATCTCGAGCCGCGCGAACATCTCCCCGCGCTGGATCTCGAACATCCCCACCGCGACGATCTCGGCGACGAACGCTGCGTGCACCGGACGGAAGGCCCCTGCCTCGACCCCTTCGCCGATCAGCTCGCGGATGCGCGCGGCCGCGGCGGCGGTGTTCTGCCGGTACACCTCCGCGGCCGGAGGGAAGTCCGAGAGGTCGTCCATGAACGCGCGCGACAGCGGCTGGAGGTACTCCGCGACGGCGTCGAGGTAGGCCGCGACCCGCTCCGAGGGGCCGGTCGCCGCCTCCACGCGCGCCTCGACCGTGACGACGGCCGACCGGAAGTACTGCTTCACGACCTCGACGACGAGCTGCTGCTTGGTCGGTGCCAGTGCGTACAACGTGGTCTTCGAGCAGCGCAGCCGCAGGGCCAGGTCGTCCAGGGTGAACTGCGAGAACCCCTCGGCAGCCATCAGCTCGACGAGGCGGTCGAGCAGCTCCACCTGCCGAGCGGTACGTCGACGGGCGGTCATGCCCCCGCCGCACCCCGCGAGCGCAGCACGAACCGCTGTATCTTGCCGCTCGGCGTCTTGGGCAGCTCCTCGACGAAGTGGACCGTTCGCGGGTAGGCGTGGGCGGCGAGCTTGGTCTTGACCCGCTGCTTCAGGGAGTCCGCGAGCTCGTCGGAGGCCGCGACCCCTGGGGCCAGGACGACGAACGCCTCGATGACTTCGCCGCGCAGCTCGTCGGGCATCCCCACGACGGCCGCCTCGGCGACGGACGGGTGGGCGACGAGGACCGACTCGACCTCGAAGGGCCCGATGCGGTACCCGGCCATGATGATCACGTCATCATCACGAGCGGAGAAGAAGATGTAGCCGTCCTCGTCCATGGTCCCGGCGTCGCCCGTGAGGTACCAGCGACCGTCGGGGCTGAACCGCTCGGCGGTCTTCTCGGGCGCGTCGACGTACCCGCTGAACCACATGCCAGGACTGTTCGCGAGGTCGACGGCGACCCTGCCGAGCTCACCCGGAGCGGCGTGCTCGTCGGACAGGTCCTCGAGCACCGCCATCGACCAGCCCGGCATCGGGCGACCCATCGAGCCCTCCTTGACGGGCCCGCTGACGTCCGGGTGCCAGCCGTTGACGACGCACATGCCGAGCTCGGTCTGGCCGTAGGTGTCGTGGATCGGCACCCCGAGCGTCTCCTTCGCCCACGTGACCATCTCCGGGTTCAGGGGCTCGCCGGCCGAGCTCATGCGGCGCAGCCGCAGGTCGCCGGGGATGTCGCCGCCTGCGCTGCGCAGAGAGCGGAACACGGTCGGGGCTGCGGCGAGGTTCGTGACCCCGAAGGTCGAGAGGACCTGCCAGGTCAGGTCGGTGGAGAACCCGGCCTGAAGCAGGAGCGAGCGACGACCGGCGGCCATCGGCGCGATGATCGCGTAGTAGAGGCCGTACGCCCAGCCGGGGTCAGCGGCGTTCCAGAAGACGTCGTCCTCGGTGACGTACAGCCCGTACTCGAGATAGGTCACGAACGACGCGACCGCCTTGACCGGGATCGGCACGCCCTTCGGCGTCCCCGTGGTGCCGGAGGTGAAGAGGCGGATGAACTCGGTCTCGCCGGATGCCTGCACCACCGGCGCCTTGGCGGGGTCACCTTTGGGCATCTCGTCGACGGTCAGCACCGCCCAGCGGGCGTCGGCCGGGATGTCCTCGCCAGGGTCGAGCTTGGACCGCTGCCCCGGGTCGCACACGACCATCTTGGCCTCCGCCCCCTCGAGGCGCAGCGCGATCGCGGGCGGCGCGAAAGCGGTGAACAGCGGCACGTGCACCGCGCCCGCCCGCCACAGCCCGAGCACCGTGACGACGTAGTCGAGCGACTTGCCCATCAGGGTCGCCACCCGGTCACCGGGCTCGACGCCCATCTCGGCCAGGGCAGCGGCGAGCGCCGACGAGCGCTCGCGCAGCTCGCCGAAGGTCAGGTCGACCGAGGACAGGTCGGGCTGGACGATCGTGAAGGCGACCTCGTCTGCGGGGTGCCGGTCGCACAGGAGCTCGGCGAGGTTGAGCTCGGGGCGGTCGAAGGTCGCCAGCAGCTCGGCGACACGGGCGTCCGGAGTCATGCGAGTACCTCCCGGGAGATATCGACGGTTGGCGTGATCGTACTCACAACAGTACGCTCGGACCAGTTGCAGTATCACTCCGCGAGCCCTGCCCGCGGCCACCCGCTCGGAGAGGACCCCATGCCCGCCACCCGTGTCATGCCGACCGAAGAGTCCGTGGACCTGATCGAGCTCACCCGCGACATCGTGGAGAAGGAGCTCCTGCCGGGCGCCGCCCAGGCCGAGGCCACCGAGGCGTTCCCGCGCGAGGTGTTCCGGACCCTCGGTCGCGCCGGCCTGCTGAGCCTCCCCTACCCCGAGGAGTACGGCGGCGGCGGCCAGCCGTACGAGGTCTACCTCCAGGTGCTCGAGGAGATCGGCGCCGCCTGGTCCTCGGTCGGTGTCGGTGTCTCGGTGCACGCCCTCTCCTGCTTCGGCCTCTTCACCCGCGGCACGGAGGAGCAGAAGCAGCGCTGGCTGCCCGACATGCTCAGCGGCGAGCAGCTCGGTGCCTACTGCCTCTCCGAGGCCCACGCCGGCTCGGACCCGGCGGCGATGCGCACCACCGCGAAGCGCGACGGCGACGAGTACGTCCTCAACGGCGCCAAGGCCTGGACCACCCACGGCGGTCACGCGGACTTCTACAAGGTGATGGCCCGCACCAGCGACGACCGCAACGGCATCTCCTGCTTCCTCGTCCCGGCCGACACCCCCGGCCTGGTCGCCGACCCGCCCGAGCGAAAGATGGGCCTCACCGGCTCCGCGACCGCCACCATGCGCTTCGACGGCGTCCGGATCCCCGTCGAGCGGCGGCTCGGCGAGGAGGGCGAGGGGCTCAAGATCGCACTCGAGGGACTCGACTCGGGACGGCTCGGGATCGCCGCAGTCGCAACCGGCCTCGCCCAGGGAGCGCTCGACACGGCGATCGCCTACGCCAAGGAGCGCGAGACCTTCGGCAAGCCGATCATCCACCACCAGGGTCTGGCGTTCGTGCTCTCCGACATGGCCGCGGCGGTCGAGTCCGCTCGGGCGACCGTCCTGTCCGCGGCCCGCCGCAAGGACCAGGGGCTGCCGTTCAGCAAAGAGGCCTCGATCGCGAAGATGGTGGCCACCGACAACGCCATGAAGGTCACCACCGACGCCGTCCAGGTGCTCGGCGGGTACGGCTACACCCGCGACTTCCCGGTCGAGCGCTACATGCGCGAGGCGAAGGTGATGCAGATCTTCGAGGGGACGAACCAGATCCAGCGCATGGTCATCGCCCGTCACCTCGACCGCGAGAACAAGGGCGCGGTCACGGTCGCCCGCTGACCCCGGCGCCACGGCCGTGCGGCTCAGCGGACCCGGCGCGCACCCTCCGACGCTCGGGCAACGAAGGCCGCCGGCGGGGTGAAGCCCGCCCGCCTGTAGGCCTCCTCGACAGCGACCACGACCTGCCCCACCCGGTCGGTGTCGACGAGGGCAAGGACGCACCCACCGAAGCCTCCCCCGGTCATCCGCGACCCCCATGCACCGGAGGAGAGCGCTGCCTCGACGGCTGTGTCCACCTGGGGCACGGTCACCTCGAAGTCGTCGCGGAGCGAGGTGTGCGAGGCGGTCAGCAACGGCCCGATCTCCCGGGGGTCCCTCCCTGCCCGGAGGGTCGCGACGACGGTGAGCACCCGGTCGTTCTCGGTGACGACGTGGCGAGCACGGCGCGCGGCAACCGGGTCCTCGAGCCGGGCGAGCGCCTCGGGGAGCTCGTCGAGCGAGACGTCGCGCAGGGCAGGAACCCCGAGCTCGGCCGCGGCTGCCTCGCACGAAGCACGTCGTTCGGCGTACTCCCCGTCGACCAGTGCGTGCGGCGCCCTGCTGTCGATGACCAGCAGCGCGAGCCCCGCGGCGTCGAGGTCGAACAGCACGTGCTCGACCACGAGCGTGCGGGTGTCGAGGAACGTCAGGTGGCCGGCGCGGCCGTGGAGCGAGGCCATCTGGTCCATGATCCCGGTGGGTGCTCCGACGAAGTCGTTCTCGGCAGTGCGCACCAGCTTCGCGATCTGCGTGCGGTCCAGCTCGAGGTCGGCCAGCCCGAGGAGCGCGAGCGCCACCGCGCACTGCAGCGCATGCGACGAGGAGAGGCCCGCCCCGCTGGGCACGTCCGAGTCGAGGACCAGGTCGGCACCCCCGATGCCGAGCCCCGCCGATCGCAGCGCCCACGCAGCCGCGGCGGGGTAGGCCCCCCAGCCGTCCAGCGCTCCGGGAGCGAGGTCGGCGAGAGCGACCTCGACGGGTTCGTCGACCTGACCGGAGCGCACACGCAGGATCGCGTCGTCTCGGCGACGCCCGGCGGCCGCGACCCCCTGCGGAAGCGCCAGCGGCAGCACGAAGCCGTCGTTGTAGTCCGTGTGCTCGCCGATGAGGTTCACCCGCCCCGGAGCGAACCAGACACCAGCAGGCTCCTGCCCGTGGAGGTCGCCGAAGGCCTTCGCGGCCCGTTCGGCAGGGCCGGGCACCTGCCCGCTCATCGCGCCCCCTCTCCTCGTCGGTCACGACGCCGGCTGTGGCGCCACGGGCTACATCCTGCTGGGCCGTTCCACCTGGCTCAACCGCACGACCCCGGCCGTCGCGGCGCTCGCTCTCGGACGCCCTACCCTGGGTCCGAACCATTGACCCAGAAGGAGTGCAGTCCATGAAGCTCGACAACACCGCCGCCGTCGTCACCGGTGGCGCGTCCGGTCTCGGAGGCGCGACGGCCGAGGCGCTCGCCAAGCAGGGCGCGAGGGTGTTCGCCTTCGACCTCCCCTCCTCGATCGAGAAGGCACCCGCCGTCGACGGTGTCGAGTACGTCGCGGTGGACGTCACGGACGAGGAGCAGGTGCGCGCGGGCGTCGCACAGGCGGCAGGGTCCGACGTACCGCTTCGGACGGTGGTGAACTGCGCCGGCGTCGGGCCGTCGATGCGGATCCTCGGCAAGAAGGGCGTCCACGACCTCGCCTTCTACGCCAAGGTGGTCCAGGTCAACCTGGTCGGCTCCTTCAACGTCCTCGCACTCGCCTCCGAGGAGATCGCGAAGACCGAGGCCGACGAGCACAACCAGCGCGGCGTCATCATCAACACCGCGAGCATCGCGGCGTACGACGGCCAGGTCGGCCAGGCCGCGTACTCCTCGTCGAAGGGCGGCATCGTCGGGCTGACCCTCCCCGCGGCCCGGGACCTCGCGCAGTACGGCATCCGGGTGATGACCATCGCGCCGGGAATCGTCGAGACCCCGATGCTCGCGACCGTGAGCGATGAGTTCCGGGCGGGCCTCGCCTCGGGCGTGCCGTTCCCGCAGCGTCTCGGGCGGCCCGAGGAGTACGCCCAGCTCGCGCTCGCGATCATCGACCACGACTACCTCAACGGCGAGGTCATCCGCATGGACGGCGCCCTCCGGATGGCGCCTCGCTGACTCTGTCTCCGCGCACGACCCCGCGACAAGACACGGGCGGCAGTCCTCGGATGAGGACTGCCGCCCGCTTGTTTCGACTCCGGTGATCGGCATGGGGGGCCGATCGACCGCCCCCGGAGTCGGGTGGGGGGTCAGCTCAGCCTGCGCCTCAGGAGCACTAACGCCCCGGCGAGCAGCATCGCCGCGCCACCCAGTCCCATGGCCGTCTCGAGTGAGCTGGCACCCGTTGGCGGAAGGACCCCTTCGCTCGGTGCCACGACCGGCGGTGCCGGCGGAGCCGGAGGTGCCGGAGGTGCCGGCGGAGCCGGAGGCGTCGGCGGAGCCGGAGGCGTCGGCGGAGTCGGCGTCGGAGTCGGCGTCGGGGTCGGCGTCGGGGTCGGCGTCGGCGTCGGCTTCTCCTCCTTCTTGCAGCCGGAGTGCGCCGGGTTGCCCTTGCCTACACCCTTGTTCTTGTCACACTCGTAGCCCCGGTTGCCGTCCTTCTTGCCGTTCGGCTTCTGGCCCTTCGGGTTCTTGTTGTCGGCCTTGCCGACGCAACCCGCGCAGGGCTTGCCCTTGGCTTCGCCGTTGCCGTTGCCGTTCTCCGACTCGCTGCCGTCCCTGGTCGAGCAGTACGGCCCGCCCGGGCACTGACCGTTCGCGCCGCCGTCGTTCTTGTCGGCGTTGCTGAGCGGCTGTGGGCTCGTGGTCGAGCCAGAAGTCGAGTGGCTCGAGGAGTCACTGCTCGTGCCGGCGCTCGACTCCGCGTTTGACGCATCGGACGAGCTCTCGCTCTCCTCGAACGCCCTTCCATTCTCCTGACCCTGAGTGCTCGCGTTGCCGTTCTCGCTCGCGCTGCTGTTCTCGGGGCCGTTGCCCTTGCCGTTGCCGCCTTGGTCGGCGAGCGACGGGCTGGCCGCGCCCAGGGCAAAGATGATCAACAGGACAGAGGCTGCTACCCGCATCGGGCGCGAGTTCGTAGCCCGACTTTGGTGTCCTCGCTTGTGTTTTACATGCACCATTCGTGCTTCACTCCCCACCGCCCGACATGCCCATGCCGGGAATTGATGTCACTAGCACATGAACTGCGCCAGACCCCCCAATGGCTGGTTCGACACTAGGTGCGTCATTCGTCTAGCGACACCCTCATCCTGGGTAGTTCAGATCTACCCTGATGACCCTCGATCGCCTTTGTAGTAAGGCGAAACGTGCTTCACAGCCAAGATTCCGACACATGCCTCTTGTCATAGAAATTGCCATCTCAGCGACACATGTGAGGGCACGTCGAGAGGCGCTAAAAACGGCATGTCGTCATTAAGGCGGCGCGGGCTTCGTCGAATCGGAGCTACTGGACCGCGGCAAGCATCGCTTCGTACGTCGACCGCCCGAATGCCACGAGCCGGGCCTCCGTCACGGAGCTGGGCGTCGAGAGCAGGGTGTCGACGGCAACGCGGATCGCGTCGTCGCGGGGCCAGCCGTAGATGCCCGCCGAGATCAGTGGAAATGCCACTGTCCGGGCACCGATCTCGTCGGCAACCCGCAGCGCGTTGACGTAGCAGGAGACCAGCTCGTCGCGCGTCCCGTCGCCGTAGACGGGCCCGACGACGTGGATCACCCACTGCGCCGGAAGCTCGCCCGCTGTCGTGGCACCGGCCTGCCCGGTCGGCAGGCCGTCGGGGAACCGCTCCCGGGCGGCCGCCCAGATCGCCGGCCCGCCCGCAGCGTGGATGGCGCCGGACACCCCGCCGCCCGGCCGCAGCTGTGCGTTGGCGGCATTGACGATCGCATCCACCTGCTGCTGGGTGATGTCAGCCTCGACGACGGTCAACTCCATGTCTCGCACGATAGGCGGCGCCTCAGGTGCGGTACAGGGTGTACTGCCCGGCGATGGTCCGCTCGGGATCGTTCTTCGGAGTGGCTCATGGCTGGCAGCTCGCGATGCCCGCCCGGAACTCACGCTCCATGAGTGACGTGAACTCAGCCTCGACGTCGACCGCCTGCGCGCTCGCCTGGGCCGGGTCGACCGCCTGGGCTGGGTCGCTCGCCTGGGCCGGGTCGCTCGCGTCGCGCGCCAGCCGCGCCGGCCGCGCCGGCCGCACCGGCCGCGCCGGGACGGGATGTTCCGGCACCGGCATCCGGAAGACGCTGCCGAACCGGCTCGTCCAGGTGTACGAGCCGTCCGCCTCCTGCACGACGTCGAACCCTTCCGAGTGCTTCACGAGGTGGTGCTTGCGGCACAGCGGCTGGAGGTTCTGGGTCGAGGTCTTCCCGAGCGGGAAGGGGATCCGGTGGTCCAGCTCCACGACCGAGGCCGGCCGGCCACACCCGGGCCAGATGCAGCTCTGGTCCCGCGCGACCACCCAACGCCAGATCGCCTCGGTCGGGGTGTAGCTGTCCGTGGACAGCTCGAGGAACCCTCCCTTGGGGTCGGTCAGCAGGCGATACCACGTCGCCTCCGGGTGCATCGCGAGCTGACGCGTCAGGTCGGCAGGGATCGAGGCGCCACCCGCCATGACCCCTGGCTCGTCGCTGACACCGAGCAGGGTGGTGACGGGAACGGTGACGTTGATGATCGGCCGCGCGAAGGCGCCCACGGCCTGGCTCATGGTGATCGACTCGACCGGGTCACTGCCGTCCGACATCACGTCCTCCTCGAGCTCACCGTCGGCCGCCCGGACCGTCAGACGCCCTCGGATCAGGTCGATCAGGGCGTCGACACGGAGCTGCTCGAGCGTCCGCGTCTCGCCGTCGGACTGGCCGAGCTTCCTCGCGATCAGGGTCAGTCGGTAATCGGCGACCAGCGCATCCGGCGAAGACGTGACCGCGGCGAGTGTCGCCATGCCGTTCTCATCGGTCCGCAGCGTCACCCTGCGCTTCCTGTAGGCCTCGGCGTAGCTCTGCTGCTGGTCCTTCTGGGGGAACTTGAGGCACCGGCGGCGCAGCGCCTGCTGGAAGCTGGAGTACCTCACCGGACAGATCGGCACCCTCGGGTCATCGACCTTGTCGAGGTACTCCGCAACGAGCTCCGCGAACGCTCGCTTGTCAGCGTCGTTGGTGAGGTTCGCCAGCTGGTCATGGGCGAGACGTGCGCGGCCGATGTCGATCCGGCCGCCAAGGCAGCGGTCCCAGAGCGTCGGGAACCATTCCTTCAGCCCGTTCGTGACGTCCAGGTCGATCTGGATCGCGAGCTCTCCGACTGCGAGCACCGGCGCGAACTCGGCAATCGTCGCCTGGAGCGGGGTGAGCCCGAAGAAGCCGGAGGAACGATCCCGCGCCTCGACCTCCGCGACCCGGCGCGCGTGGAAGCGGCTCATCGCGTCAAGCCGCGCGGCGTGGGCGCGATTCTGCGCGACCGTCGCCTCCACCGCGAGGTCGATCAGCGCACGGTCGTCGGGCAGCGCCGGCTCGACCTCAAGAACGAGGCCGGTGCACACACTCGGCGGCCCGCCTCGAGTCATCGTTTCGGTGGGATCCATGCCACCCCTCTCGGATCAATTCGAACACCTGTTCGAACAACCTAGCGGCCCTCACCGACAGACATAACCCCCGTTTTCCGCTCTGTGGAGAAGTGCGGTTCTGGGGTGAAGTCACGGTCTGCGGAGAAATCGTGCAAAGCTGCGCTGGGCTCCAGGGGGCGGGGTGCCGGAGTGACTGCTCTCCGCGGCCGGACAGCGACCAAAGGGGACTCAGGCTGCCCTGCGACGTGCCGCCCGTTCGGACGACGCGGCGTCCTCACGCAGCATCCGCAGCACCGCCCGCTCCAGGGCGTGCTGCCGGTCGTCGGGCGAGTCGTAGCTGCGGCGTACCGCGGCAGCGATCGTCGTTCCGTCCTCGTAGAGGTCGATGACCCGCGGGTCGACGTACGAGCTGCGGGCGATCGCGGGCGTGTTGCCGAGGTACTCCGACACCTCGACCATCGCCTGGCGCACCGCGCGCTTGCGCGACGCCTTCGACTCGCCTGGCTCCTTCGACGAGGCCAGCGACACCGCCGCGAGCACGGTCGCGTGCCACGTGCGGAAGTCCTTCGCGGTGATCTCGGCGCCTGTCGTCTCGCGGAGGTAGTCGTTGACGGCCACCGCGTCGAGGGGGCTCCACCGGCGCCCCAGGCGGTAGGCCATCAGCCGGTCCCCACCGCCACGGCGTCGCCTCATCATGTCGACCGCTGCGATGGCGAGCGCGTCGTCGATCTCGATGCAGTGCTCGATGCCGGACTTGCCGGTGAAGCAGAAGACCAGCCGTCCTCGCTTGCGCCGCACGTGTCGTTTCTCGAGCGTGGTCAGACCGAAGCTGCCGTTGGTGTCGGCGTAGGAGTCCGAGCCGATCCGGAAGTAGCCGAGGTCGAGGAGGCGTACGGCGGTCGCGGCAGCTCGTTCGAGCGGCATGCCGTCGAGGGCGAGGTGCTCGAGGATCGCCGCCCGCGACTCGGGCAGTCGTGCCGCGACCTCGGCGACGCGGTCGAACTTCAGCTTGTCCCGCTTGACCCGCCACTCGGGGTGGTAGAGGTACTGCCGCCGTCCGGCGCCGTCCACGCCCACCGCCTGGATGTGGCCGGTGGGTTCGGGACAGATCCAGACCTCCTCCCACGCGGGCGGGATCACCAGCGCCTTGCAGCGCTCGGTGTCCTCCGCGCACAGCCGCTCACCCGACGCGTCGAGGTAGACGAAGCCGCGACCGGCACGGCGACGGGTCCAGCCCCTGCTGTTGGGCGAGACGGTGCGGAGGCGAGCCATGCCCCGAAGTCCCCGCAAACACCGTCGGCCAAACCACGCCGTAGGCAAAGCCGCCGGCAGCGGGAGCCTCAGTAGGCGCCCTGGGAGCCGACCACGGCTTTGACGGTCTTGGCGATGATCGCGGCATCGGTCAGCATCGACCAGTTGTCCACGTAGTAGAGGTCCAGCCTGACGGCCTCGCTCCACGACAGGGACGACCGGCCGGAGACCTGCCACAGCCCGGTCATCCCCGGACGAACCAGCAGGCGGCGGCGTACGTCCTTCTCGTAGGCGTCCACCTCGTCGCGCAGCGGCGGCCTCGGGCCCACGAGGCTCATGTCGCCCTTGAGCACGTTGAAGAGCTGCGGAAGCTCGTCGATCGAGTAGCGCCGCAGGAAGCGTCCGATCCGGGTGATCCGGGGGTCGTCCTTCACCTTGAACAGCACCCCGTCGGACTCGTTGAGGTGGCGGATGTCCTCGAGCCGCTCTTCGGCGTCGGGAACCATCGAGCGGAACTTCATCATCCCGAACTCGATGCCGTCGCGGCCGATCCGGGTCTGCCGGAACAGCACGGGCCCGCCGTCCTCGAGCTTGACGAGCAGGGCGACCGCGAGCAGCAGCGGGCTGATCGCGATGATCCCGAGCAGGGACCCCACGACGTCGAAGAGCCGCTTGGACATCCCGCCCGCCTCGTCGGTCTGCGGGGCTTCGACGTGCAGGAGCGGAAGACCGGCGACCGGCCGCATGTGGATCCGGGGACCGGCGACGTCGGTGAGCGAAGGCACGACCACCAGGTCGATGTCGGAGTCCTCGAGGTCCCAGGCGATACGTCGGAGGTCCGCCGCCGAGGAGTAGCCGCCGCGCGCCACCAGCACGGTGTCGGCAGCCATCTCTTCGCAGACCCGGCGGGTGTCTGCGACCTCGCCGAGGTAGGACACCGACATCTCGTCCTCGTCGACAGGGATCCCGCGCGGCACGCACGCCCCGCAGATCTCGTAGCCGGCGTAGCGCTCGCGCCGCATCACGTCGGCGAGCTCGCGAATGGCGCTCGGGCCTCCGACCGCCACCACGCGGTGGATGACCTTGCCGCGCACGCGCATCCGGTGCAGCAGCTTGCGCACGGTGTAGCGACCAGCGATGAGCATGGGCGCGCCGAGCATGAAGGTCAGCACGACGAAGCCACGGGAGAGGTCCAGCTGGAGCAGGTAGGAGCCCATCCCCACGGTGCCTGCGGTGATGAGCGAGGCGAGATACACGAGCTTGTACTCGTCACTGCCGGCCCCGAACACCCGCACGGAGTAGGCGCCGTGGGTGAAGAGGAAGGTCATCCAGACGATGAGGATCCACGGACCCACGGTCGCGGTGATGGGCCTGTCAGGGTCGACGTCGGACGTCCAGACGTCGAGGTTCAGGCGCAGGTCCCACGCCACGAGGATCGCAGCGGTGATCAGCGCGAGGTCGATGATCGCGGTGAGCGCCAGGAGTGTCTGGATCTGGCGGCGGGTTCGGTCACGTTCCACCGAGGCGGCCGTCGCCTGCCTGGCGCCCCCGAGAACGGTCACGACGTTTCCCCCAATGTGCAGCTTGCTGGACTGTCAGGGACCTCCCCGTCCCGTTTGTCCAGAGTAACCCGTTACCGGCGGGTTAGGGAGCGAAGCGCAGGTCGTACGTCGACCAGGTAGACGATCGAGGCGACCGCACCGATCAGGTTCAGCAGGTGGATCGGGTGCCAGATCAGCATGTGGGCCGCCAGCGCGATGCCGAGGATCACCAGCCACATCGTCTTGGTCTGCTTGCCGGCC
>DATICF010000124.1:0-60437 GCA_035456965.1 Nocardioidaceae bacterium
AGCAGGGGGAGCGCGGTGGCAAGGGCGGTGCGGGTGTCCGCGGTGATCGTCAGGAGGAGTCCGACGAAGCCGACGGCGACGAGCACCAGGCCGCCGATCGTGAGCCGGCGACCCCAGCGGCCGACGACCCGACCGGCGAGCACCGCGGTCACCGCTGAGCCGACCGCGAACGGGGTCACTGCCAGCCCCGACTGCAACGGGGTGTAGCCGAGCCCGTCCTGGAAGAACAGCGCCAGCACCAGCCACAGGCCGCTGAATCCGGCGAAGTAGACGGTCTGCAGCGCAATCCCGGTGGCGAAGCCGGGAGCAGTGCGCACCAGTCGTACGTCGAGCAGGGGACTGCGGCCGGCTCGGAGGACCCGCGACTCCCACCGCGCGAACAGCAGCGCAGCGACAGGCGCGAGGGGGACGAGGAACCACCACCCGGTGGAGGGGTCGGACATCGCTCGCACGAGAGGGAACAGGACGCACAGGACCGCCGAGCCCAGGAGGAGTGCGCCGACAGGGTCCACCTCGCGACGCAAGGGGCCTCGACGCGTGGGCGCGGACGGGATCAGCCGGGCCGCCAGCACCATGGCCACGAGCCCTATGGGGACGTTGACGAGGAACACGACTCGCCAGCCGTAGTCCTGACCGAAGAGGGCGATCAGCAGTCCGCCGAGGACCGGACCGGTCGCCGCCGAGACACCGACGGTCGTCCCGAACCAGCCGAACGCCCGTCCGCGCTCGTCGCCGCGGAAGAGCTCCTGGATCAGGCCGGTGTTCTGAGGCGTGAGCATTCCAGCGGCAGCGCCCTGGAGCAGGCGCGCGGCAACCAGGAGCTCCTCGGTCGGGGCTGCTCCGGCGACGGCGCTGGTCAGCGTGAAGCCGGTCAGGCCGATGAGGAACATCCGCCGTCGACCGAGCAGGTCCCCGAGACGACCACCCGCGACGAGGACGAGGCCGAAGGTCAGGGCGTACCCGGAGACGACCCACTGCACCGACTGCGCCGACGCGTCGAGGTCCCGCTGGATCGAGGGGATCGCGACGTTGACGATCGTGACGTCGAGCAGCGACATGAACCCGACCACCAGCGACACCGCGAGCGCACGCCAGCGTCTCGGATCGGGGCGGTAGTCGGACTCGGCTTCTGGCACCTACAACGTCTACCCCACGACCGGGAACTCATCCGGGGCGCGGAGGACGTTCACGCCTCAGCCGCCGACCAGGATCGCGGCGATGGCGTCGTCGGTGCTGAGGTGCTCGCTCTCCGTGCCGGGCCACACCGCCCGCGTCGTCCGGGCGAGGAAGTCGAGCACCTCGCGGCTGGGAAGCTTCGCCAGCGCCTGGCCCGACGGGGAGAGCAGCAGCAGCCCGACGACCGCACGCTCGTCGTCGTCGATGGACGGGAAGACCCGGACCTCACCCTCGCCGGCGGGCGCGGACACACCCCGCATCAACAGGTCCCGACCGAAGACCCAGACGACCTCGTCGTCGAACTGCTCGAAGGCGATGACCACGGCGTAGGGGTCGGCGGGGTCGTACCGCAGCTCGGCCTCGGTGGGGACCGGGCCCTGGGGTCCGACCGTCTGGGCGGTCAGACGCTGCGTGATGGGCGCGCCAGCGCTCATTGCCACTCCGTTCACTCGTACTACAGGCCACTCGCCACGGACCCTCGTGAAATGCCAGGCGATCAGGTCGCCGGCATGCGCGATCCGCCGCGTCGTAGATCCTCGCAAGCAGTACTACCCGATGGCCAGATGGCTTTGCCCGCTTCGTCCGTTATCGCGTAAAAACGTAGGCGAGTTGTGAGCCAGACGACTGTCCTAGCGACGGTTGAGACGTCGAAACATCCCTTTTTGAGACTTGTAGAGACCAGGGAACTCCGCGAACAGGTGGTCGTACACGTCGCGGTTCGCGGGCGTCGGGGCGAACAGCCGGTCCACCGGCGCCAGGTCGCGCACCTCGTCCCAGGACAGCTCGGCGAGCGCCATGACCCCCAGCAGGGCGGCACCGCGCAGGCTCGCGAGGACCGGGTCGCCCACCCGTTCGACGCGGCGGTCGAGCACGTCAGCCATGATCTGGCACCACAGGTCGGACTGGGCTCCGCCCCCGGCCAGCCGGATCGGTTCGAGCCGGCGGCGGGTCAGGTGCTCGACCCCTGACAGCAGCCACCGCGCGTTGAAGGCGACGCCCTCGAGTACGGCGCGCGCGAGGTCGGCGGCGTTCGTGGTCACCGAGAGGTTGTGGAAGCCACCCCGTGCGCTCCGGTCGTCGACCGGGGAGCGCTCGCCGACGAGCCAGGGCGCGAACAGCACGCCCCCAGATCCTGGTGGCGCGGTGGCTGCGAGGTCCGTCACCTGCTCGTAGGTCCAGCACTCACCACCGGGCAGCGTGCCGAGCACCTGGTCGCGGAACCACTCGAGACACCGGCCGGCAGCATCCTGGTTGTTGGCGATCAAGTACCCCTTGCTCGACAGGCCGGGGACGGCCGCCGACTGGCGGAGCAGGTCGGTCTTCTTGCCCGGGTAGGGGCAGGTGACCCAGTCCGTCGTGCCGATCACCAAGAGGCCGTCGTAGTCACGGACACATCCCGCGCCGATGGCCGTCGAGTGCAGGTCCGGGATGCCCGTGACGACCTGGGCTCGGGACGAGATGCCGAGCTCGGCCGCGACGCGTCCCTGGACAGGGCCGATCACCGAACCCGTCGCCACCAGCGGCGGCAGCTTGTCCGCGTCGACCCTCGACAGTGCCACGAGCTCCGGGTCGTAGTCCGCGTGGTCGAGCCGGCGGTTGTCGGTCAGCCACGCCGCGGTCATCGATGCGGGGGAGGCAGTCGCGATCCCGGTGAGGCGCATCGTCAGGTAGTCGACCGTCTCGAGGTACCACCGGGCGGCCCGAGCGACCTCCGGTCGTTCCCTGGACAGGTACAGCATGTGACCCACCGGGTCGGTCCCCGACGGCGAGGGGATCCCGCCCGACCGGCGCAGCCAGGTGGCCAGCTTTCGTGCGGCGTACCCCTGCATGTGGCCGCCGAAGATCTCCCGCGCGTGACGCGCGCCCCGGGTGTCGCCGTAGAGCACGCAAGGGCCTACCGGTCGGCCGTCCTGGTCGACCGGCACCGTGCTGCCCCACTCGCCGGTGACGGCGAGCGCCGCGACAGCGTCACCCTCGGTTGCGGTGTCGGCCAGACCCCGGCGGACCGCGGAGCCGATGAGCCGCCACCACTCGTCGGGGTCCTGAGATGCTGCCCCCATGCCGTCGCGGACCGTCGTGATCGGGGCCTGGGTCCACCAGAGGACCTGGCCGCCGAAGGTCACCAGCCCCACCTTCACCGCTGTGGTGCCGAGGTCGACAGCCAGGACGAGCCGCTCGTGGCGACCCGAGACGGCCGCAGCCTTCGCCGGCGCCGCCGAGGGCTCCGTGGGCCCGGAAGGCGGCTCGGCCCGCACCGCGATCAGCCCTCCACGGGCGGCAGAGACTGCTGGGTGTCCAGCATGTCGCTCATGATCGCCTCGATGAACTCCTCGGACTCCGGGTCCAGGCCTCCCGCGACGCCGCCGTAGACGCCGGACATGAACGCGGCCTCCCCGGCGGCATGCCTCTCCTTGGCGTACGCCACGCCCTCCGCGAGATCGGCCGCCCACAGGTCGAGGACGCCCGGTCGGGTCTGGGGACGGGTCACCGCCATGTGCATCGAGTTCGGGTACTGCTGGCCGTTGAAGCGCCAGCCCTTCGGCGCCATGTGGTCCCAGACGTGGTAGATGTCGAACTCGTCGGAGGTCATGCTGAAGCAGAACGTCGGCTTGCCCATGATCCGCAGCTCCGGGTGGGAGCGCACGGCCTCCTGCATGGCCGCCGAGGTCTCGAAGATCTCCTTGGCGTGCTCTCGGTAGCCCTCGCGTCCCAGCTGCACCATCGCCGCCCAGGTCGAGGCCACCAGCCCGCCCGAGCGGGAGCCCTCGATGCCAGGTGACATGTACTTCCCGCCGCTCCAACCGCCCAGGAAGAAGTACTGCGCGTTGCGGTAGGCCTTGTCCCGGAACAACACCGTCGAGCTCCCCTTGAACGCGTAGCCGTACTTGTGCGTGTCCGCGCTGATGCTGGTCACGCCCGGCACCCGGAAGTCAAAGCGCGGGACGTCGTAGCCGAGCTCCTCCCCGAACGGCAGGATGAAGCCGCCCAGGCACGAGTCGACGTGCAGCCCGACGCCGCGCTCCAGTGCCAGCTGCCCCAGCTCGTCGATCGGGTCGATGGTGCCGTAGCCGTAGTTCGTGGCCGAGCCCATGACCGCGATGGTGTTCTCGTCGACGAGCTCGGCCATCGCCTTCACGTCGGCCCGCGTCGACCCGGGGTCGACGGGAGCCACTCGCAGCTCGATCCCGAGCAGATGGCAGGACTTGTCGAAGGCCGGGTGGCCGGTCTCCGGCTTCACGAAGTTGGGCTGGGCGATGCCGCGTTGCGACTTCGCGTGCTCGCGGTAGGCGTGCATCGCGTGAAGGATGCTGCCCGTGCCACCCGTGGTGACCAGGCCGCACGGCGTTCCGTCGGTGACCGCCTCGGCGTGCATGAGGTCGAGTGCCATCGCGATCACCTCGCCCTCGAACTTCGTGGCGCTGGGGCACATGTCCCGCTGCAGGATGTTCACGTGGGCGAAGAGGCCGAACGCCTCGTCGAGGAACCGGTAGTGGTCGTGGTCGCCGGAGTACATCGTCCCCGAGCACTTTCCGGTCTCCCAGAAAGCGTCCTCCTCGGTCGCCATCGCGCGCATCTCGGTGAGGACGTCTCCGCGCGACCGGCCGCGTTCGGGGAAGGTCCGGTTCACGGTGAACCGGTCGACGTACGGGAAGTCGGTCATCCCTCCACCTCCTGGGCTCGGGCCTCCGACTCTAGGGCGGGGGGCTTGCCTCCGCAG
Organism: Nocardioidaceae bacterium; assembly: GCA_035456965.1. Classification (GTDB taxonomy): domain Bacteria; phylum Actinomycetota; class Actinomycetes; order Propionibacteriales; family Nocardioidaceae; genus Nocardioides_C. Next base: position 4,895 of record DATICF010000124.1, read on the forward strand.
CCGGATGCAGCGCAGCCGCACAGCGCAGCTGTCCCTTCCCATGGCAAGTTGTCCCTTCCCACGGCAAGATCACCATGGGAAGGGACAACTTGCCTGCATACCTTGGTAATTGATCGCCCGCAGCCAGGCATGGGAGAGGGGCGGAACCCTCCCGGCTCCGCCCCTCTCGTCCTTGCGTGACCTTGCTACCTCGAGGGAGGTCGGGAGGTCAGAACCCGGTCACGTCGAGGAGGCGCTCCTTGGTGTTGTCCGGGTCGTCGCTGTCGTTCCAGTCCAGCGTGCCGCTGCCCTGCAAAGCGCTCTTGACCTGCGAGGGCGTCGCGCCCGGGTTGTTCGCCGCGTAGAGCGCGGCGCCACCGGCGACGTGCGGGCTGGCCATCGAGGTACCCGACAGTGTGGCGTAGCCGCCCAGCATCGAGGTCGAGTAGATGCACACGCCGGGAGCGATGATGTCGACGTCGGAGCCGTAGTTGGAGAAGTTGGCGAACGTGTCGTCGACGTCGCTGCGGCAGGTCGAGGCAGCTCCGCCGCCCGGCAGACCGTTGAAGTCGGCGAGGGCGCTGACCGTGACCACCTCGTCGTAGGCGGCCGGCGTGAAGTCCTTCGCGTCGGTGCTGTCGTTGCCGGCCGCGACCACGAAGGTGATGCCGGCGGCGACCGCCTCGCAGATCGCGGCGTGCATGGCGTCACCGCTCTTGGTGCCGCACGAGCCGTCGTCCTCGCCGCCTCCGCCGAGGCTCATGTTGGCGACCTCGATCTCGTCGGCGTGGGCGGCTACGTAGTCGATTCCGCAGACGACGTCGGAGTTGAGGCCGCTCCCGGCGTCCGTGAGCACCTTGACCGGCCAGATCCGGGCACCCGGGGCCATGCCGACGACGCCGCTGTTGTTGTCGAGCGCGCCCACCGTGCCGGCCACGTGGGTACCGTGGCCGTGAAGGTCGTTGGCGTTGATCGCGCCGATGGAGCAGTTCTTCGCCCCGGCTCGATACACGTTGATGTCGGGATGGGTGAGGTCGACGCCGGTGTCGATGACCGCGACGTCGACGTTCACCCGCTCGTCGAGGCCGTTGATGTTCGCGGTGGGGCTGGCGTCGGCGTTCGCGCGGTTGATGCCGGTCGGGGTGGACTGCGCGGTCGTGGAGACGGACTTGTCCTTCTGGACCCACTTCACCGAGGGGGCGGCCTCGACCAACGCCGCGACGGACGCCGGCATGGTGGCGGAGTACCCCTGGAGCGCGGTGGTGTAGACGTGACCCACGTCGAGGCCGAAGCTCTCGGCGTGCGAGGTCGCCACCGAGCGAGCGGCGGCGCCGTCCTCGAGCACGACGATGTACTTCCCGGTGTCGCCGGACGGAACGTCGGCCGGGGCCGGCGCGGCGGTCGCGGCGAGGCCGGACGTGCCGAGGATCAGGGTGCAGGCGGCAGCAGCCGCCAGAGGGATTCTGCGCAAAGGAGTTTCCTTCCCGAGACGAGCCGCGGGTCACGCGGCCGAACAAGGGAGCAACGAGCGGGGGTGTGACGCGTCACGCCACGACCCGCTTCAGGTTTGCGCAGGTTCAGAACCCTGCAGAGTCGTCGACGGCGACGACCGGGTCAGAGGACGACCGGGTCAGAGGTCGCCGCTCTGCAGGTGCGCCCAGGTGTTGGGAGCGACCACGCCGGTACGACGCACGCCCACCTCGCGCTGGTAACGCCGCACTGCAGCCGTTGTGGAGCGGGCGAAGATCCCGTCGACCGCGAGATCGGCGTGCACCGCGGCGTTGAGGGACCGCTGCAGGCGGCGGACGGTGTTGCCGCCCGACCCGATCTTGAGCACGGGCACCTTCTTGCCTTCGGAGAGCATGATCGTCCAGGTGCTGCGGAGCATCCGGCCGTTCGCCCTGAGGTCGCGAGCCTCCTGGAACCGGCGGACCGCCCGCTCGGTGCCGCGGTTGTAGAAGCCGGTGAGCCTGCCCGCGTACCACCCCTTGCGCTTCAGCAGGCACTGCAGGCCCTTGACCTGCGCGCCGCGCGTGGCGAAGGCCAGGCGGCGGTAGCGCGGGAAGTCGACCCGCGTCCCGTTGCAGAACCGCGGGGCGCGTCCGGCCCTCGTGCCGCGACCGAGGTGGAGGTAGTTCGTGTCGATGTTGATCTTCACGCCGCCGTAGGTCTCGTCGTGCCCGCCGGCGTACTGCCGCATGCGCCGGTTCGGCATCCAGCCGTCGCTGCGGACGTAGGCCGACAGCAGCGTGGGCGGGTTCGCCGTCGGCGGCTTGCGGTAGTTGTCGAGGTCGATCCACTCGGCGATCCACAGGCGGTCGGGCATGGTGAAGCGACCCGGCTCGAGGACGCGGGCGTCGTCGATCGCGTTGATGCCGCGAGCGGCGCTGGAGTACACGCCGGACACGTAGTTCAGCGCGTGCAGCTTCTCGGTCCAGCCGGACAGGTAGGCCAGCGTGGAGTTCCGGCAGCGCCGGTTGGTGGTGTCATAGGCCTCGATGTCGTTCCACAGCGTGCTGCGCCGCGCGATGCCGAGCGCTCGCGCACGCTGAACGGTGTCGATCGCCTCGAGACGACCCTGCTCGCGCGCGGCCGCGAAGTCGTTCGCCGGGTCGTTGTCGATGCGGATCTTCTTCCGCGGGTTGACGTAGCAGGGCGCCTGCGGGCCAACCGTGATCGGGAGCAGCCGCCAACCGTTGCGCTGCTGAGTCGAGACCCACTCAGGTGTGAGGTGGACCTGCCGGTCGTCGCCGCAGTGGCGATTCTCGCCGGCGATGTAGATGCCGACGGCCCAGTACGGGGAGTGGGTGAGCCAGGTGTCCATCGCCGCCTGCGACTGGGTCTCGCACTGGTCGAACCCGTAGCCGGAGAACCCGCCGGGGGTGACCCGGTTGGCGGCTTCCGCAGGCGCGGCGACGACGGCGAGACCTGCGACCGCGGTGAGGACTGAGGTCAGAAGAGCGGCGGCGCGCACGAGGCTGCGCCTGGAGGCCGAGATGTGCATGTGCGGTGACTTCCCCGTTGATGGACAGGGCGCCAGGCTAATCGGAAGTAAAGACTTTTCGCGGTCGAACCGGGTAAGTCACCGCAGATCACTCGGACTAGCGGCGACCCGCCTCGAGCTGGGCCCACGTGCTCGGGTCGACCACTCCGGTCGGGGCGAGGCCTCGGGCGCGCTGGTAGCTCGCCACGGCTCTCGTCGTACCCGCGTTGAAGACGCCCGTCACGGCCACCCGGCGGTCGAGGGCGGCGGTCAGACCGCGCTGCACCCTGCGCACGGGGTCGCCGGCGGAGCCTCGCTTGAGCAGGACGCTCTTGCCCTCGGAGAGCAGCACCGTCCACGTCGGCGCAGTCATCGTGCCCGTGACCCGCAGGCTCCTGGCGCGCTGGAAGGAGCGGACCGCGCGCACTGTGGCGCGGTCGTACCTGCCGTGGATCCGGCCGTCGTACTTGCGCTTCCTCTTCAGCAGGCACTGGGCCGCCTTCACCTGCGCGCCCTGACTGCCTCGCCGGATCCGCTTGTAGTCGCCGAAGTCGACCCGGACGCCGCAGGTGGCGCGAGCCCGTGGCGCGACCGATCCGCGTCCGACGTCCATGAAGTTGCGGTCGATCTTCAAGGTCACCCCGCCGTAGGTGGCCATGGTGTCGAGGGCGTACTGGTGGACTCTGGCGTGCGGAGTCCAGTTGTCGCCTCGTACCCAGTGCTTGGCGATGTAGGTGTCGGCCCGGCCGTTCTCCCAGGCGTACCAGATCTGGTCGGGCATGGCGTACGAGCCGGGGGAGGCCGTGTCGGCGAAGTCAAGGGCGTCCACGGCGGCGCTGACGTTGCTGTAGACCCCCGAGGTGAACCCGAGCGCGTGCAGCCGCTTCGTCCACGCGGACAGGAAGGTCAGGGTCGAGCGGCGGCAGTCGTCGTCGGCCAGGCCGAAGTCCTCGATGTCGTACCACAGCGTGCTGCGCGGCCCGATTCCGATCTCCTTCGCGGCCGCCACCGCCGCGTTCGCGTTGCGGCGACCCTGACCTGCTGCCGCGGCGTAGGAGCGCTCCGGGTCGGGGTCGATGTCGGCGGCGTAGGGGACAGTCGAGCAGGAAGCCTGCGGGCCCACCCAGATGGGAAGGATCCGCCAGCCTCGCTTGGCCTGCCGGGTGACCCACGTGCTGGTGAGGTCGGTCCGGTCGCATGTCGTGGCCGCGCCGCCAAGGTAGACCCCGACGCCCCAGAACGGCGAGCTGAGCCGCCAGATGTCCATGGTGGCCGAGTCGGGCGTCTCGCACGTGTCGAAGGCGAAGCCCGTGAAGTCCCCGGGGGTGGCCCGGGTCGCGGCCTGTGCGGGCAGGCCGGAGACCACCAACGCCCCGGTCACAAGCGTGAGTGCGACACGCCTCGCCCAGCGGCCGGGACGACTTGTCATGTTTCCCCTGTGATGTCCAAATTGTGGGCAACGCTAGCGGTGTAAGACGCCCTGCGGAAGTCCCTCAGCGCGGCCGGGACGCGATCGGAGCCCGGGAGGGCCGATACTGGCCGCATGCCAGTCCGCTTGCGACCTGCCGACCCCGCTCTGGTCGGCCCCGCCATGGTGCGCTTCCGTTCGGGTTCCGCTGAGCCGGCAGACCTGAGGCTGCTCACCAAGCACCTCCTCGCACTCCTGGTCGCGAAGGCCCCGGGCGGCGCCGTCGAGGTGCGGGTGCCGCCGTTCGCCGTGGCGCAGTGCGTCGAGGGCACCCGCCACACCCGGGGCACCCCGCCCGCTGTCGTCGAGACCGACCCGACGACGTTTATCGCCCTGGCCGCGGGGGACCTCGACTGGCACGACGCCGAGGACGCAGGACGACTCACCGCCTCGGGCGAACGTTCCGACCTCAGTCCGCTCCTTCCCCTCGTGGAGGCACCATGACCTACCGGCCGACCGTCTCTCCCGAGGAGGCCGCGCGGATGCAGGCGTGGCACGACGAGCACTACGACTACCTCAAGAAGGTCTCCGAGGACGGCGAGGTCTTCGACTACCTCGGCCTCACCCTCGTCGTGCCTCCCCACGTGCAGGTCATCGAGAGCACCTCGGACGTGCTGGGCAGCGTCGTCGCCGGCGAGGCTCGGCCGGGCGAGCGGGTCCTCGACATGGGCACCGGCAGCGGGGTGAACGCGATCCTCGCCGCGAAGCGGGGCGCCGACGTGGTGGCGGTCGACATCAACCCGTACGCCGTCGAGGCCGCGCGGGCCAACGCCGAGCGCAACGGCGTCGCCGACAAGGTCGCGATCGCCCGGAGCGACTTGTTCGACGAGGTCGAGGGCCGCTTCGACCTGGTGATCTTCGATCCGCCGTTCCGGTGGATGAAGCCGCGCGACTGGGCGGAGGCCTCGATCACCGACGAGGACTACCGCGCGCTCACCGCCTTCTTCGCCCACGTCCGCGAGCACCTCGCCGAGGGCGGCCGGGTCCTGGTGTACTTCGGCACGACCGCCGACCTCGGCTACCTCGAGCAGCTGATCGAGACCAACGGCCTCGTGGGCCGGGTCGTCTCGCACCGTGAGCTGGAGAAGGACGGCCACCTGGTGGAGTACCGCGCCTACCGGATCGAGGTCGCCGATCTCGCCCTGCCGGGGAGCACCGTCGGCGCCTGACAGCGCTCCTTGGAGGGGCCTTAGGGTGGGCGCCATGACCACCAGCCACTCCTCGAACGCCCACCTCCGCGAGGCCGTGCAGCAGGTGCTGCCCTCGGTCCGATCCGACCTCGAGGCCCTCGTGCGCATCCCGTCGATCAGCGCCGATCCTGCCCTCAAGGACGAGGTACGACGCTCCGCGGAGGCCACGGCCGAGCTGTTCCGGGCCGAGGGTCTCGACGTGGCCATCCTGTCGAGCGGCGAGGGCGCACCGGCGGTCGTGGCGAGGAAGCCCGCCCCTCCCGGCGCGCCGACCGTGCTCCTCTACGCCCACCACGACGTTCAGCCGGTCGGCGACCGGGCGGACTGGGAGAGCGAGCCTTTCGAGCCGACCGAGCGCGGTGAGCGTCTCTACGGTCGCGGGGCGGCCGACGACAAGGCCGGGATCGCGGCGCACCTCGCGGCGATCCGGGCCCTCGGCGGAAACCTCCCGGTCGGGGTCACGGTCTTCGTCGAGGGGGAGGAGGAGGTCGGCTCCCCGACGCTCGAGGCGTTCCTCGCCGAGCACCAGGAGTCCCTGGCCGCCGACGTCATCGTGATCGCCGACTCCACCAACTGGGACGTCGGCCTGCCCGCCCTGACCACGACCCTGCGCGGCAATGTCGATGTCTTCGTCGACCTGCAGACCCTCGGCCACGGCGTGCACTCGGGCATGTGGGGCGGGCTCGTGCCCGACGCCATGATGGCGATGGTGCGCCTGCTCTCCACCCTCCACGACGACGAGGGCAACGTCGCCGTCGAGGGACTCGTCAGCGGCCCCGCGAGCGACGTGGACTACCCCGAGGCGCGCATCCGGCAGGAGTCCTCGGTCCTCGACGGGGTCTCGCTGATCGGCTCTGGCTCCTACGTCGAGCGGCTGTGGACCAGGCCTTCCATCTCGATCATCGGCCTGGACACCACTCGCACGGCCGAGGCCAGCAACACCCTGATCCCCTCGGTCCGGGCCAAGGTCTCGCTTCGCGTGGCCCCGGGGGACGACGCCACCTCCGCGCTCAAGGCACTGATCCACCACCTCGAGACCCACGCGCCCTGGGGCGCCGAGGTCACCGTCACCCCGGGCCGCGAGAGCGGTCAGCCGGGCGTGATCGACGCGCAGGGGCCGGTCTACGACAAGGCGCGGGCCGCCTTCCGCGATGCCTGGGACGGTGTCGACCCGGTGGACATCGGCGTGGGCGGGTCGATCCCGTTCATCGCCTCCTTCCAGAAGGCGTTCCCGGAGGCCGCCGTGCTCGTCACCGGCGTCGAGGACCCCGACACCCGCGCGCACGGGGCGAACGAGGGCCTGCACCTCGCGGAGTTCGAGCGGGTCTGCCTGGCCGAGACCCTCCTTCTGCACAGCCTCGGGCAGTGACGTCGTGGGGTGGGGCCCTCGCTCGGCCCCACCCCCACGACCCGCTCGGATCCGGACGGGCACCGCGTCGCTGAGGGTCGGCCCGTACACTTCCAGGCGTGCCAGGGAATGCTCGCCGCGGTGACGGCCGCCTGAACCACGACCTCGACCCCCACGAGCGCGGACCCCAGGACGCGTGCGGGGTGTTCGGCGTCTGGGCGCCGGGCGAGGACGTAGCCAAGCTCACCTACTACGGGCTCTACGCGCTGCAGCATCGCGGCCAGGAGTCGGCCGGGATGGCGGTCAGCAACGGTCGGCAGATCCTGGTCTTCAAGGACATGGGCCTGGTCTCGCAGGTCTTCGACGAGACCACCCTCGCCTCGCTGAAGGGGCACCTCGCGGTGGGTCACGCACGCTACTCCACCACCGGCGCCAGCACCTGGCACAACGCCCAGCCGACCTTCCGCCCCACCGCGAACGGCTCCATCGCCCTCGCCCACAACGGCAACCTCACCAACACCCGCGAGCTCGCCGAACGCGTGGCGGACCTGCCGAACCTCAACGGCGAGCTCGACATCCCCACCCGGGGTCTGGAGTCGACCAACGACACCAGCCTGGTCACCGCGCTGTTCGCGTACCACCCCGACAAGAGCCTCGAGGAGAACGCCGTCGAGCTTCTCCCCTCGATCAGGGGCGCGTTCTCGTTCGTGTGGATGGACGAGAACACCCTCTACGCCGCACGGGACCCCCAGGGCATCCGGCCGCTCGTGCTCGGCCGCCTCGAGCGCGGGTGGGTCGTGGCGTCGGAGACCGCGGCTCTCGACATCGTGGGTGCGTCGTACATCCGGGAGGTCGAGCCCGGCGAGCTGATCGCCGTCGACGAGGACGGCCTGCGCAGCCGCCACTTCGCGGAGCCCGCCCCGAAGCACTGTCTCTTCGAGTTCGTCTACCTCGCCCGCCCCGACACGATGATGAACGACCAGCGGGTGCACAGCGTCCGGGTCGACATCGGCCGGCGTCTCGCGCGGGAGTTCCCTGTCGAGGCGGACCTCGTCATCCCGGTCCCGGAGTCCGGCACCCCCGCCGCGATCGGGTACGCCGAGGAGAGCGGGATCCCCTACGGCCAGGGCCTGGTCAAGAACTCCTACGTCGGGCGCACCTTCATCCAGCCCTCGCAGACGATCCGCCAGCTCGGCATCCGGCTGAAGCTCAACCCGCTGCGCGACGTGATCGAGGGCCAGCGGCTCGTCGTGGTCGACGACTCGATCGTTCGCGGCAACACCCAACGGGCGCTGATCCGGATGCTCCGCGAGGCAGGTGCCCGCGAGGTGCACGTGCGGATCTCCAGCCCGCCCGTGAAGTGGCCGTGCTTCTACGGCATCGACTTCGCCACCCGTGCCGAGCTGATCGCCAACGGCCTCTCCGCCGAGGAGATCGCCCGCTCCATCGACGCCGACTCCCTCGGGTACGTCTCGCTCGACGAGCTCGTCGAGGCGACGACCGTGCCGAAGGAACGGCTGTGCCGGGCCTGCTTCGACGGGGTCTACCCGGTCAAGCTGCCCGACCCCGAGGACCTCGGCAAGCACCTGCTCGAGCTGACCGAGATCACCGACGCCGACGGGGTGCGCGCCTCGGTCGGCGGCGGCGGGGCTGCCGACTCGCTCGGCCGCCCCTGACCAGCCCGCGACGTTGACCGCACCGACGGACGAGGACCGCATGCCCGACGAGAACCAGCCCACGACGACCTCGGCCGCGGGGAGCACCTACGAGGCCGCGGGGGTCTCGATCGAGGCCGGCGACAAGGCGGTCGAGCTGATGAAGACCTGGGTCGACAAGGCCCGGCGTCCGGAGATGGTCGGGGGCATCGGCGGCTTCGCCGGGCTCTTCGACGCCAGCGCACTGAAGAAGTTCGACCACCCCCTGCTCGCGAGCTCCGCCGACGGCGTGGGCACGAAGGTCGCGATCGCGCAGGCGCTCGACGTCCACCACACGATCGGCTTCGACCTGGTCGGCATGCTCGTCGACGACCTCGTGGTCTGTGGCGCCGAGCCGCTCTTCCTCACCGACTACATCGCCACCGGCCGGGTGGTGCCCGAGCGGATCGCGGCGATCGTCCAGGGCATCGCGGAGGCGTGCGTCCAGGCCGGGTGCGCCCTCATCGGCGGCGAGACCGCCGAGCACCCGGGCCTGCTCGAGCCCGACGAGTACGACGTCGCGGGCTCGACGACCGGCGTGGTGGAGGCGGCCGACCTGCTCGGTCCGGGACGGGTCCGGGCCGGCGACGTCGTCGTGGCGATGGCCTCCTCGGGCCTTCACTCCAACGGCTATTCCCTGGTGCGCCACGTCCTGCTCAACAGCGCCGGCTGGACCCTCGACCGGCACGTCGACGAGCTCGGCCGGACCCTCGGCGAGGAGCTGCTCGAGCCGACCCGCATCTACGCCAAGGCCTGCCTCGACCTCGCGCGCAACACCCGCACCCGCGCGATGTCCCACGTGACCGGGGGTGGTCTCGCAGCGAACCTCGAGCGGGTCATGCCCGAGGAGCTCGTCGCCACCATCGACCGGCGGACCTGGACGCCACAGCCGATCTTCGACGTCGTACGCCGGGTGGGGTCGGTCGACCAGGGCGACCTGGAGAAGACGCTCAACTGCGGCGTGGGGATGGTCGCCCTGGTGGCCCCCGACGACGTGGAGCGCGCAATCGCGATCCTCGACGGCTACGGCGTCCACGCCTGGGCCGCCGGCGAGGTGACCGCCGCGAGCGGGGCAGCCGACGCCCGCGCCGGAGGGACGGTCACGCTGACGGGGCAGTTCGCGGGCTGGTAAGGCGGCAGCTTGGTCGCTGACAGGTCCGTCGGGGGCGTTTCGAGGTCGCCTGATCGTTCGAACATCTAGTCGGATGTGCGCGATTCACCGCTGGCCAGGTAGCCTTGTCCCAGGACAAATACGAACGAGAGACCGGACGCGCGAGTTCTTCTCCGGCGGCCAGGTGAGACCAGGCAACCGGACGGGGCTTCTCGTGACGCCGGCCGAGTGTGCGAGGGGGTCGACCCTATGGGGCGCGGCCGAGCTAAGGCTAAGCAGACGAAGGTCGCCCGCGATCTGAAGTACCGCTCTCACGAGACGGACCTCAATGCGCTGGCCCGGGAGCTGCACGGCGAGCAGGGCAAGAACTCGTCGGACCAGGAGTCCGACGACTACGACGAGTGGGCTGACTATTCAGAGCCCACACGTCGCGACTGACACCTGAGCAGCACCTTCTGACGTGTGATGACCCGCGGCACCGCCCGTGTTCTGACCTGAGGCGGACCGCGGGTTTCGCATGCCCACGTGTCGGTGCCACTGAAGCGCAACCGCCCCGAGACGCACAGCGGCCCGCCGTACGCCGAACGTTGTCGGTGTGACGACGGGCCGCAGCGGCGGCTCGATGCCGTGGGTCAGCCCTTGAGCCAGATGCCGCGCAGGCGACCCACCTCGGTCATCCGGCGCTCGGCGAGCCGGTCGGCGGCGACCGCCGGCGGAACACCCTCCTCCGCGGCGAGGGCGAACACCGCTGCGGTGGTGTCGAAGATCTTCTCGGCGCGCTGCTTGGCGCGGTCGAAGGAGAAGCCCTCGAGCTCGTCGGCGACCTGGATCAGACCGCCGGCGTTGACCATGTAGTCGGGGGCGTAGAGGATGCCGCGGTCCTCGAGCTGCTTCTCGATGCCCTCGTGGGCGAGCTGGTTGTTCGCCGCGCCGCAGACGATCTTGGCGCTGAGCAGGGGGACGACGTCGTCGTCGAGGGCGCCGCCGAGGGCGCAGGGAGCGTAGACGTCGAGGTCGGAGCGCACGAGCTCGTCGGTGTCGGCGACGACGTGGACCTCGGGGCGCTCGGCCTTGACTCGCGCCACGGCCTCCTCGCTGACGTCGGTGACCACGACCTGGGCGCCGTCGTCGACCAGATGGGTGACGAGGTGGTGACCGACCTTTCCGACCCCCGCGACGCCGACGGTGCGGCCGTGGAGGGTGGGTGCGCCCCAGGTGACCTCGGCCGCCGCGCGCATGCCCTGGAAGGTGCCGTAGGCGGTCAGGACCGACGAGTCGCCCGCCCCGCCGTGGGCCACGGTGCGGCCGGTGACGTAGGAGCACTCGCGCGCGACGAGGTCCATGTCCTCGCTGAAGGTGCCGACGTCGCACGCGGTGTAGTAGCGACCGTTGAGCGACTCGACGAAGCGGCCATAGGCCCGCAGCAGCGCCTCGGTCTTGATCTTGGTCGGGTCACCGATGATCACTGCCTTGCCGCCGCCGAGGTCCAGCCCGGCGAGAGAAGCCTTGTAGGCCATGCCTTTCGAGAGATTCAGGACATCCTCGAGGGCGTCCTGCTCGGTGGCGTAGGGATAGAAACGGGTGCCGCCCAGGGCAGGGCCGAGGGCGGTGGAGTAGATGGCGATGATCGCCTTGAGGCCAGTCGGTTCGTCGTGACAGAAGACGACTTGCTCGTGGCCGGTGCCGCGTTCGAACACGCCGGCTACCTGCTGTGCTGCGGTCACGGTGGTGACCCTTCCTCGTCGGGCCCGCGGGGTGTTGCGGGCTGATGCGGACATGGCCCCCGCGGGGGTGGTGCGGGTGCCAGGGACCAGCCTACGGAGATCAGGCCTTTCGTGCGACCTGGGTCACATGGACCCTGTCCGACTGGGCGCAGTCCAGACCACTTGGTGGTTCATAGGGACCATTGTCCGAATTAGGGCCGCTGCTTACGCTCTTTGATGTCACCATTGAGTGAACATGACCAGGGGCGTCCCTGGCCGTGGGTGGGTACCGACAGGGAGGGAGGCTCGCATATGAATATGCGACCACCTGAGTCCGAGGCGCTGCTCACGCCTGCCGAAGTCGCAGCCATGTTCCGAGTTGACCCGAAAACGGTCACCCGGTGGGCGAAGGCCGGCAAGCTGAGCTCGATTAGGACTCTCGGAGGACATCGCCGTTATCGCGAGTCCGAAGTACGCGAGTTGCTCACGGGGATGGTTCCCGAGCAGCGTCGCGGGGATGAGAGCTGAGAGGGACAGCTCGAGTTCCAGGGGGGACGTTGGCTTGGGTGTTCGGTGCCGGGGGGCGACCGAGGACCTCGGTTTGAACGTTCGAGGACCTAGCACCTGTGGGTGCTAGGTCCTTCACTGTCTAGAGGGGGATCTCCAGGAGTCCACAGGGGACCTCCATGGGGATGCAAGGCGCGGGACGGGTCAGCGCAGGCCGCGCACATAGCCCGCCAGTGCACGCGCCTCGTGCACTCGCCGCTCCCACGTGATGCCCATGACGACGAGCAGGGCGCCCGCCGTGCCGATGAGCGCCCACCGGGGCACGGCCTCGGCCACAGGCGTCGCGAGCCGCAGCACCAGCAGCGTGCCGACCACCGCCCCGTAGACGACGGGTGCGCTCCAGCGGAGGTGGACTCCGCCCAGGACCAGCCCGAGGCAGGCCAGGCCGAGCAGCGCCGACCGTGGCTCGATCGGGTCGGCGAGGACCCAGAGCAGGCTCGGCAGCAGAGCGAGGGTGAGCCCCGGAGTCAGTGCCATGAACGTGCTCGCGTCGGGGTTGCGTCGCAGGTGCACGATCCCGACCACCAGCAGAGCCACGGCTGAGGGCAGGGTGTAGGCCTCGGGGGTCTCGACGCCGAGGTCGGCGAGGCGGACCCAGCTCGCCGCGGCGAGAAGCGCGCCACCGAGCCAGCCGACCAGCCGGCGGTCCCGCCGCATGAGCGCCATCGCCGACGCGGTCGCTCCGGCGAGAGTCAGGTACACCGCGAGCCAGGTGGGCTCCTCGGTGGTCGCAGCGGCGGCGACCCCGGCGGCTGCGACCACACCCGTCGAGACGAGGGAGCCGGCCTCCGGGCCGAGTCGTGCGTAGGTCGCCGGGCCGCTGGCGCGGATCGGCTCGTCGAGATACGGGAGGGCGAGGACCAGCGACGCCAGCACGAGCACGACGACGAGCGCGGTCCACTCGCCAGAGCCGTCGGCAACGGCACCCATGGTCCAGACGAGTCCGGCCAGGGCGACGGACACGATCGCGCCGACTGCGACGCTGACGTCGAGCTGCGGCCAGCGCAGGTGCACGGTCACGGCGGTCGCGAGCACGACGGCCAGCGTCGCCAGGGTGAGCCACTCCGCGTGGAGGCCGAGCACTGTCGCGAGGGCGAGGAAGGCCGCCCCTAGCGCCAGGGAAAGAGCCGACCCGCGGCGGAGGGCTACCGCGGCGAAGCCGGCCCCCGTGATGAGCAGGACGACGCTGAGGAGCCACATCGGCACCGGATACAGGGCCAGGGTCAGGGCGGCCGACGCGACGGCGACCGCGACGACGACCTGGAGGTCGAGGAGCGGAGCGACCAGCCGGTCGGCCCAGTCGAACGCGCGGGCAACCGCGATCAGGGCCGCCCCGGACGAGGCCACGAGCACGGGCAGCAGCCAGGCGGCCATCTCCCACTCGGGCGTCGGCCGCGCCGCGAACGAGTCGCCGGCACTGCCGGTCCACAGCGCGGCTCCGGCGTCGAAGACCCTGGTGAGTCCCTCCTGGGCGATCAGGTACGCAGCCAGCGCCGCCCACACGAGCCCGAGGCCCACCGGTCCGCCGAGGCTGCGGTGCCAAGGGTGCGGCACGAACCAGCTCGCTGCTGCCGCCGCCGAGAGGAGGACCGCTCCCGCTAGAGTGCCCTCGGTGAGCGCCTCGTCGGCGAAGGGCGCCAACACGACACCGGCGACCACGACGACCGCCAGTGCCAGCGACGTGAGTCGTACGCCGAGAGGCAGCCGTCGGACCGCAGCCGGCGTCGCCGCGAGCGCGGCTGTCGCGAGCAGGGGCCAGACCTCCAAGTTGCCCCAGAGTTCGCGGAGCGAGGGGTGCTGGAGGGCGCGGTCCCACGACGAGATCGCCAGGATCACCCAGGTCGAGGTGGCGACGAGTCCCCCGCCGACTGCCAAGACCCCGAGCCTGGTGGTCCAGGCGCCGAGAACGACGAGTCCGGCGAGGACGGTCACCAGGACCAGCGACGCCGACCAGGCGAACCAGTCCGTGGTCACCAGGCCGACCCCTGTGCACGCGACCCCGAGCGCCGCGAACACCTCTGCGCCCACCAGAGCACCCACCGGTGTGCGTCGTACCGCCAGGCTCGCGGCTGCTCCTGCCCCGGCACCCAGGACGCCGAGGAGCACGAGGAAAGCTGCGGGCTCGAGGTCGCCGAGCCACCCGGCTCTCTCCGCGCCGATCCCGTCGAAGACAAGGAGTCCGAGCGCAACCACGCTGAGGGACTCGGCGGCGGCCCGGAGCTCACGGTGCGCTGCCCAGGCCGACAGCCCGCCCGCCACCGCGGTGAAACCGAGGAGGGTGGCCGTCCGGCCGGCGACCCCCATCGCCGACCACGCGACGGCGAGGAAGACGAGCGCGGCGACCAGCAGGCACAGGGCGCCCAGGCCGAGGAGGATCTTGGGCACGGACGCACCGGCGAGCCCCCCGTGCGGACGCTGGGGCGGGACCGGCGGCGGGACCTGCGCGGGCCAGGTCCGCGCCGGAGCCTCGGTCGTGGGGCCGTCCAGCGTGGCGACCGCACCGGGTGCCGCGGGACGCAGGGTGGGCGTCGTGGCCGCTTGGGCTGCCGGGGCCTCCTGGCGCATCGCGTTGAGCAGGCTGTCTGCGGTGCTCAGTGCGGTGAAGAGCCGGGCGGCGAGAGGACCCTCCAGCGAGAGCCCGCAGCTCGGGCAGCGGCTGGCCCCGTACGGCATCGCCGACCGGCAGTCCGGACACCGTTCAGGGTCGGCGTATCTGGTCATATCTCCATTGACCCACCACCGTCCCGCAGCCGGCAGAGTCCATCGGCTCAAGATTGCCTGAGTACGTGCGCCTACCCCCAGGGGACGAGGCGGCGCGGAATCGGCCGCGCGCAGTCGGTGACATGGAGGGCCGCACCGGCCCCTGGGCGTTACCCCGTGCGCACTGTGGGGGGCTAGCAACACGGGAGCGGACCGGCGCGGCACTTCCAAGCGTGACGCGAGGGCCGGGACTGCGCAAGGAAATGCAAAAGAACTTCCCCATTTTCGTGGGGCAACACGGGGGACGAGGACGCGCTATCGGGGGACGTCTCGGATCGTGGACGGTCGCGGCTCGGGACTATCCGGATATGAGTCAGACGACCCTGGCGCCCCGGTGGCTCGGCCGTGAGGGTGTAGGGGTGTTTCCGAGGAGGTGAGTCGCGTGTCAGTCCTGCAGCACAGGATCACCCACAGCACGCTCGAGGTCGTGCTTCGACCTGCGGAGCCAGTGGCCGCGGTGTACCTGGGAGCCGCGCCGGACGTGGCGAACGAGTACCAGCTGGCCTGGGAGACCAGGTGGAAGCCGCTGGCGGCCCGCCTGCGCGAGCAAGGTGCGGACGAGGCGACCATCCATGTGCTCGAGACCGCCGTCTCCGCACCCGCGACGGCGCGAGCAGCCCGCGGCTCCGGACAGGTGGCCGGGTACTCGCGCGGTGGCGAGGTGCTCGCGGTAGTCCCCCTGCCGGGCCTCGCCGGACCCGACATGGCTCGGTACGGCGCCCCGGCCCACATGCTTCCCGTCCTGACCTGGGCCCAGGAGCGGCCGGCATTCGTGCTGGTCGTGATCGACCGAGCCGGTGCGGACATCGCTGCTTCGATCGGAGGCGGCAGTGACCCTGTGCACTCCGAGGTCGAAGGGCCCGACGACGAGATCGAGCGCAACGCGCCCGGCGGCTGGGAGGGTCTCACGCAGGGCAGGTACCAGCGACGGGCCGAGGACTCGTGGGCCCACAACGCGGGCGCGGTCGCTGAGGCGGCTGCCGCCGCGCTCCAGCGCGTCGAGGGGAAGATCCTCGTGCTCTCGGGGGACGTCCGGGCGCAGCAGTTCCTGCTCGAGAAGCTCCCCGAGTGGGTCCACCAGACCGTCACCGTCAAGCGGATCAACGGGAGCCGTCACGCAGACGGCTCGCACAAGGTGCGCGACGAGCTCGTCGCGCGTGCCGTGGACGAGGCCACCGCCGATGATCTGCGGCAGCTGTGGGACACCTTCGCCGAGCAGCGCTCACCCAACGGCATGGCCGTCGAGGGAGCGCACGACACCCTCGCGGCCCTGGCGGCGGGACGCGTCGCCACGTTGCTCATCAAGGGCGACGAGGGTATGCGGGCGTGGTTCAACTCCTCACCCACCGACATCGCGCCGGCCGACGAGGACGCCCCGGTCTCGCCCGGGGCGCGCGTCGGGCCGCTGGTCGACGTAGCGGTGCGGGCTGCGCTGCTCACCGGAGCCCAGGTGCGGGTGATCCCGCCCGACGCCGGCTTCGGGCCGAGCCAGGGCGTGGGCGGGATCTGCCGCTTCCGCTGACCGAGGTCAGCCCAGCGACATCCGCGGCTCGCCGTTGAGCAGGCCGGTGCCGCTGATCGTGCAGGTCCCGCCCCGTGGTGCTCCGCCGTTGTAGGCCTGCCGGACGCACGAGCGGGTCGCCAGCTGGGCCCAGTAGTTCGGGTGGAGCGACTCCTGGAGGTAGTACGGCGAGTTCGAGCAGCACGTGGTGACGGTGCGGATCTGGTTGATCCACTCCGTCTGGTCGACCGCGCCCGCCTGGCTCCAGCTGGTCAAGCCCTTCTCCTCGTAGAGGCCGACGGTGTTCTCGCACAGGCGCCTGCCGTTGAAGGCCGAGGCCAGGTCGAGCGTGCGGCTGTTGGTGATACCCGCCTGGCTGATGGCGCCGAACACGGTGCTGTTGATCGTGGGCAGCGCGGTGTCGTTGGCCCAGTTCAGGTCGGCGTTCCAGAAGCCGCACCCGCCGGTGTCCTGGCGCGTGTAGCCGCTCTCGGCGTACCGCATGCCGCCGGAGCGGGGGAGCGGTGAGGGGTAGTTCTGCACCAGCATGGTCCACGAGCCGTCGGCGTACCCGGCGTTGCGCATCGCGGTGCGGACGTTCTGGTACGCCGTGGCGACCTTCGCCCTCACCGCCGTCACGTTGCCGGAGGTGAAGTTCGAGGAGACGCTGCTGTCGTCGTAGCAGTAGTCCTTCCACCACGTCGGCGAGGTCAGGAAGTTCGTGACGCAGGTCTGGACGATCGAGCCGAAGTTGAAGTCGTTTCCGCCGATGGAGACCACGACCATCCTGACGTTGTTGCTCGCGGCGAACTGCTGGAGGGCCTTCGCCTGCCCGATGTTCCCGGCACCGTCGTCGTAGAAGTCCAGGCCCGGCTTGAACCTGTCGTTGGAGTCCCAGAACGTCGCGGTGCGCGCGCCGGAGCACGCGAGGTTCTTGCCGCTGACACCGCCGCCGATGTACACCTCAGCCGACGCGCTGCGGTGGCAGCGCACGATCTGCTCGCCGGTGCCACTGGCGTTGTCGTAGTACGCGGTCGGACCGAGCGCGTCGGCGTACGACGACGAGGTGTTGGAGCTGCCGGCCCAGCGCCCGGCCTCCCCGGAGATATAGGAGTCGCCGACCGTCACCACCCACGGCGTGCCGACTCCAGGCCCGTCGGCCTGTGCCGGGCTGCTGGCCAGGCCAAGACCACCGAGAGCCAGGGCGACTGCAGTGACAAGGATCGTGAGGGGCACGCGTGAAGTGCGAGAAGGCAGCCGTAACCGCCTGTACTGCTTGGACAAACGTCTCTCCTCGAGACCGTGTGCCTCCCTCGTCCCACCCTGGGACCCCGGGCAACGTATCGGTCAGTCGAGGAGTTTGTGAAGAGCGTCACATCTGGTTCATCTGCGCCGATGGGAGCGGATGTGCCTGGTCTGCAAGGCGATCCGCGAAAGCATGACCAGCGCGACGACCACGGACACGACGAAGACGGCAAGGGCGATCCGGTTCTCGGCCGAGGCCGCGCCGTCCCCGGAACGGGCCAGGAACGCCGAGGCGAGGATCATCGCGGCGAGGATCAGCCCGGTGGCGATCACGTTGGCGAGCTTGTGGAGCCCACGCAGGAACTCGTCCTCGTCGAAGGCCTTGATGCGCAGCTCGAAGTTGCCTTCGCCGATCGCGTCGAAGGCACGGTTGACCCGTCCGGGCAGTGCCTCGGCGAACTCCTTGGCCTCGAGCATCGTCGCGAACATCGCCGCCGGCGAGGTCTTCATCGACGACTTCATGAGCGCCGTCGTGTGGCGGCGCAACGCGTCACGCGGGTCGAAGTCCGGGTCCAGTGTCGTCGCGACCTGGTCGAGGTTCAGCAGCGTCTTGCCGAGCATCACCAGCTCGGGGTCCATCTTGAGTCCGGCCTCCCCGGCCTTGCGGGTCAGCTGGAGCAGCATCGCGCCTGCGTCGAGGTCGGAGAGCGTGGCATCGGCCGACCGGCCGACGACGTCGGTGACCGCCCGCTCGAAGAGCACCGGGTCGAAGTCGGGCAGCTCCTCGCCCATCGTGCGCGCGACCCGGGCCACCTCGTCGGGGCGGGCGTCGGCAAGGGCGAGGAAGAGCTTCACGAGCCGCTCGCGGTAGGCGGGTGCGAGCCGGGCGACCATCCCGATGTCGAGCAGGGCGATCCGCCCGTCGGAGGTCAGCAGGACGTTGCCGGGGTGGGGATCGGCGTGGAAGATCCCCTCGACGAGCACCTGCTCGAGATAGGCGGCGAAGAGGTCGTCGGCCACCGGCGCCCCGTCGAGCTCGAGCTTGCCCAGAGGCCCCAGGTCGGTGATCTTCCTGCCGTCGACGTACTCCATGGTCAGCACCCGGCTGCTGGAGAAGTCTGGGTGGGGCCGAGGCACCACGATCCCGGGGTGGTCGGCCAGGATGCCCGCGATGGTGGTGAGGTTCTCGGCTTCGCGGTGGTAGTCGAGCTCGTCGAAGAGCGACTTGCGGAACTGCTCGAGCAGGTCGGCCAGGCCGTAGCGCCCGAGGACCGTGTGCGCGTCGAGCACGTCGGCCAGGTCGGAGAGCACCTCCATGTCGTCGAGCACCTGGCGGCGGATCCCCGGACGCTGGACCTTGACCACCACCTCGCTGCCGTCCCGGAGCGTCGCTCGATGCACCTGCCCCAGCGACGCGGCCGCGAGCGGCCGCTGCTCGAACGTGGGGAAGACCTTCGACAGCCTCACGCCCAGCTCGTCGGCGACGATCTCCTCGACCTGCGCGAACGGGAACGGCTCGACCTTGTCCTGCAGTCGCGTGAGCGCCTCGATGTAGGCAGGCGTGAGCAGGTCGACGCGGGAGGAGAGAAGTTGACCGAGCTTGATGAAGGTCGGCCCCATCGCCTCGAGGTCGGCGGCGAGGCTCGCCGCGGCTTCGGGGTCGCCCTCCTCGACCTGCTCCTCGTCGAGGATCCCGTCGATGCCGGCTGAGCGCACCAGGTCGCCCCTGCCGTGACGGACCAGCAGGGAGGCGATCTGGCGGTAACGCGTGGCGTTGCGCGTGCGCATCTTCAGCTTCATGGTGCTCCGAGGGTAGCCAAACGGCTCTCCCCGAAACCTCGGCTCGCGGACCACGCCTGTCGACTCGACCGACACACGGCCGGTCAGGACAGCGGCAGCCTCCCGACACCGAGGAGACCGTCGAAGTTGCGGTTGGCCCAGCGGGTGAGGACGCGGGCGCTGTCGGTGGAGTAGCCGCTCGGCGCGCCGAGGCTGGCCACGGCGATCCGATGCCCGTCGACCTCGGTCACCACCACCAGGGTGTTCTTCGCCGGTGTGGTGTAACCGCTCTTGCCCAGCGAGTTCTCGACGAGGTTCACGTAGTCGGTGCTGCGCCACACGGTGTGCCGGTGCCGGCCGTTCGCCGTGGCGATCACGGCCGAGCGCTTCGACAGGATCCCCGCGATGGTCTTGTTCGCAACCGCAGCCCGCAGCAGGAGCACGAGGTCGCGAGCCGAGGAGTGGGAGCCCTCAGCGGTGAGCCCCGAAGCGTTGCGCGCAACGGTGTCCCGGGCGCCGAGCTCCTGGGCAAGTCCGTTCATCGCCCTGTAGAAAGCCCGCCGACCGCGGGGGTGTGACCCGGCCACGGCCTCGGCGGCGTCGTTGCCCGACGGGAGCAGCATGCCGGCGAGGAGGGTGTTGCGGCGATAGACCCGGCCGCGCTCGACCCCCGCGCACGAACAGGTCTGCCGGGCCTCGAACCTCGTGACGCGGTGCCGGGCGTCCGGCTCGATGGTGCGGATCGCGGTGAGAGCGGTCAGCAGCTTGATCGTCGAGGCCTGCGGCAGCTTGCGTCGTGCCTGGTGCTTGCCGAGTAGTCGGCCGGTGTCGAGGTCGACCACCACCCAGGACCGCGCACGGACCCGCGGCGGCACCCGGACCTCCGCGCGCGCGGGCCGGAACGTGGTGCCGTTGGCGATGTAGACGGTGCGGCCGTCGCCGACGACGGTGCCCCGGCGGCGGAGCAGCTCAACGCGCGTGCGCGCCATCAGCGTGAGGTTGTCCGTCGCGGCCGGGCCGGCCTGGGTCACGGATCCGGCGTCGTCGGAGGTGACCATGGGCCCAGGTGCCTGCCCGGCGACGAGTGAGGCCACCGCTGCGACGGCAGCGAGCGGGGCTGCCCAGTGCAGCCCGGAGCGAAGGGCAGGGGTACGGCGAGCAGCAGAAGCATCGGGACGAATGGTGCGCATGGTTGAAAATGATGAGCGTTCGCCCGCGTCTGCGCAGGAAAAGTAAAGAAACTGTGTGGGGTGTGACTACGGCGACGCCGTCTGGACCGACCGTCCCGGTTTCGAGATGCGGCCCTGATTTTCCGTCGAGAACGTCGGTTCTTCTGCTGTTATATGGCTCTTCGATCGCGTTGTGGCTCAGGTAGCGCCGCTCTACGCTCGCACATTCGCGTCACCGACAGAGCCCGTCTGAGGAGGTCTCCGGAATGCCCCTGCGCACCGCCCGTCGCATGCTCGCCTCGGTCGAGATCCCCTACCTCAGCCAGTGGGACCGGCAGTCTCTGTACGTCGCACGGCGCAACGCCATGCGCGCGGCCACCGAGCTCCGGCAGCGACGCCGTGACCTCGAGGAGACCGAGGCGTTTCTGGAGTCGCTTCAGCGGGAGCGGGGGGTCTCGCGTGACCCCCGCGTCCCCGATCAGAAGCGTCGCTCAGTCCTGACGCGCGAGGTCAGAGCTGAAGCGACCTGACCGGGACGTGGGTCTTCGTCTCGATCTCGGTGGCCGCGGCGGCCAGAAGCTGGTGTGCGAGGTCCGAGAGGGCCCGCGCCATGGCCAGCTCGTCGCCGATCCGCGGCACCGACTCGTCGCTCGGGTTGCGCCGGCTCGTGCCGCGGCCGTGCATCTCCATCTTGTTCTCGAGGCTGAGCGCGGCGTCTGCCCGAGTGTCGTCGCCTTGCTCGTCGATGGTCACCTGCACGGTCAAGGTCTTCGTGGCCATGTCCTCACGTCCTCCGGGTCGAGGTGGGTGCGACAACCGGCGGGGCTCCTTCAGTCTGCCCCTGGTGGCTCACAGCGCGAAAGCCCGTCGTAGGTCAGGTGAGGAACCGGTAGCCCATCCCCGGCTCGGTGATCAGGTGGCGCGGACGCGACGGGTCGCTCTCGAGCTTGCGTCTCAGGTTGGCCATGTAGACGCGGAGGTAGTTGGTCTCCCGCTCGTAAGCCGGCCCCCACACCTCCTGGAGCAGCTGCCGTTGGCCCACCAGCCGCCCTGGACGGGTCACGAGCGCGGCGAGCAGCCCCCACTCGGTCGGGGTGAGGCGCACTTCCTCGGAGTCCCGCCAGATCCGGCGGCCCGCGAGGTCGATGCGCAGGTCGCCGCTCTCGACCGTGGCCGCGTCGACCGACCCCGACCGTCGTACCGCCGCGCGGAGCCTGGCCAGGAGCTCGTCGATGCCGAACGGCTTGGTGACGTAGTCGTCGGCGCCGACGTCGAGCGCCTCCACCTTGTCGTCGGAGCCGTGGCGTGCGGAGAGGACGATCACCGGGACGGTGCTCCAGCCTCTGAGCTGGCGCAGCACCTCCACGCCCGAGATGTCGGGGAGCCCGAGGTCGAGGATGACGACGTCGGGGGAGTCACGACGTACTCTCGCGAGTGCGTCCTCGCCGCTCTCCGCGGTCAGCACCTCGTAGCCGCGGGCACGGAGGTTCATCGAGAGCGTGCGCAGGAGCGCGACTTCGTCGTCCACGAGCAGGATCGAGGTCACGGGCGCCCCGCCTCGGAGAGCTTCTCGTCCTTGGCGGCGGGCACTGTCGGCAGGTCCACCACCATGGTCAGGCCGCCGCCGGGGGTGTTCTCGGGGATGAGGAGCCCGCCCAGCGCCTCGGTGAGCCCCTTGGCGACGGCGAGGCCGAGTCCGAGGCCTTCTCGTGACCGGGTGTCGCCGAGCCGCTGGAAGGCCTCGAACATCTGCTCCTTCTCGCTGTCGGGCACCCCGGGGCCATGGTCGACCACGTGAAGCTGGACCCGGTCGCCCACGTGGCTGAGGGAGACCACGACCGGTCGGTCCGAAGGGGAGTGGCGCACGGCGTTGTCGACCAGATTCGCGACGATCCGGTCAAGAAGGCCGGCGTCGGCGAGCACCGGGGGCAGGTCGTCGGGGAGCCTGAGCTCGACCGCGCGCGCCTGGGGCATCTCCGCGATCGTGCGGGAGACCACATCGTCGAGCCCCACCTCGTGGGTCGCCGGGCGCACCGCGTCGGCCTGGAGCCTGCTGAGGTCGAGCAGGTTGGCGACGATGGTGTGAAGCCGGTCCGCGGACTCCTCGATCGTCTCCAGAAGCTCGGCCTCGTCCTCGGGGCTCCAGCGGACGTCGGGGCTGCGCAGGCTCGACACCGCTGCCTTCACTCCTGCCAGCGGGGTGCGCAGGTCGTGGGAGACCGCGGCGAGCAGGGCGGTGCGCACCCGGTTGCCCTCCTCGAGCCGGCGCGCCGCCTCAGCCCTCCTGGCGAGCTCCTCGCGTTCGAGGACGACCGCCAGGTGGGTGGCGAACGCGGCCAGGACCCGCCGCTCGTGGGGTGGCAGCGGGTTTCCCCGTAGCGCGAGCACCAGCGTCGGGGAGACGTCCGCGGAGGTGTCTGCCTCGTCGGGCCGCAGCGGTGGGTCGTCCCCGACCGCGCCGGCGAGCTGCCAGGTGTCGCCGGTACGCCTCAGCAGAGCTGCCGTGTCCACGGCGAAGGTCTCCTGAACCAGCCCGAGCAGCGCCACGACGTCCTTGTCCGACTGCAGCAGCGTCCGGTTCAGCATGGTCAGGGTGTCCGCCTCCTGACGGGCCAGGCCCGCCTGCACGCTGCGCCGTGCTGCCTTGTCCACGACCGAGGCGACGGCGACGGCGACGAGCAGGAACATCGCCAGGGCGAGCACGTCGATCGCGTCGGCGACGGTCAACGTCCCCTGCGGCGGGGTGAAGAACCAGTTGAGCAGGAGGAAGCCCAGCACCGCCGCGGTGACCGCCGGCCACAGCCCGCCGACGAGCGCGCAGGTGACCGTGAGCGCCAGGTAGCTCATCGCCTCCAGCGCGAGCGTGGGAAGGTCGCGGGTCGGCACCAGTGCTGTCGACAACAGTGCGGGCCCGAGGACGGCGAGGATCCAGCCGAGCAGGAGCCGCCGCGTCCCGAGCAGGCCGCCCCGTCCCGGGACGACGACGCCGCGCCGGGCGAAGGGGTGCGTGACGACCAGGACGTCGATGTCGTCCGAGCCCGCGATGACCCTCTCGCTCACCCCCGCGCCGAAGAGGCTGCGCCAGCGCGGACGTCGGCTCACCCCGAGGACGATCTGGGTGGCGTTCAGGCTCCGGGCCAGGTCGAGCACCCCTTCGGCCGGGTCGTCGGAGATGACCGTGTGATGGGTCCCGCCAAGCTCCTCGGTCAGCACTCGTAGCCGGGCGAGCTCGTCCGGTCCTGGAGCGGCGGTCCGGTGCCGGGCGGCGACGTAGACCGCGTGCAGCTCGCCGCCGGCGCCGCGAGAGGCGATCCGGGCGCCGCGTCGCAGCAGCAGGTCGCTCTCGGGGCCGCCGGTCAGCGCCACCACCACACGCTCGCGGGCGGCCCAGGTGGACTCGATGTCGTGGTCGTGGCGGTAGCGCTCCAGCCCTTCGTCGACGCGGTCGGCCAGCCAGAGCAGGGCGAGCTCGCGCAGTGCGGCGAGGTTGCCGACGCGGAAGTAGTGGGACAGCGCGGCGTCGACCTGCTCCGCGGGGTAGATGTTCCCGTGGGCCATGCGTCGGCGCAGCGCCTCCGGGGTCATGTCGACCAGCTCGATCTGCTCGGCCTCGCGCACCACGTGGTCGGGGACCGCGTCTCGCTGGGGCATCCCGGTGATCGACTCGACCACGTCGGCGAGCGACTCGAGCTGCTCGATGTTCACCGTGCTGATCACGTCGATGCCGGCGTCGAGGAGAGCCGCGACGTCCTGCCAGCGCTTGGGTCTCGGGGATCCCGGCGCGTTGGTGTGGGCGAGGTCGTCGACGAGTACGACGTCGGGGCGGCGCGCGAGGACCGCCTCCACGTCGACCTCGTCGAAGCCGTCGAAGCCGTCGATGGTGCGCGGCGGGACCTGCGCGAGCCCCTCGAGCTGCTCCTCGACCAGCGGGCGGCCGTGGGTCTCGACGAGCGCGGCGATCACGTCGGTGCCGCGAGCCGCGCGACGGTGGCCCTCACCGAGCATCGCGTAGGTCTTTCCCACGCCCGGTGCGGCCCCGAGGTAGAGCCGCAACCGGCCTCGGTGCTCGCCGTCGGTCATGGGGCCATTGTTGCGCGGTCGGCGCAGGGACCCACAACGGTTCTTAACGGAGCCTTGACGCCCTTCCACCTTCCTCCGGACGAACTCGGGCATGACGATGGGAGTGCTATGGAGAACAGTGGCTTCGCTCTGGGCATCGTGCTCCTGATCCTCGGGATGGCCCTCGTGGTCTACGCGGTGTTCCGGTCCCTCGGACACCGCTGGACGCTCGGCATCCACGAGCTCTGGATGATCCCTACGGCGGGAGTGGGGCTCATCCTGCTCGGCCGGTGGCTCATCCAGTGACGTCCACCGCCGTGGGCGGCCGGCTGCCCCGGCTGCGTCTCCCAGAGCTTCGACACCCGGCACAGGTCGTGGTCACCGCCTTCGCGGTCGCGATCGCGGTCGGCACGGTGCTGCTGATGCTGCCCGTGTCGCGAGCGGGGGAGGGCCATGCGCCGTTCATGGTGGCGCTGTTCACCTCGACGAGCGCGGTCTGCGTGACCGGCCTGGTCGTCGTCGACACCCCGTCGTACTGGTCGGGCTTCGGCCAGGCGGTGATCCTCGGGCTGATCCAGGTAGGCGGCTTCGGGATCATGACCCTCGCCTCGCTGCTCGGCCTTCTCGTCTCGCGCAGGATGGGGCTGCGGTCCCGGCTCACCGCCGCCGCGGAGACCAAGAGCATCGGCATCGGCGACGTCAGGGCGGTGGTCGTCGGGGTCTCAAAGGTGACCGTGCTCTTCGAGGTCGCGACCGCGGCCGTTCTCACGCTGCGCTTCCTGGTGGGCTACGACCTGCCCCCGCTGACGGCGGCGTACCACGGGTTCTTCCACGCGGTGTCGGCGTTCAACAACGCGGGCTTCGCGCTCTACAGCGACAGCCTGATGGGATTCGTGTCCGACCCCTGGATCTGCCTCCCCATCGCCGTGGCCGTGATCTTCGGCGGCCTCGGATTCCCCGTTCTCTTCGAGCTGCGCCGACACCTGCGACGACCGCACGGCTGGAGCCTCCACACCAAGCTGACCGTGACCATGACCGCCGTGCTCCTCGTCGGCGGCTCGCTCTTCGTCACGGCGACCGAGTGGTCCAACCCCGGCACTCTCGGTGCCCTGGAGCCCCCGGGACGCATGCTCGCCGGGTTCTTCCATGCGGTCATGCCGCGCACGGCCGGCTTCAACAGCCTCGACGTGGAGCAGATGTACGACGGGACGCTGCTCGGCACGATGATCCTGATGTTCATCGGCGGTGGCTCGGCGAGCACCGCAGGTGGCATCAAGGTCACCACCTTCGTCGTCCTCTTCTTCGTCATCTGGTCCGAGGTCCGGGGCGAGCAGAACGTCGACGCCTTCGACCGCCGCATCGGCAGCCGGGTCCACCGTCAGGCGCTGACGGTGGCGCTGCTCGGCGTCGCGGCCGTGGTCGGGACGACGCTGCTGATCATGGAGTTCAGCAGGCTGCCGTTCGTCGACGTCATGTTCGAGGTCACCTCGGCCTTCGCGACGGTCGGTCTGTCCACCGGCATCACCGACGAGCTTCCCGGGGCGGCGCACCTGCTGCTGGTCCTGGTCATGTTCCTCGGGCGACTCGGCCCGATCACGTTGGTCTCCGCCATCGCCCTGCGCGAGCGGCAGCGTCTCTACCAGCTC
Organism: Nocardioidaceae bacterium; assembly: GCA_035456965.1. GTDB lineage: Bacteria > Actinomycetota > Actinomycetes > Propionibacteriales > Nocardioidaceae > Nocardioides_C. The sequence continues at coordinate 31,097 of DATICF010000124.1, forward strand.
CCCGAAGGGCGGCCGATCATTGGCTAGGAAATCAAGGCAGACGAGCCTCGGTGTCGTGGTGATCGGCCTCGGCCGGTTCGGCAAGTCGCTCGCCCTCGAGCTCATGGAGGAGGGCGCCGAGGTCCTCGGCGTCGACGAGGACCCCAAGACGGTGCAGAGCCTCGCCGGTCGCCTCACGCACGTGGTCGAGGCCGACTCCACCGACGAGGAGGCCTTGCGTCAGCTGTCGGTCAACGAGTTCGACCGGGCGGTCGTCGGCATCGGGTCCGACCTCGAGGCGAGCATCCTGACCTCGTCGATCCTGGTGAACTTCGGCATCCGGAGCATCTGGGCCAAGGCGATCAGCCACTCGCACAAGAGGATCCTCACCCAGCTCGGCGTGCACCACGTGGTGCGGCCCGAGCACGACATGGGCAAGCGGGTCGCCCACCTGGTGCGCGGCCGGATGCTCGACTACATCGAGTTCGACGACGGCTACGCGATCGTCAAGACCACCCCGCCCGAGTCCCTGCACGGGCTCCCGCTCGCCGAGTCGCGGGTGCGGTCGAAGTACGGCGTCACCATCGTCGGCGTCAAGCGCAAGGGCGAGGACTTCACCCACGCGACGCCGGAGACCGTGGTGCACGAGGGGGACCTGATCATCGTCTCGGGTCCCGAGGACGGCGTGGAGGGGTTCAGTGACCTCACGTGAGACGGTGGCCCACCGGGGCCTCGGAGACGTCACCAAGCGGCTGCTCGTCGGTCGCAAGCTCAGGAGTGCGCAGCTCGGGGAGACACTGCTGCCCAAGCGCATCGCGCTGCCGGTGTTCGCGAGCGACCCGCTGTCGAGCGTGGCCTACTCCCCGGACGAGATCTTCCTGACCCTCGCGCTCGCGGGTGTCACGGCGTACACGTTCTCGTGGAAGATCGGTCTGGCCATCGCGTTCGTGATGATCGTCGTGGTCCTGTCCTACCGCCAGAACGTGCAGGCGTACCAGAGCGGCGGCGGCGACTACGAGGTCGCCAAGACCAACCTGGGTGGTGTGGCCGGCCTGACCGTGGCGAGCGCCCTGCTGGTCGACTACGTGCTGACCGTCGCGGTGTCGATCTCGTCGGCGGCCCAGTACGCCGCGACCACGTTCGCCCCGCTGCGCGACCACCAGGTGCTGGTCGCCGTGGCAGCGGTCCTCTTCCTGATGGGCATGAACCTGCGCGGCGTGCGCGAGTCGGGCAAGGCGTTCGCGGTTCCGACGTACCTCTTCATGGTCGCGATCCTCGGCATGGCGGCCTGGGGCTTCGTCCGCGAGTTCCTGGGCCAGGGGCTGCCCGATGCTGCGAGCGCCTCGTTCGGGATCCTCCCGGAGGAGTCGTTCGTCGACGGGTTCACCGGCGCGGCGGCTGGCTTCCTTCTGCTCCGGGCCTTCGCCTCCGGCTGCGCCACGCTCACCGGCGTCGAGGCGATCGCCAACGGGGTGCCGGCGTTCCGCAAGCCGAAGGGGCGCAACGCCGCGACCACGCTGCTGCTCCTCGGTGCGGTCGCGACCACGATGGCCCTGTCGATCGTCACGCTCGCGAACATCACCGGCGTCAAGGTGGCCGAGGACCCGGCGACCCAGCTGCTCGGCCCGGACGGTGCGCCGGTAGGCGAGGAGTACCACCAGGACCCGGTCGTCGGGCAGCTCGCGCGGACCATCTTCGAGGACTTCCCGGTCGGGTTCTTCTTCGTCACCGCCGCCACCGGGATCATCCTGCTGCTCGCGGCGAACACCGCCTTCAACGGGTTCCCCGTCCTCGCGTCGATCCTGGCGAAGGACGAGTACATGCCGCGGCAGCTCACCACCCGCGGCGACCGGCTCGCCTACAGCAACGGCGTGCTCCTGCTGGCGTTCTTCTCGATCGTGCTGATCGTCGCCTTCGACGCCCAGGTCACCCGCCTGATCCAGCTCTACATCGTCGGGGTCTTCGTCTCCTTCACCGCCAGCCAGACCGGCATGGTCATCCACTGGACGCGCAGGCTCCGGGTCGAGCGGGAGTCGATGGCGCGGCGCCGGATGCAGACCAGCAGGCTGATCAACGGCTTCGGGCTCACCGTCACCGGCACGGTTCTCGTCGTCGTCCTGGTGACGAAGTTCGTGCACGGTGCCTGGATCGCCATCCTCGCCATGGTCGTGGTCTTCGTCGTGATGCGCGCGATCCGGGCCCACTACACCCACGTCGCGCGGGAGCTGAAGGCGGTGACGGAGGACCAGTTCCTCCCGACCCGGGTACACGCGATCGTCCTTGTCTCCAAGCTGCACAAGCCCACGCTGCGCGCGCTGGCCTACGCGAAGGCGGCCCGCCCCAACACGCTCGAGGCGGTCGTCGTCGACACCGACCCGGCGGCCACCGCGCACCTGCTGGAGGAGTGGGACGACCTCGGCATCGACATCCCGCTCAAGGTGCTCTACTCGCCGTACCGGCAGATCGTGAAGCCGGTCGTGGACTACACCCGCAGCATCCAGCAGGCCAGCCCGCGGGGTGTGGTCGCGGTCTACATCCCTGAGTACGTCCTCGGTCACTGGTGGGAGAGGCTGCTGCACAACCAGAGCGCCTTCCGGATCAAGAGCCGGCTGCTCTTCAACCCCGGGGTCACCATCACCTCGGTGCCCTACCAGCTGCAGTCGTCGAAGGCCGCGCTGGAGCGGCAGGAGCGGCAGGACCAGACCGCAGCCCCGTGACGCGCTGGGGCACTACCCCACATCTCGGACATCTCCTGTGCTCTGGGGCGCCCGTCGTGGGCGGCCGCTCACCCCTTCGACGAACACGACCGCCCCGATCCGACACCGCCTCCGGGGTCTTGTTCAGGCTGCTCCACGAGCCTCGCGCACCAACTGGTTCAAGGTCTTGGTGACCTCGTGGATCCGCGGGATGTCGCGGAACACCACGAGGCCCTCCTCGCTGGCGGAGGAGATCTTCAACGTGCCCGCCTTCACCATCCGGTCGACGATGCCCTGCTCGAACGCGACGTCGTTGACCCGGTCGAGGGGGATGTCGCGGCCCGACCGCCGGAAGACACCCCTCCGCGTGGCAATCCGCTCGTTGGTGATCGTGTAGGTGCGGGCCCGCCACTCGCTGAACGGGAAGACCCCGAAGACCACGACGACGAGGGCGAACGCAGCCCAGCCCAGGGTGTCGAGCCAGGCCAGGAAGCCGCTCTCCGGCGCGATCGCGAGTACGACGACCAGACCCACCAGCGCCGCCAGGCAGATCAGGGCGGCCATGAGGAGGTGCTTGGGGTGCTCGTGCATGGCGAGAACCACGCGCTCGTCGGAACCGAGCTCGTCCTCGGACAGACCCATGACACCCCTCCCTCCGAGGCTTGTCCCCTCACCTTGCCCGAGCCCTCTCGTCCAGGCATCACCCGTTCTGGGTGAGAAGAGGGGTGCCTCGGCGATGTGCAACCGGTGACCGGATCGCCTCGTAGAGCTGGTGGCTGTACTCCTCGAACGCGTGCACCGCGTCGACGTACCGCCGCAGGGCGGGGACGGATCGATCCTCCGGCCCGGCGAGGTGGTGGATCGACTCGAGGCGGGTGGCGAGCTCCCAGCGAAGTGCGTCGGCCAGATAGTTGGCCAGCTGCTCGGTGGAGCCGCCCGCAACAGCGCGTTCGGCAAGCGGGATGACCGGTCCGACGGTGTGGCCGGCCGGTCTGAGCCCGTCGTACGGCGCACCCTCACCCACGCGATGGAGGCGCACCACCGTCTCGAAGAAGAGCTGGTCACCGACGCCGCGGGCAGTGGCGCCGAGGTCGCGCAGCGGCATCACCCGCTCGAACGTCTGGCGGACCTCGTCCTCGGCGTCGGCCGGGACGAACGGAAGGACGAGGTCGACGTCGCGGGCGTCGAGGGCCTCACGCGCAGCGGTCACCACGGGACCGTCGAGGAAGTCGCAGTGGGGAGGCATGCCGTTCTCCTTGGTTGGTGGGTCTGTGGCCACGCTAGGAGGACGCCACGACCAAGGTCAGTGCCGAAGGTCCCCGGCCGGGGTCACCCCATCGGCTTGGTCGCCCGCACGATCGCTCCGTGCATCCCGGGCACGACCTCGTGGGTGAACTCCACCGTGGCGTTCTCGAAACCGGCGGCGGCCAGCCCGTCGAGGTACTCCTGCTTCGACAGCGCACCTGCGATGCAGCCCACGAACGATCCCCGCTCGGCGCGCTCGGCCGGCGTGACGTTGTCCTCGGCGACCACGTCTGAGATGCCGATCCGACCTCCTGGGACGAGCACGCGGTGCATCTCCGAGAGGACGGCGGCCTTGTCGACGGAGAGGTTCACGACGCAGTTGGAGATGATCACGTCGATGGCCGCCTCCGGCAGGGGGAGGTCCTCGATGCTTCCTTCGAGGAACTGCACGTTGCCGACGCCTGCGCGGGCGGCGTTCGCGCGTGCCAGGTCGAGCATCTCCCGGGTCATGTCGACGCCGTAGGCGAAGCCGGTCTCGCCGACCCTACGCGCGGAGAGCAGTACGTCGATCCCGCCTCCGGAGCCGAGGTCGAGCACCCGCTCGCCGGGGCGGAGGTCGGCGACGGCGGTCGGGTTCCCGCAGCCGAGGCTGGCTGCCACTGCCTCGACCGGCAGCTCGCCCCGCTCGCCGGCGTCGTAGAGCGCGGCGCCGAAGGACTCCGTGACCTCCGACTCGCCACAGCACGACGACGCGGACTCGCCGCAGCAGGGCGAGGTGTCGCCCGAGCTCACTGCCCGGGCTGCCTCGGCGTACCGCTCCCTCACGAGCTCGCGGGTGGCGTCCTGGTCCGACATGGCTGCCCCTCAGATTGAAGTTCTTCGATGTGATCATCGTAGGCACCCATCGATAGTTGTCAATGCATCTGCCACACTTGCTTCCATGACCTCCACCGAGCCCCTCCCGGTCATCGACGTGACCTGCTGTGCGCCGATAGCCCGCGGCGTGCTCGAGCACGACGAGGCCGAGCAGCTGGCCCGCGCGTTCAAGGCGCTCAGTGATCCGAGCCGGGTGCGCCTGCTCTCGCTGATCGCGGCCCAGGACCGCGGCGAGGCGTGCGTCTGCGACCTCACGGAGTTCATCGGGCTGTCGCAGCCGACGGTGTCTCACCACATGAAGCAGCTCGTGGCTGCCGGCCTGGTGCAACGCGAACAGCGGGGCAAGTGGGCCTACTACCGGGTCGAGGACGCGGCCCTCGCCGCGCTCAGCGACGCGCTTCGCAAGGCGTAGTTCCGTAAGGGAGTACCCTCGGCGGCTGCTCGTCGAGCCGGCTCCCCAGTCCAGCAAAAAGGTCTCATCTTCGTAAACATTCGGACGTAGCGAACATTTTGGTGCAGACTTTGCTGACCCCTTGACTCATGGGGCCGTTCGTCGACCTTCGGGGGTTGTCTGCATGCGTCGCGCCGCTCTGCGCTCTGTCACGTCTTTCCTGCTCCTCGCGGGCACGCTGAGCGCCACGGTCGCTGGGCCCGAGGTCGTCGCGGCGCCGACCCTCGAGCAGCCCAACATCATCCTCATCACGACCGACGACCAGAGCGTCGCTGACCTGAAGCACATGTCGTACACCCGCCAGTTCCTTGGCGGGGGCGGGGTGACGTTCCGCGACGCGATCTCGCCGTACCCGCTGTGCTGTCCGGCCCGAGCCACCTTGATGACCGGCCAGCACGCGCACAACCACGGCGTCCTCGCGAACAAGCCGCCCGCAGGTGGCTACGAGTCGTTGCGGCCCCTCAACGACCGGACACTCCCTGTGTGGCTCCAGAACGCGGGCTACCGGACGACCTTCACCGGGAAGTATCTCAACACTTACGGCCACGACGACATGACCGAGGTGCCGGCCGGCTGGGACAACTGGCATGCCATGGTGCGCGGGGTCTACGACTTCAACAGCGCCAAGGTCAACGAGAACGGCACAGTCGTCGACCACACAGGCGAGTACCAGACAGACATCACCCAGGACGTCACCGAGGAGGCGATCCGGGTGGGCGCCGACACCGGCCAGCCGTTCTTCGTGTGGCAGTCCAACCTCGCCCCGCACGGCGCCTGCACCCTGGACGACGACGGCTGCACGTGGGGCCCACCCGTGCCGGCCAGTCGAGACAAGGGCACCTTCGACGGTCTGCGGTTGTACTCCGAGCGCCTGCCGAGCTTCAACGAGCGCGTCGTGGTCGAGAAGCCGGCCCGAATCAAGCACCGCAAACGCATGAGCGACCGCGTCGTCGCCCGCCTGCGCAACTGGAACGAGGCCAGCGTCGAGTCGCTCCAGGCCGTCGACCGCAACGTGCGCGACACCGTCCAACTCCTTGACTCGCTCGGTGAGCTCGACAACACGTTGATCGTCTTCACCTCCGACAACGGCTACCTTCTCGGCCAGCACCGGTGGCGCGGCAAGGTGCTCGGCTACGAAGGCAGCCTGCGGATCCCGTTGCTCATGCGCGGCCCGGGCGTGCCCGAGGGCAAGGTCGTCGAAGACCAGGTCAGCCTTGTCGATGTCCCGGCCACGTTCGCAGCAGCCGCGCGCGCCGTACCCTTGATGACGCTCGACGGGCTGTCGTTGCTGGATGTCGCGCAGGGCAAGAGGTCCGGGTACGACGCGCTCGCCATCGAGGCCGGGCCCGCGTACCCCAACATCCCTGACGACCAGTACTTGTACCGCGGCGTCCGGACCCCTCGCTACACCTACATGGAGCACCCTGTGTCGGGGGAGCGCGAGCTCTACGACCGGGCGCTCGACCCGCACCAGCTGGTCAACGTCGCCTACCGGCCCACGCACCGGACGACCAGGGGTGCGCTGAAGGAGATGCTGAGGACCCTGAGCACCTGTGCCGGGCAGACCTGCCACCAGGTCACCGGCGTCGTGCCCGACCCGGAGCCTGCCCAGGGGCCGGTCCACCCCGACGAGCTCGGCAGCCTCCGTGGCGCTCGGCAGGTCGTCACCGTCACCGCACCGCGGTGGACGGCCAAGAGGGGCATCGCCGTTGCCTGGCAGAAGCGCGGCCGGACGTGGCGCAAGGTGCGGGGGCCGGTGAAGGTCGTTCTCGGCGCGGACGGCATGTCATCTGCCCGCAGGCGAGTCGCCGGGACGACCCCGGCCGGCGTGCACCGGGTCGCGAGCGCGCTCGGCAGGCGCCCGGCCCCGACGACCGCCCTGCGCTACCGCCGTCTCGACGCGAACGACCGCTGGCCTCACGACCGTCGCAGCGAGCAGACCTACAACGTGCTGCAGCCGTTCCGCTCGCCCGAGGCGACCTGGCGTGCGCGGAGTGAGGTCCTCTTCGCCGCGCACGAGGGCAGCTTCGAGCGCGGTCTCATCATGGATTTCAACCGCGCTCGGCGGACCTACTGGTCTCGAGAGCAGCGGCAGCGGATGGCGCGCACCCCGGCCAACGTGCGGCAGGGAAGCTTCCTCGTACACACCGGGCCCCGGGTCGGGCGCATGGGATGGCTCTCCATGCCGACCCGCGACCTGACCTGGCTGATGCGCTGGGCGAAGCCCGCGGACCAGGGGACGAGCCTCGTAGTCGGCACGCCGAGATACCTGCGCAACAACCTCTGACCAGGCCCACTCGGGCTGCGGGAGGGGTCGGACGGCCCTATGGACGGCGGTCGTGCGCGGCTAGACAGGGGTCATGACCACCGACATCGCCGCTGTGCTCGAGCAGGACGCGGGCGAGCTGCTGGAGTACGAGTGCACCAGCATGCCGAAGGAGAACCTCCATCTCCCCGGCCCGGACTTCATCGACCGGGTCTGGCGTGACACCGACCGGGGCCCGAACGTCATCCGCAGCATGGCCACGCTTGCCCACCACGGCCGCCTTGGGGGGACTGGCTACCTGTCGATCTTCCCGGTGGACCAGGGCGTCGAGCACTCCGGTGCCGCGTCGTTCGCGCCCAACCCGATCTACTTCGACCCCGAGAACATCGTCCGGCTCGCCGTCGAGGGCGGCTGCAACGCGGTCGCGACCACCCTCGGCGTGCTGGGCGCGGTCGCGCGGAAGTACGTCGACAAGATCCCGTTCGTCCTCAAGCTCAACCACAACGAGCTGCTGACCTGCCCGTCGATGTACGACCAGACGATGTTCGCCTCCGTGAGGCAGGCTTTCGACCTGGGCGCCACCGCCGTGGGCGCGACGGTCTACTGGGGCGCCGACGTCGCGCGTCACGAGCTCGAGGAGGTGAGCGAGGCGTTCGCCGAGGCCCACTCGCTCGGCATGGTGACGATCCTGTGGTGCTACCTGCGCAACCCCGCGTTCAAGACGGACGGCGTCGACTACCACGTCTCGGCGGACCTGACCGGTCAGGCGAACCACCTCGGCGTGACCCTGGAGGCAGACCTGGTGAAGCAGAAGCTGCCGGAGAACAACGGCGGCTTCACGGCCGTCTCGTTCGGCAAGACCCACCCGATGGTCTACGACACCTACATCGGGGACAACCCCATCGACCGGTGCCGCTGGCAGGTGCTCAACTGCTACGCGGGAAGGGTCGCGATGATCAACTCCGGCGGGCCGTCGTCGGGTGCCTCGGACCTCCACGACGCCGTCCGCACCGCCGTGGTCAACAAGCGGGCAGGCGGCTCGGGTGTCATCGCCGGACGCAAGGTCTTCCAGCGGAGCTTCGGTGAGGGCGTCGAGATGCTGCATGCCATCCAGGACGTCTACCTCGACCCGAACGTGACGATCGCCTGAAGTCCGGGGCCGGGGTCGACCGAGGGGAGCGGAGATGAGCGAACCGACGTTGCAGCGGGTGCGCGGCCTGCTCGAGGAGGAGACCGCCCGCTTCGTCGAGGAGCGGCCGAGGTCCAAGGCGCTGTACGACGAGGCTCGTCAGGTCCTCGTGGGTGGCGTGCCCATGTCGTGGATGCGCATCTGGAGCGGGGGCTTCCCGGTGTTCGTGGAGAGTGCCGAGGGCGTGCACGTCACAGACGTCGACGGCCACCGCTACCTCGACCTGTGCCTCGGCGACACCGGAGCGCTGTGCGGTCACGGGCGGCCGGAGATCGTGGAGGCGCTCGCCGCGCAGATGAGGCACGCAGGCACGACGACGATGCTGCCGACCGAGGACAGCATCTGGGTCGGGCGGGAGCTCCACAGGCGCTTCGGCCTGCCGTTCTGGCAGGTGCTGATGACCGCGACCGACGCCAACCGGATGGCGCTGAAGGTTGCCCGTGCGTTCACGGGACGCCAGCTCGTGCTGATGTTCAACGGCACCTACCACGGCTCCGTCGACGAGACTCTGGTCGTCGACTTCTTCGGCGAAGTCATCAACGTGCCCGGGATGATGGGCCCGATCGTGCCGGACGCGAAGGTGATGACGAAGGTGGTCGACTTCAACGATGTCGAGGCGCTCGAGCAGGCTCTGGCGCCCGGCGACGTCGCCTGCGTGATCACCGAGCCGGTGATGACCAACATCGGCATCATCGCGCCGGAGCCCGGCTTCCACGACGCCCTTCGCTCCCTGACCAGGGAGCACGGCACGCTCCTCCTGATCGACGAGACCCACAGCATGTGCGCGGGCCCGCGCGGCATCACCGGAGGTCTGGGGCTGAGCCCGGACATGTTCGTCGCGGGCAAGTTCATCGCCGGCGGCTACCCGGCCGCGGTCCTCGGCGTCACGACCGAGATCTCGGAGTTCCTCTCCGCGCGGCCGGCCTGGCAGGACTTCTTCGGCTTCGGCGGCACGCTCTCCGGGAACCCCGCCGCCGTCGCAGGAATCCGGGCAGCGCTGGAGCAGGTGATCACCACGGACAACTTCGAGCGGATGATCGACCTCGCCGTGCGCATGCAGCTCGGCCTCGAGAAGCTGATCGGCGACGCGGGACTCCCCTGGTACGTCGCCCGGATCGGGTGCCGGGTGGAGTTCCGGTTCCTGCCCAAACCCCCGAGGAACGGGTCGGAGGCGCTGTTCAACGAGGTCGACTACAACGCCGTGGACATCGTCAACGAGGGCCTGACCGGGCCGCTGGACGCACTGATCCACGTCTGGTGCGCCAACCGCGGCATCCTGCTCACCCCGGTGCACGAGATGGCGCTGGTCGGACCGACCACCACCGCCGAGGAGGTCGACCGGTACGTCGAGACGGTCGGCGAGCTGGTGAAGGAGCTGGTGCTGCCGTGAATGTGTCGACGACCGGCGTCGAGCCCGAGGTGCAGGTCCCGACCCCACCCATCCTCACCTGTGCCAACCTGCGCAAGGCCTTCGGCGACCTGGTCGCGGTGGACGACGTGTCGTTCGCCATCGGCGCCGGCGAGACCTACGGACTGCTCGGACCCAACGGCGCCGGCAAGACCACGATCATCTCGATGGTCGCCGGTGTGCTCGACGCGGACGCCGGCGACATCGACGTCGGGGGTCAGCGCATGCACCCCGGGGCGCTCGAGGTGAAGGGCCAGATCGGCTACGTGCCCCAGGACATAGCGCTCTACCCCGACCTGACCGGGAAGGAGAACCTCCGGTTCTTCGCCTCGCTCTACCACTTACGGCGGCGCGAGGCGGCCGAGCGTACGGCGGAGGTGCTCGACGTCGTGGGGCTGACCGACCGCGCCGACGACCAGGTCAAGACCTACTCCGGCGGCATGAAGCGTCGCATCAACATCGCCATCGGCCTGATCCACCAGCCCCGGCTGCTGATCCTCGACGAGCCCACGGTCGGCGTCGACCCGCAGAGCCGCAACTCGATCCTCGAGAGCATCGAGCACCTCAGCGCCGGCGGCATGGCCGTGCTCTACACGACGCACTACATGGAGGAGGCCGAGCGGCTCTGCGACCGGGTCGGCATCGTCGACCTCGGGCACCTGATCGCCGAGGGACCTCCGCGCGACCTCACGGCAAGACTCGGCGCCGCCGAACACATCGTGCTCTCGGTCGACGGCGACGTGGAGCAGGCGCAACGGGCGATCGACGAGCTGCCGGCCGTGACGACGTCGACCGCGGAGTCCGAGACCATCGACGTGCTCGTCGCCTCGGCCGAGTCGGCCCTGCCCCAGGTCATGCAGGCGGTCTCCGCGACGGAGGCGTCGATCCGCTCGGTCGTCGTACAAGAGCCCGACCTCGAAGCGGTCTTCCTCCACCTGACCGGCAAGCGGCTGAGGGACTGAGATGGCCGCGAGCCTCGACATCGCCGGAAAGGACCTGCGACAGCGGCTCCGGGACCGCTCGGCGATCATGCTCGCGATCGTCGTACCCCTCGCTCTCGCCGCCATCTTCGGCCTCCTCTTCGGCTCGGCGGCTACCCCGCGCCCGTTCGACTACGCGGTGGTCGACCAGGACGGCGGGCCGATCGCCGAGGCCTTCACGACCGACGTGCTCGGCTTCCTCGAAGGGGAGGAGATCGTGACGGTCGAGGCGATGGAGGAGGAGGAAGCCCGCGAGGCCGTGCGCGTGGGGGACCTCGACGCTGCCTTCGTCTTTCCCGCCGGATTCTCCGACTCGGTCGCCAGCGACGACCCGGTCGAGGTGCGGGTGGTCGGCAGCGTCGACTCGCCCACCGGCACCGACGTCGCGCGCTCGATCGCGCGCGCCTACGTCGCGGACCTGAACGCCGCCCGCGTCGCCGTCGCCGCCGTGGTGCACCAGAGCCCCGGGACGAGCGACGAGGAGCTGTCCGCCATCGCAGAGCAGGTGGCGTCGGCACCTCCGCCCGTTGCGCTCGACGATGTCTCCGCGGGCGCCCGGGTGCTCGATGCCAAGACCTACTACGCAGCCGGCATAGCGGTCTTCTTCCTGCTGTTCACCGTGCAGTTCGGGGTCTCCTCGCTCATCGACGAGCGGTCGAACGGCACGCTCGCACGCCTCCTCGCCGCACCCGTACGTCGATCCTCGATCCTCGCCGGAAAGCTGCTGACGAGCGTCGCCCTCGGAGTCGTCAGCCTGACCGTGCTGGTGGTGGCGACGACGCTGCTGCTGGGGGCGGAATGGGGGGACCCGCTCGGGGTGGCCCTCCTGGTCATCGCGGGCGTCCTCGCGGGCACCGGAGTCACCTCGATCGTCGCCTCGCTCGCGAAGACCCCTGAGCAGGCCGGCAGCTGGGGGGCGGTGGTCGCGGTGACCCTGGGCCTGCTCGGCGGGGCCTTCTTCCCGATCCAGCAGTCGGGCTCGGTCCTCGCGACGGCAAGCCTGATCACGCCGCACGCCTGGTTCCTCCGAGGCCTCGGGAGCCTCGTGGGCGACGGCACGGTGACCGACGCCCTGCCGGCGGTGGGTGCCCTGCTGCTCTTCGCGCTCGTGACCGGGGCGATCGCGATGGCCCGGATCGGACGGGTGGTCGCGCCATGACGCCGCTGAAGATCGCCTGGCTCAACCTCCGGCGCACCATGCGCGAGCGCACGAACCTCTTCTTCCTGGTGCTGTTTCCCCTGCTGCTGATCATGGTGCTCGGGCTGGCCTTCGGCGGCGAGTTCGCCCCAAGGCTGGCGGTCGTGTCGTCGGGGTCCGGGACGCTCGCGCAGCAGCTCGTCGACGAGCTCGAGGCGAGCTCGGGGATCGACGCCGAGCAGTTCGACAGCCGGTCCGCCGCGGTGACGGCGGTCGAGCAGGGGCGCGCAGAAGGCGCCATCGTCGTACCCGAGGACTACGACGCGCTGCTCGCGGGCGGCGACGACGTGGTGCTCGACTACGTCTCCAGCTCGGACCGGACCGCCCAGCAGATGGGCACCATCGTCGCAGCGGTGGTGGACCAGCAGTCGGCCCGGATCACCGTCGCCCGCCTGCTCCAGGACCGGGTCGGAGGGGACCTCGACGGGATGCTCGCGCTGACCGACGGCACCGCGGCAGCCGTGCCCGACGTGTCGGTCGAGGCGTCCACGAGCGGCGAGGCGATCTTCCCCGAGGACCTCGGGCGGTTCGACGTCGGTGCGAGCGGCCAGCTGCTGCTGTTCATCTTCGTCACGTCGATGACGGCGTCGACGGCCTTGATCGAGACGCGCAAGCTCGGGGTGTCCCGGCGGATGTACGCCACTCCCACGTCGGTGAGGGCGATCGTCGCCGGAGAGGCGCTCGGCCGGATCGCGATCGCAGTGCTGCAGGGCGCGATCATCATGATCGGTTCTGCTCTGCTCTTCGGTGTCTCCTGGGGCAGCCCCGCCGCGGCCGCCCTCCTCATGCTGGCGTTCGCCGTCGCCGCCGGCGGCGCGGGAATGCTGATGGGAGCGCTGGCCTCGAGCACCGAGCAGGCGGTCGCGATCGGCCTGCTGCTGGCGCTGGGGATGGGTGCCTTGGGCGGATCGATGTTGCCGCTGGAGTTCTTCTCGCCGACGATGTACACCATCGCGCACATCACCCCGCACGCTTGGGCAGCCGACGGGTTCGCCGAGCTGATCCGCCGGGACGGGAGCGTGCTCGACGTGGGCCGCGAGCTCGGTGTCCTCGTGGGATTTGGCGCGGCCCTGTTCGCAGCGGCCGCCTGGGGACTGCGCCGCAACCTCGCGCGCGGGTGAGGTCGGCTCAGCGGGGACCCGGCTCCCGGGAAGACGACAACACGCACCAGACCGACTTGCCGTCCTCGGTGACCCGGGTGCCCCACCGGTCAGCGAGCGCGGCGACGATCTGCAGCCCACGTCCATGCTCGTCCTCCGCCGTCGGCCTGAGCTTGCGCGGCTGGAAGGTCGCGCGGTCCCGCACCTCGATGAGCACCTCCCGGCTGTTGGTGCGCAGTCGCACGTCGATCGGTCCGAGCCCGTGGACGATGGCGTTCGTGACCAGCTCGCTCGTGGTCAGGACGGCGTCGTCGACCAGGGTTCTGGGCGCCGCCTGCCCGGACAGGTGGCTCGACACCAGGTGGCGTGCCTCGACCACCGCGCTCTCCAGGGCGTCGAAGCGGTGGAAGAGGCCGTGCTCGCCCTCGGGCGGGTCGACGCGGGCGACCAGGACGGCGACATCGTCGTCGGGGCCGTCGGGCAGCAGCGCCTGGACCAGACGCTCGGGCAGAGCAGTGATCGTCTCCCGTACCCCGCCGGTGAGCTTCGCCAGTGCGTGCACGCCGTCCTCGAGATCCTCGCCTCGGCGCTCCACCAGCCCGTCGGTGTAGAACACGACCAGTGAGTCGGGGTCGAGCTCGAGGTCCTGCTGGGTCAGCGTGAGGGGACCTGCCCCCAGTGGCGGGTCCTCGCCGCCCCACAGGATCTGCGACACCCGGTCCGGCCCGACCAGGATCGGTGGCAGGTGGCCGGCGTTGGCCATCCGGAGCGTCCGGTCGGCAGGGTCGAAGACGGCGTACAAGCAGGTGACGATCTGGTTCTCCCCGAGCTCGCGCACGATGCCGTCGAGGAACTCCAGGACATCGGCCGGCGGCAGGTCGAGACGGGCATACGCGCGGATCGCCGCCCGGAGCTGCCCCATGACCGCCGCGGCCTGCACCCCACGACCCATCACGTCGCCCACCACCAGGGCGGTCCGACCCGCGCCGAGCTCGATCACGTCGTACCAGTCGCCCCCCACCTGGGTTCCCTCGACACCCGCGCGGTAGTACGTCGCCACCTCGAGGTGCTCGAGATCGACGGCGAGCCGGGGGAGCAGGCTGCGCTGGAGCTGGTCGGCGATGGCGTGCTCGCGTGCGGCGGCCTCGGCGTTCGCGGCCGCGAGCGCGAGGGCCTCCTCCGCAGCCCTGCGCTCGGTGATGTCCTGGACCGAGCCGCGCAGCAGCTGCGGGCGGCCCTCGTCGTCACGCACCAGCTCCCCGTGCACGCTGACCAGCACGCTCTCCCCGCCGGGGAGCAGCATCCTCGACTCGTAGGCGATCTCCGCCCCCGCCTCGCCGACACCCAGCGCCGCCCTCACGCGTTGGCGGTCATCGGGGTGCACGAGGTCGAGAGCCGTCTCGGGGTAGGTGAGGCGCCCGACCTCCGCCCGGGTCCGCTCCAGGATCCGGAGGAACTCGTCGGAGACATCGAGCTCGCCCGTGCTCAGGTCGACCTCCCAGCTGCCCACCTGCGCGAGCCGCTGGGCCTGGTCCAGCAGGGCCCTGCTGCGCTCGAGCTGGCGCCGCACCCGCCGCGCCCGGTCGAGCTCGAGGTTGGCGCGGACCCTGGCCAGGAGCTCCCGGCCGGTGAACGGCTTGATGAGGTAGTCGTCGGCTCCGGCGTCCAGGCCCTCGAGCAGCCCCTCCTCGCCCGCTCGCGCGGAGAGCATCACCACCGGGACCCCCAGCGTGAGCGGGTCCTCCTGAAGTGCGGCGAGGAACTCGAACCCGTCCATCCTCGGCATCATCACGTCGGTGAGCACGAGGTCGGGAAGGTTCTCGCGGGCCTTGGCGAGTCCGTCCGCGCCGTCGACGGCGGTGTCGACGCGGTACTCCTGGGCAAGCAGGCTGACCACGTAGTCCCGGATGTCTGCGTTGTCGTCCACCACCAGGATCCGGGGCGCGCCGCCCCGCTCCACTGGTCGGGGCGCTGTGCCGGACTCGCGGTCGGCCTTCTCCGCCAGGTGCATGACCTCGCCGAGGAAGCTCCGGGCGTCGCGGAACGCACTCTCGGCGGATTGCCCGGACGTCTGCCCGATCGACCCCGGGGCGAAGTGGTCCGACCCCAAGGGGACCCGCGCCGTGAAGGTGCTGCCGACCCCCAGCTCGCTCTCCGCCGAGACCGTGCCGCCGTGAAGCTCGGCGAGCTCGGCCACCAGGGCCAGGCCGATGCCGGAGCCCTCGTGGGTCCGCGACGCGGCGCCGTGGACGCGGTGGAAGCGCTCGAACAGGTGCGGCAGCTCCGAAGGCGAGACCCCGGTGCCGGTGTCGGTGACCGAGAGGACCGCCTCGTCGCCCTCCGCGCTCAGGTGGATCCCGATGCCCCCAGAGAAGGTGAACTTCAACGCGTTGGAGAGCAGGTTCAGCACGATCTTCGCCCACAGGTCGCGGTCGACGTACACCGGCTCGGGCAGCGGAGGGCAGTCGACCGTGAGCGTCAGGCCGAGCCGCTCGGCGGCTGCGTCGAACATCGCTGCCAGCTCGCGGGTGTCCGCGGCGAGGTCGACTGGTTCGGGGTGGGCCTCGAGTCGCCCGGACTCCAGGCGCGAGAAGTCCAGCAGGGTGTTGACGAGCTTCAGCAGGCGCTGGCCGTTGCGCAAGATCACGTCCACCCGGTCGCGCTGCCGCTCCGGGAGGGGCGTGTCGGGATCGGCGAGCGCGTCCTCGGCCGGCCCGAGCAGGAGCGTCAATGGCGTACGGAACTCGTGGCTGATGTTGGTGAAGAAGTCGGTCTTGGCCTGGTCGAGCCGGGCGAGGGTCTCGGCGCGCTGCCGCTCGAGGTCCAAGGAACGAGCGTCGTTGATGGTGCCGGCGAGCTGGCCGGCCACCAGTTCCAGGAAGTCGCGGTAGCTGTCGTCGAGGGGGCGATACCGGTTGGCTCCGGCGACGAGGAAGCCGTACGGCCTGGATTGGCTGCTCTGCGCCAAGGGCAGGACGACGGCACTGGTGGGTGGGTCGGGCCAGCAGCCGGTGGGAAGGTCGGTGAAGCGCTCCAGGTCCTCGACCACGACTGTCCGCCCGTCGAGCGCGGCCGGTGCCGGCCAGGCGGCCTGGGTGCTGTCTGCCGTCAGCTCGTCCGGGGCGGCCGGGTGCTCGCCCTTGAAGCCGGTGCTGCCCGCGAGGCGCGCGGTGCCGGTCTGGTCGTCGAGCAGGTAGACGAGCGTGAAGGGCAGGTCCTCAGGCGATGCGGCGAGCTGGCGACAGGCCTGGGTCAGCGCCTCTTCCTCGCCGAGGTTGGTCAACGACCTAGCGCCGAGGTCACGCAGCACTCCCATCCTGCGGTGCGCGATCACCTCCGACGTGTCCTCGGTGACCACGCACAGCATGCCCACGATCGCGCCGGTGTCGTCGGTCAGCGGGCTGTAGGAGAAGGTGTGGTAGGTCTCTTCGACGTAGCCGCTGCGCTCCAGGAACAGCTGCAGGGACTTGTCCCAGGTCGCGTTGCCCGTGCTCAGCACGTGCTCGATGCGCGGCCCTGCCTCCTGCCACACCTCGGACCAGACCACCGATGCCGGTTTGCCGAGCGCCCAGGGGTACTTCTTCCCGAGGGTGTCGCGGCGGTAGGCCTCGTTGCAGAAGAACGTGAGCTCGGGCCCCCACGCCATCCACATGGAGAAACGTGAGCTGAGGAGCATCCTGACGACAGTCTGGAGGCTCCTGGGCCAGCTGTCGGGCGGGCCGAGCGGGGTGTCCGCCCAGTCAACCGCGAGGAGATCGCGGCCGACCTCCCCGCTGCGTTGCAGCGTGGCGCGCATGCCCGTGGTGCCCTCCCTTCGGGACGGCCGGAAACGCCCGCGAGTCCCCGACTCCGGTGAAGTCTAGGCACGGCACCGTCGAGTCGGTACCGAAACCCAGGGCACCTCACGAGCGCCGCGACCGCGTTCCAGGACGCATGGCCCGCATCGGTTCATTCGGGTCGAACGCCCGCATCCAGCCATGAACGTCGTGCGGTGAGCGTCGCTCCCAGCGAGGAGTGCGAGAACGAGATGTGCGGAAACTGTCGGCGCTCGCACGTATGTTCGAATCATGCTCGAGGTGGACCGGATAGACGGCTTGGACGGTGACGCGGCGAGTGCCGCAGTCCTCGAGGCTCACACGACCGTGCTCCGAGCACAGGCTGAGGAGTTCCACCTGGCCGCGCACTGGGCCGACCTCCACTCGGGGGCGGCGCTGGAGGACGAGCGCCGCCGGGCCGGGCGGCGGGTGCTGCCGGGGATGGAGCGGGCGAGGCGGCTGGGGGCGGACGGCACCCCAACCGTGGCGGAGTTCGCGGCGATGGAGTTCGGCGTGCTGGCAGGCATGGGGCACGTGGCGGCAGACCACTACATCCGCGATGCGCTGAACGTGCGACACCGGCACCCGTTGTTGTGGGTCGCGGTCGCAGAGGGGAGGGCGCGGGTCTGGCAGGCCCGCAAGATCGCCCAGGCCTGCGCATCCGCGGGCCTCGACGCCGATCAGGCACGGTTCGTGGACGCAGCTACGACGCCGTATACGGGGTCGCTGCCGTGGGGGCGGCTGGAGTCGCTGGTGGCGGCGAAGATCATCGAGGCAGACCCTGACGCCGCCGAGGAACGGGCGCGGGCGGCGGCTCTGGCTCGGTTCGTGCGCACCGGCCAATCGTCGGAGCACGGGCTCAAGACCCTGGTCGCCCGCGCGAACGCCGGGGACGTGATCTTCTTCGTCGCGATGGTCGACCGGATCGCCCAGGTCCTCTTGCAGCAGGGCGACACGGATCCGGTGGACGTACGCCGGTCCAAGGCGATCGGGATCCTCTCCAGTCCCGCCCGCGCGGTCGCGCTCCTGGAGTGGGGCGCCGCCCAGGCCGCCGCCGCGGACGCGGACAGTGCCGCGGCAGGCGGTGCCGACGCTGACGAAGCAGCGACTTCCGGAGCCGCGGGCGAAACCGGCGACACTCCCGGCGCCGTCCACGGGGTCGAGAACCACGACCATCCCGAGCACGACGATCCGGACGTGGTGAACGAGGCGGACGTGCACCCTCACAGAACGACGCCGACGACCCGGCACCCGAAGCGCATCCGTGCCCGACCTGCCACGGGGCAGGCCAGGTCGCCGGGCATGTCGGCGGTGACCCGGCCGCGTTCGTCAAGCAGTCAAGTGGCTTCAGGCCCGTGGACCCGCGCAGACTGCTGCCGGAGGCGACCTTGTACATACACGTCTCCGAGGCGATGCTGCGCGGCCACGGTGGGGTGGCACGGATGGAGGGCGTCGGCCCGCTCACCCAGCAGCAGGTCATCGAGTTCCTCTGCCACACCCATGTCCGTCCCGTGCAGGTCCTCGACCTCGCGGGCCAGAGCCCGGTCGACGGCTACGAAACCCCGGCCCGGATGGCCGAGGCGCTGCACCTGCGCAACCCCACCTGTGCCTCACCGTGGGCGAGCAACCTGTCCCGGCGCAAGGACAGCGACCATGTGGTCCCCTACCTGCACCCCGACGAGGGCGGGCCGCCCGGGCAGACCGGGATGCACAACCTCGCTCGGCTGGGCAGGTTCGCGCACCGGGTCAAGACCCACGGTCGGTGGCGGCTGCGACAATCCAGCCCCGGGGTGTACGAGTGGCGCACACCCCACGGCTACCGGTTCCGGGTCGACCACACCGGCACCCACCCCCTTGGCAAGGACACCGTGCCCGGCGTGCCCGAGTCGACAGCGATCGTGCCGAAGGACGGCGCTGGTCCGGCTCAGCCCAGCTCAGTGACCGGCGCCGAGGTGGCCGCTGAGGCGTCCGTGCATGTGGGCACTCGCGTCGTTGAGCCCGACGATCTCGACGCTCTTGCCCTTGGACTCGAACTTCGTCTGGATCGCGTCGAGTGCCGCCACCGTGGAGGCGTCCCAGATGTGGGCGCCGGAGAGGTCGATGATGACGTTCTTCGGAGCCCCGACGTAGTCGAACTGTGAGTACAGGTCGTTGCTCGTCGCGAAGAACAGCTCGCCGGTCACGGCGTAGAGATGCGTGTCCGGATCGACCTCCGCGACGTCCTGGACCGTGGTGAGGTGCGCGACGCGGCGGGCGAAGAGCACCATCGCCACGAGGACGCCGACGATCACGCCGATGGCGAGGTTGTGGGTGAGGACCACGGCCGAGACGGTCGACACCATGACCGTGGTCTCGCTCTTCGGCATCCGGCGCAGCGTGTTGCGCTGGATGCTGTGCCAGTCGAAGGTCGCGACCGAGACCATGATCATGACGGCGACCAGGGCGGCCATGGGGATGATCGCGACCACGTCACCGAGCCCCACGACGAGAACCAGCAGGAGGACACCCGCGAGGAACGTCGAGATCCGTGTGCGGGCGCCGGAGACCTTCACGTTGATCATCGTCTGACCGATCATCGCGCAGCCGCCCATGCCGCCGAAGAAGCCGGTGATCACGTTGGCCGCGCCCTGGCCCCAGGCCTCGCGGGTCTTGTCGGAGTGGGTGTCGGTGATGTCGTCGACGAGCTTGGCAGTCAGCAGCGACTCGAGCAGGCCCACGAGCGCCATCGCCAACGCGTAGGGCGCGATGATCTTGAAGGTCTCCGCGGTCAGCGGCACGTCGGGGACGAACAGCGATGGCAGGCTGTCGGGAAGCTCGCCCTCGTCGCCGACGGTGGGTACGTCGACCGCCATGGTCACGGTGATCGCGGTGAGGATCACGATCGCGACGAGCGGGGCGGGGACGGCGTTGGTGATCTTCGGCAGGAGGACGATCACGACGAGCCCCCCGGCGATCAGCGGGTAGACCAGCCACGGTACGTCGACCATGTGCGGGATCTGGGCCATGAAGATGAGGATCGCCAGGGAGTTCACGAAGCCGACCATCACGCTGCGGGGGATGAACCGCATCAGCCGGGCGACGCCGAGGACCCCCAGGAGCACCTGGAAGACACCTGCCAGGATCACCGTGGCGATGAAGTACTCCAGGCCGTAGTCGCGGGCCACGGGCGCGATGACCAGTGCCACGGCTCCCGTGGCGGCCGAGATCATCGCCGGGCGGCCGCCCAGGAAGGCGATCGCCACGGCCATGGTGAAGGACGCGAAGAGACCCAGTCGCGGGTCGACGCCCGCGATGATCGAGAACGAGATCGCCTCGGGGATCAGCGCGAGCGCCACGACCAGGCCCGCCAGGACCTCGGTCCTCAGTCGCTTCGGCGACCGGAGCGCGGCACGGACGGAGGTGTTCTCGTCCTCCTCGACCTCACGGGGTTGGACAGGGGCTGGCACGGGCTGTGACACGCGGGATTCCGTTTCGTATCTCGGTCACGACCGGTCGCGGTCGCGGGTGAAGCAGGTGGGCGGGTGCCTCGTGGCTGTCGGTCGCCGTGGGGCGCACCGGAAGGGCCAGGCCGCGTCAGCGCTCGCCGGCGACCAGGCGCTCGAGCACCAGGTGCGGGTGCTGGCGCTCCACGGCCTCCGCGCGCCAGCGGTCCGGGAAGAGCGCGAGGAGCGCGCCGTCGCTGCGGGTCAGCACCTCGACGCCGCGCAGGTCGTTGACCTCCACGGCGTGCTCGGCCGTGGTGCGACGCGCGACCGAGTAGTCGAGCCGCGACATCTTGATCGGCGCGTTGAACTCGCTCGCCATCCGCGCCGACGCGACCTCGAACTGCATGGGACCGACTGCGGCGAGGACCGGTGCCTGGTCGCCACGGACCTCCGAGCGCAGAACCTGCACGACGCCTTCCTGGTCGAGCTGCTCGATCCCGCGGCGGAACTGCTTGTACTTGCCCGAGTCGGCAGCGCGCACGGACATGAAGTGCTCGGGTGCGAAGCTGGCGATCGGCGGGAAGGCCACGAAGTCGCCTTCGAAGATCGTGTGGCCGACCCGCAGTGCGGAGGCGTTGACGAGGCCGATGATGTCGCCGGGGTACGCGGTGTCGAGGACCGAGCGCTCCCGACCGAAGACGGCCTGGGCGTACTTCGTCGCGAACGGTCGGCCGCTCTCCGCGTGGGTGGCGACCATGCCGCGCCGAAACACCCCGGAGGTGACCCGCGCGAACGCGAGCCGGTCGCGGTGCGCGGCGTCCATGCCCGCCTGGACCTTGAACACGAAGGCGCTGAACGGGTCGTCGACCTCCCGCACCCCGCCGTCGCGATCCTTCGTGCCGCCAGGTGCCGGCGCGAGCGCGACAAGGGTCTCGAGCAGCTGGGCGACGCCGAAGTTCAAGATCGCCGAGGCGAACATCAGCGGCGTGGTGGTGCCCGACAGGAAGTCGTCCTGGTCGTGGGTCGCGCCGTCGGCCTCGAGCAGCTCGTGCTCCTCGAGGGCGGCCTCCCAAGCCTCCTCGTGCGCCTCCTGGGCAGCCGAGGCGTCGAGGCGTTCCTCCGGCGCCCGGGTCGCACCGCCCGCAGTTCGCGTGTAGGCGATCATGTCGCCGCTGCCGCGCTCGAGGACTCCGCGGAAGTCCCCGGCGATCCCCACGGGCCAGGTCAGGGGAGTGGGCCGCAGCCCGATCTCCTGCTGGATCTCGTCGATCAGCTCGAGTGCGTCCTTGCCGGGACGGTCCCACTTGTTGATCACGGTGATGACCGGGATGCGGCGGTGGCGACAGACCTGGAAGAGCTTCAGCGTCTGCGGCTCGAGACCCTTCGCGGCGTCGACGAGCATGACGGCTGCGTCGACCGCGGCCAGCACGCGGTAGGTGTCCTCGGAGAAGTCGGCGTGTCCGGGGGTGTCGACCAGGTTGATCACGTGGTCGTCGTACTCGAACTGAAGGGCGGCCGAGGTGATCGAGATGCCGCGAGCGCGCTCCATCTCCATCCAGTCCGAGACCGTGCTCTTGCGGCCGGCCTTGCCGTGGACCGCGCCGGCCTCGGAGATCACCCGTGCATGAAGGGCGAGGGCCTCGGTGAGGGTCGACTTGCCGGCGTCGGGATGGCTGATGACCGCGAAGGTACGACGACGTCCGGCCTCCCGTCGTACTGCGGGCGCCGGTATGTCAGGTGTGGTGGGGTCGGCACTCATCGGAGTCGCCAACCCTACGTGCCGGGGGCGGCTCTCGTCGCATCGTCGCGGTGTGGACGCGCCGCCCCCACGCGGGGCAGGTGAGGCAACTCACCCGCAGGGCAGCCCGGTCAGTCGATGATCCGCAGCTCGACCGTCTCGGGGAGCCCGGCGAGCTCGGCGATCACGTCGGGTGCGTAGTCGAGTCCCACGTCGGTGAGGAGGTACCCGAGGTCGCCGAGGGTCGTCAGCACCTGGCCCTCGATGTTCACGCCCCGGTCGCCGAGGACCGCGTTCACCCGGGCGAGCACCCCGGGCACGTTGTGGTGCAGGTGCGCGAGGCGGTGGGTCCCCGGAGCGTGCTCGAGAGCGACACCCGGCAGGTTCACGCTGAGCGTCGTGGCGCCGTTGCGGACGAAGTCGTAGAGCTTGCCGGCGACGAAGCGGCCGATGTCCTCCTGCGCCTCCTCGGTGGAGCCGCCGATGTGCGGGGTGAGGATGACGTTGGGCAGGCCGCGCAGAGTGGAGTGGAACTCGTCGCCCTGCCGCTTCGGCTCGTCGGGGAACACGTCGATGGCGGCGCCGGAGAGGTGGCCGCTGAGGATGTGCTCGCGCAGGGCCTCGTGGTCGGCCACGAAGCCGCGGGAGAGGTTGATGAAGATCGCGCCCGGCTTCATCCGGCTGAACTGCTCCTCGCCGAAGATCCCGGCATTGCCGGGGCGTCCGTCGACGTGCAGCGAGACCACGTCGGCCTCCTCCAGCACCTGCTCGAGGGTGGAGCGCGACTGCGCGTTGCCCAGGGCGAGCTTGTCGGCGACGTCGTAGAAGGAGACCGACATGCCGAGCCCCTCGGCGAGCACGGACAGCTGGCTGCCGATGTTGCCGTAGCCCACGATCCCGAGCCGCCGTCCGCGGACCTCGTGGGCTCCCGACGCCGACTTGTCCCACAGCCCGGAGTGGAGCGAGTGGTTCTTCTGGGTCAGCCGCCGGGTCAGCGCGATGACCTCCGCGAGGGCGAGCTCGACGACGCTGCGGGTGTTGGAGAACGGCGCGTTGAACACCGCGACGCCTCGCTTGGAGGCGGCCTTGAGGTCGATCTGGTTCGTCCCGATGCAGAAGGCGCCGATCGAGAGGAGGCGGGGCGCCTGCTCGAGCACGGCGGAGGTCACCTGCGTCTTGGAGCGGATCCCGAGCAGGTCCACGTCCTGCAGCGCCTCGACGAGCTCGCTCTCGTCCAGCGCGCCCGGCATCGTGCGGACTTTCATGCCTGCGGCGCTGAGGAGCTCCTCGGCGACGGGGTGGATGTTCTCGAGGAGCAGTGCCGTGCACGGCTCCTGCTCGTCACGACTCGACCGGGTCGGCGTGGTCACTCGCATGCGTGCGCGCTCCTTCGGCGTGGGCTTCCGCTCCAACCTATGCCGTCGCCCCCAAGGAGTCAGCGCGCCCGCGGGCTAGCGCGGTACACACCGCCTCGGGTCCGGGTGACGCACTTTCGGCGACGCGCCCCGTTGCGGGCTCCGGCGTGTGACGGTGAGGTGATGGTCCTCCGCCTCGCCGTCGCCCTGATCGCCCTCTCGTTCACGGCCGCGCTCGCCGAGCTCGGCGTCACGAAGGCCAAGGCCGCGACCGCCGTCCTGTCGCGGGTCGAAGGGCCGGTCGTGGTGGCCGCGGGCGACATCGCCTGCCCGCCGGGCCGACCGGTGACCGCGACGGCCTGCCGTCAGAGGGACACGGCGAGGCTGGCCGCGTCGTTCAGGCCACGACGGGTGCTTGCCCTGGGGGACCTGCAGTACCCGGCTTCGACGCTCGGTCAGCTCCGGACGGTGTACAAGCCCTCGTGGGGACGCCTGAAGCCGATCACCCGGCCGGTCCCCGGCAACCACGAGTACATGACCCCGCGCGCCGCGGGCTACTACGGCTACTTCACCGGGCAGCGGCCGCCGGGCTACTACGCGTTCGACGTACGCCGCTGGCGGATCTACGCGCTGAACAGCAACTGCCACGCCATCGACTGCGACCGTGAGCTCCGGTGGATGCGACGCGACATGGTCGCCAACCCTCGCGCGTGCACGCTGATGATGCTGCACTACCCGCTCTACTCCTCCGGTCCCGGAGCCAGGCCGATCATGAGGCGGTTCTGGCGGGTCGCCTACCGGCACGGCACCGACATCGCGCTGGCCGGACACGACCACCACTACGAGAGGTTCCGGCGGATGGACGCGGTCGGCAACGTGGTCGACGACGGCATCCAGTCCTTCGTCGTGGGCACGGGCGGACGCAGCCTGCACCCGCTCCGGGGGCGCAGGCCCGGCTCGCTGGCGCGCAGCGACAGGACCTTCGGCGTCCTCGCGATCAGGCTCGGGGCGGACGGCTACGCCTGGACCTACCGCACGACCCGCGGCACCGTTCCCGACTCGGGCACCGCCACCTGCCGCTGACCCTCGGCGGGGTCGCCGGGCCGTGCGTGACCGGGTCAGTCGGTCACGCGTTCCCGCAGGCCGTGGAACTGGCGGGTCTGCATGACGAAGTGCGCGGGCTCTCCGACGAAGAAGTCGAAGGGCCGCAGGAGGCGCCGGGGGCGTCCCTTTCCGCGTGTGCGTACGACGAGGCGGGTGCCGTCCGGGACCGGCCGGAGGTGGAACGCCCAGGTCCCGTGGAGGTGGGTGCGGGGGAGCGGGCCGGGCCTCGCCTCGAGGGAGTGTCCCGCGCCCATGTCGATGTCCGACCTCAGGACCAGGGTCCGCTGGGGCTCGATCATGGCGACCTCGAACCACGTGTTGCCGTCGGGCGTCGCGCTGATCCGCTGGCCCTCCTCGAGGTGCTGCCACTCCGCAACGATGCGTCGCGCGCTCGGCGTACCGCCGCGGTCCATCCGGTCCCAGCTGTACCAACCGGCGCGGTCGAAGCCCATCTGCACCAGCCACGGCCACAAGCGCTCCGGCGGCGCGGGCAGGGTCGTGGCCATCGTCGTCGAGGACTCGGCGTCAGGCATGACCTCGTCGCTGGGGAGGTGTTCGGCGACCTCGACGGGTGTCGCTCCCCACGTCTTCATCCGAGGTCGGAACCACAACGCGTGGAACAGGAGCTCGAGCGCACCCACGAGAGCCACGAGCCGACCTGGCTTGAGCAGCCTTCCGCCCATGCCGCCAGTGTCGCACTCCGGCGGTCACACGAAGTTGAGCTTGCTCGTTGCGCTCAGGAGTCCGGCCAGCTTCCGGATGGGCGGACCGGCGTCGTGCGCATCGAACCGCCTGCCGGCGGACCGGACCCTCTCGGCGAACGACAGGAGATGGCGAAAGGCGCAAACGTCACAGAAGGTGAAGTCCGTCAGCACGAGATGACAGGCCTCGGCGTGGTCCAGCTCGACGCGCGCGAGTGCCGTGTGCAGCACCTCGTGGTTGCTCAGGTCTGCTTCGCCGCGGAGATGGATCCAGACGTCGTTCTCGAGCGAGGTCGTCTCGATGTCGAGAGGAGGAAGCGGGAAGGGGGCTGTGGAGGCGGCAGTCGAACCTTGCGACGCCTCGGCGTGCCCGGGACTTCCCAGGCGGGTGCTTCCAAATGTTCGATTTCGGTGGTGATCTGGGTGGCGAGTCACGGATAAGTCCCTTGAGACGGTGATCGACGCGTGATCCCAACGTCTTCATCGTTCTTCCGCTACCCGTCCGCGGCAAAACCGAGGTCTGGACCGGTTTCGGGTCTCGAATGTCGTCTAGGGCTCGGGCGGCAGCAGGGGACCGACCTTCGGGTAGCCGGCAGGCAGCACGTAGGTGCCCCGTTTGTGGCGGTATAGGACCCGCCAGTGCCAGTAGCCGCGGTACAGGTACGCCGCCCGCTCCATCGTCCGGGCGTAGGCGCTGACGGCATGCACGTAGTAGTCGCTCGGGTTGTAGTGCCACAGCGCGCCGGTCATGTCGTCAGGCGCGCCGTGACGCTTCAGCAGGCGGGCTGCGGCGAGGATCGCATCTTGGGGATCGTTGATGTCACCACCGGCGCCGTACAGCTCCCACGTCGAGGGGAGGAACTGCATCGGCCCGCGTGCCCCGGCCGTGCTCGTGCCTCGGATGCGGCCCATCCGGGTCTCGACCAGGTGAATTGCCGCGAGGTAGGTCCACGGCACACCCGTCCGTCGCTGTGCGTAGCGGTAGTGGCCGAGCAGCTCCCTGGGCGGTGGCGGAGCGACGATGCGCCATCGGGGGAGGCTCGGCTGGGGGCTGGTGAGGTCGTGCAGCTCACGGGCGGCCCCGATCGTCGGAACGACGGCACGCGCGGTCTCGCGTTGCAGGCGACTCGTCACGTTCCGACGGAACGAGGCGGACCCGGTGGCGAGGGAGCGGACGGCGAGCTGGTGGAACTCGCCTGCCTGCCGGACGTCCCTGGCTGGGGCGTCGAGGTCGCGCAGCGTCGCAACGGCCAGGTCGAGCTGTCCCGCGAGCGCGGCCGGTTCGTCGGTCGAGGGTGTGTCGGGCAGGTCGGCGGCGACATCGCCGGTCGTGGACCCGGCCGCCCGAGGGCCTGTCTGGTCATCGGTCTGCCCGGAGCCGGACGACGATTCGCTGGCCGCGCGCTGCGGTGCGGCAACGCCGGTCTCCTGTGGCTGGCCGCTGCAGGCCGCGACCAGGCAGGCGGTCAGCGCGAGCGCCATGAGCCGACCGGCAGGGCTCCGTCCGGGTGGCCGGCGGCGGCTGTCCTCACCCATGCCTTCCATCCCTACACCCGATGCCAAGGCTGCAGGCTGCCGTCACGGGCCCGTCGTCGTCCTCCTCGCCCAGCCGGTGGGCAGCGCGTCCGAAGTGTGCCGTTATCGCCTGCGACAGGGCGTCGGCTCCTACCCTGAGTGCGAGATCAGGACGCCGGCGAACGGCACATCCTGATCGATGACCGACACCAAGGGGGCGACGTGAGCAACACGAGGTACTGGCTGCTGGTTCTGCTGATCCCACTGTTCGGGGTGTTCCTGCTTGGTGGAATCGGGACGGTCGAGCTCGCGCTCTGGCTGGCCCTCGCGGCCCTGTGGACGGTCGCCTTCATCAAGGACGGCCTCAAAGCGTGGGTTTCGCTCGTAAGCCTGGGCGTTCTCGTTGCGTTGGGAGCCGGATTCGCGATCTACAACAACACGTCGGCGGACGCACCTCGTGTGACGGTGGACCGGGGGTAGCGCCGCCGGTCGTGGCGTGGTGTGGCGCACCGTTGGCCTGCGGACAGATCCGTCGGGGCGACATGCAACCTCCCGACGGTCCCACCTCGTTGCAAGGGCATGGAGCAGGTGACTGATGCGTGACGAGGCGGCGTTCGTCGAGTTCGCGCAGGCCGTGCGTGGCCGATTGCGCAGTACGGCGTACCTCATGTGCGGCGACTGGGAGCAGGCATCGGACCACGTCCAGGAGGGGCTGATCCGGGTGTACGTCGCGTGGCCGCGGCTGACCCGCTCGGGTGGCGAGTACGCCTACGCACGCAAGGCCGTGGTCAGCGCCTTCATCGACCACGCCCGACGCCGGTCGAGCACCGAGATCACGAGAGACGCCGACCCCGACCTGCCGTCCGGGCAGGACGTCGCCGAGTCCGTGACCGCGCGTGCTGCGCTGATGTCTGCCCTCGCCGACCTGCCGGCGCGCCAACGTGCGTGCGTGGTGCTTCGGTACTTCGAGGACCTCAGTGTTGCCGACACGGCCACAGTCCTCGGCTGCAGCGAGGGCACGGTGAAGAGCCAGACGTCCCGCGCACTGGTCTCGCTCCGGGCCATGTTCGACGGCTCGCCCCACGGCGAGCTGGTGACCGGAGGAGCATCGTCATGGTGAACGAGCTGCGCGACCTGTTGCGCGACAACGCCGAGTCCACTTCCCCCGACCACGGCGACCTCTCCGCGGTGCTCAGGGGCGGGCGTCGACGAGTGCGCCGCCGCCGTCTCGTCGCTGTGGCAGGTACGGCGATCGCGAGCGCCGCCGTCATCGGCCTCACCTCGGTCATCTGGCCGTCGCCGCCGGACCTCCAGGCGGCAGGCCTCCCCGAACCGGACGCGCCGACGTTGCACCTCGCCGACGCGCGGGCGGCGGTCGAGGGAGACGACTACCGCGTGCTCGCGTCGTACACCAACGACAACCTCGAGCGCGACAACGGCCAGTACTTCGACGGGGTCACCGACGACGGGCTGATCCTCTTCCGCGACGGGCCGCGAATGGACCAGCGGCAGCCGCGGTACGCCCTCATGGATCCGGCCACCGGCAAGAAGAACTGGCTGCCCGACCCGCCCGCGCTGGACGGAGGCCAGCTCTGGCCGGTCGCGCTGGGAGCCGAGCAGCTGGTGCTCACCGGGCTTGGCTTCGGCGAGGTCGGGGGCGGCGCTGATCCCGCCGGCCAGGCGTCGCTCTTCGCCCTGGTCTTCGACCGCGACGCCCGTGAGTGGCAGCGCCTCGAGTGGCCGGACCTGCCGGCGCTCGACCAGCCCACCACCGAGGAGCTCGGACCGGACGGTCGGCTCTACGTCCGCGTGCCAGCGACCCAGGGGAAGCCGCCGGCCGGCGGATGGCCGACGGGGCCGGGCGGCGAGGCAGATGACGCCGACGCCGAGGGCGACACCTACGACCTCTGGTCGGTCTCGCTGACCGACACCTCCGACGTAAGCGACGAGGGGCTCACCCTCGGCGACCTCGCCTTCACCGCGAGCAGCATGGTGTGGACAGATTCCACCAACGGAGACAGCGGGCTCGTGCACGTGCGCGACCTCGAGACCGGCGAGGAGAGCTCGTTCGATCCCCGGTCCGGCGAGAAGTGCAACCTGCTCTCCTTCGGTGCGACCGACGAGCGCATCGTGATGGGGCAGTACTGCGGAACCTACGACGGAGGCGTCCGCGACGACCGCGTGCAGGTGGTGAGCACCGACGGGGAGCAGGTCGTCACCGTCCAGGACAGCAGCATCGACGGCGGACTGTCAGGGGAGGGAGGCGTGGTGACGGTCACCTCCTACCAGCGGGGACGCTC
>DATICF010000125.1:0-18550 GCA_035456965.1 Nocardioidaceae bacterium
AACGTGCACGGATGGTGCGCGACCGACTCCGGGATCCCCTTGCCGCCGGCCAGGCCGCACAGGATCAGATGCCAGGCGTCGCCCTTGTACTCCGCGCTGCACGACGGGCAGACCTCGGCGCGCCGATTCCCGCACCGCACGTACATGGTGCCGTCGAGCTCCTGGCTTGCGGAATAGCGGTGGCCGACCTCACCGGTGGACTTGTTGACCACCACCGTGGACCCGACCAGTTGCACCGGCCGGGCACAGCCCCGACCCCGCCGTTCGGCGGAATCCAGCCCGGCTTGGCCGAGGGCCTCCCGGCTCAGCGGTGCGTCCACGTCGTACTCCCGAGACCAAGAGCACGCCGGTGGGGAACCCTGGCCGATATCCCACCGACGTGCGGTCCTGGGGAACCCCAACCCGGTCCGGGTCGGGGTCTGTCGTCGCGGGCGGGCCAGGGCACCGTCGCGACAACGCTTCGTGCGGTTGTGCGGTCGTGCTGTCCTCGCCCGGGCCGATCACTTCGTCGCTGGCGATCAGGGTCGTGCTCGGCATTCGCTGGGTGACCCGTTCGGCGAGGGATCTGACCGCCAGGGCACCGACCATAGGACCCTTTTCGGACATAACCAGGCCTGCAATTGGCCTGAAATGGCTCGACCTTTTGACCAGAATTAGAGGCCGATTGTCTGTTCCCGTATGGGGTCGTCTGGGGACGTCTGGCGCCCTTGCTGTCAGGCGTTCCGGTTGCAGTCAAACCGTGGCGAAACTCGTCGAACAAAGTCACGAGAAATCTCGCATAACGAGACCGGAGGTCATTGTCCTCAGGACCAAGAGGGCGCGGCGAAAGCACGGACAGCCGATGAGCGCGCGTTGCCGACACCATCGGTCGTGGCCCGCGGGTAGAGGTCCCATCGCCGAGCGTGCACGTTGGCAGATGCAGCGGCGCTCAGCGGGTCACAACTGTGCTCCGTCAGATTGCGCGGGTTCCGGGATGTAATGAGGGCCGTTCGCGCGACATGCAGAAGGTGTGAGAGTGATACAAGACCGGGATGCGCGGCTGACCGTCCTGTTCGAGACGCACGCGTCCCGGCTGCATGCCTACGCCCGCCGCCACACGGACGCGGCCGCGGCCGAAGACCTCGTTGCTGAGGCCTTCACGGTGGCACTGCGTCGCCTCGACGTGGTACCGGAAGACCCCGGTGAAGCGTTCGCCTGGTTGGTGGGGACCGTACGCAAACTGGCCGCTAACCAGCGCAGGAGGCGCTCCACGGGGGAGCGCTACTGGCGCGAGGCAGCTCGTGAGCTGTGGCACGCACCGTCCGGCATCACGCCGGAGGATGCTGTGGCCGACCGCGAGAGTTCGCTTTCCGCGCTGGCCGCCCTCTCGGGGGCTGAGAGGGAGGTGCTGCTGCTGACAGCCTGGGAAGGACTGAGCGCCGAGCAGGTGGCCGTGGTTCTTGGGATCAGCAAGAACGCGGTCGGCGTGCGTCTGCACCGCGCCCGGCGCCGGCTGGCCGAGCTCCTCCACGCCGTCGAGCGACCCTCGTCGGGTCCTGCATCTTCCGAACTCGTACCTGTCATCGAGGGCATGTCATGACCGATCTTCTGCAGCGGCTCGAAGCCGCCCGACCGACCGAGACCGAGCTCGACGAGGCCTGGGCCCCCCAGTACCGGGAGGCCATGCTCGCGCGGATCCTCAGTCGCGAACCGCAGTCCCGACCCCGCCGCCGGCACTGGCTCACCGCGGCTGCAGCGGTTGCCGTACTGGCCCTCGCGACGGCTGTGGTCGACACCGACCAGCCCGCGGCCGCTGTACAGCTGCGCGCACTCGCCGCGCGGGCCGCATCGACCGACGCTCCCACCATTGCACCCGGCTCCTTCCTGCACGTCTCCTACGAGTCGACCCAGCAGAACAGCTCCCTGTTCGGAGACGGCTGGGAGTCGTCGATGGATCGGGAGAGCTGGATCCGGTGGGACGGCACAATCTGGGCTGTGGACACCGAGCAGCCCGAGGGCTGGCGGTACTACCAGAAGTTCGCGCGGCCGGAGGCCCCGGAGTACGGCGTGCCCACGCCGGAGTTGGCAGTCTCACTCCCGGACGAGCCGACCTTGCTTCGGGCTCACCTGGACGAGCACGTGTCCGGCTCGAGCTCTCACGAGGAGGCGATCTTCGTTGCCATCACGGATCTGGCTCGGTCCTACCTGCTGCCTCCGGATACGTGGGCAGCAGCCCTCGAGGTCCTCGCCGGCCTTGATGGCGTGCAGACCGAGGACGCCGTCGTCGACGGCCGCCCAGCCGTGGAGGTCACCTACCGCGAACGGTGGGGCGGGCTGCTGGGCACCCACATCCTGCTGCTGGACCGAGCGACTGGCCAGGTGGTGGCCGAGGAGACCTCGGACCCGGGCAGCACGTACCGCCGCGAGACCAAGCTGGTCGAGGTCGTAGACGAGGTGCCCGCAGAGGTGCTGGACACCCTGCAGCAGGTCGGGAACGGCGGCCGCGTC
The DNA here is from genome assembly GCA_035456965.1 of Nocardioidaceae bacterium. Classification (GTDB taxonomy): domain Bacteria; phylum Actinomycetota; class Actinomycetes; order Propionibacteriales; family Nocardioidaceae; genus Nocardioides_C. Next base: position 2,488 of record DATICF010000125.1, read on the forward strand.
CGCGTTGCGCCAGGGAACTGAGCGCGGATACCCGAACGGCGAAGCAACGCCCAGCGGGCGAGTCGAGCGATTGGGACGGCGCGGGAACGCGCAGCTCGACTCGCCGGCTGAAGATCGACTCCGGCCCTGACAGGCGCCGCGCCCATCCGGAAATGCCGCGCAGAGGTAACACGGAGCCTAGTTGGTGAGGATTTTCTTCTCTTCGTAAATGCGCCGGCTCCGCCGGCGCGCGGTCCCGGCTGCGGGCGGGCGCAAGCGCCCGTGCTCGCCGGGACCCACCGACAAGAACGAGCGCTCGAGTTCAGCAACTGCTCCGGGTTCCGAGCCCCGTCCCCCTGAGCCGTGATCGTTCGGTCAGCGCCCGGAGCGTCAAGAGCGGCTTCGCCGTCACGAGTGATTCGCTGCGCTCACTCCTGACCCTCCGACCGCTGACCAGGTGCGGCAGTTATCAGGGGGACGGGGCACCTGTGGCGAGGGTCAGCCCTTCACCAGGTCGCCGTACCGCTGGCGCGCCGCCTCGCCGCTGGTCCCGAGGAGGTTCCCGATCGCGGCCCAGCTGACGTGGTGATGTCGCGCATCGACGACCGCCTCCAGCAGCGCCCGGTCTGCCTCGGCGCGGCGGGTCGCCGCCAGGCGCAGGGCCATCAAGCTGGAGGCCTTGCCCTCATCCTCCGGCTCGGGCTCGTAGGCCTCGAAGGCGTCGGCGAGCTCGTCGGCGTGCGCCAGGATCTCTTCAAGTGAACGCGGCATGCTCCTCACCTCCCCAGGAACTTCGGTCGAGCGGCCATGGCGTGGACGACCACCAGACCAGGCCCGTCGCGGCTCTCCACCACGCCGACCTCGATGAGCCGGCCCGCCCGGTCAGCTCCGATCACCATCGTCATGTCCTCAGCCACCAGGAACGTCCGCACCGGGTTCCGGAGCGCGTGCAGCATGTCGTCGTCCTCGACTCCGTGTCACCTGGCCGAGTCGACGGCCAGCGGCTCCGGATCTTCCATTCCAAGTTACCTTCCCATCGCTCTGCCGACAAGTTATCTTGCGCCACCGACAGTTCGGCGGCGCCCGGAGGCCGGGCGCGACGGGTCGACGATGGCGGTCAACACCTCCACCGGCAAGGTCGGACACCACAAAAGGCCGTCTGACCTGCGGTTTTACTGTGTGCCCCCGGCAGGACTCGAGCGAGGAGTTCGAGGGCGGTGCCGGGCACACCCCCCACCCCGCCGTTAGGCGGAGTCCAGCCCGGCCTGGCCGATATCCCACCCACGTGTCAGTCCCCGTCTGGGGTCGTCTCGGGACGTCTGGCGCCGTTGCTGTCAGGCGTCCCGGTTGCAGTCAAAACCGTTGGCGAACTCGTCGACCGAAGTCAGGAGAAATCGCGCATAACAGTTCGAGAGGTCATGAAGCCTCGATTGTGAAAGCCGTTCCGCGAAAGCACGCACATGCCGAATTTGAGGACGTTGCAGGGATCACCCTCGTGAGGGTGACAGTTCGCTGGTCACGCGGTCGATCTCGCTGCGTGGCATTGAGTCGGCTACAAAGATGGCGAAGGAGTCCTCGTCGAATCGTGCGGCCACTACGTCATCGGTGGAGTAGCCGGGAAGCGACCACACCGCGACCTGCTTCGAGTCCTCGGTGAACTCCGAGCCACGTGAGCTTGGCCCTACGTCGTCGCAAACCGCTTCGACTGCGGTGTCGAACCGCGTGCCACGGACCTCCGTGTAGCCGGCGCCGACGTAGGTGGTTTCTTTCAGCCGGATCTGCGGGACGCATTCCCGCTCCGTCGCGGTCTCAGTCCCCGATCCTTCCGTACAAGCCGTCAGAAACGACAGCAGTAGGGCGACGACGACGGCGACCTTCATTCGCCCAGTTTGCTCTCGGTTCACGTGGGTGTGACGTAGAACGACCACAACTGGTTCCGCCGAGAAGCTGGAATCATCCGCACATGCTGCTCGGTGCGCGGTCGTGCCGAAAGTCGGGAGTTGAGATCATGCGCGTAATGCGGGATCCGAGCGATCCGGCGTGACGCATAACCCGCGCGCGAGGGAGGCCGCCCCTGGGTCCCTGGCCCCTTCTTTGGATCGTCGGGGTCAGGCCGCGGCTCGCGGGGAGCAGAGCAGCTCTCCGTGGAGGACTGCGAACCATGCGTGCTCTGACGCAGCCCAGCGCCGCCAGCCCTGCCCCAGCCGTTCCAGGTCCTCAGCGCTCGCCAATCCCCGCTCCATGGCCTGCTCCGCCATGCCGGAGCCGACGACCCGCTCGGCCCACATGCCGCCCCACCACGCCACGTCTTCCGACGAGGAGAAGCACCAGACCCCGGCTGTCGACGAGACCACGTCGAGTCCTGCCGCCAGCGCCCAGCCCTTGAGACGGCGACCGGCGTCCGGCTCCGCGGCGTTCCCGCGAGCGACCTCGCGGTAGAGCTCGAGCCACTCATCGAGCTCGGGCACGGCCGGCCACCAGGTGAAGCCCGCGTAGTCACTGTCGCGGACCGCGACGAGGCCATCGGGCTTGCAGACGCGGCCCATCTCGCGCAGCGCAGCGACGGGGTCACTGAGGTGTTGGAGCACCTGGTGAGCGTGTACCACGTCGAACGTGCTCGCCTTGTAGTCGAGCGAGTACACGTCACCCACTGTGAATTCGAGATTCGCTGCGTCAGCCTGCTCGGCAGCCGCGCGAGCCTCACGGATGACGGCCTCGGACCGGTCCATGCCGACCACGGATCCCGCGCTCGCCAGTCGCGCGAGATCGAGGGTGATGGTGCCCGGTCCACAGCCGACGTCGAGGATCCAAGACCCCTCGTGGATCCGCGGAAGCAGGTACCCGGCCGAGTTCTCGGCCGTTCGCCACCGATGAGACCGGAGCACCGACTCCACGTGGCCGTGCGTGTACACATCCTCGCGCGCGCTCATGTGCGCGATCGTTCCACTCCAGCACGTCTCCCACGCTCGACGTCCGGCATTCGTCGCTGACGGATTCACCCATCTAGCCGCGGAGTGTGAACGTCGCGACACGCGCAGCGCGGCCGTCAGGCTGGATTCGGGCGCGTGATGTGGGCCAGGCACGCTGCGAGAGCAGCGTCGGTGTCGGACGTATCAACAAGCAGCCGCGGCCCGTCGATCGGCTCGCTCCATGCGTCGTATTCCATCTCCAGGATCTGGTCCCAGGTGGGGCCGAGATAGCCCACTTCCGGGGCCTGGCGCCTGTCGACTCGGAGGCGGTGCTCCACCCCATCCGACAACGTGGTCTCGAGATGCACCAAGCGAGCTCTAGTTGCCACCGAGACATCGCGCCACAACGCTCGCCGCTCATGAGTAGCGTGCACACCGTCGACCACGACGGGCACGCCGAGATGAAGGTTCTCTGTCGCGACCTCGCAGGCAATGTCGTATCCCACCCCAGCAGCCCCAGTCTCGTCCTCCGTGAGGCCGCCGGCGCGCAACATAGGGCCCACGATTACGTCAGTGCGCAGATACGCAGCCCGAAGCCGGCCGGCAAGCAACCTCCCGATCGTGGTCTTGCCTGTACCGGGCAGACCAGCGAGAACAACAAGCAACGGCGGACTCACAAGCGTCACTCTACGAACATCGTGGAGATATCGTGCGTCACGCGCCGCCCTCAGCAACTCACTAGCAAGTGGCCGTGGAGGGCAACTCGGAGCAGTAGCACGGAGCCTTGATGGTGAGGACTTACTTCGCTGCGTACGCGCCGGCTCCCCCGGCGCGCGACAAGAGCGGGCGCTCGAGTTCAGCAACTGCCCCGAGTTCCGAGCCCACTCCCCCGGAGCCGTGATCGTTCGGTCAACGCTTCACCAGGTCGCCGTACCTCTGACGCGCCGCCTCGCCGCTGGTCCCGAGGAGGCTGCCGATCGCGGCCCAACTGACGCGGTGCTGCCGCGCATCGCGCCGGGCAGGCAGGCGGGACGCTCGACGGGGGCACCGCGTGGGCGCATGCCGATGAGGAGCACCCCGCTGCTCGCGGTCGTGCTGATCGCGCTCGGCGTCTTCTTGCCGCTGGTCGGGCTCAGCCCTGCTCGTCGTAGACCGGTCAGCCGTGGGCGAGTCTGGACAGCGCTTCCTGGTAGACCGGGTCGTTGCGCAGGTCGGCGTCGATCCCGGCCAGCAGCTCGCGAATCCCCGGACCGGTGCGCGGGGGGACTGCTTTCGGCTCGACATCGACCTCGCGCATCTGGCGGAGGAACTCGGGGGTGATTCCCTCGTGGTTCTCCGGTCTGTCGGCGCGCTTGCCGACGGGCCCGTGGTCCTGTCGGCGTCGGCGTCTCTTCGAGGATGGATCGGCCCGGCGTTTGCCGCGGGTGGCCCGGTCAGACATGGCGCTCTCTCCGAGATGAGGTTGCCTTGCGGGGGAAGTTAGGAAGACAACCGTAGTGGTGCCCTACGCCACACCCGAGGCGGGGTCACCATGCCGCGAGGTGCCGGTCGAGCCCCTCGAGGACCAGGTCCAGGCCAATGGCGAACTCGTCGGCGTAGGCGTACTCGGGTCTGAGCGCGTGCTCCGCGATCATCTCCGCAAGATGCGGGTACTCGTCGCGGGGCATCCGTTCGAGAATCGCCGCGGCAATGTCGTCGAGGTCGTCCCCGCCGGCGGACTCGAACGGCATGCTCACCTCCTGGAGCGTGTAGCCGTAGATGTAGCTGTCGAGCGCCGAGAACGCGTGCGCCGCGCCCGCGACCGAGAAGCCCCCAGCGCGGAGGCTGCCGAGGACCGCGTCATGGTGCCGCAGCGTCTCCGGCCCTGGATTGGTCCTGGAGTCCAGCAGACCGATCGCCCAGGGATGCCGCTTGAGCGCCTCTCGCGCGGAGAACGCCCTTCGCGCCATGGCAGTGCGCCAGTCCACGTCGGCTGAAGGGAGCTCGATCTCCCCGAACACCGCGTCGACCATGCCGTCGAGGATGGCTTCCTTGTTCGCCACGTGGTGATACAGCGACATGGCTTCCACATCGAGCCGCTCGGCCAGCTTGCGCATCGTCAGGCCGGCGACCCCGTCACGATCGGCAAGCTCCAACGCCGCTCGAAGAACCGCCGCGCGAGTCAGGGGTGCACGACGTCTTGCTGCTCCCCGTTCCTTCTCCAGGTTCACCTAGGACTCCTTGACCGAGATCGTCCATCTGTGGCTCAGGCATTGACAGAACCGTACGCCGTAAGGGTACCTTACAACGTAAGGCAAGGGAATCGATCGGGAGGGGAATCACGATGGAGGTCGACCGTCCGGACCAGGACCAGCAGGCGAGCGCGACCAAGAAGGTCTGCATCGTCGGCGCCTCGGGCAAGCTGGGGCGCTACATGGTGCAGCACGCACTTGACCGCGGGTACGACGTCGTCGCAGTGTGCCGCGAGCAGAGCGTCTCGAAGCTGGATGACTTCAGGGGACGCATCACCGTCGTCCCGGGCGCCACCGACGACCGCGAGGTCATCGCACGCGCGACGGAAGGCTGCGATGCCGTGCTGACCGTGCTGGCGCCCTGGGGAATGCACCACTACGCCTCCGGGACCGCCCAAGCCGTGCTCGACCACGCGTCGCCGGGTACACGACTGGTGTTCTCGTGCGGGTGGCACATCACTCGCGACGGCAAGGACGTCTACTCGCGCAAGCTCAAGACGTTCGTGGCCATCTTCGGGCGGCTCGCGAAGCTGGCGAGGAAGGTCGACCTGGATGACCAGGTGGAGGCCACCCGCCGGATCTTCGAGAGCGACACCCGCTGGACCGTGGTCCGCTGCAGCGACGTGGAGGAGGGCGAGAGCCAGGGCCTTCCCGTCTGGAGCCGGCACGTCGGCGACCCGATCCTGGAGAGCAACCGCACCCGGCGCATCGACTTCGCGCTGTTCATGGTCGAGGCGATCGACAACGACGACCTCGTCCAGGAGGCACCGGCCATCGTCGGGCGGCTGACTCCATCGGCTCTGGCTCACTCGTCCGGGGAGCCTGCGGCATGAGCGCCCCCACCACGAGCGCCCAGCACGAGCTCGGGCCGTCGTACGAGACCACCATGTCGCCGCAGCGGCTGGCGCGCGTCACCGGCGTGATGTACCTCGTCCTGGTCGGGCTCGGCATGATGGGTCCGCTCACGCTGGAGTCGCTGCTCGTCCCCGGCGACGCGGCCGCGACCGCCACCAACGTCGCAGACAGCACGAGCGCATTCACGCTCAGTCTCGGTGCCTGGATGGTCATCGTCGCGGTGGACGTCGCGATCTCCCTGACGCTGTATCTGCTGCTCGCCCCGGCGGGTCGCGGGCTCTCGATGCTCAGTGCCGCTTTCAGGCTGACGTACTCCGTGGCCCTGGCGGCTCTGCTCGTTCACCTGTTCGTGGCGTACCAGCTGCTCACTCCGGTCGGCACAGCCGGTCCGCGCGACGAGCAGCAGGCGCTTGCGTCACTCGAGACGTTCAGCGCGGGCTTCCTCGTCGCACTCGTCTTCTTCGGTATCCACCTCGTGCTGCTCGGCGTGTTGTTCTACCGGTCTCGGTACATCCCCAGGGTGCTCGGGGGACTGCTCGTTGCAGCCGGCGTCGGCTACGTCATCGACAGCCTTGCCAGCCTGCTGGTCGACGGTTACGGCGGATACCTCGCAGCGGTCCTCCTGACCCCGGCGGTCCTCGGGGAGGTCGGTCTGACCCTGTGGCTGCTCATCAAGGGCGTCTCGACCACCGCGAGGGACTGACCGATGAGTTTCGAGGCGAAGCCGGGTCGAAGTAGGTAAGCCTGGAGCAGCAGGAACCACTCGTAACAATCCCTGGAGGTCACGCATGACCACTCGCCTGAATCCCTACATCTCCTTCCGCGACAACGCCCGTGAGGCCATGGACTTCTACCAGTCCGTCTTCGGAGGCGAGCTCACGCGCACCACGTTCGCGGAGATGCAGGCCAGCGAGGACCCGGCCGAGCAGGACAAGATCATGCACTCGATGCTCGTCACCGAGAAGGGCCTGGTGCTGATGGCAGCCGACACGCCGAACAGCATGGACTACACGCCCGGCACCAGCCACTCCATCTCCCTCAGCGGTGAGCAGGAGGACGAGGCCGACCTGCGTGGGTACTGGGAGAGGCTCTCCGAAGGTGCCAGCGTCCAGATGCCGCTCGAGAAGGCACCGTGGGGCGACTTCTTCGGGATGTGTACCGACAAGTACGGCGTCGCCTGGATGGTCAACATCGCCGGCCCCCAGCCCTCGTAGGTCGGCTCGCGGGTCGTCCGAGGGTTTCCGAACCCCCGATCTGGGCACGTGACGAATGGGGTGACACTGCTCAGATCGGAAGGCTTCTCGTGGGACCAGGAATCACACTCGTCGTCATCGGCGCGATCCTCGCCTTCGCGGTGCGGACCGACGCCTCCGCCGTCGACCTCCAGACCGTCGGCCTGATCCTGATGCTCGCCGGCGCCGCGATCATCGCCTACTACCGGCGTGAGCGGCACCAGAAGGAGATCACGCACGTCGAGCGCAAGGAGGCCGGGGCCGGACCCTCCGAAACCATGCTCGAGACCATCACGCACGAGACGGTGTACGAGGCCGACGAGGACCCCCAGCGGGTGTACCGCTCGACGCAGGGCCTCGACCGGAAGTAGCCGGCACGCCTCGCGCTTCCCGAGGCCCCTGTGGTGCTCGAGGCAAGGCGCGGGGGGGTCGTGGGATCATCGTGCGCATGACTGACGACTCGCCGGCCGCCGCGACCGAATCGGGGACCGAGGAAGCAGCCAAGCCGATGACGGCAGTGGGGCACACCCTCACGGGCTGTGGCCTCATCGCCGTCTCCGGCCTGCTCCGGACGTCGGACTTCAACGGTGAGCCGGTCGTGTTCCTACTCGTGCTGGTCTGTGGCGCCCTCGGCCTCGCCGCCCTCCTGACTGCGGCGATCGCCACCGGGGTCAAGCTCGGCCTGAAGGGTTAGCCGCCCACCGACGGACCGCCGTCGGCGGGCGTTCAGGCCCGGTGGTCCGGCAGGAGCTCCCCTGCCTCGGCGAGCAGGTCGTCGGTGAGTGCGCCCGGCACCAGCCCGAACCTCTTGTCGTACGCCGCGAGCACGGCCTCCTCGACCGTCCCGAGGTCAACCCCCGGGGCCTCCTCGCTGAGCGACCCGACCGAGGAGTCGTCGAAGGGCAGGTCGAGGGCGCCGTAGACCTCACGCAGCAGCGGCCGGAGCACCGCGGCGCCGTCGAAGACCAGCACCGAACTGAACAGCCAGGCGCCGCGCACCATGCGCTGGGCCGTCCCCACCAGCTTCACCACCCCGCGGGAGTTGACGCTGTGCGAGCCCGGGCAGTACTCGCCCGGCACCTCGCCCACCCGTGCGTCGACCCCGAGGCCGCCCAGGATCCCGGTCCACAACGACCCGAACTCCTCGAACCTGCCCTCCAGGCCCGACGGCCACTCCGGGTCGGGGCTGGCGTGGTCCACGACGAGGGCCTGCTCGGTGTACGCCACGGCCCGGCCCCCCGGCGCCCGGATGCAGGGCGTGAACCCCGCCCGTCGTACGGCGGACACCGCGTCGTCGAAACCGGGAAGCCGCACGTCGCGCCGGCCGAACGCCAGAGCCGGCCCACTCGGGACGTAGACCCGCAGGATCGGGCCCGACTCCCCCCGCGCGACCTGCCGCATCATCGCCTGGGCGACCGCCATCTCGAGGGCCTGCTCGTCTCCGCGACCAGGGGAAGGGACGGGCCCGCGCATCAGCTCCACAGCGTCGAAGCCTAGACGCGCTCGATCAGCGCCATCGCGTCGTGAGGGGCGTAGCCCTTCGCGTCGTTGTCGAAGTAGACGTACACGTCCAGTCCTCCGCCCGCCCACCGGGTCACCTTGGACGCCCACCGGTCGAGCGCCTCGGGGGTGTAGCCGCTCGCATAGAGCTCGAGGTCGCCGTGGAGGCGGAGGTACATGTGGTCGCTGGTGACCTCCTCGACCAAGGGCCAGCGACCCGCCGTGTCCGCGACGACGAAGGCGATGTCGTGGGCGCGCAACAGCGCCACCGCCTCGGGCGTCGCGAACGAGTGGTGGCGCACCTCGAGGGCGTGGCGGACCGGCCGGTCCTCCTCCGCGACGGTCAGCGCCCGGTCGTCGCGAAGCTTGGCGTCATGGCGCTTCGCGAGCTCGGCCGCCGCGCCCGTCGTACGCGGGAGCTGGGCGAAGAAGGATGCCAGCCGATCGGCGTCGAACCCGAGCGTCGGCGGGAGCTGCCACAGCACCGGCCCGAGCTTGGGGCCGAGGGCGAGCACCCCGGAGGCGAAGAAGTTGGCCAGCGGCGCCTCGACCCCTGCCAGCTTCTTCATGTGCGTGATGAAGCGGCCTCCCTTGACCGCGAACACGAAGTCGTCCGGGGTCTGCTCACGCCAGGCGGCGTAGCTGCTCGGGCGCTGCAGCGAGTAGAAGGAGCCGTTGATCTCGATCGAGCCGAACCGCTGGGCGGCATAGGCGAGCTCCCGGCGCTGCACCAGCCCCTTCGGGTAGAAGTCGCCGCGCCATCCCGGGTAGTTCCACCCGGAGATGCCGATCCGGATGCGTGCCATGACGCCCATGTATCCACATCTGCGCCGAGGAAGCCAGGCCCGTTCGTCAGCTCCCTGCCCTGGCCCGGGAGAGCAGCCGACGGTGCTGCTTCAGGAGCCGCTCCGCGTCCTGGAGAGCGCGGCCACCTTCGGCGACCATCACCATGTCGCCCTCCTCGAGGCCCTTGAGTGCGCGCTCGAGCCCCTCCTGCTGCCTCTCCAGGCTCGCGACCAGCACGGCGTGCGCTCGCTCGAGGGCGGGATCCTCCACCGCGATGGCGCGAGTCTCCTCCAGCAGCGCGGCGAACTCGGGAAGGATCTCGGCCAGCACGTCACGCACCTGGTCCGGCCCGGTGTAGCCGTCCCCCTGCACGGCCGCGAACTGGTCCTCGAGCACGTCGGATCGCTTCTTCAGCGGATCCAGCGCGGCGTCGTACGCCTCGGGCGTGCTCACCACTTCCTTGCTGCGCGCATCCGCGTCGGGCGCGGAGCACCCCACCACCAGCAGCATCAGCGCCGCGAACAGCGCCAGGACCTTGTTTGTCCCCCCTGCTGCGGCGATCAGGGCTGCCTACGGGAACGCCGGCGGACGGCTGCCGCGAGGAGCATCGCGGGGGCGACGACAAGGGCGCCGGCCTGCGCTCCCCTGCCCTTGCGCGGCGGCCGCTTCGAGGCGAGGTCGACCGGCTCGAGCGGCGGAACGCTGAGGCCTGCGCCGGTGAACTCGTAGACGTCGAACCCGCGGACGAGGTCGTTGCCGTAGCCGTAGAACGACCCGTCGGCGGCGATCCTGTTTGTCTTGAACGACCAGGTGTCGGAGTCGTCGAGCACGTAGTTGCCGACCTCGCGCATCCCGACGCCGTCGCCGATGCCCACCGAGAGCGGCGAGCCCTCGAAGTCGGCGAGGCCGGAGATGTCGAGCACCCGGACGCCCTGGGCGTACCAGGCGATGGTGAGCATCTCCTGCTCGGGATAGATCCGCAGCACGTGGGAGGTGCAGGTCGCACCGTCCTGGACCGTCGTCGCCGGGATGAACCAGGTGCCGATCTTCGCCGGCTCCTGCTCCAGGTCCCCGGTGATGTCGTAGATGTGGAGGCCACCGCCCGGGCACTCCGCGCTCGCTGCGGCGCCGGCGCGCTCGTCGGTCACCACGAGCACCTCGCGCTCCGTGCCGTCCTCGCGGGTGAGTGTCACCGGGTCCGCCTGGTGCGCGACGTTGATCGTCGGGTCGAGGATCTGGCTGACCTGGACCGGGTTCTCCGGGTCGGTGGTGTCGAGGACCAGCGTCTGCGACAAGGCCGCGGAGTAGGCGCGGGTGCCGTCCTGGTTGAAGGTGATGTCGTGCGACTCCGAGCCGAGCGAGAGTGGGACGAACGGCAGCGGGAAGTCCTGAACCTTGCGCGGCTGCTCCGGCTGGGAGATGTCGTAGATCGTGATCGTCGGCGAGGTGCTCGTGATCAGGTCGGAGTTGGAGTTGTAGAGATAGTCACCGCTCGGGTGCACCGTCATGTTGTGGGACCCGCGGGGCACGTGGAGGTAGCTCACCGTCTGCGGCGAGGTCGGCGTGGTCAGGTCGACGATCACCGTGCCCGAGGCGTCCGCTGCGAGTCCGAGGTCGCGCCCGCATCGCGATGCGGCACCGGCCGCCCCGAACGTCCCGTCGGCGGTGTAGCTGGCCAGGATCCGGCGGTCGTGCTTCCACACCTGGATGTCGCCCTGGCTGATCGCGCAGTCGTAGACGGCCGCGATCGAGGGGTTCTCCGGGTCGGTGATGTCGACGATCTGCATGCCCCCGCGCAGGGTCCCCGCGAGCGCGTACTCCTTCTTGCCGACCTTGAGGAACTCGATGTCGGAGCCGTTCTGCGCCTCCCCCGAGTCGTTGTACTGCAGGTTGGCGACGAACGACATCTCCTCGCCCGACCCGGACTCCGCCACAGTCAGGCCGCGGGTGTTCGTGGGCAGGTCTCCCCCGCCACCACCCTCGTCTCCGTGGGCCGATGCGGGCGCGGCCGGGAGGAGGGTGAGCGCCAGAGCAGCCGCACCGGCCAGCGCTCCCAGGAGAGGTCGTCGAGTCATCGTCGTCGCCTTCGCACGTAGGGAAAACCCTGTCGTGCTCTTCAACGACGCGGGGAGTGTTCGGTTACACACCTGCTCGGGCGAGCGAGCTCGAGCGCTGTGCGTTTCAGGCCAGCGAGATGCCGTTGATGCTGTAGATCCCGAGCTTGCCGCTGCCCAGCGTGACCACGACCATCGTGACCATCCGGTCGGTCATCCCGGCCAGCTCGGCGCCGTTGGTCTCGACCGAGTCGTCGCCGTCGAAGTCGCCAACCGCCTTCTCCGCGGTGGCGGCGAGGATTCCGAGGTCGAGCGGCTTCCCGCCGAGGCAGTAGCCGCCCTGGCACGCGGTGAACAGGGCCTGCACCTGCGTCGGCGCAGGCGCCGGGCTCGGCGTGGGGCTCGGTTTCGGCGACTGCGTCGGTGCCCGGCTCGGAGCCTTGGTGGGCGTGGGCGAAGGCGCCGACTTCGGAGTGGTCGTCTGCTTGGGCCCCGAGGCGGGCCGGCTCGAGGGGTTCTTCGTGGTCTGCGCCTTCGGCTCCGGCCTGCTCGCCTCGGTGCGGGCACGGCGCTTCGTGCGGGGCTTCTCGGCCTCGTCGTCCGCAACCGGCGGTGAGGGGATCACGAAGACCCCCGTCCGGTAGCCGACCTCGAAGGCCAGCACGAGGGCGACGTAGTAGTCGTCCTGGTTGTAGCGGTAGACGGCGGCGGCCCGGGCACCCGGGTCGAGCAGGCTGCCCGACCCCGAGCAGAGGTACGACGCAGCCGCGGCCGCGGCGTCGTCGAGGTCGTGGGGCGACTTCTCGCCGTCGTTGTCACCGTCGCGGGCGGCGAGCGCCCACGTGGAGGGGATGAACTGCATCGGGCCGACCGCCCGGTCCCAGATCTCGTCCCGGTCGAGCCTGCCGTCGTCGGTGTCGCGGATCGCCGCGACCGGCCCCGCGCCGTTGAGCTGGACCCCGACGATCCGAGGACGGCTGACACCGTCGGCACCGAGCCGTGCTCCGTCGTACCTTCCGTGGTCGGACTCCACCCGGCCGATCCCGGCCAGAAGCGTCCAGGGCAGCTGGCAGCCGGAGTCGATCCTCGCCATCTGGCTCGCCGCACGCCGGTAGGCCTTCTCGGCTGCCGTGGGGAGGCCGTGGTCGCTGAGAGCGCTGACCGTCCAGACCCGGGTGCCCTTCGGCGAGGAGACCGCGACGGGTCCCTTCGTGCGGGCTGTGGCCTCGAGGTCCGCAGGGAGGTCTCCCGGGTCGCCGTACTCCTCGAGCATCGCCACCCGGACCGTCGAGGAGTAGCTCCCCTCGGTCAGGCCTTCCCGGTCCGGCTCGACGTCAGGTCCGACGTAGCCGGTCGGAGCGACGGGGCCGGAGGTGGTCAGGAGGAGCGGAACCAGCACAACCGACAACGCACCACACAACGACCTGACTCTGCGCGTAAACCACATGCTCGTCCTTTGCCCCGAATGGTTCAACCCGTTCTCCACGGTAGGAACCGGGCGAAGGATGCGCAGGGGTTCGCGCGAACAACAACGCTGTGGTCTAGGTGGCCTCCACCACATCGAAGCCGATCCCGGCCTTGACCAGCCGGTCGACGAGGTTCGACCCCATCGCGACGGCCGGCGTCACGCTGCCCGCCACGGACGGGTTGTCGTCGAAGGCCAGGCAGAGGGCGGACTCCGCGAGCATCTTCGCGGTCTCGCCGTAGCCCGGGTCACCGCCGGAGACCTCGGTCACCACGCGGCGCCCCCCGCCCTCGCCGACGAAGCGCATCCGGAACCACGACTTCTCCCTGACCTCCTCGCTCGGGCCCTCGCCCTGCGGAACGCGATTGATCAGGAACCGTCGCAGGGGCGGCACCTGAGCGGCCGCGACGAGGGCACCGACGCCGGCGATCGCGCCGACCACGACCGGCAGGCGTTTTACGGCGGCGTAGTGGGCGTACTCGAAGTCCGGGCCGTAGCGTTCGAGCGCGGCGGCGGACCGCTTCACCATCAGCGGGTCGATGGTCGGCAGCGGGACGAGCCACATGCCGGTGTCGGAGTCGCGGTGCGGCGCCCGCGCTGTGGCCCGGACCTTCCTGCCCTCGGGGCGCGGCTCGACGCGGCGGCGGTCGGCCATGGCCTGCTTGAGCTGGCGGCCGCGCGAGAACGCGGTCATCGCAGACGCGAACGTGCCACCCGAGAGTCGACCACCGGCCCGGAACATGCCTCGGACTCGCAGCGGAACGCCCTCCGGCAGCTGCTGGACGGTGAACCAGGCGCCGAGATCGTGGGGGATCGAGTCGAGGCCGCAGGCGTGCACGATCCGAGCACCGGTCTGCGTCGCCTTGTCGTGGTAGGCGACGTACATGCGGTCCACGAACTCCGGCTCGCCCGTGAGGTCGACGTAGTCGGTGCCGGCCTCCGCACACGCGGCCACCAGCGGCTCGCCGTACTCGATGTAGGGCCCTACCGTCGTGATCACCACCCGGGCCGCCTCGGCGACCACCTTCAACGACGCCGGGTCGGTGACGTCGGCGTGGAGCAGCGGGAGCTCCGCCAGGGCAGGGTCGATCTCGGCGAGCCGGGCCCGCACGGCCTCCAGCTTCGCCTGGTTGCGGCCCGCGAGCGCCCACCGCAGGTCCTCGGTGGCGTTCCGTGCGAGGTACTCGGCGGTGAGTGCCCCGGTGAACCCGGTGGCGCCGAAGAGGACGATGTCGTAGGACCGCTGCTCGCTCATGGGTCCTCACTCTGGCCCGTGGAACCGCGTGAGGACAATGTGCGTCACACCACACATGAGACGACGCACGTGGGCAGGACTCGGGATCGGAGCGACCGCGACGCTCGCCGCGACGGCAGTCCTCAACGGGGTGGTCGCCCCCTCAGGGAGCCTCGTCGGGGACGTCCTGGACCTGCCGGCGGCGGCAGCCACAGAGCTCGAGCCGTTCGCCGGCTGCGAGGAGCTCCGGCAGTGGTACGTCGACGCCGCGCTCCCCCACGTCACCGCCTGGGGCCTCGGCGGTGGACCGGTCATGCCGCTGGCGGTCGCCGAGGCCCGCGCCACCCTCGACTCCGCCGCCCAGGCCGACGCCGCGGGCAAGGCAGTGTCCAACGGCCCCACCGGCACCAACGTGCAGGAGGCCGGGGTGGACGAGCCGGATGTCGCGAAGACCGACGGCTCCCTCGTCGCTCACGTCAAGGGCGACCGCGTGGTCCTCAACGACGTGACGGGCGAGGAGCCCAGGAAGCTCTCGACGGTGCCGCTGCCCCGCGATTTCGGCTCCACGGAGGTGCTGCTCGTCGGCGACCGGCTCGTCGTGCTGGGCACGGTGTGGCAGCACTGGGGCGGACCGATCGCCGCCGACGAGATGCCCGGGCGGTCGATCCTCCCCTACGACGGGTCCCAGGGTATGACGCGCGCAGTGGTCGTCGACGTGAGCGATCCCTCGTCGCCGCGGGTGGTCGACGACACCTCCTTCGACGGCAGCCTCGTCTCCGCCCGCCAGTACGACGACGTGGTCCGACTCGTGCTCTCCACCTCGAGTCCCCGGATCGACTTCGTCCAGCCCCGACGCGGCCGCACACCGCGCGAGGCGAAGGCCGAGAACCGCCGCCTCGTCCGCGAGAGCACAATCGAGGACTGGCTTCCGAGGGTCGAGAGCGACGACTCGTCCTCCGCGCTGGTCGACTGCCAGGACGTGGCCCACCC
This sequence comes from Nocardioidaceae bacterium, assembly GCA_035456965.1. GTDB lineage: Bacteria > Actinomycetota > Actinomycetes > Propionibacteriales > Nocardioidaceae > Nocardioides_C. The sequence continues at coordinate 17,723 of DATICF010000125.1, forward strand.
CGAGACGAGCTCGGGCTACGGCACGGTGAGCGTCGTGGCGTTCGACCCTGCCGAGCCCGACGCCCGTCGTACCACCGGGGTCACCACCAGCAGCGACCTCGTCTACTCCTCGACCGACCGGCTCTACCTGGCTGCCTCCCCCTTCGGGTGGTGGGTGGGCCGCCGCAAGGAGCCGCCGACCACCGGCGTGCACGCGTTCGCGCTCGACGGCCTCGACACCGACTACGTCGCGAGCGGCGACGTGCCGGGACAGGTCCGCGACCGCTGGTCCATGAGCGAGTACGACGGCCACCTGCGCGTCGCGACCGCCCTCGGCAAGAGCTCCTGGGACCCCGACGAGAACGCGGTCGTCGTGCTGGAGGAGCGGGCGGGCTCACTCGTCGAGGTGGGCCGGGTCGGCCGGATGGGGATCCGGGAGCAGATCCAGTCGGTGCGGTGGTTCGACGAGGTGGCGGTCGTGGTGACCTTCCGCCAGGTCGACCCGCTCTACACGCTCGACCTCTCCGACCCCACGAGGCCCCGGGTCGTCGGCGAGCTGAAGATCCGGGGGTTCTCCTCCTACCTGCACCCGGTCGGCGGAGACCTGATCGTCGGGCTGGGCCAGGACGCCACCGGACGAGGTCGCACGCTGGGGGCACAGGCGGCGGTGTTCGACCTCGCCGACCTCGCAGATCCGCGCCGGGTGGACACCCTGCGGTTCGGACGGAACACGGAGTTCGCCGCCTCCTGGGACCCCCGGGCGTTCACCTACCTGGCCGACCGGCGCACCCTGCTCGCGACCCTGGGCAACTGGAACGGTCCCGACCGGGTCGTCGTCCTGCGCGTCGG
>DATICF010000126.1:0-17049 GCA_035456965.1 Nocardioidaceae bacterium
CGTTGTCGGCCTTGAGCGGCAGACCGGACCCGAACGTGTTCTCGCCCCGGGTCCAGTCGACCCGGTTGAACCAGTCGCCCGAGTCGTAGGAGTTCCGGTCCAGGGACTTCGAGCGAAGGATGTCCGCACCCGCGTGCCAGAAGACCACACCCTGCGAGAACGCCGTGGTCGACAGCGCGACGGTGTTCATCCGCACCCGGTCTGCCATCGGTGTGTCGACGGGCAGCTTCAGGGTCAGGACGTCGAACAGGGTCTCGTTGTCGTGGGCGTCGACGTAGGTCACCGTCTCGCTGGGGTCCTCGGCGTACCCGGCCGGCGAGCCGTTGTAGTCGACGTCGCGACCGGCGACCTCCTCGCCCGAGGAGCTGGTGAACCTGAAGTCGGCGAGGTTCCCGGCGAGCCCGAGCTTGACGAGGTCCTGGGCGTGGAGCAGCCGCTTCCTCTGCTGCTCCGCGGTGCCGTTGACCTCGGCGCCGTTGGGGTCGGTGAACAGCCCCGACGCGAAGCCCTGGATGCGCGGGTCCTCGTCGAACGGCCCGCCGCCGCGCACCGCGTCACGCAGGCGGTCGCTGAACGAGCCGATGCCGGTGCCGCCAAGGTTGAGCTGGGTGGCCTGCTCGAAGCGTGCGTCGTCGGCGACCTCGCCGAAGTTCCACCCCTCGCCGTAGACGTAGACCGACCTGCCGTCCACGCCGTCGTGCTCGAGGGTGAGCTCGTCGAGGGCCGCGCGGAGGTTGAGCATGTTCTGCTTCGAGTGGTGACCCATGAGGTCGAACCGGAAGCCGTTGACCTTGTACTCGCGCGCCCAGGTGAGCACGGAGTCGATCATCAGCTTCTCCATCATGCGGTTCTCGGTGGCGGTGTTCTCGCAGCACGTGGACCGCTCCATCGCTCCGGTGGCCGAGAGCCGGTGGTAGTAGCCCGGCACCACCTTGTCGAGCACGGACTTGTCGCTCTGGCCCGAGGCCGCCGTGTGGTTGTAGACCACGTCCATCACGACCTGCAGGCCGGCCTCGTTGAGGCCCTGCACCATCTCGCGGAACTCCAGGGTGCGGCCCGGACCCTCGGGGTCGGTGGCGTAGGAGCCCTCGGGCGCGGTGTAGTGGAAGGGGTCGTAGCCCCAGTTGAACCCGTCCTTCGAGCGCACCTTCTCGACGCACTCCTGCTGCTCGGTCGAGTCCGGTGCCATGGACTCGAGGTCGCAGTCGGGGCTCTGCTGCCGCTCGCGACGCTCCTCGATCGTGGCGATGTCGAAGGCCGGCAGCAGGTGGACCGTGTTCAGGCCAGCGTGGGCGAGTCCGCGCAGGTGCTTCATGCCGTCCGAGCCCTCACGCGCGAAGGCACGGTAGGTGCCGCGCTGCTCCGCCGGGACGGACCGGTCGCCGATGGAGAAGTCGCGGATGTGCAGCTCGTAGACGTTGCGGTCCTCGTCCTGCGCGAGCACCGGCGGCCTCAGGCCGGACCAGCCCTGGGGCTTCAGCGCTGAGTCGTCGAGGTCGACGGCCACCGAGCGCTCGGAGTTCGCCGTGAGCGCCACCGAGTAGGGGTCGGTGACGCGGTTCTGCTCGACCTTGCCGGTCGAGGGCGCGTAGACGGTGACGTCGAAGAGGTACGACGCGCCGGTCCACGTCCGGTCACCGCGCACCGTCCAGGATCCGTCGGACTCGCGCGTCATCGGCGTGCGCAGCGGCTCGTCGGCGCCGTGGGGCCACACCAGGAGGTCGACGTCGTGCGCCGTGGGCGCCCAGACCGCGAACGACGGCGTGCCGTTGCGCCAGGTCAGCCCGAGCGTGCGGTTCGCCGCGTCGGCGTACACGTCGTCGAGCACGCCTGGGATCTGTACGCCGGTGGCGTCGACGAGCCTGCCGAGGTCGTCGTACGACGCGACGGCGAGCTGACCGCGCAGGATCTCCGGGACCCGCTTCAGGTCCGACTTCTCGAGCCTGAACGCTTCGTACCCCTTCAGGTGCGGGAAGTCGGCGACCACGTCGGCGGGCAGGCCGGCCGGGTCGTAGGCCAGCGGCACCGACGCTCCACCCGTGACCGTCTCGTCGTCGACGGCGAGACCGCCGTCCTGCGACCAGTGCAGCCGGTAGTCCTTGTGCTCCGGCGCGCTCACGTCCCAGGCCACGAGGTCCTCGCGAAGCCACTGCGCCTTCTGCTTGGAGAGGTCGGGGTTCGACCCCGCGGCACGGGTCGACACGGTCAGCACGTGGCTCGCGACGTCGTAGGAGAAGAGCACCTGCACCCCGTCCGAGGGGACGTCGAAGTCGATGTTGGCGCCACCCGGCTCACCTCCTGCACCGTAGTTCTCGTCCCAGGAGAGCCCGTGCGTGACCTTGACCTGGTGGGAGCCGGCGGGCAGCTCCGTCGTGGCGAACGTATACGTCCCGTCGTCGTTCGGATCCTGCAGCCAGGCCGCCATGCAGTCCGGTGCCCAGTCGCCGGGACAGCCGAGCTCGTCCTGGAAGGTCCCCGCCGCGGTGACGATCGGCCCCTGGGCATCGGTGGTGATGTGGTGCGTGGCGTGGTCGTAGTAGAAGCTGACCTGGCCGCCGGGTGCCTTCAGCCCGATGTTCGAGCCGTTCGGCGCACCGCCCGCGCCGTAGTTCTCGTCCCAGCTCCTGTCGATGGCCGCCTTGTACTCGTAGTCACCGGCCGGGATGTCGACGGTGCCCTTCCAGATCTCGTCCTTCGGGTCGAGGCTCAGCTGGGCCTGGTCGCAGTCAGGCTGCCAGTCGCCGGCACAGCCGATCTCGCTGTTGTGGCTGCCGGGCATGGAGACCGCGTCTGGCTGGGTGACAGGCCCGCCACCTCCGGTGTCGCCACCGCCCCCGCCTGAGGACGGCTTGCCCACGGTGGCGTAGGTCGAGCTGACCGAGTGGTTGCCGGAGGAGTCACGCAGGACGGCGCGGTACTCGACGAGCGTGCCCTTCGGCAGCGCGTCGAGCTCCCCGGGCGCGTGGAAGACGCGGTACGGAGCGTTGTCGTCGGTGCCGAGCTTGGTCCACTCGTCCGCGCCCGCGAGACGCCAGGCGATGCTCACGTGGTTGTAGCCGCCGTCGGGAACCGCGACGCCGACCTCCTGACGGCCGCCGACGGTGGCGCCCGCACTCGGCGTGCGGACGTACGACGCCGGGGCGGTCTCGCGCTCGGCGACCGTGCCGGCGGCCCGGAGCACGACCGCGGACAGCGGTGGGACGGTCACGGTCAGGCGGCTCTCGCCGTCGGACTTCGTCGCGGCCTTGGCTGCCGGCCAGACCTGCTTGAACGTGCCCTGCTTCATCAGGGTGTCGAAGGTCGCGGTCTGCTCGGTCTCGGCGTTGTTCACCGCGACGACGTACTCGCGGTTCTCCTCGGCCGAGATCCGGCTGAACGCGTAGATGCCCGGCTTGCTGCTGGAGTACCGGTGGAGCTGGGCCCCGTCGGCGAGGGCCGGGTACGTCGTGCGCAGCTTCGCCAGGTCGGCGATGCGCCGGTAGAGCGGGTGACCGGTGTCGTAGCTGTCGGTCGCCGTGGTCGCGTCGGTGCCGATCAGGTCGTCGTCGTTGTACGACGGCACCCGGCTGGCGAACATGTCCTGACGGGCGTCCTTGTCGCCGCCGTCGCCGGTGAACCCCTGCTCGTCGCCGTAGTACACGACCGGCTGTCCTCGGGTGAGGTACATCAGCGTGTGGGCGAGCTCGTCACGCTCGAGGAGCTCCTCGCCCGAGGCCTCGGCGGAGAGCATCATGCCGACCCGGCCCATGTCGTGGTTGCCGAGGAAGGTGGGCAGGGAGTAGGCGTTCGAGTCGGTGTCGGTGTAGTAGTCGTCGCCGGCGAAGAAGTCGCGCAGCCCGGTCGTCGCCTTGCCCTTGGCGAAGCCGACCGCCGCCTGCTGGAAGCCGAAGTCCAGCGTGGCGTCGAGCCTGCCCTGCGTGGTGTAGGGCGACATGAGGCGGGGATCTGCGTCGAAGACCTCACCGAAGGCGAAGAAGTCGTCGTTGCCGATGCGCTCGGCCTCGGCGGCGATGGCCGGCGCGAACTCCTGCCAGAACTCCATGTTGACGTGCTTGACGGTGTCGATACGGAAGCCGTCGATGCCGAAGTCCACCCAGGTCTTGTAGATGTCGACCATGCCGTCGACGACCTCGGGCTTCTCGGTGAACAGGTCGTCGAGCCCGACGAAGTCGCCGTAGGTGACCGACTCGCCGGCCCACGTGGAGTCTCCGCGGTTGTGGTAGTTGGTGACGTCGTTGAGCCACGCGGGGCGCTTCACGTCGGCGTCCTCGTCGGAGCCGAAGACCGGCTCGTAGGGGAAGGAGACCTTCGGGTCGAGCTCGGGGAAGGAGTCCTTGCCCGCGTGGTCGGCGTCGTCGAAGACGTTGCCCTCGGCGTCCTTGTAGGGCTCGGTCTCCTTGCTCACGTAGGAGTACTGCTTCTCGGCGTAGTCGACGACGTCCGCGGTGTGGTTGGTGATGATGTCGAAGAAGACCTTGATGCCGCGGGCGTGGGCCTTGTCGATGAACGACTTCAGCTCGGCGTTGGTGGCGAAGTGCGGGTCGATCTGCGTGAAGTCGGTGATCCAGTAGCCGTGGTAGCCGGCCGAGGCGTTAGCACCGCTGCCCTGAACGGGCCGGTTCTTGAACGAGGGGGTGAGCCAGATAGCCGTCGTGCCCAGACCGTCGATGTAGTCGAGCTTCGCGGTCAGGCCGGCGATGTCGCCGCCGTGGTAGAAGCCCTTGTCCGCAGGGTCGAAGCCGTGATTCATCCGGTCGCCGTCGAGGCCGCCGGTGTCGTTGGAGGTGTCGCCGTTGGCGAACCGGTCCGCCATCACGAAGTAGAAGTTCTCGCGGGTGGTCGGCTGACGCAGCGACTCGGTGGCCATCGCACGGTCGGCGTCGGTCACCTCGGGCGACGGCAGCTCCGCAGGCGCCACCGCGACCTTGTGGCTCGCGTGGTCGTAGCTGAACCGCAGCCGCACCTCGTGCTCGAGGTGGAGCGGGATGTTGGCCCCTCCGGCCGCTCCGTCGGCGCCGTAGTTCTCGTCCCAGGACCCGTTGAGCGCCACCTTGAACTCGTAGCTTCCCGCGGGCACGACCAGCTCGGTGTCGTAGGTCGTCGTACCGGCGACGGGCTGGAGCCGCGACGCCTCGCAGGCGGGCGACCAGTCCGCGTCACAGCCGACCTCGTCCTGGAGCGACCCGACGAGGGCCACCTGGCCAGGCGACTCGGTGTGTTCCGCGACGGCGGGTGCGGCGCCGGCCGTGATGGCCAGAGGGGTCGTCAGGACGGCCGCGGTGGCAGCGGCGATCCGACGAGCTGCGCGACGATGCACGATGTCTCCAAAGGGTGCGTACGGGAGAAGTCGGACGAAGGTAAAGACATCCGGCACACTATGCAGCCCGCAAAAATCTGGCAAGGTCTTGCAAGTCCTTGCGCGAAAGTCTTCGGCGACCGCCCCTCCCCCAGGGCCGCGCCATCGGGCCTAGACTCCGGAAATGGCCGTGAGGCTGGCCGACCTGCTTGCAGGGCTCTCCCGGCTCGCCGACCTCGGCTTCGGGCTCGAGGTGGGAGCGGCGTTGCGGTCGTGCGCGCTCGCGACCCGTCTGTCGGACTCCCTCGGTTGCAGCCCGGACGAGGCGAGGGGCGCGTTCTACACCGCTCTCCTCCACCACGTCGGCTGCGCCGGCTACTCCCACGAGACGGCCAGACTCCTCGGCGACGACATCGCGGCCAACACCGCGGCGGGACGCACCGACGCCGCCTCGCCCACCGACGTGGTCACCACCTTCTTGCCCACCCTGACCCGGGGGAGACCGCTGCTGGAGCGAGCGCGACTCGTGTTCGTCGCACTCACGAGGGGCAACCGGTGGGGCGACGAGTTCACGGCCACCGCATGCGACCTGGGCAGGGACACAGCAAGGCGACTGGGCCTGCCCGACGAGGCGCAGGCTGGGCTCTTCCACGTCTACGACCTGTGGAGCGACGGGCGTGACGACGCGCAAGGGGGCGAGGCCATCCCCATCGCCGCCAGGATCGCTCGCCTCACCGGCATCGCCGTGCTCTTCGCCTCCCTGGGAGGTACGACGCTCGCGGTGGACGCCGTTCGACGCCGCAGCGGCGGCATGCTGGACCCGGTACTGGTCAGCGAGTTCGCCCGCCAGGCCGACGCCTGGCTCGCCGAGGTCGACGACGCCGACCTGCGCACCCTCGTGCTCGACGCGGAGCCGTCCCCGCCTGAGACGGTGGACGACATCAGCCTCGTCGCCGGGGTCTTCGGAGACCTGGCGGACCTGAAGAGCCCCTACCTGGTCGGCCATTCACGCGGGGTCGCCTCGCTCGCCGCCGGTGCCGCTGCACGCCTCGCGCCGGGCGCGCGATCCGACCTGGAGGTGGCGGGGCTGCTCCACGACGTGGGCCGGGCCGCGGTGTCGAGCGGGGTGTGGGACAAGCCCGGCCCGCTCAACGACGCGGAGCGGGAGCAGGTGCGGCTGCACCCCTACTACTCGGAGCGGATCCTGGCCGGGTCCGTAGAGCTGTCTCGTCTCGCGCCGCTCGTCGGCAGGCATCACGAGCGCCTGGACGGCACCGGCTACCACCGCGGCTCGGATGCCGCAGACCTGTCGACGCAGTCGCGGATCCTGGCCGCGGCCGACACGTTCCGGGCCATGACGGAGCGCCGGCCGCACCGGATCGCGCTGAGCCCGGCGGAGGCCGAGCGGGAGCTGGTCGGTGAGGCCGAACACGGCCGTCTGGACCCGGACGCGGTCCAGGCGGTGCTCGAGGCCGCGGGGCGACGGGTCGCGGTGCCGTCGCGGAGGCTGCCCGAGGGACTGTCGGAGCGCGAGGCGGAGGTGCTCGCTCTCCTCGCGGGCGGCTGCAGCAACGCCCAGATCGCCGCACGCCTGGTCATCTCCCGGCGCACCGCCGAGCACCACGTCCAGCACATCTACACCAAGATCGGGGTCTCGAGCCGCGCGGCCGCCACCCTCTTCGCCCTCGACCACCACTTGCTCGAGCGGAATGGGTAGCTCTACCGATGCGCCGCCGTCGGCGGCAGGACAACGCTGGTTCCGTCGGCGAGAGGAGCAGGCGATGACCACCACGACAGAGGCAAGGCTCACCCACGTGACCTCCCGTGACGGCACCCGCATCGCGGTGTTCGTGTCAGGCCAGGGGCGTCCCCTGGTGCTCGTGCCGGGGACCACGGCGGACCACACGACCTGGCGTCTGGTCCTCCCCCATCTCGAGCCCCACGTCGCAGTGCACGCTGTGGACCGCCGTGGGCGCGGGAGCAGCGGGGACGGGCCTACGTACTCCTTGGAGCAGGAGTTCGAGGACATCGCGGCCGTCGTGGACGCGGCGGCCGCCGCGACCGGCGGCCCGGTGGACCTGTTCGGGCACTCCTTCGGCGGCAATGTCGCCTTCGGGGCCGCGACCCTGACGGGCAACGTCCGCCGCCTCGTGCTCTACGAAGGATGGCCGGTGCCGAACATCGATCACCGTGCAGTGTCGCCGGAGACCATGAGCCGTCTCGAGTCGCTCCTGTCCGAGGGACGCCGTGAGGAGCTGCTGGAGACGATGTACCGCGAGCTGGTCAAGATGGCGCCCGAGGAGATCGCTGCCATCAAGGCGGCCCCGACGTGGCCCGCGCGAGTCGCAGCCGCGCACACCGTTCCTCGCGAGGTCCGCGCCTTCGGCTCCCAGGCGTTCGATCCGACGATGGCGGCGAGGATCCCGGCCCCGGTGCTGCTGCTGGTCGGCGGAGAGACCCCTCAGGAGGTCCGAGCAGACCCCGAGGTGGTCGCGGACGCGCTGCCCGACGCGAGGATCCGGGAGCTCGAGGGCCATGCCCACGTGGCATACCTGAGCGCTCCTGAAGCGTTTGCGGCCGAGCTGCTGTCGTTCCTCGGGGCACGGTCTCCCCTCAAGGAGTAACGGCTGCGCGTCCCCCGGCGGGTGGGCTTGTTCACGAGGTCGAAGGAAACCCTTGAGCAGAGATGTGGTGTCCGGTGTCGATCACTTCGCACCGGAACCTGGTTCCGCACGATTCGGGGTGGCACGGACGAGTCCGGACCAACCCACGGCACGCCTCGCAGCAGCCGGCGTAGGCGATCTGGCGGCGCGACCAGATTCGGGGCATCGCGTCGTTCCTGCCGCGCTCTTATCGTGCTGCTCTAAGCAGGCGCGTCCCGGGGGTCGCGATGTTCTTCAGACGTTTGCTCATCATGTCGCTCACCACATCGCTGGGCGCACTGACGCTGGGAGTCACCGGTGCCGTCGTGGGCGCCGTCACCGACTCCGAGCTCGCCGTCCGTGCAGAACGGGCGCCCGCTGCCTCCGGTGCATCGGCGCAGAAGGCCAGTCCGCGGATCGATTGGCAGCGGTGCCGCAGCAGGGCGCTGCGTCGAGCCGGCGGACAGTGCGGCCGGGTCCGGGTGCCGATGGACTATGACGATCCGTCTGCAGGGAAGATCAGCTTGGCGGTGTCCCGGCTGCGGCACACCACCACGCGCTCCCAGGGCGTGATGCTGGTCAATCCGGGCGGGCCCGGAGCGCCGGGGCTCGAGCTCGCCCTCCTCAAGCGGACGATGCCTCGCAACAGCGGCCGGTCCTTCGACTGGATCGGGTTCGACCCCCGGGGAGCCGGGGCCAGCAGGCCGGCTCTGTCGTGCCGCCCTTGGTACTTCCATGCCGACCGGCCCGCCTACGTGCCGCGCAACGAGGCAGACGAACGCGAGTGGTTGCGCCGGTCTCGGCACTACGCCCGTGGCTGCGCCAAGTACGGTCGGCTGCTCGACAACATGACGACGGCTGACATGGCCCGCGACGTCGACCAGATCCGCCGGGCGCTCCGGCAAGAACGCATCAGCTGGTACGGCTACTCCTACGGCACCTACATCGGCCAGGTGTACGCCACCTTGTTCCCGCATCGAGTCAAGCGAATGGTCCTCGACTCCAACGTCGACCCGCGCAACGTCTGGTACGAAGCCAACCTCGAGCAGAACCGCGCCTTCCAGCCGGCGTTCACCAAGTTCTTCGCCTGGGTCGCGACACATCGGAGCACGTACCACCTGGGCCGCTCCGCGCGGCAGGTGCAGCGCACCTACCTACGGGTTCGCCGGCAGCTCGACCGGCGCCCCGCAGCCGGCCGGCTCGGGCCAAGCGAGTTCGACGACGCCGCACTGGTGGCCGCCTACGCTCCCACGGCATGGCCGGTGGTCGGGGCGGCGTTGGCGGCCTGGGTCAACCAAGGCAACCCCAGGCCGCTGCTGGGCCTGTGGCGCTGGTGGGACACCCCTGGGGATGACAATCTCTTCGCGGGGTACCTCGCCGTGTTCTGCACAGAAGGGACGTGGCCGAACTGGGAGCAGACGCGGGCGGACGCCCGCCGACTGCACCGAGTCAGCCCGATCATCACCTGGGCGAACACCTGGTTCAACGCACCCTGCCTGTTCTGGCCCGCAGAGAGCACCGCTCCGGTGGACGTGGATGGACACCAGGTCCGTGCGCTGCTGATCGGGCAGACCGAGGACGCGGCCACTCCCTTCCAAGGGAGCTTGGAGACCCGCGGCCGGTTCCCCAAGTCGGCCCTGGTCGCTGTCCGAGGCGGGTATGCCCACGCCGCCAGTCCAGGCGGCGGGCGATGTGTACGCCGTGCCATCGCGGCCTATCTCGAGAAGGGAGTGCTGCCACCTCGCGAGCCAGGCCGCCGAGCCGACCTGCTCTGCCCCGCACCCAGACTCCCCACACCCTGAAGGGACGTTGACCCTGCTGTGGTCGACGAGCGTCCGCCCTCAGCGGACCTCGACCACGTCGACCACGTCGAGCCCCTTGGCCTCCATCACGCCCATCAGGTCCACGAGGTCCAGACCGTCGGGGAGCTCGGCGCGCAAGATGGTGTGGGCCTCGGAGATCGCGTGCGCGAACGGCGTCAGCGCATGACAGAGGGCCGGACCCAGGGCGCCCACGACGGTGAGCTCGTAGACGACGCTGGACGACTCGAGGACGCTCACCCAGTCTCCCCTCTCCCACTCTCCGACTCCTCGCCCGCCTGCACGCGACGGATCTCGACCACCTCGAGACCGTAGGCCCTGAGTCGGTGCAGGAAGCCGTACAAGGCCGCCTGGTCGGCGAAGTGACCGCTGAGCACGGTGCGCATCTCGTGCTCAGCGACCTCGACATCCCCCAACTCCGCAATCAGATCCTTGGTCGGCACGAGTCCGGTGACACGTACCTCATAAGTGCGGTCAGACATTCGGGTCTTCCTGTGGCCGAAGGCGTTCGGTCCTCCCAGCACAACGCATCGTGGTCGGACCTGCCTCATCCAAGGCGGATGATCGAGGGCTCAGAGAGCGAGCATTCCGAGGTCTCGTGCCTTCCTCACCGCGGCGTTGCGCCGGTTGACACCCAGCTTTCGCAGGATGCTGCGCACGTGGGTGCGGACCGTGTTCACGGAGACGAACATCTTCTCGGCGATCTCCTCGGTGGTGAGCAGCTCCTCGAGGTGCGCGAGAACCTCCAGCTCCTTGGCCGTGAGCACCTCGACGACCTCGGGCTCGGCCGGCCCGCGATCCTCGACCGTCCCGTCGCGCTGACGAGGAACTCGGGATGCGGGGTGGCTCAACCACTCGTTCTCGCGGAGCAGACGCCGGTCGGATGACAGCGCCTGCTGAACCTCCGGCGTCGCCTCTCGGAAGGGTCTGCGCATCTCCTCGGGTGCGGCAAGCCGGAGTGCACGGGCGATTCTCAGTCGCGCGCGCCCTGCCGTCGAGCGTCTCAGCTCCGCTGCAGCCTCGACGAGCAGCATCGGGATCTCCACGCGCAGCGGCAGGTCCGCTTCATGCACGATCGACGAGCGCTCGGCAGCGTCGCTTCGACCCTGTGCGGCGTACGCGGCCGAGGCGACCACCGCGACCTCCCGACCGTCATAGTCCTCGATCGACTCCAGCTCTCGGGCGGCTACGTCCGCCTGGCCGCTCGCCAGCAGGACCCGAGCCGCCTCGCACCGCAAGTGCCCACTCAGCCACGGGTCGGTCGCCACGAGCTCACTCGCGGCCGCGTCAAGCCTCGCTACGGCGGGCTGCGTGTTCCCCGCCGCTCGCTCGAGCCCGGCCACGACGCCCTCCGCCACCGCGCGCGAGACCGGGTCCTCCGCCAGCTTGGTGGAGGAGGTTGCCGCCGGGACGTGCTCGCGCGCGGCCTCGAGGTCGTACTGCTCGAGCGCCACCTTGGCCAGTGCCACACGGGCGGCTGGGGAACGATCGGCGGGCGGCACCCCCGCGTTCATCGCCGCACTCAACGCTTCTGACGCGGTGCTGCTCGCCAGTGAGAGCTGCCCCTCGAGCGCCTCGACCAGGGCGAGGTAGCCCAGGCACCCTGCCTTGAACGCGGGGAAGCCGAGGGCGTCAGCGAGCTCGGCGGCGCCGGCCAGCGAATCCCGCGCTTGCGCCAGGTCGCCGCGTCGGAGCATGGCGACACCCATCGCATGCTGGACAAGCGCCTGCACCTCCGACCCCGGAGGGGCGGGCAGCGGGGGCGCGCCCACGAGGCGCTCGGTCGCTGTCACGAGCGCCACTGCGGTGTCGACCTCGTCGGCGAGGCTTCCACGCAGGGCGTCCACGACGGCCATCGAGACCTCGATCGCCTCGTCCCTGGTCGCGTCGCCTCTCGGAGTACGCCGGGCGCGGTCGAGCTCCTCCAGGCAGTCGCCCCTGCTCCCGGAGACGAGGGCTGCAGCCGCTCTGACGACACAGGCGGCCCTCCCCTCGAGGCCGGCGGGCATCTGGGCGGCCACGCTGTGGAGCACCCCGCCTCGCACGTCGAGCAGCAAGCGCCCGAGTGCTGCGGGCTCGGCCATCTCGGCTGCTACCTCGTCCCAGGCGGGAACGGCTGCAAGGTGGGCGATCGAGCGGACAACGAGGCGCTGCCTCTTGTACCAACCCGCGGCACGACGGTGGAGCTCTGCCCAGCGCTGAGGGGACTCGTACGCGAGCTGCACGCGCAAGAGCTCCCGGAAGAACGGGTAGTACCTGTAGGAGCCGGGCTGGTCGGAGACCGGCTCGATGAACGCGTGTGCCTTGGCGACCTCGCCGAGGGTGTGCAAGCCTGCCGGACCGACCAGCTCCTCGACCAGATCCGGGGTCAGCTGGTCGGTGATGCAGGTGGCCAGCAGGAACTGGCGAACCTCGGGGGTCTGGGCACCGAGCACCTCACCGAGGAGGTACTCGTTGATGTCGCCGGTCTGGGCCACGACCGTTGCTGCCGACCGCTCGGGGTCCGCCTGCTCGGCCAGCGCCCGGGCGGCGAATCGCAGCCCGGCGGCCCACCCCTTGAGCCGTTCGTTCAGGTCATGGACCGAGCCGGCGCTCAACGTGACACCCATCTTGGCCAGGAGCTGCGCGGCCTCTTCGTCGGTGAAGGCGAGGTCGGCCGCCCGCACCTCCACCAGCTGCTCGTCGAGCCGGTAGCGGTAGAGGGGAAGCACCGGGTCGACGCGGGAGAGGAAGACGAGCCGGAGGTTGCCGGCACTGTGCCTGAGCAGGAAGTCGACCTCCCGGGCCAGCTCCAGCGAGACCATCTCGTAGCCGTCGAGCACGACCGTCCGTCGCTGCGGCCAGGCCGCGATCGCGGCGGCCAGCCTCACCAGTCGCTGCCGACCCAGTTGCGCGCGTCCCTCTGCCGCTCGCGGCAGGGCGGGGAGGTCGACCCCCAGCTGTTCGAGACACCGCAGGAGCGGGCTCCAGAAGGCGGAGCCGCCGTTCTCGAAGGTCACCCATCCAACGGGGATGCTCTCGCGGCTCCTCACCCAGTCCGCCACGAGCGAGGTCTTGCCCGATCCGGCAGGTCCGCTCACCAGCACCAACGGGACCGACCCTGCTCGCGCAAGGAGGTCGATGACCCGGGGCCTGCGCACGAAGAAGCCAGTCGGCTCGGCCGGCCCGATGGTGCCCCAGACAGCCAGCATCTCCGCCTCGAACGCAGGCGAGGACGCCGCGTGGGTCTGCTTGCGCGTCACGTCATCCGCTGCCCCTTCTCCCCCTGAGGATGCCGACGACTGCCCTGTCGCGACCTGCTGCCGTGTCTGCCTCTATCAACGCTAGACCGCCCAAGGGCGCCGAAACATGACGAGACTGAGCAGTCCGATCTGGGCTAACAAGGGCACGGGGGCTCCTCCTCAGGGGAGGAACGTGCCGGGTCATGACATTTCTCCAAGAAATCAAAAGACCGACTTGCCCCCCACGGACGACGAGCCTCGGACCGAGCGGACAACGGTCGCGTCCTCGTGCCCGCCCGGACCTCATCCCCTGTGCATGAGGCGACCAACGCCGTCGTGGCAGACAGTGGAATAGCCATCTGTGGTCGCTACAGGAGGAAGTCATGAGTGAGACGCCACAGCCTGGAACTCCACAGGCACAGACCACCGGCGCTCCCGAGGTCCCGCCCCAGACGCGAGGACAGGAGGCGATCACCCCACCTTCGGCACCGGCCGCTCAGCCGGAGCGCGTCGAGGCTCCCCCGGAGCCCACCGGCTGGGCCGGCTGGGTGGTGTTCGCGGCGATGATGATGATCATGGTCGGGACCTTCCAGGTGATCTCCGGCCTGACCGCGCTCTTCAACAGCGGTTACTACGTCGTCGGCGAGCAGAGCCTTCTGGTCAGCATCGACTTCACGGGCTGGGGCTGGGCGCACATCATTCTCGGCGCGGTCGCCGTGGGTGCCGCGTTCGGCCTGCTCGCAGGCCAGATGTGGGCGCGCATCGTCGGAATCGCCATGGCACTGGTGAGTGCGGTCGTCAACCTCGCGTTCATCGAGGCCTACCCGGTGTGGTCGATCCTCGTGATCGCCCTCGACGTGGTCGTCATCTACGCCATCGCGATGCACGGCAAGGAAGTCAAGGCAGCCGGCCTCTGAGGCTGCGCGTCGTCATCCCGGCGAAACGATGCCGGGATGACCCTTGCTCGTAGCCAGGACGGCGCGCCGAGAGAACGTACAAGGCATGGGAGCCAACCATGGACGACACGCAGGAGGTCGAGCACCTTCGCGCCAGGATCGCCGAGCTGGAGAGCCGGCTCGCGACGGCGGACCAGCCGGCCGCCCCTCAGAAGCCGGAGGGTCGACGCTCGGTCTGGTGGGCGGTCTCCTCGGCCGTCGTGATCACTATCGCCTGTGTGCTCGCTCCCTTCTCGGTGGCGTCGGTGTGGGCGAGCTCGGTCCTCTCCGACACCGACCAGTACGTCGAGACGGTCGCCCCGCTCGCCGACGACCCGGCGGTGCAGGCTGCGGTCGCGAACGAGGTCACCCGCGCGATCTTCGAGAACCTCGACATCCAGGGGATCACCACCGAGGCGCTGCAGACCATTGCGGCTCAGCCGGACGTGCCACCCCGGGTCGCAGCCGCACTGCCCGGTCTGGCCGGGCCGATCACCAACGGCGTCGAGAGCTTCACGCGGGACCAGGTCGACGCGGTCCTGGCGAGCCCCCAGTTCGCGAGTCTCTGGGCTGAGGTCAACCGCCTCGCGCACGAGCAGGTCGTGAAGCTGCTCGAAGGCAACCAGGGAGGCGCCGTCTCGGCGCAGGACGGCGCGATCACGCTCAACCTCGGTCCGATCGTGGCGCAGGTGCAGGACCGGCTTGTGGCCGGTGGCTTCGAGCTCGCCGCCAACATCCCCACGGTGGACCGGTCGTTCACCCTCGCCCAGTCGGACGCCATCACCGAGGCGCAGGGCCTCTACAGCCTGCTGAACACGCTCGGCGTCTGGCTGCCGATCGTGGCGCTGGCCCTTCTCGTCGTCGGAGTGCTGCTCGCCAGGGACCGCAGACGTGCCCTGCTCCGGGGGGCCCTCGGCGTCGCCGCGGCGATGGTGCTGCTCGGCATCACCCTTGCGCTGGCCCGCGCGTGGTACGTCGAGACAACACCGGCGAACGTCCTCACCGAGCAGGCTGCCGGCGGCGTCTTCGACACCCTGGTCCGGTTCCTGCGCACCGGCCTGCGGGCCCTTGGCGTGCTGGCCCTGATCGTGGCCCTTGCGGCCTTCCTCACCGGCCCCTCCACCGCCGCGGTCAAGACCCGCCAGTCGCTCGAGCGGGGCATCGGGAGCGCCCGCGAAGGCGCCGAGGCAGCAGGGTGGGACACAGGCCGGGTCGGGACCTGGACCTACGCCCACAGGCGTGCCCTGCGCATCACCGCTCTCCTCGGCGGAGGCCTGGTACTGATGTTCTGGACGCAGCCGACGGGCTGGGTGGTCGTGACGATCGCGGTGGTCGTCGCGCTCGTACTCGCCGTCATCGAGTTCCTCGGACAGCCTCCGGCACAGCCGGCTGCGGCCACCACGGCAACGACGCCGTCCGCGGCTGCTGAGGGGGCGAGCGCGGGGGCAGAGGCGCCCGAGGTGCCGCGTCAGGTGCAGCGCACCGCGGCCGAGCGGGAGGCGGCAGGCTCGGCGGAGAAGGGATCATGAGCACGGCTGGTCAGCGTCCGACCGCGACGACGTCGACGACGAGGCGACCGCCTCGGCAGACAGTCCCCTCCGAGAGCGCTCGAGGGACGTCGGGTTGGGTGGGCTGGGTCGCGTTCGCCGGTCTGGCCATGACGATCCTCGGGGTGTTCCACATCGTGCAGGGAGTCGTCGCGCTCCTGAGGGACGAGTACTTCGCAGTCGGCAGCAACGAGCTCGCGCTCGACCTCGGCTACACCGCGTGGGGCTGGTTGCACCTGGTGATCGGCGCCCTGATCCTGGTCGCTGGCTTCATGGTCTTTGCCGGTAAGACGTGGGCGCGGGCGGTCGGGGTGATCGTGGCACTGGTGAGCGCCGTGGGAAGCCTGGTGTTCCTGGCCGCCCACCCCCTCTGGTCCGTCATCGTCATCGCGCTCGACGTGGTCGTGATCCTCGCCCTGACGGTGCACGGCTCTGAGATCGTGGCGGGAGAGTGAGGGCCGGCCGTGAGTACCGGGCAGCGACGAGGAGCCGAGGCCGGGGTCGCTCAGAACGGCTCGAGCGGATCCTGTGAGCGGCCGGGCGCACCCTTCGGCTGCCAGTCGTAGACCACCGAGGTCCGCAGGAAAACGTCCGCGACCGAGCGGTTCTCACGGCTGACGGCCACCCACAAGAGCCCTGCAGGGAGCAGCACGCAGATCAGTGCGCGAAGGAAGGCAACCGGCAGCCGCATCCGCCGTTCCTGACGGCTGACCGCCCGCAGGCCCATCACCAGGCAGCCGTAGCTGCGGCCGCTGATCCACCAGGCGGCGGTGAGGTAGACGACAGACACGACGAACCCAGCAGTCAGGGCGAAGGCGAAGCTGACCGCGGGGAAGCTGAACCCCCGCGGATCGACCATGAACAACAGCCCCGACGCCCCCGCGTAGCCGGCGACCAGCACGAGCACCACGACGATCCCGTCGAGCACCGCGGCGGCCAGGCGCGTCACCAGACCTGCCCGCTGCCCCTGGTAGGGCCGCGCCTCGCGCGGGAGAGGAGAGACCCCGCCCTCGGACATGGTTCCTCAGGGTCTCGGGTCGCTCTGTGACGGGATCTGCGCCTCGCCGGGTGGGGCGGCCGTGGGCAGCGCCTCCTCGGCAGGCGCGGACGGCCGGCGTCCCCGGCGCAGCAGGAGCCTGTCGACCGCGCGCCCCACGGCCTCGTCCGCGACGATGCCCTGCATCCGCACGCCCCGGACCGTGTCCGAGGCCATGGACCCCGTCGACTCGCGGATGATCTCCGGCAGGTCGACCCCGTCGATGACCTCCTCGGCGATCCCGACCAGGTCGACCTTCGCGAGAGCCTCGTCGATCACCGCCGCGAGGTCCACCCGCTCGAGCACCACAGCGGTCAGGTCCAGCCGGTCCAGCACCGCGCCGAGCACTGCGTCGAGATCGACCCGCTCGAGCACCACGGAGGTGAGGTCCAACCGGTCGAGGATCGCCTCGACGTCCACCCGGTCCACCACGGCATCCACGTCCGCGCGACGAACGACGCTGTCGACGTCCAGCCGAGCCGCTGCCGAGTCGAGGTCGACCCCCGCGACCACTTCGTCGAGGTCGACGTACCGCAGGACCATGTCGGTGAG
>DATICF010000127.1:0-7799 GCA_035456965.1 Nocardioidaceae bacterium
AGATCCGGACGTCCGGGATGTTGGCGTAGTCCGCGATGGAGCTCGGCGCGAGCCACGGTAGGTGCGCGGGTGGTCTGAACAGGGCAGGACTCACCACCCAGCGTGGGCAAAGGCGATCAGAACCCTGAGACGTCGTCGCACCGTTCCGATCATCGAGCCGCTGCGTCCGGCGCTCGAACGCCTCACCGCCGATCGGGACCCGGCCGGACGGCTGCTCTCCGGCCCACGGGGAGGCGTGATCACCACGGCCACACTCCGCGACGCAACCCGCTGGGACGACGTCGTTCGCGAGATCGGCCAAACATGTCTCGTCCGGCACGACCTGCGGCACCCGGCGCGGACCTGGATGGCCGACGCGGTCGTCGAGCTCCACATCCTCCAGCGAGTCGCCGGCCACCAGGACCCGGCCGTCACCAGCCACTGCCCGCACCCCGACGTGCAAAGCGATGCTGGACGCGGGAGCCGCGATTTCTGCCTGGTGGTCTCCCCCTCTGGTCCCCAGCGGCCCAACCTGGCTGTCGTCAGGCGAGGGCGAGGCGGACACGAAAAAGGGGCCTGACCTGCCTTCACAGGTCAGGCCCCAGATAGTCGGGCTGACAGGATTTGAACCTGCGACCCCTTGACCCCCAGTCAAGTGCGCTACCAAGCTGCGCCACAGCCCGATGCCCGCGACGTCGACGCGCGACGTGCGGGCGGTGAGAACCTTACCCCAGCCGGTCCAACACCAAGAAACCGGTCACTTCCTGTCGCGTTTCCTGGGTCGCTGCTGGACGTGGATGGGTGTCCCCACGAAGCCGAACTCCTCGCGCAGGCGACGTTCGATGAAGCGGAGGTATGACGCCTCGAGCACCCCGGAAGTGAACAGGATGAACGTCGGCGGAGCTGTCGAGGCCTGGGTTCCGAAGAGCACCTTGGGCTGCTTCCCGCCTCGCACGGGGTGCGGGTGCTCGCTGACCAGGCGCCCCAGGAACGAGTTGAGTGCTCCGGTGCCGACGCGGGTCTCCCAGCCGTTCAAGGCGGCGTCCAGCGCAGGGACGAGCTTGTCGACGTGCCAGCCGGTCCGGGCGGTGATGTTCACCCGCGGCGCCCACTTCACGCGGCCGAGGTCACGTTCGATCTCGCGCTCGAGGTAGTAGCGGCGCTCCTCGTCGACGAGATCCCACTTGTTGAAGGCGATGACAAGGGCGCGGCCCGCCTCGGACACCGTGGTGATGATGCGCTGGTCCTGTTCTGATACGGACTTGGAAGCATCCACGACCAGCACGGCGACCTCTGCACGCTCGATCGCGGTGCTGGTACGCAGGCTGGCGTAGTACTCGTGCCCCGAGGCCTCCTTGACCCGCTTGCGGATGCCGGCGGTGTCGATGAAGCGCCAGGGCCGGCCGCCGAGCTCGATCAGCTCATCGACGGGGTCGACCGTCGTACCGGCGGCGTCGTCGACAACGACGCGATCCTCACGGGCGAGCTTGTTGAGCAGCGAGGACTTCCCGACATTGGGCTTGCCCACGATCGCGACGCGCCGCGGACCGCCGACCTCCTCGTACGACTCCGGAGGAGTCTCGGGAAGCGCGACCAAGATCGCGTCGAGCAGATCGCCCGAGCCACGACCGTGGAGCGCGGAGACAGGAAACGGCTCGCCCAGCCCGAGGTTCCACAGTCCGTAGGCCTCCGCCTCGGTACGCAGATCATCGACCTTGTTGGCTGCGAGCACGACGGGCTTGTCGGCCTTCCGGAGAATGCGCACGACCGCCTCGTCGGCGTCGGTGATGCCCACGGTCGCGTCGACGACGAAGAGCACGGCGTCAGCAGCGGTCACGGCGACCTCGGCCTGTGCCGCGATACGTTCTGCCAGACCCCGGGCGTCCGGGTCCCAGCCGCCGGTGTCGACGACCGTGAACGCGCGGCCGTTCCAGGTGGCGTCGTAGGAGACCCGGTCGCGCGTGACGCCGGGAACGTCCTCGACGACGGCTTCGCGGCGGCCGAGGATCCGGTTGACCAGGGTCGACTTGCCCACATTGGGTCGGCCGACCACGGCCAGCACCGGTGCGGGGCCCGTCATGGGCTCGACATGCTCAGTGGTCATGGGTGTCTCTCTCGTGAGGCGTCACCGCGCAGCTCGTCGATGATCTGCTGCTCGGTGAAGCCGGGTATCGGCCCGGGAAGGTCCCGGCCGGTGATACGTCTGGCTTCAACAAGATGCTCCGCGAATGTCTTCCGCAGAGTCTCGACCGCCTGGCGCACGTCAGCCTGTCGACGTGGCCAGGGCTGTGCCTCCAAGTACACCGGAGGGCCGTACACCAAGTCGAATCGTGCCCCCCTCTGCGGGACTGAGTCGAGTCCTCCCCCGGGCTCCCTCGTGCCGAACACCGCCAGGGGTACGACGGGCGCCCCGGTGACAAGTGCGAGGTAGGCGACCCCGCTGTGGACGCGGACGAACTCCCCCGAGCCACGAGTCCCCTCGGGGTAGATAGCGACCACTCCCCCGTCCCGCAGAACGCGCAGGCAGTCCTTGATTGCCGACGGGTCGAGCTCGTAGCGCGAGAGCGGGATCTGGCCGAAGGCTCGGAGCACCCGGCCTGTGCGGCCCTCGAACATCTCTTTCTTCGTGAGCGCGTGCACCGGCCGCGGAGCGAACGCCGCGAGGACGGGTCCGTCGAGGAAGCCGAGGTGGTTCGAGGCGATGATGTGCGGCCCCCGAGGCTGTACGTACTCGTGCCCGTGGGTGCGGATGTCGTACCGCCTTCGGAACCAGGCTCGCCCGGCCGGCCGCAACAGCCGTAGCAGCCGGTGTGAGGGATGGACTGCCTTGTCCGAGCGGGGCAGGTCCAGGTGCGCGATGCGAGAGGGTCTGCTCACGACGGGGCGGACCGTTCGACAAGCGCGACTACCTGCTCGACGACCTCCTCCAATGTGAAGGGGGTGGTGTCGATGTGGTGGGCGTCGTCCGCCATGGCCAGCGGCGATGCCTTCCTGCCCGAGTCGAGCCGGTCGCGGCGAAGCAGTGCCTCCTGCGTCGCACTCACGTCCGTCCCGGCGGCGAGCTCAGCGGTGCGCCGCGCGGCCCGCGCTCCGGGATCGGCGGTGAGGTACACCTTCACCGCGGCATCCGGAGCGACCGCCGTACCGATGTCACGGCCCTCGACGACGATGCCGCCTTCGCCGATGATCCTCCGCTGCTCGGCCACCAGACGCGCCCGGACCGCGGGGACGGCGCTCACCGCACTGACTGCTGCGGTCACCTCCGTCGACCTGATCGGTCCGGCCACATCGGTGCCGTCCACGGTGATCGTGGGGGCTGCCGGATCAGTTCCCGCCACGAGCAACGGTTCGCCGGCACGCGCTGCGACGGCGGCGGGATCGTCGACATCCACGCCGTGCCGGAGCATCCACCAGGTCATCGCGCGGTACATCGCGCCGGTGTCGAGGTAGCGCAACCCCAGCCGGATGGCCACACCCCGGGAAGTGCTCGACTTGCCGGAACCGGAAGGCCCGTCCATGGCAACGACGACAGTGCTCAACTCTGAAGATTCCTCTTCTTCTCGACCGACGGTTCGGGGCCGAAGCCTACCGGTGCGAGGTCCAGCCCCGGCCCTCGAGAGCCCCCTTCAGGAAGTCGGCACGGTCGGTGGCGACGATCAGCTCGACCAGACCCACCGGACGGCCCGGGTCGTGGTCGATGCGCAGATCCTCGATGTTCACCCCGATGTCGCCGACGTCGGCGAGGAGCCTCGCCAGCTCCCCCGGATGATCGGGAACGGTGACGTAGACCTCGGCGGTCGGCTGCGCGGGTCCCCCATGCTTGCCCGGGATCGCGACTGTCCCGGCCACGCCCCGAGCGAGGAGGGCACCAACCCGCTCCCGGTCGCCGCCCCGGATCGCCTCGAGAAGCGCATCGAGCTCATCGCGCACCGTCGTGAGGATCTCCCCAACCGCGTCGGCGTTGCCCGCGATGATCTGTTGCCACAGGGCCGGATCGCCCGCGGCAATGCGGGTTACGTCACGGACCCCTTGCCCCGACAGGGCCAGGTGCTCCGCGGGTGCATCCGCCAGCCGTCCAGCGACGAGTGCCGCGAGAAGGTGGGGAAGGTGTGAGATCCGCGCGACCGCCTCGTCGTGCTGCTCCGGGGTCAAGCTGACCGGCGTGGCACCACAGACCGTCGCGAGGGCCGTGACCAGCTCGACCGCGGCGGGATCGGCACCGGCGTGCGGAGTCACCGCCCACGGGCGACCGTCGAACAGTGCCGACGACGCGGCGAACGGCCCGGAGCGCTCGCTGCCCGCCATCGGGTGAGAGCCCACGTAACGGGCGAGCTCGGCCGGCTCGACACGATCCGCGACTGCGCGCAACGGGGCGGCCTTGACGCTGCCGACGTCCGTCACGACAGCCCGGCCATGGCCAAGTGCGCTGACGATCTCTTCGGCGAGGTGGTCAGGGGGCACCGCGACCACAACGAGCTGTACGTCGGTCGGATCCACGACAGTGGCGGCGTCTACGCCGGCCCCGACGCTGGTGGCGATCGTGATGTTCTGGGGGTTTACGTCGCGCAGCAGCACACGGACGCCCCTCCGGCTCAACGCCAGCCCTATCGAGGTGCCGAGCAGCCCCGTCCCGACCACCAGCACAGGCCCGGTGAGAGGTGGCTCGGGTTGGCGCTCCCCCATCAGGCCGGGTCCGCGTCCGGCACCGAACGGATCTTCGTCAGGTCACTCCGCAGGGCCGCAGCGCCGTGGAGGTAGACGTGCGTGATGTCCCTGCGGGGCAGTTCGGTGTCCACGTGCGCGAGCATCCGCACGACCCGCGGCATTGCCCCTTCGACAGCCAGCTCGCGGGCACAGATCAGGGGAACGTCCCCGAACCCGAGCCGCCGTGCCGCGTAGGCGGGGAACTCCGAGACCAGGTCAGGAGTTGCGGTGAAGATCACGCTGATGAAGTCGTCGACCTCGAGCTTGTTGGCCTCCATCACGTCGGTGACCATCTCTGCGACGCGCTCGAGCATGTGCTCGCGGTCGTCGGCCTCGAGCTGTGTTGCTCCTCGCACTGCCCGCACTGACACGCCTCATCCCCTTGTCGGTCGAGATGACCACCCTAGTGCGTGAGGCAGTCAGAGCTCTGCGGCGTCCAGGAGCGTGCCGAGCTCGTCGCGAGTGAGCTCGCGGAGCTCGCCCTTGCGCAGCCCCTGCAGGCCCACCGGCCCGATCCCGGTGCGGGTGAGGCGCTTCACGGGGTGGCCCACGGCGTCGAGCAGCCGCCGCACGATCCGGTTGCGTCCTTCGTGGATGACCAGCTCGACGATCGACCTGCCCCCGTGGCTCGACAGCACCTTGCACGAAGAGACCTGGACCGGCCCGTCCTCCAACCTCACCCCGTCGAGGAGCTGGCGGACCGTGGCCTTGGCCACCTGCCCCGTGACCTCGGCGACGTAGGTCTTGTCCACCTCATGCGCGGGATGCGCCATCCGGTGGGCGAAGTCCCCGTCGTTGGTGAGCAGGATCAGGCCGTCGGTGTCGGTGTCGAGGCGGCCCACGTGGAAGAGCCGCTCGCGGCGGTCTGCCACGAAGTCAGAGAGGGTACGACGGCCCTCGGGATCGGACATGGTGGACACCACGCCCCGGGGCTTGTTGAGCACGAGGTACACGTTCGGGCTGACGGGCGGGAGCCGCTTCCCGTCGACCCGGATGACTGCCGTGCGCGGATCGACCTTGGTACCGAGCCGGGTCACCACCTCGCCGTCGACCTCGACGTGACCTTCGAGCATCAGCTCCTCGCACTTGCGACGGCTGGCGACACCCGACTGCGCGAGCAGCTTCTGGAGGCGGATCATCCCCTCCCGGTCGAGCTCGGGCTGCGTCACACCGTCCCCTGGGACGACGGTCCAGGCCCTGAGCCTTCGGCAGCATCAGGCGCCGCATCGGACGCCGCATCAGAAGCGGCAGGGGTCGCGGGGGGCGTGCGCGGCATCGACTCCTCGATGTCGTCGAGATCCCCCAGCTCCGGGAGGAACGGGGCGAGCTCGGGCAGCTCGTCGATCGAGGTGATCCCGATCCGCTCGAGGAAGTAGCTGGTGGTGCGGT
This sequence comes from Nocardioidaceae bacterium, assembly GCA_035456965.1. Taxonomy (GTDB): domain Bacteria; phylum Actinomycetota; class Actinomycetes; order Propionibacteriales; family Nocardioidaceae; genus Nocardioides_C. The sequence goes on from DATICF010000127.1 coordinate 6,073, forward strand.
ACAGCGTCGCGCTGGTCTCCTGGTCGTGGCCGCACTCCTCGACGAGGCCACGGGTGAGCAGAGTGCGCATCACCCCGTCGACGTTGACGCCGCGCACAGCCGAGACCCTGGCACGGCTGACCGGCTGCTTGTAGGCCACGACGGCGAGCGTCTCGAGCGCGGCCTGGGTGAGTCGTGCCTGCTGGCCGTCGAGGACGAACTTCTCCACGACCGCGGCGTACTCCTCACGCGTGTAGTAGCGCCATCCGCCCGCGACGTTGCGCAGGTCGAAGCCTCGGCCCTGTGCCGCGTACTCCTCGGCCAGGTCCCGCAGGGCAGCAGCCACCTCTTCCACGGGATAGCCCACGGCACTTGCCAGGGTCACCTGGTCGAGCGGCTGGTCGGCGACCATCAAGACGGCCTCGAGCGCGGGTCGCAGCTCGGCGAGCGGGACCGCTAGGGTCTCCGGCTCCTGTTGGGACGCCGGGGCCGCGACGGACTCGTCGGGCGTGGCCTCCTCCGCTTCGACGCTCGTGGTGGCCACGTGGGGGGCGGGCACGTCCTGGACCTGCGTCGCGTCGCGGGTCTCCGGAACCTCAGGCGGGCCCTGCGTCTGTTCGGTCACCATCGGCACCTGGGGATCCGGGTCGTGCTCGTGCTCGGTCACTGATCGTCCTTGTCCTGGAGTTCTGCTGTCTCGCCGGCCGCCTCGTGGACGTCTTCCTCGGAGTCTTCGCCAGACCCGTCAAGCGTCTCATCCGGCACCTGTGACGCCGCCTCCGGCGGGGCGCCGTCGAACTCGTCGTGGATCTCGACCTCGCCCTCCTCGGAGCCGGTCCACCGGACCGTCAGCTCGCCGAGGGGTGAGACCTGGTCGAAGGAGACCGCGCCCTCGCGGAACAGCTCCAGCAGCGCGAGGAAGCGAGCGACCGTCGTCAGCACGTCGGGCGAGTCGCTCGCCAACGCGCGGAACGTCAACGTCTTGCTGCGCCGCAGCCGGTCCACCACCACGGTGGCCTGCTCCTTCACGCTGACGGTCGGTGCGTGGATGTGCGACAGCGACAGCTCCAGCACCGGCTTGGGCGTGAGCGCCTTGGCGGCCAGCGCCGCGAACTCCTCGAGTCCGAGCCCGATCAGCACCTCCGGCAGGAGGCCGGCGTACCTCTCCTCCAGCCCGACCGCCCGCGGCACCCGCCTCGCCTCGGCTGCCATGCGCTGCTCCAGGACCGCAGCCACCTGTTTGTAGGCGCGGTACTGCAGCAGGCGCGCGAACAGCAGGTCGCGGGCCTCGAGCAGAGCGAGGTCCTCCTCGTCCTCCACGTCGCCCTGAGGCAGCAGCCGCGCTGCCTTGAGGTCCAACAAGGTCGAGGCGACCAGGAGGAAGGAGGTTGTCTGCTCGAGGTCCCACACCTCGCCGGCGGCCTTGATGTGGGCGATGAACTCGTCGGTGACCCTGGACAATGCCACCTCGGTGATGTCGAGCTTGTGCTTGGCGATCAGGCTCAACAACAGGTCGAAGGGGCCCTCGAAGTTGTCGAGGCGCACCGCGAAGGCCGGCTGTCCCTCCTCGACGGTGACCGCGGCTGCTGCGTCCTCGCTCATGCCTGCTTCAGGCGCTGCACGATCGCGCTGTCCTCGCCGTTGGTGTCGAGGTCGGCCAGTGCCAGAGCAACCGCTGCCCGGACGATCCGGCCGCGGTCCACGCCGAGGTCGTGCTCGCGACGCAGGAGGAGTCGCGCGTGCTCGAG
>DATICF010000128.1:0-22290 GCA_035456965.1 Nocardioidaceae bacterium
AGGCGCCCGTCGTCGAGGACCTGGAGCAGGATGTCGAAGACCTCCTGGTGGGCCTTCTCCACCTCGTCGAGGAGCACCACGGAGTAGGGCCGCCGGCGCACCGCCTCGGTGAGCTGACCGCCCTCCTCGTAGCCGACGTAGCCCGGAGGCGCGCCGACGAGCCTGGCCACGCTGTGCTTCTCGGAGTACTCGCTCATGTCGATGCGGACGATCGCCCGCTCGTCGTCGAAGAGGAAGTCCGCGAGCGACTTGGCGAGCTCGGTCTTCCCCACACCGGTCGGGCCGAGAAAGAGGAACGAGCCCGTGGGGCGGTTGGGGTCCGAGATGCCGGCGCGCGACCGACGTACGGCGTCGGAGACGGCGCGCACCGCGGACTGCTGCCCGATCAGGCGCTCGCCGATGACCTCCTCCATCCGGAGCAGCTTGGCCGTCTCGCCCTCCAGCAGACGGCCGGTGGGGATGCCCGTCCATGCCTCGACGACCTCCGCGACCTCCTCGGGCCCGACGGCCTCGCGGACCATCGGGTCCTCGATCGCCTCGGCGTCCTCTGCGGCCACGATCTGCTTCTCCAGCATGGGGATCCGGCCGTAGAGGATCTCGCTTGCCTTGGCCAGGTCCCCCTCGCGCTGGAAGCGGTCGGCCTCGATACGCAGCTGGTCGATCTGCTTGCGCAGCTCGCCGGAGCCCTCGAGGGACGCCTTCTCGCGGTCCCAGCGCGCCTCCAGCCCGCGCAGCTCCTCCTCGCGGTCGGCGAGATCCGCCCGCAGCTTCTCCAGCCGGTCCTTCGAGGCCTCGTCGGTCTCCCGCTCGAGGGCGAGCTGCTCCATCTTCATCCGGTCGACCTGGCGGCGGAGCGCGTCGATCTCGACGGGGCTGGACTCGATCTCCATGCGGAGCCGCGAAGCGGCCTCGTCGACGAGGTCGATCGCCTTGTCGGGCAGCTGCCGGCCGGTGATGTAGCGGTCGGAGAGCATCGCGGCGGCCACGAGGGCCTGGTCGGTGATCTTCACACCGTGGTGCGCCTCGTACTTCTCCTGCAGGCCGCGCAGGATCGCCACGGTGTCCTCCACCGACGGCTCGCCCACGAACACCTGCTGGAAGCGCCGCTCGAGCGCCGGGTCCTTCTCGATCCGCTCGCGGTACTCGTCGAGCGTGGTCGCGCCGATCATGCGCAGCTCGCCGCGCGCGAGCATCGGCTTGAGCATGTTGCCCGCGTCCATCGCCGAGTCACCGCCTGCGCCCGCACCGACGACGGTGTGCAGCTCGTCGATGAAGGTGATGATCTGGCCCTCGGACTCCTTGATCTCCTCCAGGACCGCCTTGAGCCGCTCCTCGAACTCGCCGCGGTACTTCGCGCCGGCGACCATGGCGGCCAGGTCGAGGCTGAGCACGCGCCGGCCCTTGAGTGAGTCGGGCACGTCGCCGTCGACGACTCGCTGCGCCAGGCCCTCGACGACAGCGGTCTTGCCGACGCCGGGCTCGCCGATGAGCACGGGGTTGTTCTTGGTGCGGCGGGAGAGGACCTGCACCACCCGGCGGATCTCGGCGTCCCGTCCGATGACCGGGTCGAGCTTGCCCTCGGCCGCTCGCTCGGTCAGGTCGACGGCGTACTTCTCCAGCGCCTGGTACGTCGCCTCGGGGTCCTGCGTGGTGACCCGGCGGTTGCCGCGCACGCTCGCGAGCGCACCCCGCAGGGCATCGGCGGTGGCACCCGCGTCGGTGAGCACCTTCTGCGCGGGCGACTCGACGGTCGCGGCCGCGATCAGCAGGTGCTCGGTCGAGATGTAGTCGTCCTTCATCTCGGCGGCGATGTCACCGGCCTTGCTCAGGATGGAGAGCGCTGCCCGGGAGTACGACGGAGCTCCGACCGTCGTGCCCGAGGCCGCCGGGAGCTTCTTGAGCTCGTCCTCCACCCCGCTGATGACCGAGGACGGCTGGACACCTGCGGCCTCGAACAGCGGCCTCGCGATGCCGTCCGGCTGTGCGAGCAGGGCAGCGAGCAGGTGGATCGCCTCGACCTGGGCATGGCCGGCAGAGGCCGCCGTCGAGATCGCGGTGTTGATGGCTTCCTGGCTGCGAGTAGTGAACTTCGATGCGTCCATGAGCGTGCGTCGTCCTTCGTGTCGAACCGGGTAACGATGCGTCCGCGAGACGCCTACTTTCGCAGGCTGCAGCGTCGGCGGCTCGCTGTCTAGTCAACGCGCGAAGAGTTGAGTCTGTTCCACTCAACTTCCTTCGATTTTGCGGACCTCGGCGCATCGACCACATCGCTCGGCGGACGTCAGCGACGCGAGGGCTTCCCTCTGCCGCCCACGACAACCGTCACGCTGTCCGGCTGGCTCGTCGCGGCGTCGTCGTCGGTGACGACGAGGCTGAAGGTGTAGGTGCCGGCCGGACGCGAGAGGGTCACCTGGGGAGCGCTGGACGTCCACGCCGTCCCGGGCTCGGTCCATGCGTACCCGACGACTGATCCGTCCGGATCGCTCGAGCCCGTGCCGTCGAGGGTGAAGGCAGCGGTCGTCGCCTTCTTCGGGAGCTGGACGGTCAGGTCCTCGCCGGCGTCTGCGGTCGGCGACTGATTCGCGGGCGGCTCCTCGTCACCGGGGTCGTCGGCGCCCCCCGACAGCGGACCGCGCGAGATGTCCAGCTCGAAGGAGCCTCCCTCACCGCCCGACCAGGCGTAGATCCGGAGCGTGTACGTTCCGGCCTTCTGCGGGACGATCCCGATGGTCTCCTGCCTGCCCGTCGCGCAGGAGACGCCGGACAAGGCGCACTGGCTCTCGGCGACGACTACGCCGTCGGGGTCGCGGAGCTCGACGTCGAGGTCGGGCGTCCACTCACCCGGCGAGAGCCCGAGCTGGCAGAAGATGTCGCAGTTCAGCCTCCCCGAAGTGACGGTCAACGTCATCGCGAGGGGCGACCCGAGCGCATCGTCCGGGACGACGACCGGGAGGTCGACCGAGCCGGCGGTCGGGACTGCGCCGCTCCTTCGCTCCCAGGTGGGGAAGGCGGTCCGGTCCATCGTCTGCCCCATCACCGCGTCGACGAGGGCCCGGACGTCGACGAGCCCGGCACCCCAGTCGTTGTCCGCACCCGACGGCCCGACGTCCAACGCCGAGCCCGTGAGCGCCCCCTTCACCTCGGCCGGAGAGGCGTCCGGCGCCGCTTCGAGGGCCAGCGCCACGGCACCGGACACGTACGGGGTCGCCATCGACGTACCGCTGTAGGTGACGTAACCGCTGGCCGTGCCGGCATCCGCAGCAGTCACCGTCACCCCGGGCGCTGCGATGTCGGGCTTGGTGAGTCCGGCGATCGTCGGGCCGCGACTGGAGAACGCCGCAAGCCAGATGCCGTTGTCCCGGCGCGCCGTGCCCGCCGGGGCCGAGCGATCGGAGACGGCGCCCACCGTGACCGCATCGGCGGCGACCCCGGGTGCGCTGATCGTGCGAGGGGCGTCCCCGCTGTTGCCTGCCGCCACGACCACCACGTCGCCGCCCGCGACGGCCGCGTCCACCGCCTGGCTGACCGCGTCCTTGCCGTCGGTGCCAGGGCTGCCGAGCGAGAGGGACAAGACGTCCACGCCGGGCTGCCCGTGGCACCACTGGACGGCCGCGGCGACGTCACTGTCGGCGCCTGTACCCCCGCTGCTGAGCACCTTCGCCGCCCACAGATCCGCGGCTGGGGCCACTCCGCCGAAGGTCGCCGCGTTCGCACCACCCCCGCCGTCGCCGGCCGCGATGGAGGCGACGTGGGTTCCGTGACCATGATCGTCGTAGGCCGCGGTCCGACCGTTGACGTAGTCGACGAACCCGACCGCCCTGGGTGCGATCTGCTCGTGGGCGGGATCCACTCCGGTGTCGATGACGCAGATCCCGACGCCGCTCCCGTCGAGCCCGGGCAGGTCGTCGCGCGCCGCGGCGGCACCGAAGTCGCGGTCGGTGGCGTCGTCCAACGCATGGACCACGCCGTCCTCCTCGACCCGCCTCACCAGCGGGTTTCGCGCCAGGGCGCGGGCCTGCGCAGCGGTCATCGTGGCGGCGAACCCGTGGATGAGCCCCAGCTCGTGCTTGAGCGCGAAGGGACCCACAGCGCGTCTGCCCTGCCGCGAGTCCAGCCCGGTGACGATGACGCGGACTCGGTCAGCGGCATCGGCCTTCCCCAGGCGAGCCTCGAAGTCGTCGGAGATCCGATCCCCGTCAAGGTCGCCGCCGGGCGGGCCGACCACCTGACCGCCGCGCTCGTGAAAGCTCGGAGCCGTGCTGTCGCGGCTGTCGCTGTCCGGCGCATCGCCATCAGGGGCGGCGGTCGCCATCCCGGCGGGAACGACGAGCACGCAGCAGAGGGCGGCCACGGAGATCGGTCGGAGTCGCATCAGCGCACCCCCAGGTCCAGAACAGGTCCCGAGATGCGGTCACTGACACGCTATGTGCCCCTAAGACAGATTGACTATGGCCGAAGCGGGTCATTGCTGGCTGTACGGACGCAAGGCATTGCCCACGCTCATCGATGAGAACCGGGCATACCGTCGCTCGGGACCTGCCGTTCAGAACCGCCCGCGTCGCCAGATCGTGATCGCGTGACCCGACGGGCGCAGGACGGGAAGGTTCTGGTTCTGCTGCTTCTGCGACTCGGCGATCGTCGTCTGGAGGGCGTACTGCGTCGCGGTCAGCTCGTCCTCGAGCTCTGCTACGCGCATGCGCAGGGCGGTGACCTGGTTCTCGAGGTCGAGGATCCGCTTCACGCCCTCGAGACCGATGCCCGAGGAGGTCAGCTCCGCGACCTCGCGGAGCATCTCGATGTCTTGCCAGGAGTACCGTCGTCCGCCGCCGCCGGTCCGTCCGGGGCGCACGATGCCCATCCGGTCGTAGGCGCGCAGAGTCTGCGGGTGCAGCCCGGTCAGCTCCGCGGCGACGGAGATGACGTAGACGGGAACGTCGGGTCCCGGCGCCTGGACCCGAGCACGCTGGGATGAGCGGGTGCTCTGGCCCGAGGTCCGTCGGCGGATCGGGGGCTGGGACGCGCTCATCGGGCACCTCCGGCGAGCAGGTTGGAGCGCAGGTCACTCCCTGCGGTCGCCTCGCGGTAGGCCTGCACGGCCTCCCTCGCCTTGTCGTCGAGCACGGCGGGCACGTGCACGTCGACGGTGACCAGCATGTCGCCCCGATGACCGTCCTTGCGGTGCACGCCCTTGCCGCGAACCCGGAAGGTTCGACCGTTGGGCGTGCCGGCCGGGATCTTCACGGTCACCGGTGCGCTGTTGAGGGTCGGCACCTTGATCTCCGCGCCGAGGGCCGCCTCGTCGAAGCTGATCGGGACGGTCACCGTCAGATTGTCCCCCTTGCGGCCGAAGACCGGGTGCGGCGAGACCTTGACGTTCACGAAGAGGTCGCCGGGCTCGCCGCCGCGCTCGCCGCTGGCACCCTTGCCGCGAATCCGGATCCGCTGGCCGTCCTTGACGCCTGCCGGGATGCGGGCCTGGATCGTCCGGGACGACTGGCCGCGGCCGGAGCCGTGGCAGGTGGGGCACGGGTCGTCGACGACCAGCCCGCGGCCACGGCAGGTGGGACAGGTCTCGTTCATCGTGAACGCGCCACCGACGGACGCGGCGTGCATCCCGACCCCTTCGCACTCGGGGCAGACCCGCGGGACCGTGCCTGACCGAGCGCCGGTGCCGTTGCAGTCCGGGCACGGAGCGTCGGAGGAGAGCCGGAGCGAGACCGTGACCCCGTCGACCGAGTCGAGGAAGCTGATCGTCGCGTCGGTCTCGAGGTCCTGGCCCCGCCGCGGCGCGGACTGGCGGGCGCGGCCACCGCCGCCGCCGCCGCCGAAGATCGTGCCGAACAGGTCCCCGAACCCGCCGCCACCTGCCTGGCCGCCGAGGAAGTCGCCCATGTCGAAGGTCTGTGCGCCTTCGCCGCCCGGTCGGCCCGCCGTGAACGGTCCGAACCCGCCACCGTAGGTGCGCAGCTCGTCGTACTTCTTGCGCTTGTCTGCGTCACCGACGACGTCGTAGGCCTCGGCGATCGCCTTGAAACGATCCTCGGCCGCCTTGTCGCCGGGGTGGGAGTCAGGGTGGTTGGCGCGCGCGAGCTTGCGGTACGCCTTCTTGATCTCGTCCGCTGACGCGTCCTTGGAGACGCCGAGCACCTTGTAGAAGTCCTTGGTCGCCCAGTCGGCGCTGGTCATGCGCGCACCTCCCTCCGTCGTCCCTGCAGGTTACTGCCCGTCTTGACGCGATTCGGCCTGCGACGCAGCCGGCTCCGGGTCGACCACGGTCACGCGCGCCGGGCGGACGACCCGGTCACCGATGCGATAGCCGGCGTGCACGATGTTCTGGCAGGTCGTGGTCGTCACGTCCGGCGAGTGCGCGTGCATCAGCGCCTCGTGCAGGTTCGGGTCGAACTCGTCGCCGGGCTGCCCGAACTTCTCGAGCCCGAGGCTCGCGACGATCCGCTCCAGCGAGTCGGCTACGGCCTTGAAGCCGCCTTCCACCTCACCGTGCTCCCGGGCGCGGTCGATGTCGTCGAGCACCGGCAGAAGGCCGGTGAGGACCGCGAACGTGGCGTTCTGCTTGACCAGCTCACGGTCGCGGTCGACGCGCCGCTTGTAGTTGAGGTACTCCGCCTGGAGCCGCTGGAGGTCGCCGGTCAGAGCGGAGACGTCCTGCTGCGCCTTGGCCAGGTCGTCCACCAGCTCGGCGCTCGCCTCGCCGATGGTCTCCGCCGACTGCGCGGCGGCATCCGGCTGCTGCCCCTCGACCGGACCCCCGGGGCCGGGGGCCGCAGTCGCCTGCGACCCCTCGGCCTCGGCAGCACCCGTGTCGGGCGCGGTGCTCTCGTGCTGGTTCTCAGCAGAGGTCACTTGTTCTCACCCTCGTTGTCCTCGTCGACGATCTCGGCGTCCACCACGTCCTCGTCGGCGTCCCCGGTGCCCGTCGTACCACCGGCACCGGCGGCCTCAGACTCGCCCGCGGCGTACATCGCCGCGCCCATCTTCTGGCTGGACTCACCGAGCTTGGCCAGCGCGCCCTCGAGCGTCTCCTTCTCGACGTTCTCGTCCTCGAGCAGCTTCTTGAGGGCCTCGACGTCGGCCTCGACCTCGGTCTTGACCTCTGCCGGGACCTTGTCGCCGTTCTCCGTGAGGAACTTCTCGGTCGTGTAGACCATGTTGTCCGCCTGGTTGCGGGTCTCGACGGCCTCGCGACGCTTGCGGTCCTCCTCGGCGTACTGCTCGGCGTCCTTGATCATCTTGTCGATCTCGTCCTTCGACAGAGCCGACCCGCCCGTGATGGTCATCGACTGCTCGCGACCGGTGCCGCGGTCCTTGGCGGACACGTGCACGATGCCGTTTGCGTCGATGTCGAAGGTGACCTCGATCTGCGGCACGCCGCGCGGAGCGGGCGGCAGGCCGGTCAGCTCGAAGTTGCCGAGCGGCTGGTTCTGCGCCGCCATCTGACGCTCACCCTGGTAGACCTGGATCTGCACCGAGGGCTGGTTGTCGTCGGCGGTGGTGAAGACCTCGGACCGCTTGGTCGGGATCGTGGTGTTGCGCTCGATGAGCTTGGTCATCACGCCGCCCTTGGTCTCGATACCGAGGGACAGCGGGGTGACGTCAAGGAGCAGCACGTCCTTGACCTCGCCCTTGAGCACGCCGGCCTGCAGGGCGGCGCCGACTGCGACGACCTCGTCCGGGTTGACGCCCTTGTTGGGCTCCTGGCCGCCGGTCAGCGACTTGACCAGCTCGCTCACGGCAGGCATGCGGGTCGAGCCGCCGACGAGGATGACGTGGTCGATCTTCGCGACGTCGATGCCGGCGTCGGAGAGGACGGTCTTGACCGGCTGCCGGGTGCGGTCGAGGAGGTCCTCGGTCATCCGCTGGAACTCACCGCGGCCGAGCTTCTCCTCGAAGTGGAGCGGGCCCGACTCCGAGTGGGTGATGTAGGGCAGGTGGATCGTGGTCTCGCTCGAGGAGGAGAGCTCGATCTTGGCCTTCTCGGCGGCCTCCTGCAGGCGCTGCCGGGCGATCTTGTCCGCGCCGAGGTCGACGTTGTTGGAGGACTTGAACTTCTTGACCATCCACTCGACGATCCGGTTGTCCCAGTCGTCGCCGCCGAGGTGGTTGTCACCGGAGGTGGCCTTCACCTCGACCACGCCGTCGCCGATCTCGAGCAGGGACACGTCGAACGTGCCGCCACCGAGGTCGAAGACCAGGATGGTCTGGTCGTGCTCCTTGTCGAGCCCATAGGCCAGCGCGGCCGCGGTCGGCTCGTTGACGATGCGGGAGACGTTGAGGCCCGCGATCTCGCCGGCCTCCTTGGTGGCCTGGCGCTGGGCGTCGGAGAAGTAGGCAGGGACCGTGATGACGGCGTCGGTGACGGTCTCGCCGAGGTAGGCCTCCGCGTCGCGCTTGAGCTTCTGGAGGATGAACGCGGAGATCTGCTGCGGCGTGAAGTCCTTGTCGTCGATCTTGGTCTTCCAGTCCGTGCCCATGTGTCGCTTGACGGACCGGATGGTGCGGTCGACGTTGGTGACGGCCTGACGCTTGGCCACCTCACCGACGAGGACCTCGCCGTTCTTGGCGAAGGCGACCACGGACGGCGTGGTCCTGGCGCCCTCGGCGTTTGCGATGACGGTGGGCTCGCCACCCTCGAGGACGGAGACGACGGAGTTCGTCGTACCGAGGTCGATTCCGACCGCGCGTGCCATGTGCTACCTCCACGGATGATCCCGCCAGGCGGCGGGGTGTGCTTCTTCGTCTGTTCAGGGGCGGGACCACGGGCCCCGCGTCAGTCGAGTGTGGCAAAGAACTTGAGTGCTCACAACTCAACTCTTGTCATGGGGGATAACGCATGCCGAACGGCGAGTGTTCCCGCCCCGTTCGCGACGCATGCGTGACCTGGGTCACGGCGCGTCAACCGCGGTACGGCGCTCCTCGTTCGAGGCTCGGGAAGGTACGACGGAAGAGGTCTACGGCCGGGCCGAGCAGGAGGAAGACCACCACCGTCGCGGGGCCGACCGCGGCGCCGAGCAGCCAGCCGACGAAGGCGCCTCCGAACTGGACGAGGTTGTAGCTCCAGCGGAAGGGGAGGGGCGGGTCCCAGGCCATCGCCATCGCCTCGGCCGGCCCGGCACCCGTGCTGCTCGCGAGGTACGCCGCCACTCCGGTCGTGATGAGCACGAAGGCAGGCAGCAGCAAGGCGACCCGCCAGCCCGTCGACGTGACGTCGGGAACGACCTCGAGGACCGCCGAGATGACGAAGCCGACGAGGAACCACTGGACGAGCGTTCCCGGACCCGGGATCGTCCCCCTCACCCACGCGAGGCCGATGAACGCCGCGCCGACCAGGATGTTGAGCTGCCAGAACTCCAGCCCGGATGCGATCGTGATGCCGTTGACGAGCGTGGAGTACCCGTCAGAGCCCAGGGACGACTCGAGCAGGAGGGCCACCCCGACGCCGAGCACGGTGCATGCGAGGACGAGCTGGGCGTACTGGACGAGCGCCTCGCCGCGACGCACCCGCCCGCTCACACCGTCCGGCCCTCTCGTGAGTGGGCCGTCAAGCGACCGGCTGCGGTGTGCGAGCCGGCTCGTCCGAGGGCACGGCCAGCCTTCCGCTGCGCGAGGCCCAGACCTCGAAGACCGCTGTCGCGAAGGGCGGCACCGAGCAAGCCAGGGCAAGGATCGCGACCCACGGCGACCAGCGCAGCGTCCTGGCGAGCACGAGCGCGAGGGCGACGTACGCCAGGAAGATGCCCCCATGCACGGGACCGAAGAAGTGAACGCCCGCTTCGGTGGTCCCGGCGACGTGCTTGAGATACATGCCGGCAAGGAGTCCCGCCCACGAGAGCGCCTCCGCGACGGCGACGACCTTGAACAGCGCGATCTGGGTGCTTGGGGGCATGCGGTGATCGTAGAGAGGTCAGCGGACGCGGACGCTGACCGGGTTGGACTTCTTGCCCTTCGCGGAGTCGACGACCCGGAACTTGTTCAGCCCGGACTGCCCGGTCATCACGTAGGTGGAGAAGGTGCCGCCGCTCACCGACGCCGAGGTGGGAAAGTCCCGCCAGACACCACCCTCCAGGCGCTGGACCTGCAGGGAGGCGCCTTCACCGCGAGGATAGGAGCCCGAGAGGTAGATCCGCTCCATGCGCGAGACCTCGACCGGGCTCGCCGAGAGGCTGATGACCGACGGCGGCGGCTTGGGTTTGCGCTTCTCCTCCTTCGGAGACTTCGACGGCTCCGGCTTGGGCTCGGCCGACTCGGACTCCGTCGGGCTCTTGCCTCCGTTGAGGTCCTCGAGGGTGAGACCGTCGTCGTCCTCCTGAGTGCCCTCCGAGGTGCGTTCGGGGATGTAGAGGCTCGGCTCCGCCCGCGCGCTCGACTCGGCGTCCCCGATGCCGGCGAGGTTGACCGCGCCGACCGCGATCACGGCGATCACTCCACCCACGAGCACGGCGACGCCAAGCAGCGCGCCGACCCCGACGAGTAGGGAGCGGTACCACGGGGCCTGTTCGTCGTCGTCCATCCGTCACAGCGTAGGTGAGGACGAGCGGGCTCCCGAACCCACGGCACGCCGCTGGCCGGTCGGCGTGAGCAACGCCCATCCAGGGCGAGCTCGACGAGCGGAGCCGACTGTCACTTCAGCTCGACCCCGTCGAACTCCACCTCGGCGCCTTCGGCGAGCGCGGGCACCTCACCCTGCTCGCCGTGGCGAGCGAAGTCCGGAGCACCCAGGGTCGCTCGCAGCGTGTAGACACCGTCCTCGGGGATCTCGAAGTTGTTCGCGTAGTGGAAGAACGTGCTGTGCAGGAAGTGCAGCTCCTTCTCGTCGACGACCTTGCCGTCGGCGTCGACGACCTTGAGCGTGACCGGCACGTCGGGGACGATGCGGCCGGTCGCCGTCTCTGTCGGGATGATCTCGATGTGGTGGGTCTCGCCCTCGGCCGGCTCACGGAAGTGCTCGGCTCCGTCGTGGGACTCATACCAAGGCTCAGCGTGCTCGACGATGTAGGAGATGGTCCACTCGCCGCTCTCGACCTCCCCGCCGTTCTCGGCAACCTCCTCGGCGAGGACGGAGTACTGCTCCGCGACGCCGGTGGGAACCTGGTCGGAACCCGTGCTCTCCGGAGAGGCCTCTGCGGCGCAGGCGACGAGGGTGGTCAACGGGAGAAGGCCGGCGGCCAGGAAGACGCGCGACAAGGCAAGACCCTTTCGTTCGTAGTTAGGTGAGGCTTACCTAACTACGACTCCGGCACCCGCGCAACGAGACCTGAGTCACCCGGCCACGGCTCACCCCCGCGGGTGTACGACGATCCGCGCGCCGTGCCGGGGGACGCTGGTGATGTTGCGGACCATCGGCACCTCGCGGGCCCCGGACGGGACGCGCACGTCGTAGGCCGCGAGGACCTCCCGCAGGGCGGCAACGCCCTCCATCAGCGAGAAGCCGGCCCCGATGCATCGACGGACCCCGCCACCGAACGGGATCCAGGTGTTCGCCTCGATGTGGCCCTCGAGGAAGCGCTCGGGACGGAAGACCTCCGGCTGCTCGAAGTTGTCGGGCCGGCTGTGCGCAACGATGATCGACGGCCCGACATTGGTGCCCTGCGGGAGGTCCCAGCCGCCGATGGTGGCCGGTGCCATGAGGTGGCGCAGCACCATCGGGATCACCGGGTGCAGGCGCATGGCCTCTTTCATCACCGCTTCGAGGTAGTCGTCATCACCCTCGTCGGCCGCCCTCTGCGCCTTCCGCAGCTGCGCCTCGTCGCGGCCGAGCTCGTAGAGCGTCCACGACAGGGCGGTCGCCGTCGTCTCGTGGCCCGCGAGCAGCAGAGTCACCAGCTGGTCGCGCAGCTCGGCGTCCGAGAGGCCGTCGTCGCCGTCGCCCACGGCGAGCAGCTGGGAGAGCACGTCGGTGCGCTCGTGCAGGTCGCCCGCCGCACGGCGTTCGGCGATCTCGGCGTACATCACCTTGTCGAGCGCACGCTGGTTCTCGACCGTGGCCTTCCACGGGCCGAACTTCTGGAGGAACGGGTAGCCCCAGCCGAGCAGCACGATCGGGTTGATGTCGACGGTCTTGTTGACCAGGGGGCGGAGCTCGGCCAGCCGCTGCTCGTCGGTGACGCCGAAGACGACCCGGAGGATCACCTCGAGGGTGAGCGCGTTCATCCGGTCGAGGGAGCGGAACGACGCGCCGGGCGTCCACTGCGCGACCTCGTCCTTGGCGAGCGCGGTGACGACCGACTGGTAGCGGCGCAGCGCGGCACCGTTGAAGGCGGGCATGAGCAGCTTGCGTGCCCGACGGTGCTCCGAGGAGTCCTGCAGCAGCAGGGAGTGCTCCCCCATGATCGGCCCGAGGATCGCATTGCCCTTGCCCGCATGGAAGACCTCGGGGTCGCCGGCGAAGATCTCCTTGGTCTGCTCGGGCCGCGTGAACAGGACCAGGGGCGAAGCCTTGGGCACCAGCCGGACCGTGAACACGTCGCCGTAGCGCCGGTGCATGGCCGGGACGAACTGGTGGCGGAAGCGCATCAGCAGCATGCTCTGCACGAGCGCGGGCAGTCGGGGCCCCGGCGGCAGCTCGCGCGCGGGGATCTTGCGCGCGAAGCCGGCGTTGTAGGGCTTCATCTTCGCGAAGCGATCTTCGGTGACCGTCATGACCACATCCCGGTACTAGAACGTGTTCGCATACTACGGGTATGTCCCGCGCGAAGGAACCCCTCAGACGCCCTGCCGGGCCCGCTGCTCCCGCTCCCGCACGGCGTGCTCGTCCGTGCGCGCGTCGTAGGACCAGAAGTCGCGCAGCCACAGGGCGGTGCCCACGACACCGACCACGCAGAGGACGCCGCCGCTGGCGATCGAACCCCGCACGCTCCAGGCGTCCGCGACGAGTCCCGCCCGCGCCTGGCCGCCCAAGGGGCCGATGGAGTACGACAGCATCTCGATCCCGGCGAGGCGGCCGCGCATCGAGTCGGGGATGGTCTGGTTCCACACCGTCGAGCGGAAGATGCCGCTGATCATGTCGGCGGCCCCGGCCAGCACGAGGAACAGCAGGAGCAGCCAGATGCTCGGCATGATCCCGGCCAGCGCGACCGCCCCGCCCCAGGCGGCCGCTGCGACCACGACCGCCCGCCCGTGGTGGTGGATCCGCTTCGTCCACCCCGAGGAGACCGTGGCGAGCAGGCTGCCGACGGTGCCGGCGCTGTAGAGCAGGCCGAGGAGCCCCGGCTTCTCGAACACGTCGGCGGCCAGAGCGGGGAACAGGACCGTCGGCATCGCCATCAGCATCGCCACGATGTCCACGACATAGGTGCCGAGCAGGTCCCGGCGGCGCAGCGCGTACGTCAGGCCCTCGTGGATCCCACGCAGCGAAGGCGGGTTGCTGCGGTCGGTGACCGGGTAGGGCCGCAGCGCCGCGAACAGCGCCGTCGCGACGGCCAGCGCGGCAACGTCGACTGCGAAGCACCACGCCACGCCGAAGCTCGCAAGCAGCAGGCCACCGACGGCCGGCCCCGCCAGCAGGCCGACCTGGACGCCGAGCGAGGAGAGCGCGCTCGCCGCCATGATCTGGTCGTGCTTGACCGTCCGCGGCTCGAGTGCCTCCTTCGAGGGCCGCTGCATCGACTGCGCAGCGGCGAGCAGGGCACCCAGCACGTAGATCGGCCACACCCTCGGGTCGGGGAGGAAGGCGTTCACCGCGAGGAGCGCGGTCAACACGGCTTGCGCCGCCCCCATCGCCACGAGCATCCGCCGGCGATCCACATGGTCGGCGAGCGCACCGCCGTACAGGCCGAAGACCACCAGCGGCACCAGCTCGACGATGCCGAGCGCACCGACGGCGAAGTTGGATCCGGTGAGCTTGTAGAGCTGGTACGGCAGGGCGACGTAGGTGATCATCCCGCCCAGGTAGAAGACCGTCCCGGCCCAGAACAGCAGCCGGAAGTCACGCGACTCGCGCAGCGGCGTGGTGTCGACGCGCAGGGCGCCGACGCGATCTCTCCAGGTCACCGGCGAATAGTGCCAAAACCGGCCCACCCGGACCACGGAATTTCCGGGATCAGTCGAGCAGTCCGCGGCGGCGAGCCAGTGCTGCGGCCTCGGTGCGCCCGCTCGCACCGAGCTTGGCGAGGATGTTGGACACGTGCACGCTCACCGTCTTCGCGCTGATGAAGAGCTGCCGCGCGATCTCGCCGTTGGACCTTCCGTCGGCGACGAGTGCCAGGATCTCGCGCTCGCGCGGAGTGAGCGCGCCCGGCGCCGCATCCGCCCGCGGGGCGCTCACGCCGGCTGCCCGAAGCTCGGCAAGCAAGGGCTCCGCGCCGAGCCGATGCGCCGTCTCACGCGCGGGATCGGAGTACGCCCGGGCCTCGGCGGTCCGCCCGAGGGAGCGGAGTACGGCGGCCAGCCTGGTGCGCGAGCGGGCCAGCTCGAACACGTGGCCGAACTCCTCGAACGCCGCGACCGCCGTCTCCCAGGCGGCGAGCAGCTCGTCCTCGCCGGGGATGTCGATCCCGCTGCGCCAGCGCAGGCGGAGGTGCTCGGCCTCCGCGCGCGCCACCCACGCCCGGCCCTCGGGTCCAAGGACGTGACCCCGCTCCTCGGCGTTCGCCACGGCCTCGTGTCCCGCGGCCAGGAGCGCGTCCCCGCGGGCCAGCAGCGCCTCCCGCTCCGACGCGGCGAGCTCGGACACGTGCTGCGCCAGGTGTCCGAGCACCAGCGCGCCGAGCCGGACTTGAGCCAGGAAGGTCTTGACCTGCCAGCGGTCGCGGACCGACTCGACGACTTCGTCGTGAATGCGAAGAGTCGCGTCGAGGTCGCCCGTGTCGCCGTGCAGGTCGATGGCGGCGGCCCCGCTGAGGATGGCGATGAAGCCGTCGCGGTCCCACCACGCCCGAATCTGCGGCAGGATCTCCAGCGCAACCGTCTCACCCCGCCCCGCCCGCACCTCGAGGTCCACCGACGCAAGCGCGGCCCACGGCATACCCGGAGGCGAGTCGCCGGTCATGTCGGTCATCCGGGCCGCGTCGTCCCAGCGGCCGGTCGTGTAGGCGGCGATGGCGCCCATGAGGCGCGCATCGAGACCGAAGGGCGCCCAACGGCTGCCCGTCGCGGCAGCCCGCTCCCAGGCCTCGGCGTAGGCATCCGCGGCCTGGTCGAGCCTGCCGACCTCGTAGTGGAGGGCACCGAGGTGGTTGAGACCGCGCATCTCCGCGGCCACATCACCGTCGGCCCGGGCCTGGGCGACAATCCGCTCGAACGTGCGCCGAGACGTCTCAGGGTCGCCGGCCTGCGACTCGAGGCGGGCGAGCGTGGTCGTCGCGTTGAGGACGACCTTCGGCAGTCCGACCTCTCGAGCCAGATGGACCGCCTCGTCGGCCCAGCGGATCGCCTCGTCGACCCGACGCCGGTTGGCGTTGGTGATCGCGTGGATGCTGAGGAGCTTCGCTCGCAGGGCGGTCGGCTCCTGCCCGACGAGGCCGAGGGCCTCGGTTGTGAGCTCGAGGGCGTCCACGTCGCTGTCCGCCATGATCGAGGCGTAGGCCAGCGCCATCATGAGGCGGGCCCGTTCGGTTGCCGGCGCCTCGTTGCCGAGCGCGGCCAGCTGGTCCGAGACCAGCTGGACCGCACGATGCGGGTCACCGGACGCGATCAGGGCGTCGCTGGCCCGGGAGGTCAACGACACGACGTCGACATCTCGCAGGCCTTCTGCCCGGTGCAGCGGGTTGGAGAGCAGGTCCAGCGCCATCTCGTAGTGGCGAGCCGCGTCGTCGGGGCCACCCACGGCCATCGCGTCGTCCCCGGCGTCGATGCTCGCGCGCACCGCGGTGGGGACCTCATGGGCGCTGCGGGCGTGGCGTGCGAGCTCAGCGGCCGTACCCGACGCCGCACGGGTGCAGAGCGCGTTGCAGTAGGCGGCATGGATGCGCACGCGCTCGCCGGGCAGGAGGTCGTCGTACACCGCCTCACCCAGCAGGGCGTGACGGAAGGCGTAGCTGGCTCCGCTCGGCACGAGGATGTTGGAGTCGACCGCGTCGCGAAGCGCGCCGTCCAGGCGCACGGGCTCGAGGCCCGCCACCGCTGCGAGCAGCTCGTGCGACACCTGGCGCCCCGCGCAGGAGGCTGCCCGGACGACCTGACGCGCGTCCTCGTGGAGCTGGTCGACGCGCACCATGAGCAGGCTCGCAAGGTCATCGGGCAGCGTGGTTCCACCGAGCTCGGTGGCGACGACCAGCTCCTCTGCGAAGAACGCATTGCCCTCGGCGCGGCTCACGATCGCCTGCAGCTCTGCTTCGGAGAGCCTCCCTGCGTGGATGGCGCTCACGAGGGTCCGGACGGATACGTCGCTCAGCGGGCCGAGCGGGAGCCGGTGAACTCCCGGGATGCGACTCCACTGGGCCACGGAGGTGCGGAGGGGGTGGCGCCGGTGCAGGTCGTCGCTGCGGTAGGAGGCGACGACGCTGACGGGCCCGACGAACCGGCGCTGGAACAGGAAGCCCAGCAGGTCCCGGGTGGACTGGTCGGCCCAGTGGAGGTCCTCGAGGATCACGAGCACCGGAGTCGAGGAGGCGAGGCGCTCGAACACCGCGTGCACGGTCTCGAAGAGCTCCGTGCGCGCAACGTCCTCGGCCTCGGCAGCGGACTGTCCGAGGAGCACGCGCTGCCCGGGAAGGAGGTGGCGCACGGCAGGGTGTGCTTCGGAGAGCGAGGTGACGAAGTCCGGCGAGTCCTGAGCGAGGCGGCCGAGGATCTCGGTGAAGGGGAGGTACGGAAGCGCGCTGTCACCGAAGTCGAGGCAGTGACCCACTACGGTGCGCCAGCCCTCCGCCTCGGCACGGTCGCGAAGCTCGGTCAGGAGACGGGTCTTGCCGACGCCGGCGTCACCTGCGAGGAGGACGGCACCGGCGTCGGCACGAGGGGTGAGCCCCACGAGCCGAGCCAGCTCGTCGAGCTCGTCGTCACGCCCAACGAGGGGCGTGGTGAGCAGATGGGTGGGCACGTCGCCCATCATCGTGGGTATCGCCGACGGGTGCAGCCATGTTTGCACCTGTGTCTCGGCAGTACTGCTCATGCGGCCTTGACGTAGTGGCGGCCCCTGGGGAGCACGGCCTCGCCGGCCTTGCTGAACCGTACTCGGCGGAATCGGCGCCTCGGGCGGATGGCCTCCAGGATCCGCTCACGGCGGTAGTCCATCTCGGCTGCCATCACGAGGTCGTTGCTGGGGAACATCTCGGCCTCCTTGCATCTGTGTTGATGCAGTGAGACTGCTCGTCTGAGGTACCCCTGCACATCGGGAGAACTCCTCATCTGAGGCTCAGACGAGGCTCGTCGCCGCCTTAGACGCAGGCCTCGCCGAGTCGGCACGAACGCCGGGCGGTTCCCCCGCGAGTCGGCACAAATGCGGCCCGACCACCCCGCGAGTCGGCACGAATGCGGGGCGGCTGGCTACGGACGTGCCGACTCGACCGATCCCGGCGCGGCGGACATGCCGACTCGACCGATCCCGGCGCGGCGGACGTGCCGACTCGGCGGGATCCGGGACGGCGGACGTGCCGACTCGGCGGGATCCGCGACGGCGGACGTGCCGACTCGGCGGTCAGGTGAGGGAGCCGCCGATGAACACCTCGTGCACGATCGGGACCCCGGGCCGGTAGGCCAGATGGACGTACGACGGTGCGTCGAGCACGACGAGGTCCGCAGCCGCGCCCGGCGCGAGGTGGCCTACGTCCTCCCGCCCGAGGGCAGCCGCCCCGCCCCGGGTCGCGGCGAGCAGCGCCTCCGCGGGCGTCATCCTCATCTCCCGCACGGCGAGGGCGATGCACAGGGGCATCGACGAGGTGTAGCTCGACCCGGGGTTGCAGTCGGAGGCGATCGCGAGGCGACACCCGGCCTCGAGGAGCCTTCGCGCATCGGGATAGGGCGACCGGGTCGAGAACTCCACCCCTGGCAGCAGGGTCGCGATCGTCCCCGAGTCGGACAGGGCCGCGACATCCTCGTCGGAGAGGTAGGTGCAGTGGTCGACCGCGACGAGCCCGAGCTCGCAGGCCAGCTGCACCCCTGGGCCGGGCCCGAGCTGGTTGGCGTGCAGCCTCCCCCGCAGACCCGCGGCTGCGCCCGCAGAGAGCACGGCCCGCGCCTGGTCGGTGTCGAACGCCCCCTCCTCACAGAACGCGTCGACCCACCTGGCGTGCGGCGCGCAGGCCGCGAGCATGGGGCCGGTGACCAGGTCGACGTACCCGGCGGGGTCGTCGGCGAACTCCGGCGGCACGACGTGTGCGCCGAGGAACGTGGTCTCCTTCGTGACCTGGGAGGCGATGGCCAGCGAGCGCGCCTCGTCGTGCACGGTGAGGCCGTAGCCGCTCTTGATCTCGACGCTGGTCGTGCCCTGACGACGCATCTCGGCGACGTGGCGGGCGACGTTCGCCGCGAGCTGTTCGTCGGAGGCGGACCGGGTCGCCGCGACCGTCGTACGGATGCCTCCCGCGGAGTAGGGCGTCCCGCTCATCCGCGCGGCGAACTCCTCGGAGCGGTCGCCGGCGAAGACCAGGTGGGAGTGGGAGTCGACGAACCCGGGGACGACGGCGCGGCCGCCCACGTCGTACGTCGAGTCCGCGGCGGGCGCCGAGGCGGCGGGACCGACCCACTCCACACGCCCGCCCGAGACGACCACCGCCGCCCCGCTCAGCATGCCCAGCGGCGATCCGTCGCCGAGGTTCGGGTCGCCGGTGACGAGCTGGCCGACACCGGTGATCAGCAGGCTGCTCATCGGGTCTCCTCCCAGAGCTTGTTGATGACCGAGTCGAGCTCGATCGCGACCTCGCCTCGGTCCCCTGCTGTTGCCACGACCTGCCCGTCGCGGATCACCTGAGTGACGTCGGCGGCTCCGGCCGCGAAGACGGCACTCTCCGCGGAGGCGCCCGATCCTGCCGTGCGCGGGGAGCGGAGGTCGAGAGTGACCAGGTCGGCGCGGGCGCCCACCTCGATCCGCCCGACGTCGGCGAACCCGAGAGACCGGTGGCCGTCGGCCGTGGCGGCGGTCAGCAGCTCGGCCGCAGACCAGTGCCCGCGCTCCTGGCGCGCGAGCCGTTCGTCGAGCTCGACGGCGCGCATCTCCTCGAACGGGTCGATCACCGCGTGGCTGTCGGAGCCGATCGTCAAAGGCGATCCGGACCGCAACAGCGCCCGGGACGGGCCGATGCCGTCGCCGAGGTCGCGCTCGGTGGTGGGACAGAAGCAGGCGAAGGTCCGAGTCCGCCCGAGCGCCTCGACGTCCTCGGCCGTGAGATGGGTTGCGTGGATCGCACTCGTGCGTTCGCCGAGAACGCCGGCCTCCTCGAGGACGCCGGTCGGGGTCAGGTTGTACGCCGCGAGGCAGGCGTCGTTCTCGGCCCTCTGCTCGGAGAGGTGCACGTGCAACGGAACCCCGTGCTCCTCGGCCCACTCCGCGACCAACCTCATCTGCCCGGGCGGCACAGCGCGCACGGAGTGCACCGCCGCCCCCAGGACGGCGTCGTCGCCCGCGGAGTACTCCAGCCGCTCGAGCCGGCTTGCCCAACGCTCGGCGGTCCCGTCGCTGAACCGGGTCTGCACACCTGCCGGCTGCTGGCCGATCCCCGCTGCGACGTAGCAGGTGTCGAGGAGCGTGATGCGGATGCCGGCGTCGCGGGCGGCCTCGATCATGGCAAGGCCCATCGCGTTCGGGTTGTCGTAGGGAGCACCCCCGGGACGGTGGTGCAGGTAGTGGAACTCCCCCACGCTCGTGTAGCCGGCGAGGAGCATCTCGCGGTACGTCCCGCGGGCGAGGTCGTAGTAGGAGTCGGGGTCCAGCCGCTCGGCGAGCGCGTACATCTGTTCGCGCCAGGTCCAGAACGTGCCCCGTTCACGCTGCGTCCGTCCGCGGAGCGCACGGTGGAAGGCGTGGCTGTGGCAGTTCGCCAGGCCGGGGACGGTCAGCCCGACGAGGCGGTGCGCCCCCTCGGGCGCGTTCACGACCCCCACCTCGACGCTCGCGAACCGCTCGTCCTCGACGGTCACGAGAACACCGTCGACGACCTCCCCGGCGCCGAGCCAGGCGTGCTGGAGCCAGAACGTCGCCATCACGACGACAGCCTCCCCAAGGTGTCGGCGAGCGCCTCGACGCCCGCGAGACAGTCGGCCGTCTCGGCGTGCTCGGCCGGGGAGTGCGAGACACCGGTCGGGTTGCGTACGAACAACATGGCGGTGGGTACCCCGGCCGCGGAGAGGATGCCCGCGTCGTGCCCGGCCATGGTCGGGATGACCGGCCAGTCGCCCGGCTCGGCGATCCGGCGCGCGAGACCTTCGTCGAAGAGCACCTCCGGCGAGACCGACTCGGCGGTCACGACGGCCGCCGTACCGTCCCGGCCGGCGCGTTCCACTGCCATGCGCTCCACCTCGGCGACCAGCTTCGTGAGGTGCTCGGGCGACTCGGCGCGCGCATCCAGCCACGCCGTCACTCGGGAGGGCACGGCGTTCGTCCCGTTCGGGTGTACGTCGATCCGCCCGAACGTCGCACGCTGACCCGAGAGCCGGGCCTGCTTGTTCGCCGCGAGCGCGGTCATGGCATACGTCAGCATCGGGTCGTGGCGGTCCTCCATGCGGGTCGTGCCCGCGTGGTTCGCCTCGCCGGTGAAGTCGAAGCGGTACCTGCCGTGGGGCCAGATCGCGCTCGCCACGCCCACCGCCTCCCCGCGGTCGACGAGGTCGCGCCCCTGCTCCACGTGGAGCTCGACGAAGCAGGCGATGCGGTCCGTGATGCCGTCCCAGGCGACCTCAGTGACGTCCGGCCCGACGTGGAGTCCGGAGGCCGCCATGGCGTCGAGGAGGAAGACGCCGTCCCGGTCGCGCAGCTCCTTGGCGCTCTCCCAGGAGGTCGCGCCCGTGGCGAGGCGCGACCCGAGGCAGGCGATCCCGAAGCGGGAGCCTTCCTCCTCGACGAAGACGGAGACCCCGATCGGACGTGAGGGGGTGAAGCCGCGGTCGCGGAGCACGTCGATCGCGGCCAGGGCGGACACCACGCCGAGCGGGCCGTCGTACGCACCGCCGTCGAGGACGGAGTCGAGGTGCGAGCCGGTCAGGACCCCCGGCACCGCGAGCCGCTGCGCCTCACGCGAGGGGTACCACCACCCGATGATGTTCCCCACCTCGTCCGACTCGACCTGCAGGTCGCGGGCGAAGCACTGCTCGAGGAACCAGTCCCGCAGCTCACGCTCGGCCGTGGCGAACGGCTGCCGGAAGTACCCGCCGCTGGCCGAGGACCGTCCGATCGGCGCGAGGTCGCGCCACATCTGCTCGAAGTCAGGGTGCGACATGATCTGCTCCATGGAGTTCCAGGACGTCGTGCGCCGACGCCGGATGGTGCGCAACTACTCGCCCGAGCCGGTGGACGCAGGCGTGGTCCAACGCATCCTTGCCAACGCCCTGCACTCCCCGAGCGCGGGGTTCACGCAGGGGTGGGCGTTCCTGCTGCTCGACACGCCCGAGGACGTCGCGCGGTTCTGGGAGGCCTGCACTCCCTCCGCGGCGGCGCAGAGCCCCGACTCGTGGCTGCGCGGGATGCGCACCGCGCCGGTGGTCGTCGTGCCGCTGTCGAACAAGGCGGCCTACGTGGGTCGCTACTCCGAGGCGGACAAGGCGCGTGACCGGGTGGAGGCACGCTGGCCGGTGCCGTACTGGCACATGGACACCGCGATGGCCTCGCTCCTGATGCTGCTGACCGCGGTCGACGAAGGTCTCGGCGCATGCTTCTTCGGGATCCCGGCCTCTCGCACCGAGACCTTCCGCGAGACCTTCGGCGTACCCGACGACCACATGCCGATCGGGGCGATCACGCTCGGTCACCGCACCGACGACCTCGGGTCGCCCGGCTCGGCCGCCCGGCGCAGGCGCAAGCCGGTCGAGGAGGTCGTTCACCGCGGCCGCTGGTGAGGTCCGCGGCCCGGCCGTGAGTGACGGGTGTGCCCCGGTCGTCCATGTGGACAGTCGTGACGACGGCCCGGCCCAGAACGCGGCCGCAACCGTCCACGTTGACGGGAACGACGCCGATCCGGGCTCGGGCCGGCTTTGTAGGGTGGAGGTACCTGACGTCCTCAGGGGGTGAGCCCGATGGCCAAGCGTGACACCAGCGCGGACCTCGCGCGCGAGATGGAGGAGGAGCGCCGGCTGCGCCGCGCCCGGATCACCGCCGCGACCGGACAGGTCCCCGAGGCGGGCGAGCCGGTCGACGAGCGGGTCGAGGAGGACGAGGACGACTCCCCCGCGCAGCGGATGGAGCAGCAG
>DATICF010000129.1:0-46510 GCA_035456965.1 Nocardioidaceae bacterium
GTGCGTCTTCGGCGTCACCGCCGAGGGTGACACCGAGGAGCTCGCCGCGTCGCTCGTGGCCGACCTCGGCGGCAGCCTGATCTGGGTGCCGGAGGAGCGGCGCGCGCTCTACCACGCGGGCCTCGCCCATGGCGCGAACCATCTGGTCACCCTCGTCGCCCAGGCCATGGACCTGCTGCGAGAGTCGGGCGCGGACGACCCAGCAGCGACGCTGCGACCGCTGCTCAACGCGGCTCTCGACAACGCGCTGTCCTACGGCGACGCGGCCCTCACGGGGCCGATCGTCCGCGGTGACGTGAACACCGTCCGCGCCCACCTCGCCGACATCGCCGAGAGCTCGCCCTCGTCGCTCGAGTCCTACGTCTCGATGGCGCGCGCCACGGCGGAGCGTGCGGTCCTCGACGGTCGGCTGCTGCCGATCCGGGCGGCCAAGCTGGACCGCATCCTCGACGAGGCGCTGGCCGAGCACCGGAGGGCCAGGGCGTGAGCACGAGCACCACGGCCGGCGTACCTTCGCCCGCCGTCGGCCGCCCGCGCGTCGCGAACACGCGGGCCGAGCTGGCACACGCCCTCGCGGACGTCCGGGCCCGCGGCGGACGTGTCGCTCTCGTCCCCACGATGGGCGCCCTGCACGAGGGTCACGCCGCGCTGATGCGCGCCGCGCGCGAGCGGTCCCGAGACTCGGACGCGGTGGTCGTCTCGATCTTCGTGAACCCCATGCAGTTCGCGCCGGGAGAGGACCTCGACCGCTACCCCCGCACCTTCGACGCCGACCTCGAGGTCTGCGCCGCCGAAGGCGTCGACGTCGTCTTCGCCCCCAGCGTCGACGAGGTGTACCCCGGCGGCGAGCCGCAGGTGACTCTCGAGCCCGGGCCGCTCGGCTCGATCCTCGAGGGGGCCATCCGGCCAACGCACTTCCGTGGTGTGCTCACCGTCGTGGCCAAGCTCTTCGGCCTCGTCCAGCCCGATCAGGCCTTCTTCGGGCAGAAGGACTACCAGCAGCTGGTGCTCATCCGGCGCATGGTCGCCGATCTGTGCATGGGTCTCGACGTGGTCGGGGTCGAAACCGTGCGCGAGTACGACGGCCTCGCGCTGTCCTCGCGGAACCGTTACCTCGACGACGACGAGCGCCGCTCCGCCCTGGCCCTGTCGAGGGCCCTCGCCGCCGGTGCCGGGGCCGGACCGGATGGGGCCGACGCGGTCCTCGACGCCGCCCGTGCAGTCCTCCGCGAGCCCGAGGCCGAGGGTGTCGCCGTGGACTACCTCGAGCTCACCGCACCCGACCTGGGACCAACCCCCCAGTCCGGCGAGGCGCGACTGCTGGTCGCCGCCCGCGTCGGCACGACCCGACTGATCGACAACACCGCCCTGACCCTGGGCGGACGAGCTGGGAGCACCTGATGCTGCGCACGATGATGAAGAGCAAGATCCACCGCGCCACGGTGACGCAGGCCGACCTGCACTACGTCGGCTCGGTGACCGTCGACGAGGACCTGCTCGACGCGGCCGACCTGCTGCCCGGCGAGCTGGTGCACATCGTCGACATCACCAACGGCGCGCGCCTGGAGACCTACACCATCGCCGGCGAGCGCGGCACCGGCGTCATCGGGATCAACGGCGCGGCCGCCCGCCTGGTGCAGCCGGGCGACCTGGTGATCCTGATCGCCTACGGCCAGATGGAGACCGCCGAGGCGAAGGAGTACCAGCCGAGCGTGGTCTTCGTCGACGCCGGCAACAAGATCATCGGCACCGGCGCCGACCCCGCCGAGGCGCTGCCCGGCACCGGTCTCCAGCGCGGCGACCTCACCTACTCAGGCACCAGGTAGGCCGCGGATGGTCGGGGGTCCTCAGCTTCCCCAGCGCCTCGAGGCACCCGCGGCCGGCTGGACCGATCACGCGGACGTCGTGGTCGTCGGCTCGGGCATCGCCGGGCTGAGCGCCGCGCTCCGGATCCGCGAGGGCCTCCCCGACGCTCGCGTCATCGTGGTCACCAAGGACCTGCTCTCCTCCGGCTCCACGACCTGGGCCCAGGGCGGCATTGCAGCTGCGCTCGACCCCGAGGACACCCCGGCGGAGCACCGGCACGACACCCTCGTCGCGGGCGCGGGGCTGTGCGACGAGGCGGCCGTCGACGTGCTCGTGACCGAGGGCCCCGACGCGGTGCGCGACCTGATCGCGCTCGGCACTCGCTTCGACCAGACGGACTCCGGCGAGCTCGCCCTCACCCGGGAGGGCGGCCACCTTCGCCGTCGGATCGCCCACGCCGGCGGCGACGCGACAGGTGCGGAGATCCAGCGCGCGCTCGTCGCCGCCGTCGCGGCCGCCACGGACATCACCGTGATCGAGCACGCCCTCGCCCTCGACGTTCTCCTCGCTGACGACGGCGCCGTCGCGGGCGTGACCCTGCACGTGATGGGCGAGGGCGAGGAGAGCGGGGTCGGCGCGGTGCGCTGCCGTGCGCTCGTACTCGCCAGCGGCGGCATGGGCCAGGTCTTCTCGGCCACGACCAACCCACCGGTCTCCACAGGGGACGGCATGGCGCTCGCTCTCCGCGCCGGGGCGGTGCTACGGGACGCCGAGTTCGTGCAGTTCCACCCGACGGTGATGTGGCTGGGCGAGGAGTCGAAGGGCCAGCAGCCGCTGATCTCCGAGGCGGTCCGCGGCGAGGGCGCTTTCCTCGTCGACCACGATGGCGCTCGTCTCATGGAGGGCGTCCACCCCCTCGCCGACCTCGCCCCGCGCGACGTCGTGGCCAAGGCGATCATGCGCCGGATGCGCGAGACCGGCACCGACCACATGTGGCTCGACGCCCGCCACTTCGGGCCCGAGACCTGGGAGCACCGGTTCCCCACGGTCCTCGCCTCCTGTCGCGCCCACGGCATCGACCCGGTCACCGACCTGATCCCCGTCGCGCCGGCCTGCCACTACGCCTCGGGGGGTGTGGCCACCGACCTCGACGGCCGCACCGGCGTGCCCGGGCTGTACGCCTGCGGAGAGGTGGCCTGCTCCGGGGTGCACGGGGCGAACCGCCTCGCCTCCAACTCGCTCCTCGAGGGACTCGTGTTCTCCCAGAGGATCGCCGCGTCGATCGTCCACGACCTCCCGCCCACCCAGGAGCCTGCCGCTGATCGACGTACACCCGGGCTGGTGGCGGCCGAGTCGACGCCCGCCGTCCAGCGGGTGATGACCGAGCACGCCGGGGTCCTCCGCTCGAGGTCGGGCCTGGCGAAGGCCGCGGGGGGGCTCGCGGAGATCCGGAGTGCGACGGGCGCCCGCCCCGACACGAGGTCGTGGGAGGCCACCAACCTGCTGACCGTGGCGGCCGTGCTGGTCGAGGCGGCTCGCACGCGGGAGGAGACACGCGGGTCGCACTGGCGCGAGGACTTCCCCGACACCGACGACGAGCGCTGGTCCGCGCACATCGACGCGCGGCTTGCTGCCGGGCGGCTGGAGCTCGACTACGTTCCCTTGTCGAGGGTGTCGAGCGACGCCCCGCGTCCCGCATCCACAGGAGAGGCCCCGTGAGCATCGTCCGGACCCCGTTCGCCGACCTGCCGACCGCACTGGTCACCGAGCTCGACGACGCAGGGCTCGACCCGCGCAGGGTGTACGACGCCGTGGTCGACGCCATTGACGAGGACCTGCCGGGCCCCGACGTCACGACCGAGGCGACGATCCCGGCCGAAGCCACCGCCTGGGCCGACTTCACCGCCCGCGCGGACGGGGTGCTTGCGGGGGGCGCGGTGGCCGAGCTGGTGCTCCGCTTCGTCGGTGGCAGTCATGTCGAGGTCGAGCGGAAGGTCCCCGACGGGTCCCGGGTCGTGCGCGACGACGTCGTGATGAGCGTCCACGGCCCGGTGCGCTCGCTGCTCACCGCCGAGCGGACCGCCCTGAACTACCTGTGCCACCTCTCAGGGGTCGCGACGACCACGCGCACCTGGGTCGATGCTCTCGACGGCACCGGCGCCGAGGTGCGAGACACCCGCAAGACCGTCCCGCACTTCAGGGCTCTGGAGAAGTACGCCGTGCGCTGCGGCGGCGGCCTCAACCATCGGGCGACTCTGTCGGACCAGGCGCTGGTGAAGGACAACCACGTGCTCGCCGCGGGCGGTGTCGTCGAGGCCTACGAAGCCGTCCGCCGCCACTCCCCCGAGGTCCCGGTCCAGGTCGAGGTGACCACCTTGGAACAGCTCAGTGACCTGCTCGCTGCGGGGTGCAACGAGATCCTGCTCGACAACATGGACACCGACACCATGCGCGAGGCCGTGGAGATCAACGCCGGGCGCGCCAGGCTCGAGGCCTCCGGGGGGCTCAGCCTCGACCGGGCCCGCGAGGTGGCCTCGACCGGCGTGGACTTCCTCGCGGTCGGCGCGCTGACCCACTCCGCCCGGGTGCTCGACATCGCGATGGACCTGCGCTCCCCGGAGGGACCGGCATGACCTCGCCCCTGTTGTGCGCCGACATCGGCAACAGTCACACGACGGTGGGCCTCGTCGACGACGGGGAGGTCTACCTCCACTGGCGCGTGGCCACCGACGAACGGCGTACCGCCGACGAGTGGGCCGTGCTGATCCGCAACCTCGTCGCGGACTCAGACACCCACCCGGCTGGAGTCGCGGTGTGCTCGACGGTGCCGTCGGTGCTCCACGAGTGGCGCGACATGCTGCGCGACTACTACGGCGGGATCCCGCATGTGGTGGTCGAGCCGGGAGTGCGCACCGGCGTGCCGATCCTGATGGACAACCCGCGCGAGGTCGGCTCCGACCGGATCATCAACGCTCTAGCGGCAGCGACCCTGTACGACGGGCCCTCGATCGTCGTGGACTTCGGCACGGCCACCACCTTCGACGTGGTCAGCGCCAAGGGGGAGTACATCGGAGGGGCGATCTCGCCCGGGATCGAGATCTCGCTGGAGGCCCTGGGGCGGCGTGGCGCGCAGCTGCGCAAGATCGAGCTGCTCCGGCCGCGCCACGTGATCGCGAAGAACACCGTCGAGGCGCTGCAGTCCGGGGTGCTCTACGGGTTCGCGAGCCAGGTCGACGGGATCGTCGAGCGGATGCTCGCGGAGCTCAAGCCGGACGACGGCGTGAACGTGATCGCCACCGGCGGCCTCGCCCCCCTCGTCGTGGACGAGTGCAGGACCGTCACCGACCACCAGCCGTGGCTGACCCTGCGCGGCCTGGAGCTGGTGTTCCACCGCAACCACCCCTGATCGAGGCCCGCGCCCGGGCGAATAGGCTTGGGTCCCATGACGGATCAGACGACGCCAGAAGCCGCCGCCGAGGAGGAGTCCCTCCCCGAGCAGATGCGCGTGCGTCGCGAGAAGCGGGAGCGCCTGATCGGGTCGGGCCGTGCGGCGTACCCCTTGACCGTCCAGCGGACCCACACTCTCAAGGAGATCCGCGCGAAGTTCGATCCGCTGATGGAGCGGGGCGAGCTCGAGGCCGACACCCGCACCGGCGACCATGTCGCCGTCGTGGGTCGCGCGATCTTCCTCCGCAACACGGGCAAGCTCTGCTTCGTCCGGCTGCGCGAGGGCGACGGCACCGAGCTCCAGGTGATGCTCTCCCTCGCCGACGTCGGCCAGGAGCAGCTCGACGAGTTCAAGCACCTCGTCGACATCGGCGATCTCATCGCGGTCCGGGGTGAGGTCATCACGAGCCGCCGCGGTGAGCTGTCCGTGCAGGCCAGGGCCTGGGAGATGGTCGCCAAGGCGCTTCGTCCGCTCCCAAACGAGTACAAACCGCTCTCGGAGGAGGCCCGGGTCCGACTGCGGTACGTCGACATGATCGTCAACCCGGAGTCCCGCTCGATCGTGCGCGCCAAGGCGACTGTCCTGCGCACGCTGCGCTCCGTGCTCGACAACCGGGACTTCGTCGAGGTCGAGACCCCGGTGCTCCAGCTGACCAACGGCGGCGCCGCCGCCCGGCCGTTCCGCACGCACCTGAACGCCTTCGACCAGCCGATGCTGCTGCGCATCGCGCTCGAGCTCGACCTGAAGAAGGCGATGATCGGCGGGGTCGACCGGGTCTACGAGATCGGCCGGACCTTCCGCAACGAGGGGCTCGACTCCACCCACGCCGCCGAGTTCTCCCTGCTCGAGGCGTACCAGGCCTACGGCGACTACAACACGATGGCCGAGCTCACCCGCACCCTCGTGCTCGAGTCCGCACGAGCCCTGGGTCGCACGGTGATCCCCGCACGCGACGGCTCCTACATCGACCTCGAGGAGCCCTGGCGCGAGGCGACCCTGTTCGAGCTGGTCTCGGAGCGGCTCGGCGAGCACGTCGACGTCAACACCTCGCACGAGACCCTCTCCAAGTACGCCGCACAGCACGGCGTCGAGCTCCAGCCGCACTGGAACGCCGGTGAGGTCACTCTCGAGCTCTACGAGAAGCTCGTCGAGCACACGCTCATCACGCCCACGTTCGTGCGGGACTACCCCGAGTCGGTCCGCCCGCTCGCCAAGCCGCACCGTGAGCACGAGGGGCTGGTCGAGGCGTGGGACCTCATCATCAACGGCGTGGAGCTGGCTCCGGCGTACTCCGAGCTCAACGACCCCGTCATCCAGCGTGAGCGCCTGGTGGAACAGTCGCTTCTCGCCGCTCAGGGCGACCCGGAGGCGATGGAGCTCGACGAGTCGTTCCTCAAGGCGATGGAATTCGGCATGCCTCCGGCCGGCGGTATGGGCATGGGGATCGACCGCCTGGTGATGCTGCTGACCGGTGTCGGGATCCGCGAGTCCATCCTCTTTCCGCTCCTGCGTCCGGAGTAGGTCCGCGGGCCGCCGGCGAGCCGAGGTCACGATTCGCCGCCGACCTTGAATAGGGGTCGGCCGACCGGCGTCCGGAGGTCGAATGGTTGGCCGAAGACTGCCCGCATTCGGATCGCGGTCCTTGGGCGGCATTGCCGGGGGCGTCGACATCGTGCGTCGAGAAGGCTCGAGCCTCGCACGTTCGATCTCGAGGCCCACCACCGGTGATTTTGTGGCCGAAACCGTGCGTGTGTGCGGTGTGATTCGGTCTAGACCGGAATGCGCCTCCGTCCTGTATGTGCGAATTGCGGCGGGAGCCCAATGGTCTTTCCGTGCAGCAAGGAAGCTCGTGGAAAGGCGAGCGAGGATACCGGGACCCAGCCATACAGGGAGTGGACGAGGTCGTCGCGGGTCGGAATCAGGGTAGGCCATATCCCAACGCGGAATTCGAGGCGGGCTCGGGTGCGATTTTCGGGCATTCACGAGCGGGCGCTGGAACTGCGTTGACAACTCCTAACGACCAGAGCCTGCTTTTCGTTACACCCTTTTTTGAGACGAGTGTGTGAATCTGCTCGCCGTTATCCACAATTTCACAAGCGATGTGTAATGACTCGGTGATGCCGCTATGTTATTCATCCGGTGGTGCGGCGAAGCCCCACCGATAAGTTCTGACGGGGAAGCCCATGAAAGGCTGAGGGAAATGGCACAGCGAGTAAATGTCATCCTGGTCGACGACATCGACGGCGACGACGCGTCCGAGACCGTCTCGTTCGGCCTCGACGGAGTCGACTACGAGATCGACCTCAACGAGGGAAACGCCACAGCGCTCAGGGAGGCGCTCGCCCGTTACATCGAGGCGGGACGCCGCGTGGGTGGTCGCCGCCGCAAGGGCAAGGCTGCCGCAGCCGGTGCCGGCACGGGGCCGAGCGCCGCGGACATCCGCGAGTGGGCTCGCGCGAACGGCTGGGACGTTCCCGAGCGTGGTCGGGTCTCCGCGGAGGTCCGCGAGGCCTACGCCGCAGCCCACTAGACAGGGTCGTTCGCTCTCAGCGAAGCGTGGACGACCTTCGGGAGGGAACACATAGGCTGAACGGGGAGTTGTCCTTGTCAGAGCCGACAGGGGACTGGCCAGACAGCGGTCGTGAGTACGTGGTCGGGGCCCGGACATCCTTCTTCCGCGCGAGGCTAGAGTGCTCGGAGGAAGCCCCGTCGAAGTGTCGGCGTGAGCACGCAAGGAGCGATGAGAGCAATGTTCGAGCGGTTTACAGACCGAGCCCGTCGGGTGGTCGTCCTGGCCCAGGAAGAGGCCAGGATGCTCAGTCACAACTACATCGGAACCGAGCACATCCTCCTGGGCCTCATCCACGAGGGCGAGGGAGTCGCAGCCAAGGCACTCGAGAGCCTCGGCATCTCGCTGGAGGCCGTGCGTGCGCAGGTCGAGGAGATCATCGGCCAGGGCC
Source organism: Nocardioidaceae bacterium (assembly GCA_035456965.1). Lineage (GTDB taxonomy): Bacteria > Actinomycetota > Actinomycetes > Propionibacteriales > Nocardioidaceae > Nocardioides_C. The sequence continues at coordinate 8,215 of DATICF010000129.1, forward strand.
AGCAGGCCCCGAGCGGCCACATCCCGTTCACGCCGCGCGCCAAGAAGGTCCTCGAGCTCTCCCTGCGTGAGGCGCTGCAGCTCGGCCACAACTACATCGGCACCGAGCACATCCTGCTCGGCCTGATCCGTGAGGGCGAAGGCGTCGCCGCCCAGGTGCTGGTCAAGCTCGGCGCCGACCTCAACCGGGTCCGCCAGCAGGTGATCCAGCTCCTCTCCGGCTTCCAGGGCAAGGAGACCGCCACCGCCGGCACCGCGCCGGAGGGCGCTCCGTCCTCGTCCCTGGTCCTCGACCAGTTCGGCCGCAACTACACGCAGGCCGCGCGCGAGGGGAAGCTCGACCCGGTCATCGGGCGCGAGAAGGAGATCGAGCGCGTGATGCAGGTGCTCTCGCGCCGCACCAAGAACAACCCCGTCCTCATCGGGGAGCCCGGGGTCGGAAAGACCGCCTGCGTCGAGGGTCTCGCCCAGGCCATCGTGCGCGGCGACGTTCCCGAGACGCTCAAGGACAAGCAGATCTACAGCCTCGACCTGGGCTCCCTGGTCGCAGGCTCGCGCTACCGCGGTGATTTCGAGGAGCGCCTGAAGAAGGTGCTCAAGGAGATCAAGACCCGCGGCGACATCATCTTGTTCATCGACGAGCTCCACACGCTCGTCGGTGCAGGTGCCGCCGAGGGCGCGATAGACGCCGCCTCGATCCTCAAGCCGATGCTCGCGCGCGGCGAGCTCCAGACCATCGGTGCGACCACCCTCGACGAGTACCGCAAGCACCTCGAGAAGGACGCTGCGCTCGAGCGCCGCTTCCAGCCGATCCAGGTGCAGGAGCCCTCGATCGCTCACACGATCGAGATCCTCAAGGGTCTGCGCGACCGCTACGAGGCGCACCACCGCGTGACGATCACCGACGAGGCGCTGGTCGCGGCCGCGACGCTGGCCGACCGGTACGTCTCGGACCGGTTCCTGCCCGACAAGGCGATCGACCTGATCGACGAGGCCGGCTCCCGTCTGCGGATCCGCCGCATGACCGCGCCGCCGGACCTTCGCGAGTTCGACGACAAGATCGCCGACGTGCGCCGCCGCAAGGAGGGCGCGATCGACAGCCAGGACTTCGAGGCTGCCGCGTCGCTGCGTGACGAGGAGAAGAAGCTGATCCTCGCCAAGAGCGAGCGCGAGAAGCAGTGGAAGGCCGGCGACATGGACGTCGTCGCCGAGGTCGACGAGGAGCTCATCGCAGAGGTCCTCGCCGTCGCGACGGGCATCCCGATCGTGAAGCTGTCGGAGGAGGAGTCCAGCCGTCTGCTCAAGATGGAGGACGAGCTCCACAAGCGCGTCATCGGCCAGGAGGAGGCCGTCAAGGCCCTCTCCCGCGCGATCCGTCGCACGCGTGCCGGCCTGAAGGACCCGAAGCGTCCCGGTGGGTCGTTCATCTTCGCCGGTCCGTCCGGTGTCGGTAAGACCTGGCTGTCCAAGTCGCTCGCGGAGTTCCTCTTCGGCGACGAGGACGCCCTCATCCAGCTCGACATGTCGGAGTTCAGCGAGAAGCACACCGTCTCGCGGCTCTTCGGCTCGCCTCCTGGCTACGTCGGCTACGAAGAGGGTGGCCAGCTCACCGAGAAGGTGCGCCGCAAGCCGTTCTCCGTCGTGCTCTTCGACGAGGTCGAGAAGGCCCACCCGGACATCTTCAACTCCCTGCTGCAGATCCTGGAGGAGGGTCGCCTGACCGACTCCCAGGGCCGGGTCGTGGACTTCAAGAACACCGTCATCATCATGACCACCAACCTCGGCACGCGTGACATCGCCAAGGGCGTGAACCTCGGCTTCCAGCAGGTCGGCGACACGCAGGGGTCCTACGACCGGATGAAGGCGAAGGTCTCGGAGGAGCTCAAGCAGCACTTCCGGCCCGAGTTCCTCAACCGTGTCGACGAGATCATCGTGTTCCCGCCGCTCTCGCCGGAGCAGATCGTCGCGATGGTCGACAACATGATCGGCGCCGTGGAGCTGCGGCTGCGTGACCGTGACATGTCGATCGAGCTGACCAAGGCTGCCAAGGACCTGCTCGCCGAGCGCGGTTTCGACCCGGTCCTCGGTGCTCGTCCGCTGCGTCGTACGGTCCAGCGCGAGATCGAGGACGTGCTCGCCGAGAAGATGCTGTACGGCGAGGTCGGCCCGGGCCAGATCGTGCTGGTCGACGTCGAGGGCGAGGGCCCGACCGCGACCTTCAACTTCAAAGGCGAGCCGAAGTCGCAGCTGCCGGATCTGCCTCCGATCGAGACCGCCGGCACCGGCGACACGGAGTAGGCCGAGCAAGAAGCCACGACGAAGGGGCGCCTCCCGACCTGGGAGGCGCCCCTTCGCCTGTCGACGGACACCTGCGACGAGCCGTCCGACGGTGGAAGCAGAGGACGGGTCCATGGGAGAGGAACCGGCCAACGTCCGGGCGGCAGCCCCACGTTCAGCATCTGGCCGGCCTTCCTCCGGGACCGGTGGCTGCCGCTGCCGTGCTGACGGTCCGCCGGGCCTGGTTCCTCAGGGGAGGGTGAAGGTGTCCTCGGAGACGGCGGCGACGAGCCCGTCCTCGATGAGGGAGGCAAGGCACCTGGCACGCTGCACCTCGTCGCTCCACACCGCGTCCAGCCGGGAGCGGTGCACGGCCCCCGCGGCGTCGCGCAGCACGGCGAGCAGCCGCCCGCGGCACTGTCGGTCGGTGCCGGCATAGGTCTGGCCGCGCCGCGGAGGACCGTCGTACGGTGGCCGCCCGGCCGTCACCCACGCGCACTGGTCGCGCACCGGGCAGGCCCCGCACCGCGGGTTCGACGCCGTGCACACGAGCGCGCCGAGCTCCATGACACCCACGGCCCAGGCCGCCGCCGTGGCGTCGTCGCCCGGGAGCAGCTCGGTCGCGATCTCCCGCTCCGCCCGGGTGACCGAGGTGGCGGGCAGCTCCTCGCCGCGCACCACCCGCGCGAGGACTCTCCTGACGTTGGTGTCGAGCACGACGTGGCGCTGCCCGAACGCGAACGAGGCGATCGCGGCCGCGGTGTAGTCGCCCACGCCCGGCAGGGCGCGCAGCGCGTCGTGGGACGAGGGCACCTGGCCGCCGTGCTCCTCGACGATCGCCGTGGCGGCCGCGTGCAGCCGCAGCGCGCGGCGTGGGTACCCGAGCCGGCCCCACGCCCGAACGGCGTCGCCGGTGCTCGCCGCGGCGAGGGCGCCGGGCGTCGGCCATGTGAGCATCCACTGCTCGAAGACCGGCAGCACGCGGCTGACAGGGGTCTGTTGGAGCATGAACTCGCTGACCATGACCGCCCACGGCGTCGCCTCCGGTTCCCGCCAGGGGAGGACGCGGGCGTTCTCGTCGTACCACTCGAGCACGCGTTCGTGGAGGTCGCTCATGGTGCGGCGATCGTAACCAGCGCGGCTGCACTCGCCTGAACCAGCACGGATGTGGGTCTCAGCGGTGTGGCCTCCCGGGTGGCGGACGTTCCGAAAGTTACGGTATGCGCATGTCGGTCGCCAGACCGCGCGGGCCGCTTCCCGCGCGCGTGTACTGGGTGAGGCGCGTGCTCGTGCTGGTGGTCGTGTGCGGCCTGGTGTTCGGCATCGGCCGCTTGCTCGGCGGCGGCTCCGGCGGCGCGGTCGAACCCTCGGCCCAACCTGCCTCCGCGGTCGGCTCAGGCGACCCCTCGCCTTCGGCGGTCTCCACCGCTGACGCCCAGTCGACGGTTGCGCCGCGCCCGGACGGGAAGCCCGCCAAGACCCGGACTCGCGTCCCGTTGGCCATGCCCACCGGCCCCTGCCAGGACGAGGACGTGCGCGTGGTGCCCACCCTCGAGGAGAACGCGTACGCCGGAGGCGACATCCGGCTGACGCTCAGGCTGACCACCATCGTCTCGCCGGCGTGCACCTGGGAGGTCTCGGCCGAGTCGGTCGCGGTCAAGCTCACCTCGGGCAGTGACCGCATCTGGTCCACCCAGGACTGCCCGGGTGTCGTGCCCGAGGTTCCTGTCGTCCTGCGCGACCGCAAGGTCACCCTGGTCGACCTCACCTGGTCCGGCCGACGGTCAGACTCCGACTGCTCTCGCACGACCCAGTGGGCAGAGCCGGGGTACTACCACGTCGCGGCCGCCGCGATGGGGTCCGACCCCACGTCCCAGCAGTTCCAGCTGCTGCCGCCCGCTCCCGTCACGATCACCCCCTCGCCGACGCCACGGCAGAAGGCAGCCGAGCGCGGTCAGGACGAGACGGGGGAGAAGGAACGCGAGGGCGATCATCCTCAGGAATCGGGCGACGACTGACATCCGTGCCCATCCTCCGGGCGGCTGGGTGATACCCGCGACGGTTGCGGGCTGCTGCCGCGCCCGTGCGGCCTGACACGACGCCCCGGGCAGCAGCTGGCTCAGACGTAGCGCTCGAGGATGCTCGACTCGGCGAGCCGGGAGAGCCCTTCACGGACGCTGCGCGCACGCAGCTCGCCGACGCCCTCGACGGCCTGCAGGTCGTCGATGCCGGCAGACAGCAGCTTCTGGAGACTGCCGAAGTGGTCGACGAGACGGTCCACGACCGCCCCGGGGAGGCGCGGCACCTTGGCGAGCAGGCGGTAGCCCTTCGGCGTCACCGCGCCGTCGAGGTGCTCGGTAGTGCCGAGGCCGAGCGCCGCGGCGACGGAGGCGATGTCGACGAGGTCCGAGGCGCTGAGGCCCTCGAGGCCCCTGAGAATCTCCTCGGCCTTCCGGGGCTTGCGGTCGTTGGGGAGGTAGTCGCGCACGACAAGCTCCCGCTCCATGTCCACGCCCGTGACCAGCTCGTCGAGCTGGAGCGCAAGAAGCCGGCCGTCGCTGCCGAGCTCGAGCACGTAGTCCTCGATCTCCCGGGCGATGCGGGTCACCATCTCGAGCCGTTGGGCGACGACTGCGACGTCGCGGACGGTGACCAGGTCTTCGATCTCGAGCGCGGACAGGGTGCTCGAGACTTCGTCGAGCCGCAGCTTGTAGCGCTCCAGCGTCGCGAGAGCCTGGTTGGCGCGGGAGAGGATCTGGCCGGAGTCCTCGAGCACGTAGCGGATCTCGCCGACGTACACCGCGATGATCTGCATCGACTGGGACACCGAGATGACCGGGAGACCGGTCTGCCTCGCGACGCGGTCGGCGGTGCGGTGGCGGGTGCCGGTCTCCTCGCTGTAGATCGACGGGTCGGGCATCAGGTGGACGGCGGCGCGGAGGATCCGGGTGACCTCGCGGTCCAGGATGATCGCGCCGTCCATCTTGGCCAGCTCGCGCAGACCCGTGGCCGTGAAGGGCACGTCGAGCGTGAACCCGCCGGTGGAGATCGACTCCACGACCTTGTCGTTGCCGAGCACGATGAGCGCGCCGGTGCGGCCACGCAGGACGCGTTCGAGGCCGTCGCGAAGCGAGGTCCCGGGGGCGATGCTCGCCAGGGTCGCCCGCAGCCGGAACGTATCGTCCGCCCGGTCGGTGGATACCAAGGTGCTCCCCTGCTCAAGTGCCTATGACGCGGTCAGTGTAACGGGACGGCAGCGGCAGAGCGGCGTGAAATCCCGGTGGGCTACACGAGACCGAGTGCGGGTCGCTGCGGCGATCTTGCGTCGGGGGTGATCATCGGCGTCACGTCGCCCTTCCCGAGATCGAGCACGCGCAGCGCCGAATCGATGTGGGGGACCGCGACCACCTGCATCCCGTCGACCTTGCGGATGGATCCTTTCGCCTCGCCGGAATCGCTCGGGACGATCGCGGCGCGGAAGCCCAGACGCGCCGCCTCGGCGATGCGCTGGGGCAGGTCGCGCACGCGGCGCAGCTCCCCGGCGAGACCGAGCTCGCCGATCGCGACGACGTCGGTGGGGACCTCCCGGTCCTTCCAGGCCGAGGCGATCGCGATCGCGATGGCTAGGTCGCCGGCGGGCTCGGTGACCCGGGCGCCGCCGATGGTGGAGGCGAACACGTCGTGGGCGTGCAGCCGGATCCGGGCCCGCTGCTGGAGCACGGCGACGATCATCGCGATCCGGGCGTTGTCCAGACCCGAGGTGGTCCGGCGTGGACGCTCAGCAGACGACGGGGTGACCAGGGCCTGTACCTCGGCCAGGATCGGCCGACGACCCTCGAGGGTGACCGCGACGCAAGTGCCGGGAACGGCCTCGTGGTGCCGCGCGACGAAGAGCCCCGTCGGGTCGGTGACGGCGACGATGCCGTCGGCGGAGAGGTCGAAGCAGCCGACCTCGTCGACCGGCCCGAACCGGTTCTTGATCGCGCGGACCATGCGCAGCCGCGAGCTGCGCTCCCCCTCGAAGTGGAGCACGACGTCGACGAGGTGCTCGAGGACCCGCGGCCCCGCGATCGAGCCGTCCTTCGTGACATGACCGACGAGCAGCGTGGCGATGCCCCGGGACTTCGCGACGCGGATGAGTGCGGCGGAGACCTCCTTGACCTGGGTGACCCCGCCGGGGACGCCCTCGATGTCGGCGGCACTGATGGTCTGCACGGAGTCGACGACGAGCAGCTGCGGGTTGACCGCGTCGATGTGGCTCAGCACGGCGCCGAGGTCGGTCTCCGCGGCCAGGTAGAGCTCGTCGTGGACGCTGCGGGTCCGGTCGGCACGCAGCCGCACCTGGGAGGCAGACTCCTCGCCGGTGACGTAGAGCGTGCGCGCACCGGCCCTCGCGTGCTGTGCCGCCACCTCGAGAAGGAGCGTCGACTTGCCCACGCCGGGCTCGCCGGCCAGGAGCACGGCCGCCCCCGGCACGAGACCTCCGCCGAGGACACGGTCGAGCTCGGGGACCCCGCTGGTGCCGGCACGCGACTCCTCGGCCGCGACCTGCCCGATCGGCACGGCCGGCGAGGTGACCGGCCCGGCCGCCGTACGCCCCTTGGGAGCTCCTGCCTCAGCGACGGTGCCCCAGGCCTGGCACTCACCGCAGCGGCCGACCCACTTGACCGTCTCCCAGCCGCACTCGCTGCACCGGAAGGAGGGGCGGGATTTCCCAGACGTCCTGCTCATGCACCTGACGTTAGGGGAGGGCGCCGACAAACCCGGTCAGGCCCCGCGGAACGGGCGTTGTGGGTGTCTCGGTTGACGAGACGTTGGTTGCGGGTGATCATGCGTTGTCAGTATTGGAACGATCCATATTCAGTGACCGGGGGGCAGTGGAAAGTGATGCCACGAGGTTCGACCGCCGGCACCCGCCGAAGCGGAAGCCCGCCGACCTTGGCAACCGTTGCCCAGGAGGCCGGTGTCTCCCGGCAGACGGTCTCCAACGCGCTGAACAGCCCTCACCTGCTGCGGCCCGAGACGCTGGCGAGGGTACGTCGGGCGGTCGACTCGCTCGGCTACTCCCCGAACCGCGCCGCCCGCAACCTGCGCACCCGCTCCTCCCACCTGATCGGCCTCCGCGTGGACCGCGTCGTCGAGGGCACGGCGAACGCCACCATGGACCGCTTCCTCCACTCGCTCGTGGAGAGCTCGAAGGACGCCGGCTACCACGTGCTGCTGTTCTCGTCGGGCGTCGACGCCGGTGACGGGGCCGACAACGGGCTCGCCGACGACGGGCGGGCGATCGACGGCTACGACGACCTGCTCCGATCGACCGCTGTGGACGCCTTCGTCATCACCGACACCTACCGCGGCAATCCCCAGGCCGGCTGGCTCGAGCGCCGGGGCGCGCCGTTCGTGGCGTTCGGACGGCCCTGGGACGAGCCTTCCGCCACGCACCCCTGGGTGGACGTCGACGGACGCACCGGCGTCATGCTCGCCGTCGAGCATCTCGTCGAGCGCGGACACGAGCGGATCGCGTGGGTCGGCTGGCAGAAGACCTCGTTCATCGGCGAGGACCGACGCACCGGCTGGACCGACGCGATGCACGGCCACGGCCTGGCCACGAGCCGGCTCAGCGCGCGCGGGGACGACACGGTCGACTTCGGTCGTCGCGCGGCCCACGCGTTGCTCGAGAAGGAGCGGCCCACGGCGTTCGTCTGCGTCAGCGACACCGTGGCGATGGGGGTGCTGCACGCGCTCGCCGACCTCGGTCTCCGGCCCGGGCAGGACATCGCCGTGGTGGGCTTCGACGACTCCATCGCGGCCCAGGTCGTGCCGCCCGGTCTCACCTCGGTGCGGCAGCCCCTGGAGCAGGTCGCCCGCGAGATCGTGCACCTGCTCGACAAGCGCCTCTCGCACAAGCCGATCGAGGAGCCAGGCCGACTGCTCGCGCCGACCCTGTCGGTGCGCGCGTCGTCCTAGTAGCCGCACCGCTCGCTAGAAGCGGCGCCACCAGAGGTTGACGGCGTAGTCGACTTCGAGCCCCTCGTGCTCAGCGAGGATCTGGCCGGCGAGCCCCGGGGTGAACTCGATGCCCACGACTGCCTCGAGGTCCTCGCGCCGCTCGAAGCGCCACTCGATGTCGAGCGGCATCCGCGTCCAGCCGTGGGTCGACCAGAACCGCTCGATCTCTGCCGGGTCGAGGGTGGGGTGGGCCCGTCGGAACCAGCCCCCGAAGGTGGTCCGGGTCGGGTCGTTGTCGATCACGAACGCCGTCCCGCCTCGTCGCACCACCCGGGAGAGCTCGGCCAGCCCCGGCTCGCACCCGGGCCCGAAGAAGTAGGCCCAGCGGACCTGCACCATGTCGACGCTCGCGTCGGGGAGCGGGATCGCCTGCGCGGCGCCCTCGAGCACCTGCACGTTCTCGAGGCGTGAGGTCCTCCGGCGGGCGATGGCGGCGAGAGCGTGGTTGGGCTCCACCCCGACGACCGAGCGTGCGTCGTACGCCCACCGGGGGAGGTGGAAGCCGGTGCCGCACCCGAGGTCGAGAACGTCCCGGCCGGTCCAGTCGAAGCGTGCGCGCATGGCGGCTTCGATGCGCTGGGCGGGGTCGACCGCGCGGTTCTCGAGCTCGTAGGTCTCGGGATGGTTCCAGATGTTCGGGGAGGGGATCGCCCCGTCAGATACGGACAACGCCGTTGGCGGTCTTGAACTGCGCCGCGACGATGCCGGGGGTTCCGTGCGGCGCCACCCAGGAGACCTCGACATCCTCGAGCGGGTCGACCTCGGCGTCGCCGAGCCACTCGCGGACCCGGTCCGGGTCACCTGCGATCTCGAGGCAGTCGAGGTGGAGGTCGCCGCTGGCGCCCGCGCTGGGGTGCTCGATGCCCGGCTCCCACTGCACGAAGAACGGCAGCTGCGGGTCGGCCTGGAGGCCCTTCACCCCGAGCTGGCGCCACTTGAGCTCGACCCCGTCGGGGCGATGCCGGTTGCCGGGGGTGGCTTCGCGGCCGAGCCGCTTCTCGTGAGGGGAGATGTCCTCGACCGAGACCACCCAGCCCAGCCAGCCGCCGCCGAGCTCGGAGCGGGCGCGGACGGCCTGGCCGAACGGCGCCTTGTCGGAGGCCGGGTGCTCGAGAACCTCGACGATCTCGAGGTAGGTGCCCGCACTCAGCGGAAGCACCATGTTGCGCGTGCCGAACCGCGGGTGGATGCCCCCGTCGCGGAACTCCTCGCCGAGCAGGTCGCCGATGCGGTGCGCGGTGCTCATGAGTCCGTCGGGTCCGGCTGCGAAGGAGATGTGGTCGAGGCGCATGTCAAGCATTGTCGCCAAGGAGATACGTCACCCTGACAGCGGGGGTCCTCTACCGAGCCTCGAGGGATCGCGGTGGACCTTGACTCGACCCCTTGTGCATCACGACCGTCGGGTGTTTGGTGAGAGGCACCGGCACGAGGAGGCAGACGTGGCAGGCAAGTCATCCAGCACCCAGCTCGGAGTCGACCCGGTCCCGACGACCGCAAGCCCCGAGTCCATCCGCAACGTGGCCCTTGTCGGACCACCCGGCTCGGGCAAGACCACGCTTGTGGAGGCACTGCTGGTGGCGGCCGGCGTGCTGAACCGAGCCGGCCGGGTCGAGGACGGTACGACGGTCAGCGACTTCGACGAGTCAGAGGTCCGACAGCAGAGGTCGGTGGGACTGTCCCTGGCGCCGCTGGTGCACGACGGGATCAAGATCAACCTGCTCGACACCCCCGGCTACGCCGACTTCGTGGGCGAGCTGCGGGCGGGGCTGCGGGCGGCCGACTGCGCGATGTTCGTGATCGCGGCCAACGAGGGGGTCGACGAGCCGACCCGCGAGCTGTGGCGTGAGTGTGCGTCCGTCGACATGCCCCGGGTGGTGGTCGTGACCAAGGTCGACCACGCCCGCGCCGACTACGACGGCGTGGTCCTCGGCGCCCAGGACGCCTTCGGCGACAAGGTGCTGCCGGTGTACCTCCACGAGAACGACCAGATGGTCGGCCTTCTCACCGGCGACGACCCGGCACACGAGGAGCAGCGAAGTGCCCTCATCGAGGGGGTGATCGAGGAGTCCGAGGATGAGACCCTCATGGACCGGTTCCTCGGCGGTGAAGCCATCGACCGGGATCTCCTCGTGAAGGACCTCGAGCGCGCTGTCGCCCGAGGTTCGTTCTTTCCTGTGCTCCCGGTGTGCTCCTCGACCAGCCTCGGCACGACCGAGCTCCTCGACCTCATCGTCGCCGGCTTCCCCGCACCGCACGAGCACACGCCTCCCGAGGTCTTCACGCCCGAGGGGAAGCGCGGCCCGGAGATCAGCTGCGACCCCGATGGCCCGTTGGTCGCCGAGGTCGTGAAGACGACCACCGACCCGTACGTCGGACGGGTCAGTCTCGTGCGGGTCTTCTCCGGCACGATCCGCCCCGACATGACCGTGCACGTCTCGGGACACTTCAGCTCCTTCTTCGGGGAGCAGAGCAGTCACGAGGACCACGACGAGGACGAGCGGATCGGCGTGCTCTCCGTGCCCTTGGGCAAGCAGCAGCGCCCCGCCGAGCTTGTCGTGGCGGGCGACCTGTGCTCGATCGGTCGGCTGAGCCGCGCCGAGACCGGCGACACGCTCTCCGACAAGGAACAGCCGCTGGTGCTCAAGCCGTGGTCGATGCCCGAGCCGCTCCTTCCCGTCGCGGTGCAGGCCCGTGCGAAAGCCGACGAGGACAAGCTCTCCTCGGGGCTCCAGCGCCTCGCCGCCGAGGACCCGACGCTGCGAGTCGAGCACAACCCGGAGACGCACCAGCTCGTGCTCTGGTGCATGGGCGAGGCGCACGCCGACGTCGCGCTCGACCGGCTCGCCAACCGCTACGGCGCGACCGTGGACCAGGTCGACCTGCGGGTCCCGCTGCGCGAGACCTTCAGCGGAAGGGCCAAGGGACACGGGCGCCACGTGAAGCAGTCCGGAGGTCACGGGCAGTTCGCGGTCTGCGACATCGAGGTCGAGCCGCTTCCTGAGGGGAGCGGGTTCGAGTTCGCGGACAAGGTGGTCGGCGGCGCCGTCCCGCGCCAGTTCATCCCCAGCGTCGAGAAGGGCGTGCGCGCGCAGATGGAGAAGGGGGTCGCGAACGGCTACCCGCTCGTCGACGTACGCGTGACCCTGACCGACGGCAAGGCGCACAGTGTCGACTCCTCCGACATGGCTTTCCAGACGGCGGGCGCACTGGCCCTGCGCGAGGCAGCCGCGGTGACGAGAGTCGCGATGCTGGAGCCGGTCGACGAGGTCGGCGTCCTGATCCCCGACGACCTGGTCGGCACGGTGATGAGTGACCTCTCAGGGCGCCGCGGGCGCGTGCTCGGCAGCGAGCAGGCGGGAGACGGTCGGACCATCGTGCGGGCGGAGGTGCCTCAGGTCGAGATCGTGCGCTACGCCACGGAGCTGCGGTCGTTCTCGCACGGGTCGGCGAGCTTCAGCCGCAAGTTCGTGCGCTACGAGCCGATGCCCGAGAACATCGTGCAGCGCTACCTCGCGAAGGACTGACCTCCGCCGTCCCTGCCCGATCGATCGTCAGTTTGGCGGCTGCGCCTCGCCGAACGCCTTCACCGACGGTGGTACGTCGATGCCCGGGCGGAGGTCCGGAGCGGCGAGTGGTGTGCCGTAGACCGTCCCGAGGGGCACCACCCCTGCCCACGCGTCGCCGGCGATGTCCTCGCCGGTGTCCTCGGGCCACCCGTCGGACACCTTGAGGACCCAGTCGTCGAGGGGTACCGCGAGCACCATCGTGGCGGCGAGCTCACGCGTGTCGGAGTCCCGGGTCTCCGCGAGCCGGCCCGGAAGGAGGCGCTCCACGACCGCGTCGAGCGCCCGGAGCTTCTCCTCGCCGTCCAGCCTCCTTGGGCGACCGCGGATGACGGCACTCCGGTAGTGGAACGAGGACTCGAAGCGCGACCGCGCCACGACCACGCCGTCGAGCGCGGTCACGCTGACCGCGACGGGAAGCCCTCCTGAGAGCGCGCGCATCCAGCCCGAGCCGGTCGAGCCGTGCCACACCAGAGACGAGCCGACCCGCACGACGGCCGTCGGCACCACGGAGATCTCGCCGCCGTCGGCGAGGGCGATGTGGCCCAGGTAGGTGTCCTCGAGCAGTCGGTGCAGCTCGGCCAGATCCTCTGACTGCTTCTCGCCGAGCCGCGTGAGACGGCGCGTCGGGCGGTCCGGAGGACGGTCCATCGCCGTGACCTAGCGCGGGTCGGCAGGGTGGATGGCGAGGGCGGAGCGGGAGCGCAGGTGCGCCTCGCACAGTTGCACCAGCTCGTCGTACCCCTTGCGGCCCATCAGCTCCACCAGCTCGGGGCCGTTGGAGACGTACACCGGCTCCGCCCCGACGTGGGCCTCGGTGTTGCCGCTGCAGTACCAGTCGAGGTCGTGGCCCCCGGGGCCCCAGCCACGCCGGTCGTACTCCCCGATGCTCACCTCGGTGTAGGAGGTGCCGTCAGGCAGCTCGACCTCGCGGAACGTCCGTCGGATGGGAAGCTGCCAGCACACGTCTGGCTTGGTCTCGAGCGGGTGGCGCTCCTGTCGCAGGGCGAGGCCGTGGAGGGCACAGCCCTCGCCGCCCTCGAACCCGGGTCGGTTGAGGAAGATGCATGCGCCCTCGTGGACAGCGGTCTTGCGGTCACCGTCCTCGTCGGTCTCGATCCAGCCGTCCTTGCGGCCGACGTCGTGGAACTGCCAGTGCTCGGGCTCGAGCTGCTTCACGAACCTGCGGACCCGCTTCTCGTCGTCCTTGTCGGCGAAGTGCGCGCCCAGCGTGCAGCAGCCGTCGAGTGGACGGTCGGCGTAGATGCCCTTGCAGCCCTGGCCGAAGATGCACATCCAGTTCGAGGTCAGCCAGGTCAGGTCGCAGCGGAACACCTGGCTCTCGTCCGCGGGGTCCGCGAACTCGACCCAGGCACGGGGGAAAACGAGATCTACCTCTGGCACGAGGCAACCCTACGTGCTCTGTGGGAGGCTGGGACGGCTATGAGACTCGGAGTCCTCGACATCGGATCGAACACCGGCCACCTGCTCGTCGTCGACGCGCACGGCGGTGCGGCACCCATGCCCGCCTATTCCTACAAAGAACCGCTGCGGCTCGCCGAGCACCTCGATCGGGCCGGCGCAGTGACACCCCAAGGCGTCGAGGCGCTGACCGGGTTCGTCTCGCAGGCGCTCGTGGTCGCCGAGGACAAGGGCTGCGAGGAGATCCTCGGCTTCGCGACCTCCGCGGTCCGCGACGCCGTCAACACCGACGCCGTCCTCAAGCACGTGCACGACGTGACCGGCGTGGAGATCGGCGTCCTGTCGGGGGAGGACGAGGCCCGGCTGACCTTCCTCGCCGTGCGCCGGTGGTTCGGCTGGTCCTCGGGGCGCCTGGCGGTCTTCGACATCGGCGGCGGCTCACTGGAGATCGCAGCCGGCGCGGACGAGGCTCCCGTCATCGCGCAGTCGCTGCCGCTCGGTGCGGGCCGCGTGACCCGGGAGTGGCTGCAGGAGGACCCGCCCGACCCCGAGACCGTGCGTGAGCTCCGTCGGCGGATCCGCGCCGAGATCGCCCGCGACGCCGGCGCACTGCTGCGTGGTGGCGCTCCGGACCACGCGGTGGGTACGTCGAAGACGTTCCGCTCGTTAGCCCGGGTCTGCGGAGCCCCGCCCTCGGGAGAGGGACTGCTGGTACGACGGGTCCTGCCCGCCGACGATCTGACCGAGCGCCTCCCCGAGCTGGCGAGGATGACCAGCGCCGAGAAGGCGCAGCTGCCGGGCGTCTCCGCGAACCGCGCCCACCAGCTCCTGGCCGGGGCGCTCGTGGCCGACGCTGTCATGGACATCTACGGCCTCGCCGAGCTCGAGATCTGTCCCTGGGCCCTTCGCGAGGGTGTGATCCTCGAGCGGCTCGACCAGATCAGTGTGCTCGGGTGACGGACGCGCGCATAACCTGAGGAGGTGAGCGACGTGTCAGGCGCGGCATCGGGCGACATTCCCCCTACGTCTGCCAGGTCCGGCAAGGTGGAACACATCGAAGACCGTGACGGGCCCCTGGTCGCCCTGTCGACTGCCTCGGTCTACCCGGAGTCGACGGCGAACGGCTTCGCCCTGGGCAGTCGGCTCGGCTACGACGCGATCGAGGTCATGGTCGGGATCGACCCCGTCAGCCAGGACCCGAAGGCGGTCAAGCACCTCTCGGAGTACCACGAGATCCCGGTCTGCGCCGTGCATGCGCCCTGCCTTCTCATCACCCAGCGCGTGTGGGGGACCGAGCCGTGGGGGAAGCTCGAGCGCAGCGCCGAGATGGCGCACGAGGTCGGGGCCGACGTGGTCGTCGTGCACCCTCCGTTCCGGTGGCAGCGCGACTACGCCCGCAGCTTCGTGGAGGGCATCGCCGCTCTCGAGGCCCGCACCGGGATCGCCTTCGCGGTGGAGAACATGTACCCCTGGCGGGCGTCGAAGCGCGAGATGCAGGTCTACGTCCCGCACTGGAACCCCTCTCACCACGACTACGCCAACACCACGATCGACCTGTCCCACTCGGCGACCTCGAGATCCGACCCGGTCGAGCTCGCGCGCGACCTCGGGGACCGGCTGCGTCACATCCACATGACCGACGGCACCCGCTCGGCCAAGGACGAGCACCTCGTGCCCGGACGGGGTGACCAGCCGTGCGTCGAGCTGCTCGAGCACCTCGCTGCGGAGCAGTTCCGGGGACACATCGTGGTCGAGATCAACACGCGGCGCTCGGGCACCCGGGAGGCACGCGAGCTGGACCTGATGGAGTCCCTGGCCTTCGTCCGGCTGCACTTCGCGACACCCGGGGTCGGACGTTCGAGCGTGCAACGGTGAGCGGCACGACCCAGCGAGGACGGCGCGCGGGTGGGGGCGACACTCGCGGCGAGATCCTGGCCGCGGCCCGCACCTCGTTCGCCGAGGCCGGCTACGGCGGCACGTCTGTCCGCGCCGTGGCAGCGGCCGCCGGGGTGGACCCCGCCCTGGTCCACCACTACTTCGGCACGAAGGACGACCTCTTCCTGGCGGCGCTGGAGTTCCCGGTCGACCCTCGCGTGGTGCTCGCCTCGGTGGTCGAGGGTGACCGCGAGACGCTCGGCGTACGCCTTGTTGCCAGGGCGCTCAGCGTGTGGGACGACCCGCAGGCGCGCCTGCCGTTGCTCGCCCTGGTGCGGTCCGGCATCGCGGGGGAGTCGGGGCGGACGCTGCTGGAGTCGGCGCTCTCCCGCCTGATCTTCGGGGCGCTCGGACAGTCTCTCGACGTCGACGACTCCGACCGGCGGGTCGGTCTCGTGGCCTCCCAGATGGTGGGTCTGGTCATCACGAGGTACGTCCTGCGTCTGGAGCCCATGGCCTCGATGCCCGCGGAGGAGGTCGCCGCCTGGTTGGGGCCGACCCTGCAGAGGTACCTCACCGCCGACGCGCCCTGACCCGGTTCCGCGTCCCTTCTCGATTCCGTCGCCGGCCTGTCCGGTTTGGGTCTTGACCCCTGAGCACAAGCGGGCAGAGAATTCATCACATGGTGAATAACGTTGCTGTCGAGGTTCGGGACCTGCATGTCGTGCGCGGAGGGGTCCGGGCCGTCGACGGGGTCAGCTTCGCCGTGCCCCACGGTCAGGTCACCGGCCTGCTCGGCCCCTCCGGCTGCGGGAAGACCAGCCTGATGCGCTCGATCGTGGGCGTGCAGATCGTGGAGTCCGGCACTGTCACGGTCGCCGGCCTGCCCGCCGGTGACGCCGCCCTGCGTCACCGCATCGGCTACGTGACCCAGGCGCCGAGCGTGTACGACGACCTCACGGTGCACGAGAACATCCGCTTCTTCGCCCGAGTCCTCGGGGTCGACCAGGACGAGGTGGACCGGTGCATCGAAGCGGTGGCCCTCGACGACCACCGCGACCGGCTGACCAGAAATCTCTCCGGCGGGCAGCGGTCGCGCGTCTCGCTCGCGGTGGCCCTCCTCGGAAGTCCAGAGCTGCTCGTGCTCGACGAGCCCACGGTCGGCCTCGACCCCGTGCTCCGCCGCGAGCTGTGGCAGGTCTTCCACTCCCTCGCCGACCAGGGGGCTGCCGTGTTCGTCTCCAGCCACGTGATGGACGAGGCCGAGCGCTGCGACCGGCTGCTGCTCATGCGCAGCGGGCGGATCATCGCCGACGACACCCCCGGCGCGCTGCTCGACCACACGGGCGCGAGCACCGTCGAGCACGCCTTCCTCTCGATCGTGGAGGCGGCAGCATGAACAGCGTCAGCACCCTGGCCAGCCCTCGGGTCACCTTCGCGGTCACGAGCCGGGTCCTCGCGCAGCTGCGTCACGACCACCGCACGGTCGCGATGCTGCTCGTCCTGCCCGCGCTCGTGCTCACCCTGCTCTGGTGGATGTTCGAGGACCGCGCGGGCGGCTTCGACAGTCTCGGCCCGCCGCTCCTCGCGCTGATCCCCTTCATCGTGATGTTCCTGGTCACCTCCGTCACCACCCTGCGCGAACGCTCCTCCGGGACCCTGGAACGGCTGCTGGCGATGCCGACCGGGAAGCTCGACTTCCTGGGGGGCTACGCGATCGCGTTCGGGCTGGCAGCGACCGTGCAGTCCGTGATCGCCGTACTTCTCTCCGTGTGGGTGCTCGACCTCGACGTCGCGGGACCGGTGTGGATGCTCACCGTGGTCGCGGTGGCCGACGCCGTGCTCGGCACCGCACTGGGCCTGTTCGTCTCCGCCTTCGCGCGCACGGAGTTCCAGGCGGTGCAGTTCATGCCGGTGATCGTCATCCCGCAGATCCTGCTGTGCGGCCTGTTCATCCCCCGCGACGAGATGCCCGACGTCCTGTCGTGGATCTCCGACCTGCTCCCGCTGTCGTACGCCGTCGACGCGATGACCACCGTCTCTACGACCACCTCGGACGCCTTCGGGGGAGTCGACCCGAGCGTCTGGGGCGATCTCGCGGTGGTCGTGGGGTTCGCCCTGGCCGCGTTGGCTCTGGGGGCCGCGACGCTACGCCGCCGCACCGCGTAGCCTGGGACTGCCCGCGCCGCAACGAGGCGGAGGGCGAGGACAGGAGGTCATCTCTGTGTTACGGCAGCCGTTGCTGTTGCTCGCGCGCAGCACGACAGTGAAGAACCTGGTCAGCGCGATGCCGGTGTCGAGCGGCATCGTCAACCGGTACGTCCCCGGCGAGGGCACCGAAGCGGCGGTCGACGCGACCAGGACGCTCATCGAGAGCGGGCTTCACGTCACCCTCGACTTCCTCGGCGAGGACACGCTCGACCGCGAGCAGGCCGACTACACCGTCAACGCCTACCTCGACCTCCTCGCCTCGCTGAGCGAGAACAACCTCGCCCGCAACGCCGAGGTGTCGGTGAAGCTGTCGGCGATCGGCCAGGCCCTGCCCGGCGACGGCGAGAAGCTCGCCCTCGAGAACGCCCGGATGATCTGCCACGCCGCCCGCAACGCAGGCACGACGGTCACCCTCGACATGGAGGACCACACCACCACCGACTCGACTCTCGGCATCCTCGCGGAGCTGCGCAAGGACTTCCCCGAGACCGGGGCCGTGCTGCAGGCCTACCTCCACCGCACCGAGGCCGACTGTCGCGACCTCGCCTACGAAGGCTCGCGAGTCCGCCTCTGCAAGGGCGCCTACAAGGAGCCCCAGTCCGTGGCATACCAGGACCGCTCCGAGGTGGACAGGTCCTACGTCCGCTGCATGAAGGTCCTCCTCGGCGGTCAGGGCTACCCGATGCTCGCCACCCATGACCCGCGCCTGATCGACATTGCCGGCGCTCTGGCCACCCGCTACGAGCGCACCCAGGGCTCCTACGAGTTCCAGATGCTCTACGGCATCCGGCCCGACGAGCAGCAGCGGCTGGCCGAGGCGGGGGAGAAGGTCCGCGTCTACATCCCCTACGGCGACGAGTGGTACGGCTACCTCATGAGGAGGATGGCCGAGCGTCCCACGAACCTGGCACTGTTCTTGAGGTCGTTGGTCTCGAAGAAGTAGGGAGGTCCGCAGATGCCCCAGGTCGCCATCATCGGCGCAGGTGTCATGGGCGAGACGCTGCTGTCCGGCCTGATCCGTGCAGGGCGCAGGGTCGACGACCTCATGGTCGGCGAGAAGCGCCCCGAACGCGCCGCCGAGCTGGAGGAGCGCTATGGCGTGACCGTGGTCGGCAACGCCGAGGCCGCCGACAAGGCCGACACCGTCGTGCTCGTCGTGAAGCCCCAGGACATGGACGACGCGCTCAAGGAGATCGCGCCGCACATCCGCCCGGGTCAGCTGGTCGTCTCGCTCGCCGCCGGCATCACCACAGCCTTCCTCGAGGCACGTCTGCCCTCGGGCGCCGCAGTCGTGCGGGTCATGCCCAACACTCCCGCGCTCGTCGACGAGGGGATGGCGGCGATCTCGCGCGGCTCCCACTGCGACGAGGCGCATCTCCTCGAGGCCGAGTCGCTCGTGGCCTCGGTCGGCAAGGTGATCCGGGTTCCCGAACGGCAGCAGGACGCCGTCACGGCGATCTCGGGCTCCGGTCCGGCGTACATCTTCTTCGTCGTCGAGGCGATGATCGAGGCCGGCGTACACCTCGGGCTGCCCCGCGCGACGGCTGCCGAGCTCGTCGTACAGACCGTCGTGGGGTCCGCAAAGCTCCTGCGCGAGACCGGAGAGCACCCGACGGTGCTGCGTGAGCAGGTCACCTCACCCGCCGGCACCACGGCTGCTGCTGTGCGTGAGCTCGAGGACCACAAGGTGCGCGCGGCGTTCCTCACCGCCCTCGAGGCCGCCCGCGACCGCTCGCGCGCCCTCGCCGAGGGCTCCTGACCTGAGGACGGATGACCCGGCGCCCTAGCGCGTCCGCGGGAAGCCGAGGTCGACCTCGGAGGTTGCGGGGTCCGGCCAGCGTGAGGTGACCACCTTCCCGCGTGTGTAGAACTCCAGCCCCTCCTGGCCGTACATGTGGCTGTCCCCGAACAGCGACGCCTTCCACCCGCCGAACGAGTAGGACGCCACGGGCACCGGGATCGGCACGTTGATGCCGACCATGCCCACCTCGACGTCGTGCTGGTAGCGGCGGGACGCACCGCCGTCGCGCGTGAAGATCGCCGTCCCGTTGGCGTAGGGGTTGGCGTTCACCAGTCCCAGCGCCTCGTCGTACGTCGACGCGCGGACCACGCAGAGGACCGGCCCGAAGATTTCGTCGGTGTAGACGCTCATGTCGCGGGAGACGTGGTCGAGCAGCGTCGTGCCGAGGAAGAAACCCTGCTCCGGGACGTCGGCCTCGCGCCCGTCGACGACGACCGAGGCCCCCGCCTCCGCGCCGGCGCCGATGTAGGAGGCGACCCTGTCGCGGTGCTCGGCCGTGATGAGCGGCCCCATGTCCGTCCCGGGCTCGGCGCCGTCACCGACGGTGAGCTTGGGCAGGCGCGCCGCGATCGCGTCGACGAGGGGGTCGGCGACCGAGCCGACCGCGACGACGACCGAGATCGCCATGCAACGTTCACCGGCTGCGCCGTAGGCGGCGGAGACCGCTGCGTCTGCCGCGAGGTCGACCTCGGCGTCGGGCAGGACGACCATGTGGTTCTTCGCGCCCCCGAGCGCCTGCACCCGCTTGCCGTGCCTCGTGCCCGTCTCGTAGATGTGGCGGGCGACCGGAGTGGATCCGACGAAGCTCACGGCCGCCACGTCCGGGTGGGTCAGCAGCCCGTCGACAGCCTCCCGGTCGCCTTGGAGGACGGTGAACACGCCGTCGGGAAGCTCAGCCTGCTGCCATAGTTCGGCAAGCATCAGGGAGGCCGACGGGTCCTTCTCGCTCGGCTTGAGCACGAAGGCGTTGCCGGCGGCGATCGCGTTGGCGCACATCCACAGCGGCACCATGACCGGGAAGTTGAAGGGGGTGATGCCGGCGACGACCCCGAGCGGCTGACGGATCGAGTACACGTCGACGCCGGTCGAGACCTGCTCCGAGTAGCCGCCCTTGAGCAGAGCGGGCACGCCGGTGGCGAACTCGACGTTCTCCAGGCCGCGGGCCACCTCGCCGGCGGCGTCGGCGAGGACCTTGCCGTGCTCGGCGGTCACGACCGCGGCGAGGTCGTCCGCGCGGTCGTGGAGAAGCTCGCGCATCGCGAAGAGCACCGCCGACCGGCGCGACAGCGATGACTCGCGCCACTCGACGGCGGCCTCACGCGCAGCGGCGACGGCGGCGTGGACGTCGGACGACGACGCCAGCAGCACCTCGCCGGTGACCTCGCCGGTGGCCGGGTTGTGGACGGGGGCGGTCCGGGACGAGGCCAGCTCAGAGCGGTTGCCACGGATCCAGTGTGGAATTCGAGGTGTCACGGCGTTAATCGTACGTCCGGGGCCCCTGTTGTCCACTGGATCCGTAGTCGACTCCTGGGGTGGGTCGGCATCCATCGACGGGAGGACTTCCGGTCGCTACTCTGCGAATTAGAACCCGTGAAGTACGTCTTCCGGAGGATTGCGATGAGTGACATAGATCAGCAAGCCCCACCGCGTGACCAGTGGGGCACGAAGCTCGGGTTCATCCTCGCCGCGATGGGTTCTGCCATCGGCCTCGGCAACATCTGGCGCTACCCCTACGTCGTCTACGAGAACGGCGGCGGCGCCTTTCTCATCCCCTACTTCATAGCCCTCGCGACAGCAGGCCTCCCGATCCTGCTGCTCGAGTACAGCATCGGCCACCGGTACCGCCACGGCGCGCCGGCGAGCTTCCACCTGATCTCCCAGAGGTGGGAGTGGCTGGGCTGGTGGATGGCCGCGATCTCCTTCGTCATCGCGACGTACTACGTCGTCATCCTGGGGTGGTGCCTGAGCTACATCTGGTACTCCTTCGGGGAGGACTGGGGTGAGGACACCGCCACCTTCTTCATCGCCGAGTATCTCGGCACGTCCGAAGGGGCGGACCCGGCAGGCTTCTGGGACATCGGCAGCCCGCAGTGGAAGGTGCTGTTCGCGGTCCTGATCGCCTGGGCGATCGTCTACTACCTCATGCAGCGAGGCGTGAGCAGGGGCATCGAGATGGCATCGCGGATCCTGATGCCGACACTGATCGTGCTGCTCATCATCATCGTGATCCGCGCGCTCACCCTCGAGGGTGCGGCCGACGGTCTCAACGTCCTGTTCACTCCGGACTTCAGCGCGCTCGGCGACTTCGCGGTCTGGTCCGCGGCATACGGCCAGGTCTTCTTCTCGCTGAGCGTGGCGTTCTCGATCATGATCGCCTACTCCAGCTACCTGCCGCGCAGGACCGACCTGTCGAACAGCGGCCTGATCGTCGGGCTCTCCAACGCCGGCTTCGAGTTCATGGCGGCGATCGGTGTGTTCGCGGCACTCGGCTTCCTCGCGATCACCCTGGACACCGAGGTCACCGAGGTCGCCGGCGGCGGAGGTGTGGGCCTGGCGTTCATCGTCTTCCCGCAGATCATCAGCAGCCTGCCCGCCTTCCAGCCGGTCTTCGGCGTGATCTTCTTCGCGTCCCTGTTGTTCGCCGGCATCACCTCGATGGTCTCGATCCTCGAGTGTGTCGTAGCGGCCATCCGCGAGAAGTTCGACCTCGGACGGGTCGCAGCCGTGAACTGGATCTGCGGTGTGGCGTTCGTGATCAGCATCCTGTACGTCACCAAGGGCGGTCTGTTCTACCTCGACACCGTGGACCACTTCGTGAACGCCTACGGCCTCGTCGTCGCGGGCCTCGCAGAGGTGCTGCTGATCGCCTGGATCGCGAGGACGCTCGACGAACAGCGCGACCACCTGAACGACATCTCCTACATCAAGATGGGGCCTTGGTGGACGGTCTCGATGAAGTTCATCACCCCGGTCCTGCTGACGCTCGTCGTCATCAACAGCCTGGTCGACGAGTTCGGCGAGAACTACTCGGGCTACCCGACCAGCGGCCTGCTCTTCATCGGCGCAGGCGGCGTACTCCTCACCTTGCTCGCGTCGCTGACGCTGTCCCTGAACAGCCGGGTCCCGCACCAGTTCGACCTCACCAAGGGGTGAAGCTCATGGATGCAAGCGCAGTCATCATGCTTCTCATCGGGGCGGTCTTCTTGTGGGGCGGCAACGCGGTCGTGGTCGCCAACTACGTCCGCGTCTCCCGGAGCCGACGCAAAGACTGATCGACGGAGCCACCTCGCGCTATGCGGGGTAGTAGCGTGGCGCTATGGCTGGCCCCGCGTGCGTGGTGTTCGACAAGACGCTCACCGACTACGACTTCGGCCCCACGCACCCGATGTCGCCGCTACGGGTCGACCTCACCATGCGCCTGGTCGACGAGCTGGGGATCATGGCTGCTCCGGGTTCACAGGCCCGGGGCGGGTTGCAGCAGATCCCGGCGCCTGTCGCCGTCGACGACCTCATCGCGACCGTCCACACCGGCGACCTGATCGAGGCCGTGCAGCGGATGAGTCGCGACCCGCATCAGGTCGATGAAGCACACGGCCTCGGCTCCGAGGACAACCCGACGTTCGAGGGGATGCACGGTGCAGCCGCTCACATCGTCGGCGCATCGGTCGAGGCCGCCAGGAGAGTGTGGACGGGCGAGGTGCTCCACGCCGCCAACATCACCGGCGGGCTGCACCATGCGATGCCGAGCCGGTCCAGCGGCTTCTGCATCTACAACGACGTGGCCGTCACGATCCACTGGCTGCTCGCGAACGGTGCCGAGAAGGTGGCGTACGTCGACGTGGACGTCCATCATGGCGACGGCGTCGAGAAGATCTTCTGGGACGACCCGCGCGTGCTCACGATCAGCCTCCACGAGACAGGCCAGATGCTCTTCCCGGGCACCGGCTTCCCCCAGGACACGGGGGGGCCCAACGCACCGGGCAGCGCTGTGAACGTCGCCCTTCCTCCGGGTACGGCGGACGCCGGCTGGCTCCGGGCCTTCCACGCCGTGGTGCCGCCACTGTTGCGTGAGTTCGCGCCCGACGTGCTCGTCACGCAGCACGGCTGCGACTCGCACATCGAGGATCCTCTCGCCCACCTGATGCTCACCGTGGACGGGCAGCGTGAGACCTACCTCGCCCTGCACGACCTCGCGCACGAGGTCTGCGACGGGAAGTGGGTCGCCACCGGAGGCGGGGGGTACGCCGTGATCGACGTGGTCCCGCGGGCGTGGTCCCACCTGCTCGCGATCGTCGGGGGCATGCCGCTTGACCCGCACACGCCCACGCCCGAGGGTTGGCGCGACCACGTGCAGACTCTCCTGGGACGGGTTGCGCCGTTCCGGATGACCGACGGGCGCACCCCTGCCTACCGTGACTGGTCCGGTGGCTACGATCCCTCGACCTGGCTCGACCGGGCGATCCATGCCACCCGGGAAGCGACGTTCCCCCTCAACGGCCTCGACCACCAACCCTGGTGACGATTTAGCATTTGTTTGGCGGCGTGTCTGTCCCGACACGCGTGGGTATGGGTAAAAAGTGCCCGAAAAGTCACCCCTTTCCCAGGGGTCACTCTAGGCTCTATTCTCACCTGAGCACATACGTTCAGTCTCCGGTGGGGAAGCCGGAGACGTGGTGTGCTGTGAAAGTGCGGTGCATGATGGCCACAAACAGCTCCGGAGACATCTCCGAGGTGAAGTTTCTGACCGTTGCCGAAGTCGCAACGGTCATGCGCGTTTCCAAGATGACGGTGTACCGCCTGGTGCACTCAGGGGAGTTACCAGCCGTGCGGGTCGGGCGCTCGTTCCGGGTGCCTGAGGACGCCGTCAACGAGTACCTCCGCAAGAGCTTCTTCCAGACCGGCTGAGCTCACGCGCACGACAAGACGACAACGGTGGCGGACCCTGGGGGTCCGCCACCGTTGTCGTTGGGGGCCTGAGCTCTTGGGGTTGGCCGCGGGCACGTCGCGGCGGTCTGTCGCCACGAGCGTGCGCCGGCCCGGCACTGTGGAGGCGCCACCAGGTCCTGACGTGTGGCTGCCGCCTAGGTGTCAGAAGCGGATGAAGTTGGCGGCAACGACCCAGCGGCCGTACGCGTCCGGGGTCGCGCCGATGCCGATGCGCCGGGACCGCTTGCTCAGCAAGATCGTGCGGTGACCGGGCGAGTTCATCCACATCCGGACCAGCTTGCGCGGGGTCATCGCGCCCCGGCCCAGCGTCTCGCCGGCGTACCGCGCGTTGCAGGTGTTCAGCACGGTCGTCATCGACTGGTGGAAGAACTGGTTGCGTCGCGCGAGGTAGCGGCTCCAGGTCTCGGCGGTGCCGTCCGCGCACGAGGCGAGCCGCAGTCGCGACAGACCGTGGTTGGCGCGCCGGACGTTGACCAGGCGCTGGACCCGTCGCTCGTAGGTCTCTGCGGCACTGGCCCTCGCAGTGGCGAGCGAGAGTGACTGCGTCTGGATCGCGGACGCCGGAGCCGCCGTGGCGCTCGTCAGGCCGACGGCGAGCAGCAGGGCGGTCATCGCGGCCACGGTGAGTCGAATGGCCGAACGGGGGGCCGTTTTAGGGCGCAGGGCGCCAAGGCTTTGTGAAGTCATCTCTAAGGCCCCTCCCAAGGCCTCATGAGCGTGACCGAAGCTGGTCCGCCTTGGGCATCTTGTGACTTCGGCCACGAAAAGCTTGGTAGCTGTCGCTTGTTAGGCAGTGTCCCAGTCTGTGTTGCCGAGTAAACCTTCCGGGTAGACAACGTGTTCGTCCGAGATGCGAACAACTACCAGTCTGCACCGAAACCTGGTGCTTGTGGGCCGAATGGGAAGAAAGATGTCAAGGAGACACTCCGTGACCATCGTGGCGTCATGTGACTTATGGAAGCACTGTTCGCAGCGCGACGGCACGGCACTTCTTGACACTTCGTCCGTAAGGCGAAGGTGCGAACGGCCGCCGTCCAGAAGGCGGGCACACCCCGACCGATTTCCAGGGGTCGGCATACGGCAAGTAGGCTGAGCCCTTGGTGTCGCGAAGGCTCAAGGTGCCTTCGCGATCGACTCGAGGCTCGAAAGGTCCACAGTGGGTTCTGTCATCAAGAAGCGCCGGAAGCGTATGGCGAAGAAGAAGCACCGCAAGCTGCTCAAGAAGACGCGTATCCAGCGTCGTCGTCAGGGCAAGTAAGCCCTTTCGCGCCGGACGGGGAGAGCGACTGATGGGCCGCATCGTCTTGGTCACTGGGGTCTCCGGAGACCTCGGTGGACGACTCGCGCGCATTTTGGCGGCCGACCCTGCAGTGGAGCGAGTGATCGGCGTCGACGTCGTTCCCCCGCGGGGGGACCTCGGTGACGTGCGTTTCGTGCGCGCCGACATCCGCAACCCGGTCATCGCCAAGGTGATCGCCGGCGAGGAAGTCGACACGGTCGCGCACATGAGCGTCATCGCGACCCCCGGCACCGCCGGAGGTCGTACGTCGATGAAGGAGCTCAACGTCATCGGCACGATGCAGCTCCTGGCTGCCTGCCAGAAGGCCCCGAGCCTGCGGCGGCTCGTGGTGCGCTCGTCGACCGCCGTCTACGGCTCCTCCTCGCGTGACCCGGCGATGTTCACCGAGGACATGGCCCCCAAACGCATGCCACGGTCCGGGTTCGCCAAGGACGTGGCCGAGGTCGAGGGGTACGTCCGTGGTTTCGCGCGGCGGCGCCCCGACATCGAGGTCACGATGTTGCGGGCGGCCAACACGATCGGCCCCACCGTCAGCTCGCCGATGTCGCAGTACTTCCGGCTGCCCCTCGTGCCAACCGTCCTCGGTTTCGACGCTCGCCTGCAGTTCCTGCACGAGGACGACCTGCTGCAGGCGCTCAGGCACGCCACCACCAACGGCGTGCACGGGACGTTCAACATCGCCGGTGAAGGCATCTTGATGCTCTCGCAGGCGCTTCGCCGACTCGGCAAGCCCACTGTGCCGCTGCCGTCCTTCGCGGCGAGCCACGTCGGCTCGTTCGTGCGCCAGTCCCGGGTCGCCGACTTCTCCCCGGAGCAGATTGCGTACTTGACCTATGGTCGCGGGGTCGACACGACCCGGATGCGCGAGGTCCTCGGCTTCTCGCCCGAGCACACGACCGAGTCCGCGTTCGAGGACCTGCGTCGCGCCCTGGGACCGGGCGTCGTGTCCGCCGAGCGAGTCGGTGCCGTCGAAGAGTTCGTCACCCAGGCGATGGGAGCTGGTCGTGGCTGACGCAGACATCATCCCCTTGGGGACCCGCGGCCGTCCGGGTCGCGGATCCGGGAGCGCAAATCCGTCGGCGTCGGCCCGAAGCCTCGCCGGATCGGCCAAGAAGCCCGCGAAGCCCGGCCCTGGGAAGGGTCCGACTGCCAAGGCTGCCCATCAGGCCGAGGAGCCCGTGCCCGAGCAGCCGAGGCGTAGCAAGGCAGGTCGCGGCCATGCACCCCAGCCCCCTGCCCCGGACCTCCGCGAAGAGATCGGCTCTCCGCAGGAGACGCCCTTGGCGCATGGCCGCGGCGACGAGGCACCCGAGGAGCCGCCTGGACGCCAGACTTCCAGCACGACTGCCAAGGAGCGCATGCCCGACGGTGGCATTCCCGTCAGCGACTGGATGCACGCGTTCACGGTCGCGGCGAAGGAGATCTTCGGCGAGGACTGGGAGCCCCGGCTCGCGGAGTTCATGGCTTTCCTGCGCCGACGGATCACCGGCGACTACACGGTCGACGAGTACGGCTTCGACCGGGAGATCACCGAGCGCTTCTTCTACGCAGCGATCCGCCCGATTGCCGACAAGTGGTTCCGGGTCGAGGTGCGCGGCGCTGACAACATCCCGGCGGAGGGCGGCGCGCTCGTCGTGTCGAACCACTCGGGCACCGTCCCCATGGACGGGCTCGTCACGGGTGTGAGCATCCACGACCACACCGGCCGGCATCTGCGCCCGCTCGGTGCCGATCTCGTCTTCCGGCTCCCGATCGTGGGTGAGATCGCTCGCAAGGGCGGCGCCACCTTGGCGTGCAACGACGACGCCGAGCGGATGCTGCGTGGCGGCGAGCTGGTGGGGGTCTGGCCCGAGGGCTTCAAGGGCATCGGAAAGCCCTACTCCGAGCGCTACAAGCTCCAGCGATTCGGTCGAGGCGGATTCGTCTCTGCCGCCCTGCGCACGGGTGTTCCGATCATCCCGTGCTCAGTCGTGGGCGCGGAGGAGATCTACCCGCTCGTCGGCAACCTGCCGTCACTGGCGCGGCTGCTGGGGGTGCCCTACATCCCGGTGACGCCGTTCTTCCCGCTCCTCGGCCCGCTCGGGCTGGTGCCGCTGCCTTCGAAGTGGCTGATCGAGTTCGGGGAGCCGATCCGCACCGACTCCTACGACCACGGTGCCGCCGACGACCCGATGTTGGTCTTCAACGTCACCGACCAGGTGCGCGAGACCATCCAGCAGACCCTGTACTCCCTGCTCATGCAGCGGCGGTCGGTCTTCTACTGAGCGAACCTGAGCGGCTCGTCCCAGGACGAGCGCGCGCTCGACGACGGCCTTGTCGCAGAGCCAGGCCCTGACTCGGAGCCCTGGGCGGCCAATGAGCTCAAGCAGGCCACGCTGCTCTTCAGCGGGTGCGTCGCTCGCGCTGACCCATGCTCACACCATGCCGCGACTGCGGTCGCGCGGACGGACTCCTGGACACGCGCACCACGACTGGCGGTGGATCCGGTAGTCGGCTGCGGCTCTCGGGGCTCGGTCGGATGAGCCTTCTGGCCGCTCGAGCCTCAGTCCAGCGTGCCGTCGGGGTCCGGCAGCAGGGTCTCCACCACGACGGTGAGTCCCGTGTCGATGTCCTCGGCGAGCTTCTGCGGCAAGCTCTCCTCGGAAGACTTGGCGCCTGTCGAGGCGCCCCCGACGCCCGGGAGTAGGGACGGCCACGACTGGGGGTCGAGGTTGGTCGAGGGCAGTGCCGTGGGGGTCGGATCTGACGGCGCGGTCGGCCCCGCAGACGGCGAGGCGGACGGGACGGGGGCGGAGTCACCGGCGGCGCCGAGCACGTCCCTCTGCACCACGACCGGGTGGTCGTTGGTGAGATCGCGGTCAGCAGCGCGGGCCAGGGCCTCGTCGACCTCGACGCGGGCGAGGAAGATCCCGGGGACCTCCACCAGAGGCAGCTCGGCGGCGCAGGTGCTGCACAGGGCCGCGGCCTCCCTGTCGATCTCGTGGAGGAGGATCGCGGCCGCAGTCGCCTCTCCCTGCGCCTCGGCGGGAACGGAGCCGGCCATCGCCTCCAGTGCCGAGATGCCCTCGGCCGTGAACGTGCGAACCGACACGATCGCCTCGGGGTCGCCGGTCTCGCGGAAGGACTCGAAGAGCAGGGTCGAACCCTCGCGTGCCGATGACGAGAAGGCGGCCAGGGTCGCGGGGACTCGGGGACCGCTCTGGATCGAGTCGCTGTCGAGCAGGCCCTCGACCTCGTCGAGTCGGACCGACGCCTGGTCGAGCAGGTCGCGGCCCTTGCCGGCGCTGCTCATGCTGATGCCCGCCTCGGCCTGCTCGATGCCCCGCTTGATCGGGTAGAGCGCGTCACCGGGCAGGGCGCTCTGCGCGGCAGCGGCCATGGTCGTCGTACCGCCGATGAGCACGAAGGCGGACGCGGCGGCGACCAGACGGCGCTCGCGTCGGCCACGCGTGCGTGTCGGCAGGGCGAGCCCGGCCGTCTCGGGCCTGAGCGCCGTCTCGGCCTCGAGCATCAACCGGCTTCGCAGGTCACGGGCGAAGTCAGGACACGGCTGCACCGCCTGCTGGTCCCTCAGTGCGGCGACGAGTCCGAGAAGTGAGGTGATCTCCTCGTCGCGCTGAGCGCGGTCGTTCGCGTTGCCGTCGATGATGGCGGCGAACTCCTCGGCGCGCCGTCGCGCCTGGAACAAGGAGGTCATCGGGTTAGTCCTGTCCTGGGGTCGTGTCGGAGGCCGTGGGGGCCTGGTGCGACGTACAACGACCTAACGGAGCGCGAGGTTACGGGGCGTGGCGCAGCACACCCTTGACACGATCGGGGAAGTAACGGCGCCGCAGGGGCTTGCGTCATCGCAGACCCTCCGGGAGCAGCTTGGCCAGGTTGCGGACGCCTCTCAGCTGCAGCTGCTTGACCGCGCCGTCGCTGCGGCCCAGGACCTTGGCTGTCTCTGCGATCGAGAGGCCCTGGAGAAAGCGCATGATCAGGCACTCCTGCTGCTCTGCGGGCAGCTCGCCGAGAGCCTGCAGCAGGGCCTCGTTGGTGAGCGAGGCGAGGACAGCCGACTCCGGCCCGTCGGTAGCGGAGTCGTGGGCGCCCATGTCCTCGGTCGCGAACTCAAGCCGGGTGCGGCCGGCCTTGTAGTGGTCGGCGGTGAGGTTGCGGGCGATGGTCATCAGCCACGCGCCGAAGTCCTTGCCCTGCCACTTGAAGGAGCTCATGCTGCGCAGGGCGCGGAAGAAGGTCTCGGAGGCGAGGTCCTCGGCCAGGGCGACCGAGCCCACGCGGTAGTAGATGAAGCGGTACACAGAGGTGTTGTAGTGGTCGTACAACATCCCGAACGCCTCGGAGTCGCCACTGCGCGCGAGGTCCACCAAGGCGATCAGTCGCGACGCCTCAGCCTCATCGGCCTCTGAGGAGCAGGCCAGGTCGGAGTCCGACCCCGCGGGCCCGATGTTGGAGCTCGGACGGTGGTAGTCGACAGCCTCGGACATCAGCCAGGACGGCTGGCGGCGGACCGCAGAAGTCCCATCGCATGCCATTGCCGGTTCGAGGTAAAGGGCAGCGGCCAGTGCCGTGCGCAATGCGGCGAAGCCGCGCGCGAAGTCGGCACTGCGCGTGTACATCGAAAATGAACTCCCTCGTCGGCTCTATGGCCGTTGCTCCCCGATTGCCCCAGGCTAGAGCCGCAGATCCGGTTTGTGAACCCACCTGTAACTCACAGTTGCAGCTCACTCGAGTGTTCCCCGTCACATAGCTGGTGAAACCAGGGCGTAAACCTCGGTGGGTGTCGGTCGCGCAGAGGAGCGGCCTCGGTCAGCATTACAGGCCGGTTCGGCCGCATCTCTCCGGGAACGGCCCGTTCGCGACGCGGGCCCAGCGCCCTCGTCGACGCGTGCTCAGCGGACCCGTCGACGGATCGCGACGGCGGCCGCCACGCTCCCGCTCACCGCGCCCGTGACGCCGGCCGCAAAGAGCCCCGCACGCGCAGCCTTGCGTCCAGTCCGGTAGTCGCGGATCCGCCAACCGTTCGCCCGCGCGTGCTCGCGCAGGCGGGAGTCGGGGTTGATCACGCAGGGGTCGCCCACCATCGAGAGCATGGGGAGGTCGTTGTAGGAGTCGGAGTACGCCGAGCAGCGGGACAGGTCGAGCCCCTCGCGGTCGGCCAGCGCGCGGATCGCCTCGCTCTTCGCGGGACCGTGGAGCATGTCGCCGACGAGGCGGCCGGTGTACACGCCGTCGACGTGCTCGGAGACTGTGCCCAGCGCACCGGTCAGGCCCAACCTACGAGCGATGATCGTTGCGATCTCGATCGGCGCAGCGGTGACCAGCCAGACCCGCTGCCCCTGGTCGAGGTGGAGCTGCGCGAGCGCCCGGGTGCCCGGCCAGATCCGGTGCGCCATCGCCTCCTCGAAGATCTCCTCGCCGAGCGTCTCCAGCTCTTCGACGCGGTGGCCCTTGATGAAGTTGAGCGCCGAGGCGCGCGCCTCCGCGACGTGCTCGGGGTCCTCGACCCCGACGACGCGGAAGTAGGCCTGCTTCCAGGCCGCGCCGAGGATGTCGCGGGTGGTGAAGAACTTGCGGCGGTGCAGGCCGCGCGCGAGGTGGAAGATCGAGGCGCCCTGCATGATCGTGTTGTCGACGTCGAAGAACGCGGCCGCCGTGGGGTCCGGCGGCGTGGCCAGAGCCGACTCGACCTCGGCCGCGGACGCTGCGGCCTCACCGGCGAGCACCGATCGGCGACGAAGGTCAGCCGGTCGTGCAGGGTCGTTCCGCCGCCGTCTGTCCTGGTGCGCCGCGTTCACGCCGCTCACCATAGTGTCCCCGCGACGGGACGGTCACGCTGCGCCGGGCGGCGAGACCGGTGGGGCTGGTGTGGAAGACTCGCCGATGTGACACCTGCCTCCAACCTGGCCGACCTCCTGGCACGCGCAGCGCAGGAGAACCCCGACCAAGTGGCGGTCGTCGAAGCCGACAGCGGCCGTCGGGTTACCTGGGCCGAGCTGGACCTCGAGGCCGACAGAGTGGCTCAAGGGCTGTCCAACCTCGGTCTCGTCGCCGGCTTCCGGGTCATGATCGCGCTCCCGAACAGGATCGAGTTCGTAGCCGCCTACTTCGGTGCCCTGCGAGCCCGGCTCGTCGCCGTGCCGGTGAACCCTCGCTCGGCGACGGGCGAGCTGGTCCGCATGATGGCCGACAGCGGCGCGAGGGTGGTCCTCGCCGACAGGGGCACCGCCACCACGGTTCGCTCCGCAGTCGCGGGCCTCGAGGACGCCCTGATCGGAGCGGACGACGACCTGAGGTCCCGCGTGACCGTGCCCCGGGTCGTCGTCGTCTCGGCTCCCACGCTGCCGGGCGAGATCGCCTGGTCCGACCTCGAGGCGGGGGGTCGGATCGTCCCCGTGCCCGAGGACGAGGAGGCGCTCGCCGTGCTCCTCTACACCAGTGGGACCTCCGGCAAGCCTCGGGCGGCGATGGTGACCCACCGCGCCCTCCTCGCCAACATCGAGCAGGCCGCAGCGGTCGAGCCGGCGCTGGTCCGCGGGGACGACGTCGTGCTCGGGGTGCTCCCGCTGTTCCACGTGTACGGCCTCAACGCAGTGCTCGGCCAGGTCGTCCGACAGCAAGCACGGCTGGTCCTGGTGGAGGGCTTCGACGCCCAAGGGACCCTCGACGTCGTCGCGACCCAGTCGGTGACCGTCGTACCCGTGGCGCCTCCGGTCTTCGCCTACTGGCGAGACGCCCCGGACCTGGCCGACCGGCTGAGCACGGTGCGCGTCGCCCTCTCCGGGTCGGCGCCGTTGGCGCCCGAGCTCGTTGCCGCCTTCGAGGAGCGGTCCGGGGTCACGGTGCACCAGGGCTACGGACTCACCGAGGCTGCGCCGGTCGTCACCTCGACCCAGCGCAGCGCGTCCCCCAAGCGGGGATCTGTCGGCGCTGCCCTTCCGGGCATCTCGATCCGGCTGGTCGACGACACCGGGCACGCCCCTGAGGGCGCCGACCCGGGGGAGATCTGGATCAAGGGCGAGAACCTCTTCTCCGGCTACTGGCCCGACGGGACCGACGGGCCGGACGAGGACGGCTGGTGGGCTACCGGCGATGTCGGGTTTCTCGACCCCGACGGCGAGCTCTTCCTCGTCGACCGGCTGAAGGAGCTCGTGATCGTCTCCGGGTTCAACGTCTACCCGGTCGAGGTCGAGGAGGTGATCGCCGAGCTGGACGCCGTGAGGGAGGCGGCGGTCATCGGCGTCGCCGACGAGCTGACGGGCGAGGCGGTCGTTGCGTACGTCAAGCAGGCCGCCGAATCAACGTTCACCGCCGACGAGCTCGTCGCTCAGGTGCGTGACCACTGTGCCTCCCGGCTGGCGCGCTTCAAGCAGCCCCGTGAGGTCAACGTCGTCGACGAGCTGCCGCACACGGTCACCGGCAAGGTGGCCAAGGGTCGACTCCGCGCGACCGAGCGTCGCCGCAACCTCGGGCTTCTGGAGTGAGCGGCATGCACGACGGGCAGACCGAGCTGGGCGAGATCCCGCCGCGCGTGGTGTTGTACTCCAAGCCGGGGTGTCACCTGTGCGACGACGCCCGAGCAGTCATCGCGGCGGTGTGCGAGGAGCTCGGGGAGAGCTTCGACGAGATCGACATCACGACCTCCGAGGACCTGATGCGGGCTTTCGGGGAGCAGATCCCGGTGACGTTCGTCGACGGGGAGCAGCACGACTTCTGGAGAGTCGACGGCGGGCGGCTCCGGGCTGCGCTCGTCTAGACCTCGCCGACGCGGCACCACCCCCGAATCAGGTGAGACAAGTCACCTGTGCTAGTGGTCTGGCTTCTCCAGTTTGTTCCCACGTTCACAAACTCCTAAAGTGATCTCGCCGCCGAGAAAGCGCGCCCCGAGAGACGGGTGATCCGCGCACCCGGCGGGTTCAGGAGAGTCGTGACCTCAGCGCGCAGCAACCGAAACGGCGCCGCCCCGCAAGAGGGTGCCGACGGGGGTGCGTCCCGGTCCACGCCCGCAGCATCGACGCGAGCGCCGGAGCGAGGCATCCCCGAGGCCACAGTGGCCCGACTCCCCATCTACCTGCGCGCACTGATCACTCTCGCCGAGCGGGGGATCGCGACCTGCTCCAGCGAGGAGCTCGCCACCGCGGCCGGCGTCAACAGCGCCAAGCTCCGCAAGGACCTCTCCTACCTCGGCTCCTACGGCACCCGCGGCGTCGGCTACGACGTGGAGTACCTCCGCTACCAGATCGCCCGCGAGATCGGGGTGACCCAGGACTGGCCGGTCGTGATCGTCGGTATCGGTAACCTCGGCCACGCCCTCGCGAACTACTCCGGCTTCACCTCCCGTGGCTTCCGCATCGTGGCACTGCTCGACAGCGACCCGGCCCGGCAGGGCGAGGAAGTCGGGGAGCTGAACATCCGCTCCTTCTCCGAGCTCGAGGCCATCGTCGACGAGCACGGAGTCGCGATCGGCGTGATCGCGACACCTGCACCCTCCGCCCAGCAGGTCTGCGACCGGCTCGTCGCGGCAGGCGTCACGAGCATCCTGAACTTCGCACCCACCGTCCTGTCGGTCCCCGACGGGGTGGACGTCAGAAAGGTCGACCTCTCCATCGAGCTCCAGATCCTCGCCTACCACGAGCAGCGCAAGGCGATGAACGGCGCGCCCCAGGACCCGGAGCTCGCGAGGGTGGTGGAGTCGGCATGAGCGTCCTGGTCGTGGGTGTCTCCCACAAGACCGCTCCGGTCTCGGTGCTCGAGCGGCTCGCGCTCGACTCCGAGGAGGTCAGCAAGCTGGTCCGCGACGTTGCCGACTGCGAGCACGTCACCGAGGTGACTGCCCTCGCAACATGCAACCGGGTCGAGGTGTACGCGGAGGTCGACCGCTTCCACGGCAGCGTCGAGACGGTCTCGCGGCTGCTTTGCGAGCGCGCCGGCCAGAGCCCGGAGGACGTCGTACCGCATCTCTACGTCCTCTACGACGACGGCGCGGTGTCCCACCTGTTCAACGTCGCCTCGGGTCTCGACTCGATGGTGGTCGGCGAGAGCCAGATCCTCGGGCAGACCCGAGACGCGCTGCGCATCGGCCAGGAGACCGGAACGCTCGGTCCGGCGCTGAACGTGCTGTTCCAGCAGGCGCTGCGGGTAGGCAAGCGGGCCCATGCCGAGACCGACATCGACCAGGCGGCGCCCTCGCTGGTCACGGCGGCACTCGACCGCGCGACCGAGCACATCGGCCCCGTTGCCGGCAAGCGCGTGGTCGTGGTCGGCGCCGGTGCGATGGCCTCGCTCGCGGTCTCCACCGTGACCCGGCTCGGCGCCGCCGACGTGGTCATCGCCAACCGCACGGACGCCCACGCGGCCAGGCTCGCCGGGCAGTACGGCGGACGGGTGGCTGCTCTCTCCGAGATCGACCAGGAGATCGCCGCAGCAGACATCCTCATCTCCTGCACGGGCGCCGCGGGTGTGGTCCTGCCGCTCGGTCAGATGGCTGCGGCGCGCAACCACGCCACCGACCCGCTGGCAGTCCTCGATCTCGCGCTGCCCCACGACGTGGACCCGGCCGTCGCCGAGCTGCCCGGGATCTCGCTGATCGGTCTGGCTCGTCTCGCCGAGGAGCTGCACGGCGGCCAGACCGGCTCGGACGTCGCCGCCGTCAAGGAGATCGTCTCCCAGGAGATCAGCGCCTTCACCGCTGCACGTCGCTCGGCCAGCGTCACGCCCACCGTGGTCGCCCTGCGCACCATGGCTACCGGGGTGGTCGACGCGGAGGTCGAGCGGCTGCTGACCCGCCTCCCCGACCTCGATCCCCAGATCCGCGCGGAGGTCGAGCTCGCGATCCGGAGGGTCGCCGACAAGCTGCTGCACCAGCCGACGGTGCGGGTGAAGGAGCTCGCGAACGAGTCCGGGGCGATCTCCTACGCCGCTGCCCTCGCGGAGCTCTTCGCGCTCGACTCCGAGGCCGTCGAGGCCGTGACCCGGGCGGAGGGGCCGCGATGACCGAGCAGACCCTCGAGCAGACGACACAGCAGCCCACCGGCGAGACCGGCCCGCTGAGGGTCGGCACCCGCGCCTCCCTGCTCGCCAGGACCCAGAGCGAGACCGTCGCCGCGGCCCTGCGCGAGGCGCTCGGTCGCGAGGTGGTCCTCGTCGAGGTCACGACGGAGGGTGACGTGTCCGCCGCCCCGCTCGCGTCGATGGGCGGCGCCGGAGTGTTCGTCAGCGCGCTTCGAGAGGCGCTCCTGCGCGGGGAGGTCGACATCGCGGTCCACTCGCTCAAGGACCTCCCGACCGACCCGTGCGAGGGAGTCGCCCTGGCCGCCGTACCCCTGCGCGAGGACCCGCGCGACGTCGTGGTGGCCCGTGACGGGCTGACTCTCGGCGAACTGCCGCCCGGATCGAGAGTCGGCACCGGCTCCCCGAGGCGGGCCGCGCAGCTCGGCGCACTCGGCCTCGGTTTGGAGATTGTGGACATTCGGGGCAACGTTGATACACGGATCAAGAAGGTCACCTCGGGGGAGCTCGACGGTGTCGTGCTTGCTCGAGCAGGGTTGGCGAGGATCGGCCGGCTCGACGAGGTGACCGAGGTGCTCGATCCGCTCCAGATGCTTCCTGCGCCCGGGCAGGGGGCGCTGGCAGTTGAGTGTCGCAGCAGTGAGGAGTTCCTGGTCGACCAGGTGCGCCTCGCGCTCGACGACGACCGCACCCGCGCAGCCGTCACGGCTGAGCGGACCGTGCTCAACGCGCTCGAGGCGGGCTGCTCGGCCCCCGTGGGCGCGCTCGCCGAGATCGCCGAGGGCGATGACGGTGACGAGCTCTGGGTGCGGGCGGTCGCTCTTTCGTACGACGGCGCCGTCGCCGTACGACGATCCGCCACCGGCACACCCGACGACGCTGTCGGAGTGGGCCAGCGCCTCGCAGCAGAGATGCTCGACGAAGGTGCCGACACGCTCATCAGCGAGCAGGTGTCATGACCGCACGGCCGAAAACGAACAGCAAGAAGGCGACTGTGAGCAAGACCGCGACGAAGACCGCAGCCACCAAGCGCTCGACCACGAAGGCGAAGTCCGTGCCCAAGAAGTCCCCTGCCACCACGCCGACAACCGCCGACAAGGCGGACAAAGCGACCCCCAGGCCGTCGGCCCCGGTCGGATACGTGTCGTTCGTGGGGAGCGGCCCCGGCGACCCCGAGCTGCTCACCGTACGCGCGGCTGAGCTGCTGCGGGCGGCAGAGGTCGTCGTCACCGAGGTGCCGTCGCACGTCGACCTCGTCCGCTCCTGCCTGGGCCTGCCCGAACCCAAGGTCGTCGTGGACGACGAGGGCAACGAGACGCTCGAGGACGTCGGCGGGCCGGAGATCGTCGACGGCGGCTTCGGCCAGGACGGCCAGCCCCTCACCCACGCCGCCCGCGCGAAGGTCGTGGTCAAGCAGGCCAAGACCGGCCGTCGCGTCGTGCGTCTGATGGCCGGCGACCCGTTCGTCTACGCCTCCGGGCCCGAGGAGGCCCAGGCCTGCGTGAAGGCGGGCATCGCCTTCGAGATCGTCCCCGGCGTCTCCTCCGTGACCGCGGTTCCCGCGTACGCCGGCATCCCGCTCACCACCAAGAGCAACCGCGAGGTCGCCGTCGTGACCTGCGGCGAGACCAAGATCGACTGGTCGCAGTACGCCGACAACCGGACCCTGGTCCTTCTCTCGGCGGTCAACTCGATCGAGGACACCGCCAAGGCGCTGATCGCCGCGGGCCGCCCCGCGACCTGCCCGGTCTCCATGACACGGGTGGGCACCACGACCGAGCAGGAGACCGTGGTCTCCACGCTCGAGGACATCGCCAAGGACGCTCGCGCCGCGAAGATGGCCCCGCCTGCGATCACGGTCGTCGGCGACGTGGTCGACCTGCGCAGCGCGCTTTCGTGGTTCGAGACCAAGCCGCTCTTCGGGTGGCGGGTGCTGGTTCCGCGCACGAAGGAGCAGGCCGGCTCGCTGTCTGCGCGGCTGCGTGGCTACGGCGGCGTCCCCGAAGAGGTCCCGACCATCTCGGTCGAGCCGCCCCGCAACCCCCAGCAGATGGACAAGGCCGTGCGCGGTCTCGTCGAGGGCCGCTACGAGTGGATCGCCTTCACCTCGGTGAACGCAGTGCGCGCCGTTCGGGAGAAGTTCGACGAGTACGGCCTCGACGCACGCGCCTTCTCCGGTCTGAAGATCGCCGCCGTCGGTGAGAAGACCGCTGCGGCGATCGCCGCCTGGGGCCTGCGCGCCGACCTGATGCCGTCGGGCGAGCAGTCCGCGCGCGGCCTGCTCGAGGACTGGCCGCCGTACGACGAGGTGCTGGACCCCATCAACCGGGTCTTCCTGCCCCGCGCCGACATCGCCACCGAGACGCTCGTGGCGGGTCTCATCGAGCTCGGCTGGGAGGTCGACGACGTCACGGCCTACCGGACCGTGCGCGCGACGCCGCCGCCGGCCCCGACCCGCGAGGCGATCAAGACCGGCAAGTTCGACGCGGTCGTGTTCACCTCGTCCTCGACGGTGCGCAACCTCGTCGGCATCGCCGGCAAGCCGCACGCCTCGACGATCATCGCGGTGATCGGCCCGGCCACGGCGAAGACCGCCGAGGAGCACGGCCTGCGGGTCGACGTCCTGGCGCCGTCGCCGTCGGTCGAGGAGCTCGTGGACGCGCTCGCCGACTTCGGCGCGGCCCGGCGGGCGTCGCTGATCGAGGCGGGAGAGCCGGTCACCAAGCCGTCGGAGCGCAAGCCGTCGGCCCGTCGCAAGGCCACCTGAGCCCGGCCCGCGAGAGACTGGCGCCATGAGCTTCCCGGAGACCCGGCCGCGCCGGCTGCGCCGCACCCCCGCGCTGCGCCGGCTCGTGGCGGAGACGACGGTCGAGCCCGGGCGCCT
>DATICF010000130.1:0-25488 GCA_035456965.1 Nocardioidaceae bacterium
GCTCAGGCACCCCGTGGGGGCGCCGCCGCCGATCGGCGGAGACACCCCCACGTTGTGATGATGAGCTGTGCTGGTCGAGAGCTGGCTCAGCTCTCGCCGCCTCCTGCCTCCCACTCCCAGAAGCCGTGGAAGATGGTCGGCGAGAGCTTGATCGGCGCCACGTTCGAGATGTTCCCGTTGTAGGCGGTGATGCTCGGGAAGTCGTAGATCGTGACCCCGAAGCCATCGGCCCAGAGGATCGACTCGACCTCGGTCAGGATCTCCAGCTGACGCGCCTCGTCGGTCGTCGTCTGGAGCTCGTCGTACAGTTCGTCGACGCGCTTGTCGGAGAAGCCACCGAAGTTGTTCAGCCCGCCGGTGCTGTAGTTCGCGTCGGACTCGGTGACCGCCGTGGACGTCGACTGCCAGCCGAACTCGGTCGCGTCGTAGGTGCCGCTGCCAAGCAGCGAGCCCCAGTCGGCGTTGCTCTTGTCCTGCACGTTGAAGCCTGCCTGCTTCGCCGACTGACGGATCAGCTCGAACGACTCCTCACGGCGCACGTTGTCGGCGGCGAAGAGGAAGCGGACGTTGATCGGCGTCTGGACGCCCGCCTGCTGCAGGAGCTGCTTCGCGCCCTCGATGTCGACCGCGTCGAACTCAGAGGAGCCGTTCCCGGCGACCATCTCGTCATAGCCCGGCGCACCCGGGGTGATGGTCTGCGAGTTGCGGACCTCGGCCTCGGGGTTCAGCGGGACGATCAGCTTCTCGAGGATCTCCTGACGCGGAATCGTCTTGAGGAACGCCAGTCGAACGGCCTTTGCCTTCTCCTCGTCTCCGCCGTAGGTCTTCGGGTCGAACGGGCCGCCGTTGTTGTAGGTCAGGTCGACGTGCTCGTAGGTCGCCTCGACACCGGTCTCGACGGTCACCCCCTCGAGCCCCTCCACAGCCTGGAGCACGTCCGGGCTGGACTGCGGGGAGATCATGTCGAGCTCGCCGTTCTGCAGCGCCTGGACCGATGCCAGCGGGTCTTCGTTCCAGCGAATCGTGATCTTCTCGATCGAGGCCTTCCGGTCACCCGCGTAGTCGGGGTTGGCCTCGAGCGTCATGAACTGGTTCTCCTCGAACGCCGTCATGAGGTACGCGCCGCTCGACAGGCGGAGCAGCTCGTTGTCGGGGTAGGAGGAGTAGTCGTAGCCGGTGTTCCAGAAGTTCGCGACCTTGGCGAGGGTCTCGTTGTCCTTCTCCTGGATCGCCTTGATCAGCGTGTCCTTCGCTGCCTGCGGGTCAGACTCGTCGGTCGCCAGCATGACGGTCGCGTGTGCGGCGACGCCCATGTCGAAGGCGTCCTCCCAGTCGGCGAACGGCTTGTCGTAGGTCATGGTGATCGAGCG
The DNA here is from genome assembly GCA_035456965.1 of Nocardioidaceae bacterium. GTDB lineage: Bacteria > Actinomycetota > Actinomycetes > Propionibacteriales > Nocardioidaceae > Nocardioides_C. The sequence continues at coordinate 1,371 of DATICF010000130.1, forward strand.
GTTGTCGTCACCGATCTCAGGCGTCTCGGTCACGAGGGACAGGCCCGGGGTCTGACCGTCGAAGAAGACCTGGCCGCCGGCGGTCTCGGCGGGAGCACCGGTCTCCGGGTCGCGCTCGACCTTGTCGCCGGACACCGTGTTGAGCGCACCGCTCAGTGCGGCCCACTGCAGCAGCATGTCGGCGGCGTCCACTGCGGTGCCGTCGGACCACTGCACGTCTTCGTTGACGGTGTACTTCACCGTCAACGGGTCGTCGGAGACCTTCTCGTAGGTGCCGAACGACTCGTCCTGGACGAGCTCGAGGTCGGGGTTGTAGTAGTTGAACTCACCATTCATCAGGTAAAGGATGTTGGCGTTCGCGGTGGCGTTGCCGGTGCTCGTGTCGTCGTTGTACGAGTAGAACGGCTGGTTCCACCCGATGTTCACCGAGGTGTCGCCCTGCGGGCCCTGCTCCTCCTCGGCCGGCGGCGCGCACGCCGCGGCAACGAGGCCGAAGGCGGCCACTGCAGCAGCAGCCGTGAACCTTCTCATCTTCACGATTCCTCCAAGACAGCGCTCAATCGCCGTCACTCGAACAACAGGTTCGACACGGACCAATGCCCCGCGTCTCTGCGCCGGACCCTAGTGGCAGCGATCTGCCCAGGGAACGACCCGTGAACGAGTTAGAACCGCATTGTTACGCAAGTGAGACCTGCGTCACGTCAAGTGTCATGCCGCCTTCTGGGCCGTCGAGCGTGTGCGACTCAGCCGACCACGGCGCCGCGAAGCACGATGCGCCTGGGGTCCTTGAGGACACCGAGGTCCTCGAGCGGGTTGCGGTCGAAGACCACGAAGTCTGCCGCAGCCCCCTCGGAGAGAGTCCCGTCCAGTCCCAGCCACTCCCTCGCCCTCCACGACGCAGCCCCGAGCGCCTCCTCGGCGCTCAGCCCGTACGTGGTCAGCTCGAGCACCTCGTCACCGATCAGGCCGTGGGGCAGGACGCCCCCGGCGTCGGTCCCGGCATAGATCGCCACCCCGGCCTCGTGGGCCGCGCCGATGGTCTCGCGGCGCCGGGCGAAGAGCGCTCGCATGTGCTCGGCGTACTTCGGGAACTTCGCCTCCCCCGCCGAGGCGTACTTGGGGAAGTTCTGCAGCTGCCGGACCGTCGGGACGAGTGCCACGTTGTTGGCGACCATCGCGTCGATCAGGTGGGTGTCGAGGCCCGTGCCGTGCTCGATGCAGTCGATGCCCGACTCGATCAGGTCCGGCAGGGCGTGCTCCCCGAAGACGTGGGCGGTCACCCGCGCACCTCGGTCGTGGGCGACCTTCATCGCCTGGTCGAGCGCCTCCCGGGTCCACGACGGGGTGAGGTCACCGGCCTCGCGTTCGATCCAGTCCCCGACGAGCTTGACCCAGCCGTCGCCGCGCTCGGCCTCGCGCGCGACGTAGTCGGGCAGCTGGTCGGGCTCGATCTCGTGGGCGTAGTTGCGAATGTAGCGCTTCGTCCGGGCCAGGTGGCGCCCGGCGCGGATGAGCCGTGGCAGGTCGTCGCGGTCGTGGATCCAGGACGTGTCCGCCGCCGAGCCACAGTCCCTGATCAGCAGCGTGCCGGCGTCACGGTCGGTGAGCGCCTGTTCCTCCTGCACCTCGGGCGGCACCGCCCCGTCGGCGTCGAGCCCGATGTGGCAGTGCGCGTCGACGAGGCCCGGCACGATCCAGCCCTCGGCGACGAGCTCGGCCGAGGCGTGCGGCTCGTAGGTCACGCGCCCGTCGACGACGTACAGGTCACGGGCCTCGCCCTCGGGGAGGACGACCCCACGGAACTTCAGTGCGCTCATGCCGCCCGACGCTACCGCGCGAAGGTATGCCGCGACTGTCCTACTTCTCCGGCAGGTACTTCGAGAACTCGGCAGGCAGCTCGAAGTCCTCCGGTTTCGCACCGTCCTGGCCATCGGGAAGCCCGAACGGGTTTGCCCCTGCGCCGGCCGCCTTCTGCGCTGCTGCCTTCTCCTGCTGCGCCCTCTTGGCGGGGTTGCCCGAGCCGCGCTTGGCCTTGCCCTTCTTGGGGGCCTGCTTGCCCTTCTTCCGACCCGGCCCCATGCCTGGCATCCCCGGCATGCCAGGCATCCCCGGCATCCCGGGCATCCCGCCGCCCTTGGCCATCGACATCATCATCTTGCGAGCTTCGAAGAAGCGGTCGACCAGCTGGTTGACGTCGGAGACCTGAGTGCCCGAACCGCGGGAGATGCGAGCGCGACGCGACCCGTCGATGATCTTGGGGTTCTCCCGCTCGGCGGGCGTCATCGACTGGATGATCGCCTGGACCCGGTCGATCTCGCGCTCGTCGAAGTTCTCGAGCTGATCGCGGAACTGCCCCATCCCGGGCAACATCCCCATGATCTTGGTGAGCGATCCCATCTTGCGGATCTGCTGCATCTGCTCGAGGAAGTCGGTGAGCGTGAAGTCCCCGCCCTGGCCGGTGAGCTTCGCCGCGGCCTTCGCCGCCTGCTCCTGGTCGAAGGCCTTCTCGGCCTGCTCGATCAGGGTGAGCATGTCGCCCATGTCGAGGATGCGCGAGGCCATCCGGTCGGGGTGGAACAGGTCGAAGTCGGTGAGCTTCTCACCGGCGGAGGCGAACATGACGGGCCGGCCGGTGATCGAGGCGATCGACAGGGCCGCGCCACCTCGGGCGTCGCCGTCGAGCTTGGTGAGTACGACGCCGTCGTACCCGACCCCGTCGAGGAAGGCCTGCGCGGTGTTGACCGCGTCCTGACCGATCATCGCGTCGACGACGAAGAGGACCTCGTCGGGGGTGACCGCGTCGCGGATGTCGCGGGCCTGCTGCATCATCTCCTCGTCGAGGCCGAGGCGGCCCGCGGTGTCGACGATGACCACGTCGTGCAGCGTGCGGCGGGCCTCCTCGACGCCGCCCTGCGCCACCGCCACGGGGTCGCCGACGCCATTGCCGGGCTCGGGGGCGTAGACCTTCACGCCGGCGCGCTCGCCGTTGACCTGCAGCTGGTTGACCGCGTTGGGCCGCTGGAGGTCGGCTGCCACGAGGAGAGGGCTGTTGCCCTGGTTCTTCAGCCACAGGGCGAGCTTGGCGGCCAGGGTGGTCTTGCCGGTGCCCTGGAGACCCGCGAGCATGATCACCGTCGGCGGGTTCTTGGCGAAGCGAAGGCGCCTGGTCTCGCCACCGAGGATCGTGACGAGCTCGTCGTTGACGATCTTGATGACCTGCTGTGCCGGGTTCAGCGCCTGGCTGACCTCCTCGCCCCGGGCGCGCTCCTTGACCGCCGCCACGAACTCCTTGACGACCGGGAGCGCGACGTCGGCCTCGAGCAGCGCGATACGGATCTCGCGAGCGGTCGCGTCGATGTCGGCTTCTGAGAGCCGGCCCTTGCCGCGGAGGTTCTTGAAGGTCTCGGCAAGGCGGTCAGAGAGAGTCGCAAACAATGGTGGTCAGTCCTCGTGTCGGTTCGACGTCGCAGGCATGCGGGACCTGCCCGGGTGTGCGGTCGGCCGGGAGGTCAGGGATCAAGGGTAGCCGGGATCCCCGAGCGCCTCGCGTACGGCGTGTGCTGCCTGGGCTGCCCGCTCGTCCCCGAGGGCCCCGGCGCTCTCCTCCTGGACGTAGAAGACGTCCACCGCCTGTGGCCCGACAGTGGCGACGTGCGCGGACCTCACGGAGATCCCGATCTCGGCCAGGGCTTGGCAGACCCGGTGGACCACGCCCGGCTGGTCCGCCATGCGGACCTCGATGACCGTGGCCCGGCGCGACGCCTCGGGACGGACTGCCACCGAGGGGTCGAGCGCGTCGCCCGTCCTGCGCCGCAGCCGTGCGCCGGGGTCGAGGCGACCTTCGAAGACGGCCTCCACACGGTTGCGCACGACGGCCGCGTCCACGGATCCGTCGTCGACCTGCCACTGCGAGACGGCGTACCGGTCCTGGGTCCAGGCGCGGGCGGACCGGATCGGCAGGCGCAGGACGCCGAACGCTCCCGAGATCGCCGCGAGCACCCCACTCCGGTCTCCGGTCACCACGGTCACCTCGCAGCCGTGCTCCCCCTCCTCCACGTGTACGTCGACCCGCGAGCTGTCGCGCAGGACCGCGGGAGGCACGTCGATGGGGCGCTCCCATGCCGCGGGCTCGATCGCCGCGGGGCCCTCGTGCATGACCGCCCGCACGCGCTCGACGAGGCTCTCGACGAGCCCCGAGCGCCAGGGGGTCCACGCCTTGGCTGAGGTGGCCCGGGCGTCTGCCTCGGTCAGCGCCGCCAGCAGGTCGAAGGTCATGGGATCGCTGACCTGTCCGAGGACGTGCTCGACGGTCGCGGGGTCCTCGGGGTCTCGGGTGGTGGCCACCTCGGCGAGCAGGAGGTGGTGCCGCACGAGCGAGGCGATGACCGCCGCATCGGACGCGGAGAACCCGATCCGTCGGGCCAGCGCGGCCGCAATCGGCTCCCCCGCGACGCTGTGCTCACGCAGCTCGCCCTTGCCGATGTCGTGGACCAGAGCGGCCACGACCAGAAGGTCCGGCCGTGGCACACGCCGGATCAGTCTCGAGGCCTCGATGCAGGTCTCGACCAGGTGCCGGTCGACGGTGAACCTGTGCACGACCGAGGCGTGCGGGAGCAACCGGACTCGCTCCCACTCGGGGAGCAACCGGGTCAGCGCGCCGGTCTCGTCGAGCGTCTCCCACACCGGGAGCAGGCCGGGGCCGGCAGCCAGCAGTCGCACCAGGAGCTCGCGGGTCTCCGCCGGCCACGGCTCGGGCAGGTCGGGAGCCTCCCGCACGAGGCGGGCCGCCGTGGGGGGCGAGAGGATGAGGTCGCGTTCGGCGGCGACGGCGGCGGCGCGGAGAAGCGTTGAGAGGTCGGCCGGCCCGCTGCGCCGCTGCACGACGACCTCGCCGGCCGTCGTCGCGAGCCCGTGTCCGAGGGGCTCCATCACCGGCCCCGGGGTTCGGCGGTTGGGGGCGCTACGGGGGCTCAGGACGCCTTCGACCCGACGCCACGTGAGCCTGGAGATGTGGGTGGTTCTGCGGCCGAGCTCGCGCACCAACCGTTGGGTCGCCTCGGCGCCATCGTGCCCCAGCTCGGCTGCCAGGTCGGGCCACATCTCGGGCCCGATCCGGTCAGAGGCGCGTCCCGCCACAGCGTGGAGGGCGTCGCGGACGTCGAGCAGCGCGAGCCTGCTGGGCTCGAGGTCGCTGTGGGGCACGTCCACGAGCCAGGTGGCGACCAGGGCGTTGAGGATCGTGGCGTCGCGGAGCCCCCCGCCGGACTCCTTCAGGTCCGGGACCGTGGAGTGGGCTAGCTCTCCGAGGCGCTCCACCCGCCGCTCCACCAGATGTCGAAGCTCCGGCAGCCTCTCGCGGGCATGGCGGCGCCACTGGGCCAGCAGTGCGGACCGCAGGCGCAAGGTGACGGAGGTGTCCCCGGCCAGATGGCGGGCGTCGAGCAGGCCGAGCGCGACACGGACGTCCTGCTTGGCGGCCTCGGCGACCTCCTGGAGGGCACGCACGGCGTGGTCGACCGTGGCACCGGCGTCCCACAGCGGGTACCACACCTGCGCCGCCACCTCGTCCACGTCGGCGTCCTCGGTGTGCACGAGGACGACGTCGAGGTCGGAGTGAGGAGCCAGCTCGCGGCGGCCGTAGCCGCCTACGGCGACCAGGGCCATCCCGCTCTCGTCGGTCGTCGCGGCACCGCGCCTCCCCTCCAGCGCACGCGCGAACGCTGCCGAGCACAGGGCATCGGCAGCGTCCGCGCGTTGCGCTCGCTGAGCGGCGGTCACGACCGGCCTACAGCGCTTCCTCGTCGCGCTCGCCGGTGCGGACCCGGACCGCGCTCTCGACGGGAACCACCCAGATCTTCCCGTCACCGATCCGCCCGGTCTGCGCGGTCTTGGCGATGATGCCCACGATGTCGTCGGCGTCGGCGTCCTCGACCACGATCTCGATGCGGATCTTCGGGACCAGGGCGATGTCGTACTCCGCCCCGCGGTAGACCTCGGTGTGCCCCTTCTGGCGGCCGTACCCGCTGACCTCGCTCACCGTCATGCCGGTGACCCCAAAGGTCTCGAGGGCCTCGCGAACCTCTTCCCACTTGTGCGGCTTGATCACCGCGGTGACGAGCTTCATGCCTTCACTCCTTCACTCTTGGCAGCGGTGGCCAGGGTGCTGGCCGGCCCGCGGGCACCTCCCGACCGGGAGACGAACTCGTAGGCGGTCTCACCGTGCTCCACGAAGTCGATCCCCTCGACCTCGTCCTCGTCGGTGATCCTCCAACCCATCGTGTACTTCAGGGCCAAGGCGATGACGAGCGTGAAGACACCCGACCAGACCATTGCGAAGAGCGCGATGACCACCTGCACGACAAGCTGGGCGACGCCGCCTCCGTAGAACAGCCCGTTGGAGGTGGCGAGGAAGCCGATGCCGATCGTGCCGACGAGGCCCGCGACGAGGTGAACACCCACGACGTCGAGCGAGTCGTCGTACCCGAGCTTGTACTTGAGACCGACGGCGACCGCGGCGATGGCACCGGCCACGGCACCGAGGGCCAGCGATCCCACCGGGCTGAGCGAACCGCATGCCGGGGTGATGGCGACCAGGCCGGCGACGACGCCCGACGCGGCACCGAGGCTGGTGCCCTTCCCGTCACGGATCTTCTCCACGAGGAGCCAGCCGAGCATCGCCGCGGCTGCGGCGGCCGTGGTGTTCACCCAGACCAGGCCGGTCTCGCCCACGAAGTTGACCGCGAACTGGACCGAGTTGTCGAACATGTCGCCGCTCTCACCGGCGACACCGGCCGTAGCGGTCGGGATGAACGAGCCGACGTTGAAGCCGTACCAGCCGAACCACAGCAGGCCGGCGCCGAGCATGGTGAACGGCAGGTTGTGGGGGCGCATGACCTCTCGCCCGAAGCCGCGACGAGCGCCGATGACGAGCACGAGTACGAGGGCGGCCATGCCGGCGTTGATGTGGACCACTGTGCCGCCGGCGTAGTCAACCGGGGCCACGCCGTCGAAGAACCACGTGGCCAGCGCGCCCTCGGCGCCGCTGAGGAAACCGCCGCCCCAGACCATGTGCGCCAGCGGGAAGTACGACAGCGTGACCCAGATCGGCACGAAGACCATCCAGGTCGAGAACTTCACGCGATCAGCGATCGCACCGCTGATCAGCGCTGCGGTGATGATGGCGAAGGTCAGCTGGAACGCGACGCCGAGGTAGGTGCCTGCGTCGATACCCGTGAGCCCGAAGAGCTCGAACGGGTCGCCGAAGAGGCCGGCCTTTCCTGCGCCGAACGCGTCGCTGCCGTACGACATCGACCATCCCCACAGGATGTAGACAACTGTGACGATGCCCATCGCTCCAAAGGACATCATCATCATGTTCAGGACGGACTTGGACCGCGTCATACCGCCGTAGAAGAACGCCAGGCCGGGCGTCATCAACAGAACCAGGGACGCGGAGGTGAGAACCCAGGCTGCGTGGCCGGTGTCCATGGAACCTCCAGAAGTTGCTCTCGGGGAGGGAGGGCGCCGCTTCGACCGCGCTGTCGACGCCGCCCGCCCGGATGTGAGAACCCTGGCGGCGCCACGTTTCACGAGGCGGCAGCCGATGTTGCGGGGAGGTGACGTCTTGGATGTTCGTGTTACAGCCAGGTGACGGATTAGGTGACGCCACAGGGCCAGGAGTTTCGGATATGTGGGTATCGTTGATCCCATGACGAACGTCGCCGGCGAGCCCGAAACGCAACCGCTACGACGGGGCCGGGGTCGCCCGCGGGACCCGCAGACAGACGAGAGCATCATCCAGGCAGCCGCCGACCTTCTTCGCGAGCGTGGGTTCGAGCGGATGACCGTGGACGACGTCGCGGCGACGGCGGGGGTCGGTAAGGCAACGGTCTACCGCCGCTGGCCAAGCAAGGACGACCTGGCGGTCGCTGCTATGGAGCGGCTCTACTCGGTCGAGATGCCCCAGCCCGACACCGGCTCGATCCGGGCCGATCTGGCCGAGAGCTACCGCGCTGCGCTCACGTTCGTCGGCTCTCCCCAGGGTGCGGCTTACCTCAAGATGTCGATCGCCGAGTCGGTCCGCGACGACCGGATCGCGGCGTTGTACCGGACTGCGACCGAACGCACCGAGCAGCAGGCCAGACAGATGTTCCTGAGGGCGATCGAGCGGGGAGAGATCCGAGACGACGCCGATCTCGACTGTTGCGTGCAGTGGCTCGGCGGGGTGATCGCCGTGCGGGCGATCACCAACCGGCCGCTCCCCACGGTCGAGGACGTGCCTCGTCTGGTGGAGCTGACCCTCCGAGGGGTCCTCATCGAGGGCGGCCGGCAGAACGACGGGCGCCCGAGCTAGGCGCCCTGGCCCAGCAACGCGTCCACGAACGCCTCGGGCTCGAACGGTGCCAGGTCGTCGGCGCCCTCACCGATGCCCACGAGCTTCACCGGGACGCCGAGCTCGCGCTGGACGGCGACCACGATCCCGCCCTTGGCCGACCCGTCGAGCTTGGTGAGGACGATGCCGGTGACGTTGACGACCTCGCTGAACACGCGCGCCTGGACCATGCCGTTCTGACCGGTGCTGGCGTCGAGGACGAGCAGCACCTCCGTCACGGGTGCCTGCTTCTCGATCACGCGGCGGACCTTGCCGAGCTCGTCCATCAGGCCGGCCTTGTTCTGCAGGCGCCCGGCCGTGTCGACGATGACCACGTCGGCCTCCTGCTCCACGCCGGACTTGACCGCCTCGAACGCGACACTGGCCGGGTCGCTGCCCTCGGGACCGCGCACTGCCGGCACGCCGACCCGCTCGCCCCAGGTGGTGAGCTGCTCGGCCGCGGCAGCACGGAAGGTGTCGGCCGCGCCGAGGACGACCTGCTTGTCCTCGGCCACCAGGACCCTGGCCAGCTTGCCCACGGTGGTGGTCTTGCCGGTGCCGTTGACGCCGACCACGAGCGCTACGCCGGGCAGCCCCTCGTGACGGTTCACGTGCAGAGTGCGGTCCATGGAGGGATCCACCAGGGTGAGAAGCTCCTCGCGCAGGATGTCCGCCACCCCTGCCGACGTCTTCCCCTCGACCTTCATCCTGGTGCGGAGCCGGGCGACAAGCTCCTGGGTCGGCCCGACACCCACGTCCGCGGTGATGAGGATGTCCTCGATCTCTTCCCAAGTGTCCTCGTCGACGACGTCTCGGGACAGCAGCGCGAGCAGCCCGCGTCCGAGGGGCCCCTGGGATCGGGAGAGGCGCTCCCGCAGACGGACCAGCCGGCTCTTCGCAGACTCCGGCCGCTCGAGGACCGGCGCCTCCTCCGCCGGAGGCTGGACAGGTGCCTCGGGAAGGGTGGCATCCTCGATGGTGCGCGTCGGGGTGTCGCGCGGCGTCTCGGCGTCCTCACCGACGGTCGGCTCCGGCGGCGCGAGCACGCCCGTCCCGGACTGCTTGCCCTTGCCGGGCTCGACGCGGCCACGCCCACGGCTCCGGGTTGCGACAAGACCGATGACGAGGGCGAACGCCGCAACGGCGATGCCGATGATCAGGTAGAGATATTCACCCACGGGCACCATCCAATCAGACCCCTTCAAGGCGACGGCCGGGCCGTGCCATCCAGGGAAGGTCGAGGGCTCAGTGGTGCGCTGAGTGCCGCTCGCGCTGGTTGTCCAACGTCGGCAGCATCTCCACACCCTTGCGCATGGCGTCCCCGACCCATGGCGTGTGCGGCATCTCCTCGCCGCGGTGGGGGTAGGCCACGTAGAGGGCCACCACCCCTGCGAGGACGAGGATCACGAGCATCGCGACGACGATCGAGAGCAAGAAAGGCACCGCTTCCGAGAGTGTTGAGTTGGGACCTGAAGAGGAGGTGCCCGAAGGCCACCGCCCCAAACAAGCAAGCGCCTATCTTGCCTCGCTCGTCCTCAGCGTTCCCCGGCAGGGGGCCGCACGAGCGGCTCCACGACGGCCCGGATCTCGTCGGGGACCGGTCGAACCGGCCGGTTGCCCGGCCCGTCGGCGTTGTCGACGTACACGTGGACGAAGCGGCCCTCTGCCGCGGCGAGGTCCGAGTCCCCCTGGAAGAGGCCGATCCGGTAGATCACCGACGAGGTGCCGAGCCGCTCGACCGCGAGCCCCATGTCGATCGGGGCGGGAAAGCCGATCTCCCGAAAGTACCGGCAGGACGTCTCCGCGACCACGCCGATCGCGGAGAGCCTCCGCACGTTGATGCCGGTCGCCTCGAAGAGGTGGGCGTTCACGGCCGTGTCGAAGAGCTCGTAGTAGCGGGCGTTGTTCAGGTGACCGTACGCGTCGTCGTCCGCCCAGCGCGTCGTCGCCTGCCGCCAGACGGCGAAGTCGCCCCGGCTCGGGGGCCCGGGACGTCCGGTCACGAGGCCGCGGACTCGCGCAGACGCTGCGAGATGACCGCGGAGACGCCGTCGCCTCGCATCGTCACGCCGTAGAGCGCGTCCCCGACCTCCATCGTCCGCTTCTGGTGCGTGATGACGAGCAGCTGGCTGTTCTCGCGCAGCTCTTCGTAGATCTCGAGCAGGCGTCCGAGGTTGGTGTCGTCGAGGGCTGCCTCGACCTCGTCGAGGATGTAGAACGGCGAGGGCCGGGCCTTGAACAACGACACGAGGAAGGCCACCGCGACCAGGGACCGCTCGCCGCCGGAGAGCAGGGACAGCCGCTTGACCTTCTTGCCCGCAGGACGCGCCTCGACCTCGATGCCGGTGGTGAGCATGTTCGACGGATCGGTCAGGACCAGCTTGCCCTCACCCCCGGGGAAGAGGCGCTTGAACACGTGGTCGAAGGCGTCGCGGACGTCCTCCCAGGCCTCGGTGAAGACCTGCTCCACGCGCTCGTCGACCTCGCGCACGATGTCGAGCAGGTCGCGCCGGGTCCGCTTGAGGTCCTCGAGCTGTTCGGTGAGGAACTTGTGGCGCTCCTCGAGCGCGGAGAACTCCTCGAGGGCGAGCGGGTTCACCTTGCCGAGCATCGACAGGGCGCGCTCTGCGGCCCGCAACCGCTTCTGCTGCTCCTCGCGGACGTAGGGCACCGGCTCGGGCGCCTCGCCCTCGACGCCGTCGGCCGTGTCTTGTGCGGGTGCCGACGGCGGGACGAGGTTGTGGGGCCCGTACTCGTTCACGAGGACCTCGACGTCAAGGCCGAGCTCCTCGACCGCGCGCTGCTCGAGCTGCTCGATGCGCATCCGCTGCTGCGCCCTGGCCATCTCGTCCCGGTGGACGGCGTTGACCAGCTCGTCGTGCTCCTTCAGCAGGTCGCGGGAGCGGGCCCGGACGGCCATCAGCTCCTCTTCACGCCCCCGACGCGCCTGCTCCACCGTCGTACGTTCGGCCGCAGCCTGCTCGATCGAGACCTCCAGGCGCTGGAGTACGACGGCCACGGCCCGCCCGACTGCTTCGGCGACCCGTCCCTCGCGGATCACTCTCTCGCGGCGGGCGGCTGCCTTGGCGCGGGCCTCACGCTCGGCCTTGGCGGCGCGCACCAGCGATTCAGCGCGGCCGGACAACGCCCGAGCCCGCTCCTCAGCGGTGCGCAGGGCCAGCCGCGCGTCCATCTCCTTCTGCCGCGCCCCCCGGGCCTCCTCGGCGAGGCGCTCACGCTCGGTGGTGTCAGGCTCCTCCTCAGGCGAGTCCTCCGCCGCGGCGAGGCGTTCCTCGAGATCGGCGAGGCCGGCGAGGTCCTTGTCGCGCGCCGCCTCGGCCGCCTCGATCGCCTTGGTGACACGCTCGGCCTCGGCCCTGGCCGATCGGACCTGGGAGCCGTACTGTCCGAGCTCCTCGGCGACCGCTGCGAGCGTGGCGTCGGACTCGTGCAGCTTGGCAAGTGCCACGTCGACACGGTGCTTGGCCTGAGTGCGCTCCTCGTCGAGCCGGGAGAGGTCGAAGGCGAGCCGCTCACAGGCGTGGTTGGCCTCCGCGAGCTTCTCGGCCGCCTCGTCGACGGCGGCCTGGACCTCGATCAGGCTCGGCTGTGAGGACGACCCGCCCGAGGCGAAGTGGGCGCCGAGCATGTCGCCCTCGCGAGTCACCGCCGTGACATCGGCCAGGTCGGCCACGAGCGCCTTGGCCGCCTTCAGGTCGTCCACGACCGCCACCTTGAACAGCAGCCGTGAGAGTGCGGGGCGAAGCGCCTCAGGTGCCTCGACCACGTCGGTGGCGTAGACCGAACCGGACGGGAGGCCGGGCCAGGTGCTGTCGTCGACCGCGGCGCCACCCAGCAAGAGCCCGGCCCGTCCGAGGTCGTCGGACTTCAGGTGGGTGATCGCGTCGAGGGCGGCGTCGACGTGCTCGACAGCCACCGCGTCGGAGGCGCTACCGAGGGCCGAGGCGATCGCGGCCTCGTAGCCGGGACGCACCGAGAGCAGGGCCGCTACCGAGCCGAGGAGGCCGGAGACGGAGTCGCTGGCGGCAAGCAGCGCGCCGGCGCCGTCCTTGCGGTTGAGCCCGATCTCCAGGGCCTCCTTGCGCGCCGCGAGGGCACCCCGCTCGCGCTCGGCGGCCTGGGCCTCCTCACGGGTCTTGGCCAGGCGATCCTCGATGTCGGCGAGGGCCCCTGCTGCCGCCTCGTGCTCGGCGTCCAGCCCCTCCTCCCCCGCGTCGAGTCCTGCGACCTTGGTCTCGAGAGCGGTGAAGTCGCGCTGCGCCCTCTCGGCCCGGGCGAGTGCTTCCTCCCGCGCGGACGAGAGTCGGCCCACCTCGTCCTCCGCGGCAGCGGCGCGCGACTTGAGCGCGTTGACCTGGCCGTGCAGGCGTGCCAGCCCCTCGCGACGGTCCGCGGCCGCTCGGAGCAGCCCTGCGACACGGCGGTCCTCCTCCGCGTGACGGGTCTCGACCTCCTGGCGGGTCGCGACCGCGGCCTCGAGGCTCGCGCGGTTCTGCTCGACCTCGCCGTTGATCTCGTTCTCCTGCGCGCGCACCCGCTCGGCCTCGGCGAGGAGCTGTTCCGGGTCGCGACCGGACCCTCCACTCGGCTCGTCGGCGGCCTGCTGTGCGTTGCGGGCTCGTTCGGCAGCCAGGCCGGCGGTGCCCTTGAGCCGCTCGCGCAGGCCCGACAGCGCGAACCACGTCTCCTGCGCCTGGGCGAGTGCCGGGAGGTCTTCGCGCAGGGCTTCCTCCAGCTGAGCCTCGGCGGTTCGGGCCTCCTCGATCGCAGCCTCGAGCTCGCTGCGACGTTCCATCAGGACGCTCTCGTCGGCCAGCTCCTTCTCCAAGGAGGTGCGGGCCGTGACCAGGTCGTCGGCGAGCAGACGGGCGCGGGCGTCACGCACGTCGGCCTGGACGACGGCAGCCTTGCGGGCCACCTCCGCCTGGCGACCAAGTGGCTTGAGCTGACGACGGATCTCGGTCAGGAGGTCGTTGAGCCGGGTGAGGTTGCCCTCGGTCGAGTCCAGCTTGCGGAGCGCCTTCTCCTTGCGCTTGCGGTGCTTGAGGACACCGGCGGCCTCCTCGATGAAGCCGCGGCGGTCCTCGGGCGTTGCGTGAAGGATGGTGTCGAGCTGGCCCTGGCCGACGATCACGTGCATCTCGCGACCGATACCGGAGTCCGAGAGCAGCTCCTGGACGTCGAGCAGTCGGCAGGACTGGCCGTTGATGGCGTACTCGGAGCCGCCGTTGCGGAACATGGTGCGGCTGATCGTCACCTCGGCGTACTCGATCGGCAGCGCACCGTCGGCGTTGTCGATGGTGAGCGCGACCTCGGCCCGGCCAAGAGGCGGGCGACCGGACGTCCCGGCGAAGATGACGTCCTCCATCTTGCCGCCGCGCAGGGACTTCGCGCCCTGCTCGCCCATCACCCAGGCGAGCGCGTCCACGACGTTGGACTTGCCGGAGCCGTTCGGGCCGACGATGCAGGTGATCCCGGGCTCGAGCTGCAGGGTGGTCGCGGACGCGAACGACTTGAACCCGCGGAGCGTCAGGGTCTTGAGGTACACGTGCTTGGGCTCCTCACGGTGCGCCGGTCGGTGGGTCGAGCAAATCATGCCGTGGGGAAGCCAGCACACGGCACTCTACCTGCTCGACGCGCCGAACCGGCGCACCGTTGTCCGAAGCGGTTACTCGCGTGCCTGGCGTACGGCGGCGCGACGGCGGAGCACCACCGACCCGAACAGACCGAGCACCAGCAAGGAGATCGGCAGGGCGTCCTCCGGCCAGGAGAGCACCCCGAACGGGCTGGTCGACCCGAGGGAGATCTCGTTGGTCAGCTCCACGCCACCGGGCAGGTCGACCGCGTAGACGTCGAGTCCTCGCACGAGGTCCACGGAGTAGGCGAGGTTCGTCTTGCGGCCGGTCGCCACGCCGTTGCTGTTGTAGACCGGGGCCCAGTAGGTGTCCCAGACCTCCGACACACCCCAGGTCGCGTGGCCGTAGGGCTTGATGTTCTTCGGGTCGCGGACATCGACGAACTGGGTGCCGCCACCGTAGTAGCCGACGGCCACGATGCCCGACTGGTGGTAGTCGAACCAGTGTGCGGAGCAGAAGGCGTACTGCGGGACCGGGAACGACCCGAGGTCGGCCAGCTCGACCTTGTCGAGGGGCACGATCGAGCCCTGGCTGCCGTCAAGGCGCTTGACGTGCCAGGTCTGGAACGACCCGGCCTTGGCGCAGTCGGTCTGCTCGTAGTCCTCCTCTGTCACCAGCAGGATGTTGCCGTTCTCGAGCGAGGGCGGCGCGTCCGGCCGGAAGGCCGAGGCGTTGGGACGGAACGAGTTGTGGTGGATGAAGTCGTTGTAGCCGCCCTCACCGGAGGGGTCGACGGCGTCCTTGGCCATCCCGGTGCCCGCGACGAGCTGCGGGTCAGTGGGGTCGGTCACGTCGAAGATCGCCGAGCCGTCGTAGCCGGTGTGGGTGGCGTACCCGGCGCCGTCGAAGTTCCACTTGTGACCTGCCGCGGGCGAGCGGAAGGGCTGCACGCCTGCCTTGGCGGGGTCGGAGTCGACCTCGACGGGGTTGTCGAGGTCGCGGAGGTCGATGATCGAGAAGGTGCCCGCGGAGCCGCTGCCGGCCGAGTACGCGTAGTCACAGTCGGTCTCGGCGATGCACGCCACGGTGTGGGTGCTCGTCGTCGTGGGCGCGCTGGACCGGATCCGGGGGTTGGCCGGGTCGGTCACGTCGACCACGACGAGCTCCTTGCCGAGGAGGGCGCTGCTGGTGTGCTGCACGTCGGTCGAGACGTCGTACAGGTCGACCCCGATGAGGGCGAAGCGCTCGGTGCCGCTGCCGGACTTGCGCTCACCGCAGTTGATCGCCTCGTTCTCGAACACGAGGTTGCCCAGACGACCGGTCTCCTTCGGCGCGAGCGGGTTGCTCACGTCGAAGACCCGGATCGAGTCGAGGTTCGACATCACGAAGGTGGGCGCCGACTTCATGAAACAGCCCGAGATCCCCGTCGAGCCGGGCTGGCTCGTGACGAGGTTGACGTTGGAACTGCTGATCAGCGGGATGTTCGAGCCTGCGGAGTACTCGGCACGCATCTTGTCGGTGCGTTCCTTGTCCCCGTGGGCCGAGGCGCCGGTCGCCGGCACCAGGGTCAGCAGAGCGGCCGAGACGGCGACGGTGATCGCACGCGCGGCCGCACGAAGCGGAGTCGATCTCATGGGGTTCCCTCCCAGCGGGCGCCGCGGCCTGTGTGAGCGGCGTCACTCGTCCCCTCGAATACCCTTTCGTCCGCTTCGTCAAACGGCGGTCGGGTCGCGGCCCGGCCGACCGGAGGCGTGGGCGCCCCCGTAGCGAGCGGGGACGGAGACCGCATCAGGCTCATCGGTGTCCTCGTCGTGGTCACCGTCCCGTGTGGACGGCGGATGCACTGCACAACGAGGCATCCGCACTCGGGTCACGCCCTGCGGCATCGAGGGCTCGTCAGCCCGACGGCACTCCGGTCGCCTCCACGACGGCGTCCCACAACCGACGTACCTCGTCGGCCGACGGCGCGGCGTGCGCGAGGTGCGAGGTGGGGCGGGGTGCCCGGTCGTGCCAGAACATGCCCGAGGCCTCGTGCCCCTCCGGAGAGGCGAGCAGCCACACCGTCGTGTCCGCGCCGGACTCCGCCGACCTCAGGAACGGGCGCAGCAGACGTGTGAAACCGGGCAGGGCCTCGCTCAGCCCAGGCGTCTGCGCCCAGCCCGGATGGGTGCTGTGCACGGCGATGCTCTCGCTCACGAGGCGCCGCGCCCACTCCTCCGCGAGGTGCACCTGCATGCGCTTGGTGCGGGTGTAGGCGGTCGCCCCGGAGTAGGTGCCCCTGGTGTACTCGAGGTCGCCTGTGACCAAGGCCTGGGTGTACATGCCGCCGGACACCACGAAGACGACGCGCCCGAGCTTGTCGGCGGCCAGGGGGCCACGCAGCGCGTCGGTGAGGATGTGAGGCCCCAGGACGTGCGTGGCGAGGGTCAGCTCGTGCCCGTCGGCGGTCTCGCTGCGCTCGGGGGGCAGCACGCCGGCGTTGTGGACCAGAGCGCGCAACCGAGGCACCTCGCCGGCAAGGTCGGAGGCGAACTGCGGCAGCGAGCCGAGGTCGCTGACGTCGCACTGGTCGACGTGGAGGGCGGCACCCGGGACCTCCCGGAGTATGTCCTTCCGGGCCGCGTGGCCGCGGTCCACGTTGCGGCAGAGCATCCTGACCTCGGCGCCGAGCCGCGCGGCACCGATCACCGTGGCCTTGCCGAGCCCGGAGTTGGCACCGGTCACCGCCACCACCGCTCCGGACAGCGACCCTGGCGCGGGGTCCTCAGGCCACCACGCGCGCCGGAGGGCGGGGCCGAGCCTGGTGTAGCCGAGCACGACCGACCGGTCGAGGGCCACATCGATGCCGTGCGCGACGGA
The DNA here is from genome assembly GCA_035456965.1 of Nocardioidaceae bacterium. Lineage (GTDB taxonomy): Bacteria > Actinomycetota > Actinomycetes > Propionibacteriales > Nocardioidaceae > Nocardioides_C. The sequence continues at coordinate 18,198 of DATICF010000130.1, forward strand.
GACAGGAAGGCTCATGTCGCGAGCCTACGAGGGTCCGCGAAGTCGCGGCGTGCCGCGAAAGGGTCAGGCTGGCTGCATGCTCTCGTCGAGCGAGAGCAGGTGAGCCTCCGCTGCGGCGGCGGCCAGCGAGTCGTTCTCGGACTGGAGCCGAAGCACACAAGCCTCGAGATCGGCTACCTGCCGTCGAAGGCGGCGGTTCTCCGCCATGAGCTGGGCGAGTGCGCGAGGGTCGGTGCTGCTCATGTAGCCGAGAAGCGCCTTGGCCATAGGTGTCCTCCGATGGGAGATTGAGGTCACACCGCGGGACCGGCTGTGGCCGGGGTGGGAGTGTCTCTTCAGAATCGCACTCCCCCGGCCCGGGGTCAATCCCGGGCAGATTCCCGGCATGCCGACCCCGGTAACTTCGCCTCATGACCTCCCGCCTCCGAATCTCCGCGTGCCGCCGGCTGTGCAGCTGGGGCGAGACCCCGGCACTGCTCGACGGGGAGAGGATCTTCGCCTGCTCGGGATGCGGCAGCCAGTGGGTGGCCTCGGAGCCCTGGACCCCGATCGACCACACCGGCGTCGTCCCGGCGGCGGTTCAGCAGGCGGCTCAGGAGACCCGACGCCGCGGCGGTGGCTGACAACGTGGGCAGAAGTACGACGAACGGTTCATGAAGGACACTCGCCGCACCGGCGTACCGCATCGGGAGCAGGGCTCGGCCTCCCGCCCGTAGACCTCGAGCGACCGTTCGAAATAGCCGCTCTGCCCATTGACGTTCACGTAAAGCGTGTCGAACGAGGTCCCACCCTGGGCGAGTGCAGCCGCCAGGACGGTGCGTACGCCCGCCAGGAGCTCGACGACGTCGGCGCGGCGGAGGCGATCGCCGGGGCGGTCTCCGTGCAGCCGAGCCAGCCACAGCGCTTCGTCGGCGTAGATGTTTCCCACCCCGGAGATCAGCGTCTGGTCGAGCAGGAGCCGTTTGATGCCGGCACTACGTCGACGGACCCGCGACACGAACTCCTGGTCGTCGAAGTCGGGGTCCATCGGGTCGCGCGCGATGTGGGCTATCTCAGGTGGTAGCTGCGCGCCACCTGGGGACAGGGACAGCCCGCCGAACATCCGCTGGTCCACGAAACGCAGCTCGACGTCGCTCCCGGCGTCTCCCGCTCCGGGGTCCGCGCCCGGCGAGAGCGAAAACCGCACCCGGAGATGGCGCTCATCAGGGGCGGAGGGCGGCTGCACGAGCATCTGGCCGCTCATGCCGAGATGGGCGATCACGGCGTCGCCGTTGTCCAGCGGGAGCCAGAGGTACTTGCCGCGACGACAGGCGGCGACCACGGTGCGACCTCGGACGGAGGCAACGAAGTCGTCGGGGCCAGCCGCGTGACGGCGCAGCGGACGCGGGTGGAGAACCTCGGCCGCCCGGATCGTCTGTCCGACCACGTGGGCCTCGAGTCCGGCCCGGACTACCTCGACCTCGGGAAGCTCGGGCACGGCAGCTCAGTCGTCGGAGTCGCTGTCGTCCTCGTCGACGTCCTCGACGATGGCGCGGCCGGCGGTCCCTCGCTCCGCGGCGATCGCGCGGTAGGCGGTCTCGGCAGCCTGTTGCTCGGCCTCCTTCTTGGAGCGCCCGGTGCCGCTGCCGTAGAGGGTCACACCGACCTTCACCTGGGCGGTGAAGACCTTCTCGTGGTCGGGGCCCTCGGCCTCGATGACGTACTCGGGAACCCCGAGGGAGTGCTCGGCAGAGAGCTCTTGGAGGCTGGTCTTCCAGTCCAGGCCTGCGCCGAGTCCCGCGGCGGTCTCCATCAGCGAGTCGAACAGCAGGTGAACCAGCCGGCTCGCGGCCTCGAAGCCGCCGCTGAGGTAGACCGCACCGATCACCGCCTCGACGGTGTCGGAGAGGATCGAGGACTTGTCGCGCCCACCAGTCGCCTCCTCGCCCCGTCCGAGCTTGATGTGCTCCCCGAGGCCGATGGTTCGAGCGACGTCGGCAAGCGCGCGGGCGTTGACGACCGCCGCCCGCAGCTTCGCCAGCCGGCCCTCGGAGAGGTCCGGATGTGCGCGGTAGAGGGTGTCGGTCACCACGACGCCGAGCACGGAGTCCCCGAGGAACTCCAGTCGCTCGTTCGTGGGGAGTCCACCGTTCTCGTAGGCGTAGGAGCGGTGGGTGAGTGCGAGGTCCAGCAGCTCGGCAGCCAGCTCAGGGCTGCCGAGCGCTGCACGCAAGTCGTCGTACGACGGCTCGCTCACGACCACTTCCGTCAGAGAACCTGACGACGGTCCGCGCGGGCGCCGTACTGGCCGCACTCGGGGCAGGCGCGGTGAGGCAGGTGCTTCGAGCCGCAAGCGGGGTTGCTGCAGGTCACCAGCGAGGGCGCAACAGCCTTCCACTGCGAGCGACGGTGACGCGTGTTGCTGCGCGACATCTTCCGCTTCGGGACTGCCACTTATCTCACTCCTTGGTCGGGCCGGATTCACGGCCGAGCTGTTCTTCGGTCTGTTCTGCCAGCCCTTGCAGCGCCGCCCATCGCGGGTCGATCGCCTCGTCGTGCTGGTGTCCCGGGTCGTCCGCGAGCCGGGCACCACACTCGGTGCACAGACCCGGGCAGTCTTCCCGGCACAGCGGCTGGAAGGGCAGTGAGAGCACCACCGCATCCCGCAGCAGTGGTTCGAGGTCGAGCAGGTCTCCCTCCAACCGGCTGGCATCGTCGTCGCCGGTGTCCGCCGCGGTGTCGCTCTCCTCGTATGCGAAGAGCTCCTGGAAGTCCACCTCGACGTCGTCTCGGAGATGCTCCAGGCACCTGGCGCACTCCCCCGTCAGGTCGGCACTGGCGATGCCGGTGACGAGGACGCCCTCCATGACCGCCTCGAGCCGCAGGTCGAACTCGACCGGCGAACCTTCGGGGACGCGGAGTACTTCGATGCCGAGATCTGCTGGCGCCGGTGCCGTGAATGACACCTTGCGCTGCGACCCCGGGCGGCGGCCGAGCTCGCGGGTGTCGAGCACGAGCGGCGCTCTCGGGTCGAGAGACACGGTCACGTCACTTCCGTCATCGGGCACAACAGATCACAGTCCACCAGGTCCGGCCGCGCCGCACCAGCGGAGTGCTGTCTGACGCAGATCGAGCATGGCGAACCGTCGACAAGCGTAGCGTCTGGGGCCATCGGCCACCAAAACGAGGCCGGGTGGAAGCCGGCACGCCCCGGTCAGCCTTCGAGATGGTCGGGCAGCTTGATGCGGTCGGCCTCGTCCTCGGTCAGCGAGTCGAGGGCCGACCGGCCCGCCAGCCGCTCCCGGCCGCGGCGAACAGCCTCCATCGTGCGCTCCAAGGAGATCTCGAAGTTGGCCAGCTTGCCGTCGACGTAGTCGTCGGTCTCCTTGCGCAGGCCATCGGCGTCTGCCTGCGCCTCCGCCATGACCTCATCCGCCCGCCGGCGAGCCACCCGGTAGACCTCGGTGTCCGAGACCAGGTGGTCGCGCTCGTTGCGGGCGTCGGCGACGATGCGCTCAGCCTCGCGGCGGCCTTCGTCGACAACCTCGTCACGCTGCCGGCGAACCCGGTCAGCCTCGCTGAGCTCGTGGTCGAGGGCTGCTCCGAGCTCCTCGAGCATCTCCAGCATCTCGGCGCGGTTCACGACCACGGAAGCAGACATCGGCATCGACCGAGCCTGTTCTACAGCCCGCCGGATCTCGGCAAGCTTGGCACGCACGTTCACGTTGACCTTTCCAGAAAAATGTCAGGGGAACCCTCGTCTTCTACCCCGAAGACCACTCCCTACCCCTGGCAGAACGATACGAGAAGGCGGGAGTTTCGTCACAGACTGGCTACTGAGCCCCGCGTTCAGCGAGTCGGGCCTTGAGCCTCTCGAGGACCAGCGGCGGCACCAGCGACGACACGTCACCGCCGAACATGGCCACCTCCTTGACCAGGCTCGATGCCAGGAAGGAGTACTCAGGGCTGGTCGGCACGAACACCGTCTCCACGGGTGCAAGGCTGGAGTTCATCTGGGCCATCTGGAGCTCGTAGTCGAAGTCACTCACCGCGCGGAGCCCCTTGACGATCGCATGGATGTCGCGCTCGCGGCAGAAGTCCACGAGCAGTCCGTGGAAGGCGTCGATCTTCACGTTCGGGAAGTCGGAGCAGACCTGGGTCAGCATGTCGATCCGCTCGTCGACGCTGAACATGTTCTTCTTCGACTTGTTGATCAAGACCGCCACCGTCACCTCGTCGAAGAGCTTCGACGCGCGGGAGACGATGTCGATGTGTCCGTTGGTGACGGGATCGAACGACCCGGGACACACGGCTCTGCGCACTTCTGCTCCTCGGTTCACGGCGGGGTCATGGCGCTTGGGCGAGATCTGGCTGGTTGTCCTGCTCCGGTGCGTGACCGTACCAAAGGGTGGTCTCGCCGTACCTCCTAGACCGGGCGGCGACCAGGCCCTCTGGCCACTTCAGGTCACCGCCGCGGGAGGACCGTTCGACCACCACGACAGCCCCCTCGGCGAGCCAGCCCTGCTCGAGCAGTGACCTCAGGTCGGCCGTCACGTCGTCGTCGCCGAGGACGTAGGGAGGGTCGAGGAAGACCACGTCGTACGGCGCGCGGGGCGGCGCGGCCAGGATCCGGGCGACGGCGCCCGTGATGACCTCGACCTGGCTGAACCTCAGCGAGGTCATGTTGTCGCGGATCAGCGAGGCGGTCCGGCGGTCCTGCTCGACGAGCGTGACCACGCCCGCCCCGCGAGACCTGGCCTCCAGGCCGACGGCTCCGGACCCGGCGTAGAGGTCGAGGAACCGGAGGCCGGTCAGCGAGCCGAGGTCGGAGTGCAGGCTCGAGAACAACGCCTCCCGCACGCGGTCCGACGTCGGTCGGGTCCGGTCGCCCGACGGCGCCTTGAGACGGCGGCCCCTTGCCGTCCCGCCGATGATCCGGGTCATGCGTCGGCCCGGGGACGGGAAGGGCGAATGCGGGGGTGGTTCATGCCTTCTCCAAGTAGTCGGCCTGCTCCGACTCGTCGAGACGACGCACCGCCTCGGCGAGCTCAGGATGCTGGCTGAGGGTGGGGTCGGCGCCGACCACCTCAAGGGCCGCCTCGCGAGCGGCGACAATCTCATCCTCGTGCTCGAGCACCGAGAGCAGTCGCAGGCCGGAACGGCTGCCGGACTGGGCGGCGCCGAGGACGTCGCCCTCCCGACGCTGCTCGAGGTCCACGCGGGAGAGCTCGAACCCGTCGGTCGTCGCGGCGACCGCGTCGAGGCGGGCGAGCGCCGAGGTGCCCTGCTCGGCCTGGGTGACGAGGAGACAGAGCCCCGGGTGGCCGCCCCGACCCACACGACCGCGAAGCTGGTGAAGCTGGGACACGCCGAACCGGTCGGCGTCGAGGACGACCATCACGGTCGCGTTGCCGACGTCGACGCCGACCTCGATCACGGTCGTCGCCACGAGTACGTCGATCTCGCCCTCGGCGAACGCGCGCATCACCGCATCCTTGCGATCGGGCGCCATCCGGCCGTGGAGGGACTCGACGCGAAGGCCCGCGAGAGCGCCCTCGGCCAGCAGCGGAGCGACCTGCTCCACCGAGGCGAGCCGAACGCCGTTCTCCGATGCCTTCTCCTCGGGGTCGACCCGAGGGCAGACGACATAGGCCTGATGACCCTTCTCCACCTCCTCCCGAACGCGTTCCCACGCGCGGTCGAGCCAGGTCGGCTGGGTGCGCATGGGCACGACGCTGCTCTGGATCGGGGCGCGCCCCGAGGGCAGCTCAGCCAGGGTCGAGGTCTCGAGATCCCCGAACACCGTCATCGCCACGGTGCGCGGGATGGGGGTGGCCGTCATCACCAGGACATGGGGTCGCGACTCTCCGGCCTTGGCCGCGAGGGCTGCCCGCTGCTCGACACCGAAGCGGTGCTGCTCGTCGACGACCACGAGCCCGAGGTCGGCGAACTGGACCTGCTCCTCCAGCAGGGCGTGGGTGCCGATCACGATCCCGGCCACCCCCGAAGCCGCGTCGAGCAGCGCGCTGCGGCGGGCGGCGGCGCCTGACGAGCCCGTGAGCAGCGCGACCTGGGTGCTGCCCTCAGCACCGCCGAGCATGCCCCCCGCGGCGAGGTCGCCGAGCATCGTCGTGATCGAGCGGTGGTGCTGCTGGGCGAGGACCTCGGTCGGAGCGAGAAGGGCCGCCTGACCACCCGAGTCCACGACCCGGAGCATCGCCCGGAGCGCGACGACGGTCTTTCCCGACCCGACCTCGCCCTGGAGCAGGCGGTGCATGGGGTGCCCCCCGGCGAGATCGGTGAGGATGTCCTCGCTCACGTCGCGCTGGCCGGCGGTCAGCGCGAAGGGCAGCCGCTCGTCGAAGCGGTCGAGCAGACCTCCTGCGACGCCTGAGCGGGCCTGCGCGGGAAGCCTTGCCAGCTCTGCGCGCCGACGAGCCAGCACGGTCTGGGTGACGAAAGCCTCCTCGAAGCGGAGCGTGCGTTCGGCGGCCTCCTGCTCGACGCGCGAGTCGGGCCGGTGGATCCACTGCAGCGCCTGGGCGGAGCTGAGCAGACCGTGGGCGAGACGTACCGAGGGCGGCAAGGGCTCGGGGATGTCCTCGACCAAGTCGAGCGCCAGCCCGATCACACGCTGGAGCTGCCAGCTCTGCACGGTCGCTGTGGCGGGATAGAGGGTGAGCAGGCTGGGCTGGCGCTCCCAGCTGTCGCGAGCCCGGTCGAGACCGTCGTCCTGCTCGTCGCCGAAGAGCTGGGTCTGCGGGTTGGTCAGCTGCCAGCGGTTGCGGAACCTGCCGACCTTGCCGGAGAAGACACCGTGCGCGCCCGGCTCGATGTTGCTCCTGCGCCAGTCGGCGATGTGCTTCTTCTTGTCGAAGAAGGTCAGCATCAGCTCGTGGTCGTCGGTGGCCACCACGACCTCGAGCCGGTAGGCCTGCCGCCCCGTGCGTCGGTCGGAGTAGGTGCGCTGCTCCGCGGAGAGGACCTGAGCGATGACGGTCACGTGCTCGTCGACGACCAGCCGGCCGAGATCGCTGAGCTTGCCCTTGTCGACGTACCGCCGGGGGTAGTGGCGCAGCAGGTCGCCGACGGTCGTGTAGCCGAAGGCCTTCTCGATCCTCGGCGCCTGCTTGCCCGCGACGCTCGCGAGCTTCGAGTCCCACCTGATCGTCGGCACGGCCGTCCTCTACTCCACTCCCAGAAGCACCGGGTAGCGCTCCTGCCCTCCGTCATACACCACGACATCGACAGTCGGGTGCTCGGCGGCGAGGTACGCGGTGCAGCTGCGGGCGAGCTCCTCCCCGTCGGCGCC
>DATICF010000131.1:0-67983 GCA_035456965.1 Nocardioidaceae bacterium
AGATCCCTCTCCGTGACCGCGAAGAGACCCCACACCATCTCCGGTCGGGCCCACATCTCCTCGGCCGCAGCATCGGTGAAGCGTTCGTTCATGACCGCCCACAGCGCCCGGTTCAGCGCAATCTCGGAGGCTCTGACCTCGACCACCTGACCATGCTAGGCCGCCGCGAGACCGCGACACCGCGACTCGACTCTGCCTCGATCGGCCAAGAAGGCCGGTCCCGGGCCGGCTCCGGGAGGCCCAGCAGCCACTCGCCCGGGAGCTTGGGCGAGCGGCTGCGTGCGGTTTGAGGTTTGCGCCTCCCGGTCAGGAGCGGGCGGGCGGCCGAGAGACCTGGCCCACGATGGCCTGGACCTCCTCCGCTGTCTGGGCACCCTCCAGCTGGGCGACCTTGTCCGGGTCGGAGAAGACCCGGGCGATCTGGCCGAGCATGGGCAGGTGGTCCTTGCCGGCGCCGGCGATCCCGACGACGAACTTCACCGGCTTGCCGGACCAGTCGAGTTCGTCGTCGTACCGGACGAAGGACAGTGCGGTGCGGTGCACGGTGTCCTTCGCCTCGTTCGTGCCGTGCGGGATGGCCAGCAGGCTGCCCATCGCGGTGGACACCGACCGCTCCCGCTCGTGCATCGCGTCGACGTACGCCGGGTCGACCGCGCCCGCCTCGACCAGCAGCCGACCCGCCTCGGTGATCGCGTCGTCGCGGTTGCGCGCGCTCCCGGACAGCACCACCGAAGTCTCGGGGAGGATCCCGTCGTCGGCGGCGACCTCTGTCTCCACGCCCGTCGAGGCTCCGGCCGGCTTGTTGGTTCGATGGAGCATCGTGACGATCTCGTCGTACCGCGGGCTGCTCATGAAGTTATCGACCGTGACGAGCGCGGCGGACGGCGTACGCTCATGAGCCCTGTCGGACAGGTCGGCGTGCACGACGACGAGGTCGTACTCGTCACTCAGGTTCGAGATCGCCTGGTTGACGACGGTGACGTCGCTGAATCCAGCCTCGGTGATCTTGCGACGCAGCACCGAAGCGCCCATCGCCGAGGAACCCATGCCCGCGTCGCAGGCGAAGACGATCGAGTTGATCGGGCTGTCGGCGGATCCGCGCTGCGGCGGGAGCACCGCCGCGGTGGCCGCCGACTCCTTGCCCTTCATCGACTCCATGTGCGAGGCCGCCTCGACCAGGTCGCCCTCGTCCTCGCTGTGGTCCAGGCGCAGGAGCACCGCGGCCACCAGGAAGGACACCGCCGCGGCGCCGAACACACCGGCCGTGATGCCGACGAAGTCCCCGCCGGGGGTCTGGGCGTAGACCGCGAAGATCGAGCCGGGCGCGGCCGGGGCCCGCAGACCCACTTCGAAGGCCGTGAAGAGGAAGATGCCGGTCATACCGCCGGCGATGGTCGCCAGGATCATCTTCGGCTTCATCAGCACGAACGGGAAGTACACCTCGTGGATGCCCCCGAAGAACTGGATGATCGCGGCACCCGGCGCCGTGGCCCGAGCCACGCCCCGACCGAAGATTGAGTAGGCGAGCAGAAGCCCCAGCCCGGGACCGGGGTTGGCCTCCAGCAGGAAGAGGACGGACTTGCCCGTCTCGGCAGCCTCGTCGATCCCCAGCGGGGTGAGCACACCGTGGTTGATCGCGTTGTTGAGGAACAGCACCTTCGCCGGCTCGATGAACAGCGAGGTCAGCGGGAGCAGTCCGTTGTCCACGAGGAAGTTGACGGCGTCTCCGAGCCAACCCATGACCACGCGCAGCACCGGGGCGACGGCGAACATGCCGAAGACCACCATCACCGCGGCGAGGATGCCGGCCGAGAAGTTGTTGACCAGCATCTCGAAGCCGGGCTTGATCTTGTGGTGCCACAGCGCGTCGGCGCGCTTCATGAGGTACGCCGTGAGCGGCCCCATGATCATCGCCCCGAGGAACATCGGCGAGCCGCCCTGGTCCCCCACGAAGAGCGGGTCGCTCGTGGCCATGATCACCCCGATGAGGGACGTGGCCCCGACGACGCCGCCGCGAACGCCGTAGACGATCATGCCGCCGGTGTAGGCGATGAGGGTCGGCAACACGTAGAAGATGGTGGGGCCGACCACCGTGGCGATCTTCTCGTTGGGGGTCCAACCGTCCGGGATGAAGAACGCGGTGATAAGTCCCCAGGCGATGATCGCGCCGATGCTCGGCATGATCATGTTCGACAGCAGCGTCCCGAACCGCTGGATCCGGACCCGGGCTCCGCCTCGGGTCGCCTCCGTGGTCGTGGTCATTTCTTCCTCCGATTCGCCGACCGTGTGACGTCGGTCACGAGCTACTCCCAGCAGTAAACCTCATGGTCGGGCAGATTGCCAAGCACTCGGGCGTAATTTCTTGCCCGTTCATGTTGGAATCGCGTTCAGAACGCCGTACGGTGAGGTCAGGCAACCGAGACCGAAGGAGAAGACATGAAGGCGCTGCGCTTCTACGCACCCGAGGATGTGCGGGTGGAGGACGTGCCCGAGCCGGAGTGCGGCCCCGACGAGGTCAAGCTGCGGGTGCGCAACTGCAGCACGTGCGGGACCGACGTGAAGATCCTCTACAACGGCCATCAGAACCTCACGCCACCGCGGATCACCGGGCACGAGATCGCCGGAGAGGTCGTCGAGGTCGGGGCGCAGGTCAACGACGCCTACGGCTCCGGCTGGAAGGTCGGCGACCGCGCGCAGGTGATCGCCGCGGTGCCCTGCGGTGACTGCCACGAGTGCCGCAAGGGATGGATGGCCGTCTGCCAGAACCAGACGTCCGTCGGCTATCAGTACGACGGCGGTTTCGCGGAGTACATGATCGTCCCGCGCGAGGTGCTCAAGGTCGACGGCCTCAACCACATCCCCGACAACGTCGGCTACGACGAGGCCTCGGCTGCCGAGCCGCTCGCCTGCGCCATCAACGCCCAGGAGCTGCTCGACATCGAAGAAGGCGACACCGTCGTGGTCTTCGGCGCCGGGCCGATCGGGTGCATGCACATCCGGCTGGCACGCGGGGTGCATCGCGCTGGTCCGGTGTACCTGGTCGACGTCAACGCCGACCGGCTCGAGCTCTCGGCCGACGCCGTGGGCCCCGACGAGGTGATCAACGCGGCCGAGGTCGACGTAGTCGAGCGGGTCCTCGAGCTGACCGGCGGGCGTGGAGCCGACGTGGTGATCACCGCGACCGCGGCGAACATCACCCAGGAGCAGGCGATCGCCATGGCGGCGCGCAACGGGCGCATCTCCTTCTTCGGCGGGTTGCCGAAGAGCAACCCGACGATCACGTGCGACTCAAACGTGGTGCACTACCGCCAGCTGCACATCCACGGCGCGAACGGGTCGGCGCCCGAGCACAACAAGCGGGCCCTGGCCTACATCGCCTCCGGCCAGGTGCCGGTCAAGGACCTGATCACCGAGCACATCCCGCTGGAGCGGGTCCTCGATGCGTTCCAGATCGTGAAGAACGGCGAGGCGATCAAGGTCACCGTGGAGCCGTAGCCCGGCCAGAGGAGCAGCGGCGCCTATCCTCAGAAGGGCGCCGACCCGGGGTGGCAGCGAGAGGAGCGCGAAGATGTATGCCGAGGAGCGGCAGCAGGCGATGGCCCAGCTCGTGGCCGAGCGTGGCCGGCTGTCCGTGCTGGCGCTTGCGGAGTCCTACAACGTCACCACCGAGACGGTACGACGCGACCTCTCCGCACTGGAGCGGATCGGCCTCGTCCGTCGGGTCCACGGCGGAGCCGTGCCGGCGAACGCGCTCCCGGTCGTCGAGTCCGGCCTTCTGGACCGCGGTGCGGCCCACACCGCTGAGAAGGACCGGATTGCCAAGGCTGCGCTGGAGGAGCTCCCTCCACCCGGCTCCACTGTGCTGATCGACGCCGGGTCCACCACCAGCCGTTTGGTCAGCCGGCTACCGCGAGACCACCCGCTGGTGGTGGTGACGCACGCGGTGCCACTGGCGGCCCGGCTCGCCACGGCCCCGCAGATCGAGCTGCACCTGCTGCCGGGACGGGTGCGGCCCAACACCCAGGCTGCGGTGGGTCCGGAGACAGTGAAGGCGATCGAGGAGTTGCGGGTCGATGCCGTCTTCCTGGGCACCAACGGCGTGACCACCGCACACGGGCTGTCCACTCCCGACCGGGACGAGGCCGCGACCAAACGCGCCATGGTGAAGGCCGCCCGTCGGGCGGTCGTGCTCGCCGACGCCAGCAAGATCGGTGTCGAGGCGCCGGTCCGCTTCGCTCGCCTGGACGAGGTGGACGTGATCATCATCGACAGTGGGGTGCCAGCCGACCAGCGTGAGGCGTTGCGCAGGGCCGGCCCGGAAGTGGTCGTCGCGTAGTCGGTCGGCCATGAGGTCACAGCGTTCATCCAGACGTAGCGCAGCCGAAATCCACCTCGTGTCGAAACGATCGTGATGGAATCCCTGCGTGGCAGACCTATCTGATGATCCTGTTGCGAGCAACCCGCCTCCACGGGGACGCGCCGCGGCAGATCGGCCCCCGGGCGTAGTGCTTGCGGCAGCGGTGGTCACCTGGACCACGGCAGCGACAACAGCCGCGTTCACCGTGTGTCTCGCCGCAACGGCCCTCTTGTTCGGTGGCCCGCTGTTCGACGTGTTCCAGGGGCACCGCCTGCAGTGGTACGTGGCCGGGGCCGCTCTTGTCGTCATCGCACTCTCGGCCGCCGCCGGCGGGTTGGCCACGCTGGTGTTCCGTAGGCGGCGCTGGGCACGATGGGCACTTGTCGCACTCTCCGTCGTCGCGGCGGTCGGCGGAGCAATGCTGGGCTACTACGTGGCACCTCTGGCGATCACGGCCGCCGCACTGGCGGTCGTCGTACTGCTGTTCCTGCCTCCCGCGCGAGCGTGGTTCCGCCTGCCGGCCACCGGACATGCCGGGTCCCCAACATGATGCGATCGGCGCCGTGCTGGCTCTGGACCGGCGTTCGGGATGGTGCTGCACCGGAAGGTTTCTTCTTCGTGGCCGCCTAGAGTCGCGCTTCAGCTGTGGGTACGGGCCGAGCCGCCAGCGCTGTTGCGATGTCGGACACGATCAACGCCAGGTTGGCCGCAGCGGTGGCCGCGATGGACGTCGTCACGAGCGCCAGTGGTCCGCTCATCGCGTTGAAACCGAGCCACGCGCCGAGGAGACCTGCGATCAGGGCGACCGACAGACCGACTCGCCTCGTCCTGGCATTCCAGTCCCGGTGAACCCAGGCGAGGTAGGCACCGAGGGCGACGGGGACGCCTACCGCAAGCACGGCCAGCAGTTCGTTGCCCAGGTTCACCGCGGGCAGGGTGGTCAGGACGACCAGGGCGCCGAGGCACCATCCACCGAACCCCAGCACGACGGCGTACGGCGCGCGAAGCAACGCGCTTGTCACGGACCCGAACCGGCCCTTTCTGTGCACCCGGTAGGCCATGCCGATCAGCGAGATCACGCTGAGCGTCGACAGCGCGAGCATCAGTCCGAGCACCGTCTTGGCGGTCGAGGTGTGCCGCGTGGGCGGCGTGAAGTCGATGCTGTGCGGCCGGTAGAGGGAGTCGTCGACGCTGCCGGTGTCGTAGAACGTGGTGACGAGGTGGGTCCCGGCTTCGGGCTGCTCGGCGTAGACGCTGGCGACGTGCCCGAACCCGGGCAGCACGACCGCGTGGCCGTTGGGCAGGTACGGCAGCAGCTCGGTGACGTTCCGTGGCGGTGTCGCGAAGTCCAGCTCGCCGTTGATGAGGAGGGTCTCGACGTCGGAGTCGCGGACGGTGTTGTACGTGGAGACCTCGGCTGCTTCGGGCCAGATGTCGACGATCCGGCCCCCGCCCCAGCCAAAAGATGTGGCGGCGTAGGCAAAGCTCGACGTCTGCTCCGCTCCGAACGTGGAGAAGTACTCACGGGCCGCCTCGCTGTCGGCGCTCGCGGCAGCGGCGTACTGGCCACGGACGAACAGGTCGGGGAACAGGAGGTCGCCGAAGACCGATCCGAACCACAACCCGCTCGGGTCTCCCTCGGACGCGGAGAGCCAGCTGTCGATCAGCGCCGGGCCGGAGGCGGCGCCGGCGTCGGACGTGGTCTCCATCATCCCGAACATCGAGATGATGCGGACGTTCGCGTCCTTGATCGGCAGGAACAGCCAGCGGTCGGGAGTCGGGGTCTCCTGGAGTGAGGCGGCCAGGTCGTCTGTCCGGGCGCCGCAGGCTTCGTCCTTCGCGCACAGCTCGGCGTATCGATCGATCAGCTCATCGGTCTTGTCCGGGTACCACAGGTAGTTGCCGGGCGGGTTGACCGCAACCATCACCGAGCGATGAAGGCTGTCCGGGAACCGCCAGGCGTAGATCATCGCGGTTCGGGTGCCGGCGCTCTCGCTGAACAGGTTGATCCGGTCGTAGCCGAGAGCCACACGAGCCGCTTCCATGTCGTCCACCTGCTGGACCAGCCCGTACCGGGTGACGTCGATTCCCTCGTCGGTGAACCGCTCGGCACAGGCGCGGTAGGCCTCGCCGTACGCGGTCTGCGACGACGACGAGAGGACGTCGCCCGATTCCTTGAGTGCGGACTCGACCTCAGGACAGTCGAGCCTCACCGAGCCGTCGATGCCGCGGTAGCCGACCATGACGAAGTCGTGGTTGTCGACGAAGCGGTTGGCGATCTCGACCTCCTGGTTGGACTGTCCCGGGCCGCCCTGGAGCCAGAAGACCGGCTCGCCCGGATCGGGGGACTGCGCGGGGAGGCGCACCACAGGCAGGGCGATGAGGGGAGACTGCGGATCCGTGGGGTTCTCGCGAACGACGAGCGTTCCGCACTCGGCGTCGTACTCGCCGTCTTCGGTCGGATACGTGCACGGCTCCATGACCAAGTCGCCCGCACGTGCTCCGGCCGGCACCGAGACGGGCTCAGGCTGACCCGTGAAGCGCAAGATGGCCAGAACGACGATCACCAAGCCGATGACTGCAAGGGCCACGACTCGGGAAGGCCGAAGGACGGTGGTCGTCGGAGATCTCACGGTTCCTCCGACGTCAGAGCTCGTCCGGGTGCTCGAGGTCGACCATGACGGTCCCATTCTGGAGAGCCGACTTCGGGGCGACGGCGAGACCGAACCTCACGCGCCGCTCCACTGACAACGTGGCCATCCCGGCCGGGGGTGCACCAGTGCAGAAGGCCACCACGTCCTGAGGACAAGGTCCCGAACTCCTCCAGTCGGGAGGGACGATCGACGACACCGAGGACGATCCATTGCATTTCCGGCGAAATCGTCCTCGGTGGACGATCCCTCGCTTAGCGTCGAGTTCGGCGTGAGAGGGCTGGAGGGAAGACGTGCTCAAGAAGATCCTCGTCGTGCTCGTGGCTTTGTGGGTGATCGGGGCCCTGCTCGGAGAGGACGACGAGTCGAGGAACGCGGCAGGCGACTCCCATGACCGCGTGGCCGAGGCCGGGGCCGACGACAGCAGCACGCCCTCACCAACGCCTTCCCCGAAGCCCAAGACCCCTGCCACCAAGAGCGCCGCCGGCGAGAACGCCCCGACAGAGACGCCATCGACTCCGACGCCGAGCCGGAAGCCGGCCAGGACCCACCTCGTCACACGAGTCATCGACGGCGACACCATCGAGCTGGGCAACGGCGAGCGAGTGCGGCTCGTCGGCATCGACACGCCTGAGCGTGGGGAGTGCGGCTACGCCGAGGCGACCGCGAACATGGAGCGCCTCGTGCTCGGCAAGCGCGTCAGCCTGGCGATCTCTGATGAGGACCGCGACAGGTACGACCGCCTGTTGCGCTACGTCCTCGTCGGGGACAAGGACGCCGGCTTGAACCAGATCAACCGTGGCCTCGCGATTGCGCGGTACGACTCGCGTGACGGCTACGGCTACCACCCCCGTGAGAACAAGTACGTCGCCGCGGATCTGGCGACGCCCGACCTCACGTGCGCGCCGCAGCCCAAGCCCCAGCCTGCGGCTCCGGCGGTCGGCTGCGCCGATGGCTACTCACCCTGCATTCCGCCCTACCCGCCCGACATCGACTGTTCCGACGTCGACCGACCCATCTCTGTCACCGGTTCGGACCCGCACGGGCTCGACCGCGACGGGGACGGCGTGGCCTGCGAGAGTTGACGTCCGCACAGAGTGACTCGCGGCGCCCGAGGCATGATCGTTGCCGCTCCACGATCGAGAAGCGGGGGTTCTTCATGGTTGATGCGGTGGACATCCGAGCACTGCGCGTGGATCATCCTTCGGCGTTGGCAGACGCCTACGCGGTCGAGTGCGAGGCGACAAGTCACGCTCGGCACGGTTGGGTGCCACTTGGCGAGTCGGCTCGAGCCGCGGCATGGACGGCCGACAACGGTTGGGAGCGCCACTTCGTTGGAGCCTTCGAGGCTGCACGACTGATCGGCTTCGCCAGCTCGTCGACGGCGCACGACACGCCTGATACCTCCTGGGTGAACGTCTCCGTTCTTCCGCTGCACCAGGGTCGGGGCATCGGCACCCGGCTGGTCCGGGCTGCTGAGGAGGTGAGTCCAGAGCGCGCGCGTCGCTTCGTCGCGAGCGCGTACCGCCCAACGGCAGGGGAGATCGGCCGCCTGGCCGGGAGGTTCGCGCAACCCCTCGGATACTCGTGTGCGTCCACCGAGACGGTTGTGGAGCTGGACCTGTACGGAGCCGAGCTTCCGGCAGTGCAGCCTTCACCCGGCTACACGGTGTCGACCTACCTCGACGGCGTCCCCGAGGACCTCCGTTCTCAGGTAGGCGTACTCAAGGGCCTGGTGGACGCGGAGGCGCCGAACGGCGAGCTCACGTGGCAGCCCACGCCCGTCTCGCCGCAGGACTACATGAACGAGATCTCGCTCTGGAAGGGCCAGGGGCGTACCGCGGTCGAATCCATCGCAGTGACCGGCAAGGGAGCAGTCGCCGCGTGGACCTGCCTGGTCGTGGCAGCCGACGCCAGGCGACCGGCGCAGATCGAGGGAACGCTGGTCCGTGCGCAGCACCGAGGGAAGGGTCTGGGGAGGGCGGTCAAGATCGCTTCCCTTCTCGCCGTCCGCGATCACGGGAGGGCGACGCACGTCCGGACGAGCAGCGACGACCAGAACGTGTGGATGCGCGCGATCAACGACGTCCTCGGCTTCGTGCCTGTCGAGTCCGAGATCCTTCTGCAGAAGCAGCGCACGGACCTAGGCCGCCGGGCCATCTGAAGGACCATCCGTCGCGCGCTGGGCCCGAGCCACAGGTCGACCAAGCCGCTGAGGGCCGGTCAGTCCGCGAGCGCTTCGGCGATCATCCGGTGTCCCTGCCGCTCGAAGGGCTCCTCGCCTACCTGGAAGGCCCACACCGCGGTCGCGATCGCCTCGCGAACCCGGTTGCGGCGCCATGCCTCGGGCTCGCGCGGATCACCGCCGTACCCGTCGCGGAAGGCTGCCTCGAGCGCGGGGTCCAGGCGGAACTGTTGCGCGGCGAGCCGCGCGTAGTCCGTCATGGCCGGGCGCAGGTCCGCGCGGCCGAAGTCGATGATGCTCACGACACCTTCGTGCACGAGCCAGTTGCGGGGCTGCCAGTCACCGTGCGTCGGCACGACCGTCACCGGCGGCGTCGGCCACGACTCGACCTCACTGCGCAACCTCGTCGCTGTCTCCGGCCCGATGCGGTGCGGCCTGTCGAGCCACGCGAGCGCCTTCTCCTTCTCTCGTGCCTCGAAGTCCTCGTCCTCCGCGGCAGACTGCCCGTGCAACGTTGCCAAGAGCCGGCCGGCTTGGCGGTAGGTCTCGGGATCGTGCTCGTGCTCGGTGCCCTGCACCAGCCTGCCCGGTAGGTAGCGAGTGAGGATCAGCTTGGCTTCGGCGTCCGCCTCCACGAGCGACGGCGCCAGGCCGAGCGACGTCCAGGGTTCGAGCCAGCACCGATGGGCCCGCAGCTCACGCGCCAAGTGGTGGTCGCGCTCGTCGCCGGCCTTCGCGATGTAGTGGCCGCCGTCGTGCGACAGCTGGAGCACGGTCGTCCCGACCAGTCCCCAGCTGTGGTCCTGAACCACCTCTGCTCCGGGCAGCCAGGAACACAACAGTTCCCGTTGCCGTTGCGTGAGTTGATCGCCCCCCGTAGTCACCGCGCAATCGTAAGCGCGCTCTATCAGCGGGGACAGCGCGATCGTCGACGGATGCCGGCGAGAACGATCCGCACGTTGGGGCTGTGAGCGGTCCCGTTTGAGCTCTAGAGTGCGGAGATGGCCGAAGTCGTGCTTTTCCACCACGTTCAGGGACTCACCGACGGTGTGCTGGCATTCGCCGAGCAGCTCCGGTCGGGTGGGCACAAGGTGCACACCCCGGACCTGTTCCACGGCGAGCGGCCGGAGACCGTCGAGGACGGCCTCGCGCTCATCGGGCGCATCGGGGGCGAGACACTCACCGCGCGCGCCGACCAGGCGGTGGCAGACCTGCCCGAGGGCCTGGTGTACGCCGGCTTCTCCTTCGGCGTAGGAACGGCGCAGCGCCTCGCGCAGACCCGGCCCGGAGCGCGAGGGGCGCTGTTCTACGAGGCCTGCATCCCCATCAAGGGCGAGTGGGCCATAGGTCCGTGGCCCGACGGAGTGCCCGTGCAGATCCACGGCATGGACCAGGATCCCTTCTTCACGCTCGAGGGCGACATCGACGCGGCCCGTGAGCTCGTCCAGACGGTCGGCCCCGAGCTCGCCGAGCTGTTCGTGTACCCGGGCGACCGGCATCTATTCACCGACTCCTCGCTTGCGTCGTACGACGCCGAGGCGGCGGCGCTGGCGATCAAGCGTTCGCGCGAGCTCCTCGACCGGGTGAGCTGACTGCGCCTCGTAGGGGGAGGTCGACCATGACCAGGTACGTGATCACTCCGGACGTGGCCATGCGTCTGGCCTCGGACCAGGTCGCGATCTCCGACGACCACCAGCTCGTGGCCCCGACGCTGCTGCGCTCCCAGCTGCTGTCGCTGCTCTACCAGGCGGTGCAGCGTGGGGAGCTGACCCAGAAAGAGGCAGAGCACCGGCTCGACTACGTGCGAGGGCTCCGGATCCGGCTGCTCGGGGACCGCGTGCTCCAGAGCGTGGCCTGGAAGGTCGCCGACCGGCTCGGATGGTCCGACACCTACGACGCGGAGTACGTCGCCCTCACGCAGCTGCAGGCCGACGCGATCGTCACGCTCGACGAGCGGCTCGCCGATGCGGTGAAGGACCTGGTGACGGTAGCTCCCATCGCGGAGCTTTCATGACCTACGACGCGCGAGGGGCAGGCGCGGCGGTTCACCAGCTGACCAAGGAAGAGGCCCGCCGGATCGCCGTCCATGCGCAGCTGCTGGACGCCCCGCGCCCGACCGACCTCGTCGAGGTCGTCGAACGCCTGACGGTTCTGCAGATCGATCCGACGGCCGCCATCGCACCGAGCGCCGACCTCGTGATGTGGAGCCGGCTCGGTTCGACGTACGACCCCGCCCACCTGACCGAGGCCATCGAGGTCGAACGCAGCCTCGTCGAGACGGTGGCCTACATCCGGTCACCGCGCGACCTGGCGGCGGTGATCGCCGAGGTCCGGGAAGGGGAGACCTACCCCTCCATTGCTGCCTGGCTCGAGAAGAACGATCCCTTCCGCCGTGACATCCTCGCCCTGCTCGAGAAGGAGGGCCCACTGCTCTCGCGCGACATCCCCGACACGAGCGTGGTTGCCTGGCCGTCGTCGGGTTGGACCAACAACCGGAACATCACGAAGATGCTCGAACTGCTTGCCCTGCGTGGGGACGTCGCGATCTCGGGTCGCAAGGGACGGCAGCGCTATTGGGACCTCCCCGAGCGTGTCTATCCGCCCGACACGCCGAACCTCGACCTCGACTCCGCCATCAGGCTCCGCAACGAGCGTCGGCTCGCAGCGCTGGGCATCGCCCGATCCACCGGACCCCAGATGCCGGGAGAGCCGCCCTACGTCGGCGACGCCGGTGACGAGGCCGTCGTCGAAGGCACCGAGGGCACCTGGCGGGTCCACCCGGCCTACGTCGGCCTGCCGTTCGAAGGGCGCACCGCGCTGCTGTCGCCGTTCGACCGGCTGATCCACGACCGCGTACGCGCCGAGCAGATCTTCGGCTTTGAGTACATCCTCGAGATGTACAAGCCGAAGGAGAAGCGCCGCTGGGGCTACTTCGCGCTCCCCGTCCTCCACGAGGACAGGCTGGTCGGCAAGCTGGACGCGACCGCCGACCGCAAGGCCGGCACGCTCGTCGTCAACGCGCTCCACGAGGACGTCCGCCTCACCAAGGCCATGAGGGCCGCGGTCCGAGCCGAGGTCGAGGATCTCGCAACGTGGCTTGGTCTCGGGTGTGTCGAGTGGCGGAGGACGCCGTGAGAGGAGGGTGCGTTAGCCTTCGCTGAGCCAGGGTACGACGGGCCGCGATTTCGGCCCGACAAGGACGCCCACTGAGCTGGAGGAGTCAAGGCATGGCAGGTCGCCGCATCTATCTCGTCGGGTCCTCTGGGTACCCGCACTACGGCGACGAGGCCATCGCTGCTGCGTGGCTTCGCCACCTGGCGGCCACCGAGCCGGACGCGGAGGTCTATCTCGACTGCCCCAACCCGGGTGGCGCCCAGCTCATCCTCGGGGACCTCCACCCCCACGTCCGTTTCGTCGACACGCTGTTCCGCATCTGCTGGGCCGCACCGTCCGAGGACGTCGAGGAGGTCGCCGACTTCGCGGCCCAGGCGGCCCGCCAACCCGGCTTCGGGTATGCCCATCGCGCCGCGGGCATCGAGCTCTTGCAGAGCGTCGACGTCTTCCACGTCATCGGGGGTGGCTACCTCAACGGCATCTGGCCGCGCCACATCGCCTTCCTCGCCGCGGGACAGGTCCTCGCAGCCGAGCACGGCAAGCACGTCGCCATGACGGGCTCGGGCCTGCTCCCCAATGCTGCGTCGGGCGACCTGCTCGACCGGCTGACCACCGGCTACGCGGTCGTGGATGTGCGCGACGCGAAGTCGCGCGAGCTGCTGTCCTCCGCTGATGCGACGGACAGCGGCGACGACATGCTCCTCGGTCTCGGCAACGAGGTCTACGACAAGCGCGACAGCGTCTCGACCATGATGTGCATGCAGTCCGACCAGGTCGAGGGAAGTGTCGAGGCGCTGGCGACCAGCGCTGTCGAGACCGCCAAGGCCTGGGGCCTGCGCCCCGAGAAGATCGGTTACATCGAGTCGATCCCGGGCCAGGACCGCGTCGTCTTCGAGATGATCGAGTCCCAGCTGCCCGGTATGCGCTTCTACCCCTTCACCGAGATCTGGCGCGAGGGACTCCCGGCGCGACGGGGCCAGCGCTGGATCACCACGCGCGAGTCGCTGCACTTCGCTGCCGCGGCCACCGGCTCGTGGGGCGTCGCCTTCCCGGTCAAGCCCGGGTACGACGACGTCGGCCACCAGGACCTCATCGACAAGGGGTCGCGCTGGGTTCTCGGCACCCCGGGCGAGGCCGCGCCCGAGACCCATGGCGAGGCCGGCTTCGGGTCCGCTCTCGACGGGCTGATCGAGGGTAAGAAGGCAGTCGCGCAGCGCGTCTACGGCCGCTGAACCCGCTCCACCTCGGCGGCTGCGACCTGCCGCGGCCGGGCGCGGAGCCTCTTGAAGGTCAGGTGTCAGATCCAGGCGCGGAACCAGATCCGCTGCAGCCACTCACGCGTGGTGACCAGCTCGTTGGTGTAGACCGGCCAGAACCACGCGAAGTTCACCACGACGAGCACCACGAACGTGCCCGCAGCCACCGTCCCGTACATCCGCCTCCGCATGGATGACCGTGCGCTGCCGATCAGGTGGCCGATGGTCAAGGCCACCGCGATGACGGTGAACGGGATCGTCGACACGGCGTAGAACGAGAAGATCGGCCGGTCGTCGTAGCGCAGCCACGGCAACCAGGTCGCGACCACCCCGACGACTGGGATGGCGAAGCGCCAGTCGCGGCGCGCCACCCAGGCGAAGAGCGAGTAGACCAGGGCGAGTGCTCCGCCCCACCACAGCACCGGGGTTCCGAGCAGCAGGATCTGGCGCAGGCAGGTGCTGTCCTCGGCGGCGGTGCAGCCGTCGGTGCCGGGCTGGATGTCCAGGTCGGCGGCGATCCCGACGGGGCGGTTCAGCACCAGCCACCCCATGGGGTCCGAGGCGTAGACGTGCTCGGAGTCGAGGAGCCCGCGGGTGTGGAAGGTGTAGACGTCCTGGTGGTAGTTCCACAAGGACCGCAGGGACTGGGCGAGCTCGGGGAAGAACCCGTCGGCGTCCTGGTTGATGTAGGAGCCCCAGGGGGGTCCGTACTGGGTGTCGGAGAGCGCCTGCTCGTACTCCGCGGCGTTGAGCAGCCACCCCGTCCATGAGACGAGGTAGACGAGCAGGGCTACCACGACGAGGTAGAAGAAGGCCGGGACCGCGTCGACGAGCGCGGACTTCAGCCAGGCCCGGCGCACTCCCAGTGAGCGCCTGGCGCCGGCGTCCCAGGCCCAGACGAGCAGGCCGAACGCGGCGAGGGGGAAGAGGGCGTTCCACTTCGTGGCCACGGCCAGGCCGAACATCAGCCCGGCCACCAGCCGCCAGGGGCGGAACCACAGGCCGCGCAGCGGTCCCCAGTCGGCCGCGGTCGCGGCCCAGCCGACTGGCACATGCCGGGCGATCCTCGATCGGCTCCAGTCCCGGTCCACGACAAGTGCCGCGACCGCCGCGATCAGGAAGAAGCTCATGAAGATGTCGAGCAGGGCGACGCGCGACATCACGAAGTGCAGTCCGTCGAAGGTCAGCAGCAGCCCCGCGGTGCACCCGAGGAGGGTGGAGCCGGTGAGCCGGCGAACCATACGGATGAGCACCAGGACCGACAGCGTGCCGACGACAGCCGCCGAGACTCGCCACCCGACGGGGTCCATCCCGAAGCTGGCCTCGCCGAGCGCGATCAGCCACTTCCCCACCTCGGGGTGGACGATCATGCTCGGCGCGTCGGTGAAGATGCCCTCGACGCGGCCGACCAGGATCTTGTTGTCCGCGCCGTCGACGTACCCGGTCGTGAAGCCGTGCTTGAGCAGCGACCAGGCGTCCTTGGCGTAGTAGGTCTCGTCGAAGAGGAACTGCTCGGGCCGGCCGAGGTTCCACAGCCTGAGGAAGCCCGCGAGGGCGGTGACGGCGAGGGTCGCGATCCAGCCGGTACGACGGTCGAGGCGCCGGGTCAGCGCGGCCATCCGGCGATGAGCGCTGGGGACGGTCCGGCCGTCGGCGGTCCGGGAGAGCCTCATCGTGCGCTGACGCAACCGAGAGGGCGGCTCCTGGGTCGTCGTCACGCGCCCATGCTACGGACGCGGCGTGGCGCGCACGGTCGGATGGCATGATGCGCCGCGTGACCGCCTCCGGAGTACTCGTCCTTGCCGCCACGCCGATCGGTCGGGTCGAGGACGCCCCTCCTCGCCTGGCCACCGAGCTCGCCGCCGCCGACGTCGTCGCGGCGGAGGACACCCGTCGACTGAAGCGGTTGTGCAGCGACCTCGGGGTGACCATCGAGGGCAAGGTCGTGTCGTACTTCGAGGGCAACGAGTCCTCGCGAACGCCCGCACTGGTCCAGGCGCTCGAGTCGGGGCAGCGCGTGCTCGTCGTGACCGATGCAGGCATGCCGAGCGTCTCCGACCCCGGCTACCGCCTCGTCGCAGCCGCGGTGGAGCGTGACATCGAGATCACCTCCGTGCCGGGGCCCTCTGCCGTCCTGACCGCACTCGCCGTCTCGGGGCTGCCGGTGGACAGGTTCTGCTTCGAAGGCTTCTTGCCGCGCAAGGCGGGGGAGCGGGCACGCCGTCTGGCTGACCTCGCCGACGAGCAGCGCACGATGGTCTTCTTCGAGGCCCCGCATCGCACCGAGGCAGCCCTCGCCGCGATGGCCGAGGCGTTCGGCCCGGACCGCCGGGCAGCAGTGTGCCGGGAGCTGACCAAGACCCATGAGGAGGTACGACGGGCGGGGCTGGCCGAGCTCGTGGACTGGGCCGCCGAGGGGGTACGCGGCGAGGTGACGCTGGTCGTCGAGGGCGCGACCGCCACCTCCGACGTACCCACCGACCCGGACTCCCTGGCGGCGCTCGTGGCCGAGGCCGAGGCGGCCGGGAGCACCCGCAAGGAGGCGATCCTGGAGGTCGCACGGAGGGCCGGTCTGCCCAAGCGGGTCGTCTACGACGCGGTTCACAAGCCGCGCTGAACCCCTCGTAGACTCCGCCGCATGGCCCCCGACGCACCGACCAGAGAGCGCGCCGGCGACAAGCGGGACCGGAGCCGCCCTCCCGCGCCCGAGCCTCTCCCGCACCCAGTCGTGGACAACCACTGCCACCTCGACATCGCCGACGGCTCGTGGCTCCCGGTCGAGGAGGCGCTGTCCGAGGCAGCGGCCGTGGGCGTGACCCGCCTTGTCCAGATCGGCTGCGACCTGCCCGGGGCGCAGTGGGCGGTGGACGTGGCCGAGCGGTTCGAGTCGATCGTCGCGGGCGTGGCGCTGCACCCGAACGAGGCGCCCCTGCTCGCCGCCGACGGGAGGCTCGATGAGGCCCTGGCGACGATCGAGCGGCTCGCCTCGGGGAGCGACCGGGTTCGCGCGGTGGGGGAGACCGGTCTCGACTACTTCCGCACCGGTGAGGACGGCCGTTCCGCCCAGCACGAGTCCTTCCGTCGTCACATCGACCTGGCCAAGCGACTCGACAAGACCCTGGTGATCCACGACCGGGACGCCCACGACGACATCCTCCGGTTGCTCGACGAGGAGGGCGCCCCCGGCCGCGTGGTGATGCACTGCTTCTCCGGTGACGCCGAGTTCGCACGAGCCTGCCTCGACCGCGGGGCCTGGCTGTCCTTCGCCGGCACGGTGACCTTCAAGAACGCCGAGCCACTACGTGAGGCGCTCCGTGTGACCCCGCTCGACCGGGTCCTCGTCGAGACCGACGCCCCGTACCTGACCCCGACCCCCTACCGCGGTCGCCCGAACGCCTCGTACCTCGTTCCGGTGACCGCTCGGGCCATGGCTCAGACCCTGGGGATCGACCTGGAGCGGCTCTGCGAGGCGGTGGACGCGAACACCGACACCGCCTTTGGAGGCCCCTGGGGTCCCGCGCGCGCATATCACGCA
The DNA here is from genome assembly GCA_035456965.1 of Nocardioidaceae bacterium. Lineage (GTDB taxonomy): Bacteria > Actinomycetota > Actinomycetes > Propionibacteriales > Nocardioidaceae > Nocardioides_C. The sequence goes on from DATICF010000131.1 coordinate 17,099, forward strand.
AATCGGGCCGAGTAGTCCGAAAGGACTAGTCAATCCCGTGATCCGAGACACTTTGGGGTGGGTTTGGCTTGGTCCGGGGGGCCATCTCCGTTACGGTCTTGTGACTGTTGGCCGGGAGTGGGGAAGCTTCCGGGCAGCGCCAGGGGGGTCCACCACCTAGCTGCCGGCAGATTCGGCGGTGCCCGCGGGGGATCCTTCGTGCGGTCTCATGCAGCAGGAGTACCCCCGAGACACGTACGCGCGCTGCCTGTCCCGCGGCCCGGGGAGTACCACCATTGGAGCATCGTGCGGAGTTCCATCGCACTACTCAGCAAGAGCAGGCTCACCATTGCAGTCCTGATCGCCGCGGTCCTGACCGCGCTGGTCGCCACCTCTGTCGGGTACGCCGCCATGAGCAAGACCGTGACGCTGTCCGTCGACGGTGAGGCAGACCAGGTGAGCACACTCGGCGGCACCGTCTCCGACGTGCTGGAGTCCGAGGGCATCGAGGTCAGCGAGCGCGACGTGGTCGCCCCCGGTCTCGACGCGAAGGTCAACGACGGCACTCGCATCGCGGTCCGTTACGCCCGCGAGCTGAAGGTCAGCGTCGACGGCGAGGAGAAGAGCTACTGGGTCACCGCGACCGACGTCAGCTCAGCTCTCGACCAGCTCGGACTGCGGTACGCCGGTGCGGAGCTCTCGGTCAGCCGTAGCGCCTCCGTCCCGCGCGAGGGCCTCGACCTCGAGGTCGTGACGCCGAAGCAGATCACGCTGAAGAACGGCCCGAAGAAGGCCCGCGACGTCACGGTTCCCGCCCTGACCGTCGCCGACGCGCTGGAGAACCTCGGCATCGAGCTCGGCGAGCGCGACGAGGTGAAGCCCGGTCTCGACGCCACCATCGAGGAGGGCGACAAGGTCGTCGTCACCAAGGTGCGCGTGGTCACCAAGGAGGTCACCGAGGACGTCGACTTCGAGACCATCGAGAAGTCCGACTCCTCGATGTACGAGGGTGAGACCAAGGTGGTCCGCGAGGGCAAGGACGGCTCGCGCAAGGTCCTCTACCGCTTTCGCTACGAGAACGGCGAGCTCGTCGTCAAGAAGGAGCTGCGCGCGAAGGTCCTGAGTGAGCCCCGCAGCGCGGTCGTCCGCGTCGGGACCAAGTCGCAGCCGACGGCCAACTACGCCGGCGGCAACAGCGTCTGGGACCGCCTCGCCGAGTGCGAGTCCGGCGGCAACTGGGCGATCAACACCGGCAACGGCTACTACGGTGGCCTGCAGTTCAACATCGACACCTGGCGTGCCTACGGAGGCACGGGCTACCCGCACGAGAACAGCCGCGAGGCTCAGATCGCGGTCGCGGAGCGGGTGCGTGACGCCAACGGCGGCTACGGCGCCTGGCCGCACTGCTCGCAGCAGCTCGGCCTGCCCCAGTGATCGGCCCGGTGACCGACACACTGACGGGTCGTCGAGCCTGAAGCAGCAACGTCTAGGCTCATCCGCGTGGTGAGCGACGACACGACATCAGCCGGACCGAGGCTTCTCGGTCCGGCTGATGTGCGTTCCCTGGCCGAGCGGCTCGGCATCAGGCCGACCAAGCAGCGCGGGCAGAACTTCGTCATCGACGCGAACACCGTGCGCCGGATCGTCCGCGCCGCCGACCTGGACCCCTCCGACGTGGTCGTCGAGGTGGGGCCCGGGCTGGGCTCGCTGACCCTCGCCCTCCTCGGGTCGGTGTCCCACGTCGTCGCCATCGAGGTGGACCCGCTGCTCGCGGCCGCGCTGCCCTCGACGATCAGGGAGTACGCGCCCGACCACGCCGACCGGCTCGACGTCGTGGAGGCCGACGCTCTGCGGGTCACCTCGCTCCCCGGTCCCGCGCCGACAGCTCTGGTGGCGAACCTGCCCTACAACGTCTCCGTGCCGGTGCTCCTGCACCTGATGGCGCTCCTGCCGTCGCTGCGCAAGGGCCTGGTGATGGTGCAGTCCGAGGTGGCCGACCGCCTCGCTGCGGAGCCGGGATCTCGCACCTACGGCGTGCCGTCGGTCAAGGCAGCCTGGTACGCCCACGTCCGGCGGGCAGGTGCCATCGGGCGCAACGTCTTCTGGCCCGCCCCCAACGTCGACTCCGGGCTCGTGGCCTGGGAGCGACGCGACCCGCCCGCCGTGAACGTCACCCGCGAGGAGGTGTTCGCGGTGGTCGACTCGGCATTCGCCCAGCGCCGCAAGACGCTCCGCTCCACCCTGAAGTCCCTCGCCGGCTCTGCCGAGGCGGCTGAGGCCGCTCTTGCGCACGCCGGGGTGAGCCCGATGGCTCGGGGCGAGTCGATCGACGTCGAGGCGTTCGCCCGGATCGCGGAGGGCTTGGCGCTGGCCAGGTCCGGAGGGGTGGCATGAGAGCGTCGGTGACCGTCGCCTCGCCCGCGAAGATCAACCTCCAGCTCGCGGTGGGTCCCGCCAGGCCCGACGGCTTCCACACGCTCGCCACGGTCTACCAGGCGATCGGGCTGTACGACGAGGTCGCGGTCACCCCTGCCGCCACCACGACGCTGACCGTGACCGGCGAGGGCGTCGACGCGTCCGACGTACCCACCGACTCGACGAACCTGGCGGTGCGCGCGGCGCGGCTGCTGGCCTCGCGCGCAGGTGTCGACGGCGGAGTGGCGATCTCCATCCGCAAGCGGATCCCGGTCATGGGCGGCATGGCAGGCGGAAGCACCGACGGGGCCGCGGCCCTGCTCGCCTGCGACACGCTGTGGGAGCTCGACACGCCCCGGGAAGAGCTGCTGGCGCTGGCCGCAGAGCTCGGGAGCGACGTGCCCTTCTGCCTGGTCGGACACACCGCGGGCGGGTCCGGACGGGGCGAGCTGGTGCACAGCGTCGACGACGCGGGGTCGTACTGGTGGGTGGTCGCGCTCTCCGCTGAGGGACTCTCGACGCCTGCGGTCTTCGCGGAGTTCGACCGTCGTCACGCCGGGACCGTCGTGCCCGAGCCGGAGGTCTCCGCTTCGTTGTTGGCCGCGCTGGCGGCGGGGGACGCGACCCGGCTCGGCGCTTCGCTGGCCAACGACCTCGAGGCGCCCGCTTTGACGTTGCGTCCCGACCTCGCGGCGGTGCTCGACCTGGGTGGCCGCCCGCCCGCGCTCGGTGCCCTGCTCTCCGGGTCGGGGCCGACCTGCCTCTTCCTCGCCGCGGACGAGGTCGACGCCCTCAAGATCCGCGACGTGCTGCGCGATGCGGGCACGACTGCGCTGGTCGCTCGGGGGCCGGTGCCCGGCGCGCACGTCGTGTCGTCCCTGTGATGCGATAGCCCCCTCATGGCCTCTCCCGCAGCGAACCTCGTCAACCTCGAGCGCGTCCACAAGTCCTACGGCATCCGGCCCCTGCTGGACGGCGTGAGCCTCGGCGTCGGCACCGGCGAGCGGGTCGGCGTCGTGGGCCGCAACGGCGACGGCAAGACCACGCTCCTGCGGATCATCGGCGGCCTCGAGGAGGCAGACCAGGGGCGAGTCTCGCGCTCGCGTGGCCTCCACCTCGGGTACCTCACCCAGGGCGACGACCTCGACCCCGCCGCGACGGTTCGCGATGCCGTCCTTGCTGACCGCGCCGAGCACGAGTGGGCAGCCGACGCCTTCACCCGCGAGATCGTCGAGGTGCTGCTCGTCGGGATCCCCCTCGACCGAACGGTCGCCGGGCTCTCCGGCGGGGAGCGCCGTCGTTGCTCGCTGGCCCGGCTGCTGCTCGAGGACCACGACCTGATCGTCCTCGACGAGCCCACCAACCACCTCGACGTCGAGGCAGTGTCCTGGCTCGCCGAGCACCTCGCCCGTCGTACGTCTGCCTTGCTGGTGGTCACGCACGACAGGTGGTTCCTCGACGCCGTCTGCGACACCACGTGGGAGGTCCACGACGGCGTCGTCGACGTGTACGACGGGGGCTACGCCGCCTTCGTGCTTGCCAAGGCCGAGCGGCAACGGCAGGCGGCGGCCTCGGAGGCGCGACGGCAGAACCTCATGCGCAAGGAGCTCGCCTGGCTGCGTCGTGGCGCGCCGGCCAGAACCTCCAAGCCGAAGTTCCGGATCGACGCGGCGAACGCCCTGATCGAGGGTGAGCCTCCTCCCCGCGACTCTCTCGAGCTCCAGCGCTTCGCGACGCAGCGCCTCGGAAAGGACGTGCTCGACGTCGAGGACGTCACCCTCGCGCGCGGCGACAAGGTGCTGCTCGACCACGCCACCTGGCGGCTCGGACCGGGAGACCGGGTGGGCCTGGTCGGCGTCAACGGCGCCGGGAAGACCTCCGTGCTGCGGCTGCTGACCGGCGAGCTCGACCCCGCGGCCGGCCGGGTCAAGCGTGGTCGCACCGTGGCCCTCGAGCAGCTGACCCAGGGGCTCGACGAGCTCGACCCCGAGGAGAGGGTGCTCGACTCGGTCGAGGCCATCAAGCGCATCACGAAGACTGCCTCGGGCGAGATCACCGCGTCGTCGATGCTCGAGCGGTTCGGCTTCACCGGCGACAGGCTCACAGCGCGGATCGGCGACCTGTCGGGTGGTGAGCGGCGGCGCTTCCAGATGCTGCGGCTGCTGCTGTCCGAACCCAACGTGCTGCTCCTCGACGAGCCGACCAACGACCTCGACATCGAGACGCTGACCGTTCTCGAGGACTTCCTCGACGGCTGGCCCGGGACGCTCGTCGTGGTCTCCCACGACCGCTACTTCCTCGAGCGCGTGTGCGACACCGTCTGGGCGCTGCTCGGCGACGGGACGATCCGGATGCTCCCGCGGGGCGTGGACGAGTACCTCGAGCGCCGCCGGGAGATGCTTGCTGCTGGTGTCGGCCGGCCGGCGGGACTGCGCGGGGACGGCGCACCGCCCAACCAGCCTCGCTCCGCTCGGCAGCCAGACCCATCCACGGTCGGTACGCCGTCCCCGCTCCGACCCGACTCCTCGTCTGCGGCACCCACCACCACGGGAGCGGCGGAGTCACCGAAGGCGTCTTCGGCGGAGCAGCGTGAGGCGCGCAAAGCGATGGCGCGCGTGGAGAAGCAGCTGTCGAGGGTCACGGAACGTGAGGAGCAGCTCCATGCCGAGCTCGTGGAGCACGCGACGGACTTCGAGAAGCTCGCCGAGCTCGACGAGCAGCTCCAGGCCGTCGTGGCCGAGAAGGAGTCGCTCGAGGAGGAGTGGCTCGAAGCAGCCTCCGTCCTCGAGTAGACGGCGACACCGCCGCTGGCCGGATCGTCCTCCTGGACGACGGCGAAGGATCCGGAGAGGGCTACTGCTCTGGCTCGAAGGGGGCGACCAGGCGGCGCAGGAGCGACGCGAGACGTGCCTGCGAGGGCGAGTCCAGCCCGCCCAGGAGCTCGCGTTCGCGGTCGAGCAGGCTGGCGAGGGCGCCGTCGACCGTGGCCCGGCCCTCCTCGGTGAGCCTGACCAGCACCCCACGCCGGTCGTGCGGGTCCGGAAGTCGCTCGACGAGCCCACGCTTGGCCAGGCGGTCGACCCGGTTGGTCATGGTGCCGCTGGTGACCAGGGTCTCCTTGATGAGCCGCCCCGGGGAGAGCTCGTACGGCGTGCCGGCGCGGCGCAGGGCAGCGAGCACGTCGAACTCCCACGACTCGATGCCGTGGTCGGCGAAGGACTGGCGGCGCGCCCGGTCGAGGTGGTGGCTCAGCCGGCTCACCCGGCTCAGCACCTGCATCGGGTCGAGCTCGAGGTCGGGGCGCTCTCGCTGCCAGGCCTCGACGAGTCGGTCCACTTCGTCACGCATGCTCCGATCGTAACGGTCGAGATTCTTGACATCGAGAGAAAAGCCGAGGATTGTTTATCTTGACATCAAGAGACTTTCGGAGGGAGTCGGCATGAGCGCGCACACCTGGGACCCCGAGCGGTACCTCACCTATGCCGACGAGCGCGGGCGTCCGTTCGCGGACCTGCTTGCACGGGTGGCGGCGACGGGGGTCGACCGTGTCGTGGACCTCGGGTGCGGCCCCGGCAACCTCGAAGCCATGCTGGCCGAGCGGTGGCCGGGAGCCGACGTGCTCGGCCTGGACTCGTCGCCCGAGATGATCGAGCGCGCCAAGGCGTCCGGTCTCGAGGGGGCGCGCTTCGAGGTCGCCGATCTGCGCGCGTGGGAGGCCGAGGAACCCGTCGACGTACTCGTCTCGAACGCGACGCTGCAGTGGGTCCCCGGCCACCTCGACCTGCTTCCGCACCTGGTGTCGCAGGTCGCGCCGGGCGGGTGGCTGGCCTTCCAGGTTCCGGGCAACTTCTCGGAGCCGAGCCACGCGCTGCTCCACGAGCTCGCAGGCGACAACCGCTTCCATGAGTACGTCGACGGGGTGGCGCGCCCGGATGCCTTCGGGCCGGGGGTCTACCTCGAGGCGCTTCTGGGTCTGGGCTGCGAGGTAGATGCCTGGGAGACGACGTACCTGCACCTGCTCCACGGCGAGGACCCTGTCTTCACCTGGATCAGCGGCACCGGCGCCCGCCCGATCCTCCAGGCGCTGCCGCAGCCGCTGCGCGAGGAGTTCGAGGCGGAGTACAAGCCGCTGCTGCGCGAGGCCTACCCGGCCGGTCCTCAAGGGACCGTCCTGCCGTTCCGCCGCGTGTTCGTCGTCGCACAGGTCCCCCCGAAGCGGGCCCCATGATCATCCGGGAGGCGGTGCGCAAGGACCTGCCGGCGATCGTCGCGCTGCTCCACGAGGACGTGATCCGCGAGATCGACGAGTCGCAGGTCCCGCCCGAGGCCTATGCGGAGGCGTTCGACGAGATCACGTCCGACGCGCACCAGCAGCTCCTCGTGGGCGAGGCCGACGGCGAGCTCGTGGCCACCGGGCAGCTGACCTGGGTCCGCCACCTGACCTACGTCGGCGGTCTGATGTGCCAGGTGGAGTCGGTGCGGGTCCGCTCGGACCTTCGCGGCACGGGCCTCGGCCGCGAGCTGATGGAGCACATCGTCGACCGGGCTCGCTCGCGAGGAGCCGCCCGGGTCGAGCTGACCACCAATGCCAAGCGTGCGCGGGCGAGGGAGTTCTACGAAGGGTTCGGGTTCGTCGCCTCGCACGTCGGGATGAAGCTGTACCTAGGAGGGAGTCGAGCATGAGGTTGCACCACGTACAGGTCTGCTGTCCGGTCGGCGGCGAGGACGCCGCAAGGTCGTTCTACGCCGACGGGTTGGGCATTCCTGAGGTCGAGAAGCCCCCGGTCCTGGCCGCCCGAGGGGGCTGCTGGTTCCGCGGGGAGTCGGTCGAGGTGCATGTCGGTGTCGAGAAGGACTTCCGGCCGGCGGCCAAGGCGCACCCGGCCTTCTTCGTCGACGACATCGACGCGCTGGCGGGGCGGCTGGCCGAGCGGGACTTCCCGGTGACCTGGGACGGCGACTTCCCGGGCTACCGGAGGTTTCACACCGCCGACGGAAACGGCAATCGCGTCGAGGTGCTCGGTCCACTCTGACCACGGTGTGAGCACGGACTGGATTGCCTACGACGCCGTAGGTTACGGTGCCGTAGGTTGAGTCGGAGGGACTCGACCGGACTCGGCCGGAGGGCATCGCATGACCAAGCCGCTGACCCAGACCCAGATGCTGCTCGAGCTCGAGCAGGTCGTCGAGGAGAACCTCAACCGCCACCTGAACGTGGCCAAGGAGTGGTTTCCCCACGAGTACGTTCCCTGGAGCGACGGCCGCAACTTCGACGGTCCGCTTCAGGGCGACCCATGGAGTCCCGAGGACTCCCCGATGTCCGACGTGGCCAGGTCCTCGCTGATCGTGAACCTGCTGACCGAGGACAACCTGCCCAGCTACCACCACGAGATCGCGATCCTGTTCGGGCGCGACGCTGCGTGGGGGGACTGGGTGCACCGGTGGACCGCTGAGGAGGGCCGGCACGGCATCGCGATCCGCGACTACCTGCTGACCAGCCGCGCCGTCGACCCGGTGCAGCTGGAGCGTCTGCGGATGGCCCACATGTCGACCGGCTACGAGTCAGCCCACAGCGAGGACCTGCTCCGGTCGCTTGCCTACGTCTCCTTCCAGGAGCTCGCCACGCGAGTCTCGCACCGCAACACGGGCAAGATCACCGACGACCCGGTGGCCGACGCGCTCCTCGGCAGGGTCGCCGCGGACGAGAACCTGCACATGATCTTCTACCGCAACCTGCTGGGCGCGGCCATGGAGCTCTCGCCGAACCAGACGATGCGGGCGATCACCGACGTCGTGACGAGCTTCCAGATGCCCGGCACCGACATCGCAGGCTTCCAGCGCAAGGCGGTGGAGATGGCCATCGCCGGTGTCTACGACCTGCGCCAGCATCGCGACGACGTGGTGGCGCCGGTCCTGCGCTTCTGGAAGGTCTTCGACATCGAGGGGCTCGACGCCGAGGGGGAGCAGGCGCGCTCCGAGCTGGCGGAGTTCATGGACTCGCTCGACAAGCAGGCGGCGCGGTTCGAGGACAAGCGGGACCGGCTCCAGGAGCGCCTCGCCGCACGCGCCGGCTGACGGAGCGCCACAAACCGGTCGACACCGGTCGAGCACGCCCGCGACGATGGCGGCATGGACCTGTTGGTGATCTTCGGCCCGCCTGCCGTCGGCAAGATGACGGTGGGCCGCGAGGTCGCCCGGTTGACCGGTTACAAGCTCTTCCACAACCACATGACCGTTGAACCCGTGCTGGAGCTGTTCGAGTTCGGGTCGCCGCCCTTCACCCGGTTGGTCTCTGAGTTCCGCACCAGGGTCATCGAGGAGGCCGCGGAGAGCGACCTTCCCGGGATGGTGTTCACCTTCGTCTGGGCGCTCGACGACCCAGGCGACCAGGTTCTGGTCGACGGGTACGTCGACATCGTGGAGTCGCGGGGCGGCACGGTGCGCTACGTCGAGCTCTACGCGACCCAGGAGGAGCGTCTGGCGCGCAACGCCACCCCCGAACGGCTCGACGCCAAGCGGTCCAAACGCGACGTCGAGGCCTCGAACGGCTGGCTGCGTGACGCCGACGAGCAGCGGGTGCTGAACACCGGCGCCGGGTTCGACCTCATGGAGCTGACCGGAGGTCGACCTCACGTGAGGATCGACAACACGAGTCTCACGCCGGAGAAAGTGGCGGCGCGGGTCGTCGCGGCCCTCGACCTGCCGCGGGCCCAGCGGGTCTGACCGCCCTCTGCCTGCCGCGTCGAGATCGGACGTGTGCATGATCCGGGCGCCGGGGACGTGCGTCTCGAGGACTGCCGGGCGCAGGGTGGGTCGGGCCCGGCCTCAGTCCTTCGTGCGCAGGTGGGGCTTCTTCTCCATGCCGGCCAGGCCGTTCCAGGCGAGGTTCACCAGGTGCTCGGCGACGACCTGCTTCTCCGGCTTGCGGGTGTCGAGCCACCACTGGCCGGTCGTGCCCACCATGCCCACGAGCATCTGGGCATAGAGCGGAGCCACCTTGGGGTCGAACCCGCGGGCCTTGAACTCGTTGACGAGGATGTACTCCACGCGGGAGGCGATGTCGCTGATGATCGAGACGAAAGACCCGGTCGCCGAGCCGATGGGGGAGTCGCGCACCAGGATCCGGAAGCCGTCGGGCTCCTGCTCGATGTAGTCGAGGAGCGCGAAGGCCGCCTGCTCGAGGAGCACGCGGGGATGCTCGGCCTGGAGCGACTCCTGCATCATGCCGAGCAGCCGGCGTACCTCGCGGTCGACGACCACGGCGTACAGCCCTTCCTTGCCGCCGAAGTGCTCGTAGACCACAGGCTTCGACACCGACGCCCGCGCGGCGACCTCCTCGATCGAGGTGCCGTCGAACCCGCGCTCGGCGAAGAGGCCCCGCGAGATCTCGACCAGCTGTTCGCGACGCTCCGCGGCCGTCATCCGGTTGCGGGCTCGCCGGGTCTTCTCCTCGCTCACGTCAGCCACGCGCCCATGATGACAGGGCGCGGTCTGTCCGATCGCTCAGGCCGCGTCGGGGAGGGGCTGGTTCTTGACCATCTTGCCCTCGATGCGCTCCTTGACCGGCCAGCGGACGTCGTTGACCCAGCCGAGCTTCTCCATGACCCAGATGATCCGGGCCGAGGTGTCGAGCTGGCCGGGCAGGACGCCGTGACGGGCGCAGGTCGGGTCGGCGTGGTGCAGGTTGTGCCAGGACTCGCCCATCGAGGGGATGGCCAGCCACCAGACGTTGGCGGACTTGTCGCGGGAGAGGAACGGGCGCTCGCCGATCGTGTGGCAGATCGAGTTGATCGACCAGGTCACGTGGTGCAGGAGGCTGACGCGTACGAGGGAGGCCCAGAAGAACGCGGTGAGCGCACCCTGCCAGGACATGGTCAGCAGGCCGCCGGCGATGGCCGGCGCGACGAGCGACACCGCGACCCACATCGGGAACTGCTTCGAGATCTTGACGATGTCCCGGTCCTTCATCAGGTCGGGGGCGTACTTGCGCTGCGGGGTCTGCTCCGGGTTGAACAGCCACATCATGTGGGCGTACCAGAAGCCCTTGGCGAGTGCCTTGATGTCGTTGCCGTAGCGCCAGGGCGAGTGCGGGTCGCCGTCGCGGTCGGAGAACTTGTGGTGCTTGCGGTGGTCGGCGACCCATCGGATCACCGGCCCCTGGATCGCCATGGAGCCTGCGACGGCGCAGAAGATCTTCACCGCCCGGTTGGGCTTGAACGACTTGTGGGTGAAGAGGCGGTGGAAGCCGACCGTGATGCCGTGGCCGGTGACGGCGTACATCACGAACATGATCGCGATGTCGGTCCAGCCGAGCCAGCCGCCCCAGGCGACCGGGACGGCGGCGGCGACCGCCAGGAAGGGAACGAAGATGAAGATCGCGAGCGCGACCTGTTCCTTGCGGGACTGGAGGTCCCCGCCCCAGGTGGCGGTGACCAGCTCGGGGTCGTGTGCCTGCGTCGGGGCCGGCGCGATGGTTCCGCTGGCGGGTGGCGTCATGGGGTGGTTCCTCGCAAAGGGTGCGATCGATTTCTTACTTACCTACGCAACCGTAACCTACGGCAGCGTAAGTAGCCAAGGAGCGTGTGGCTACGAGAGGTGGACGGCGATTGCGTAATGTGTGCTCCAGCCATCCCCGGTTGGTCTGTCGGCAGGGCCCGCCGCACTTTGAATGCGGACAAAGCGACGTAGGTTCGACTCCTACCCGGGGAGCTAGTACCCGCAGGGGGTCAGATCAACCACCGACCAGGGAGCGCTCTAGACGTGACCGAGCCCGTGAGCACTGCCGTGCCCCGCCCCGCAGCCGTCGTGCTGCTCGCCGCTGGGGAGGGCACCAGGATGAAGTCCAAGACGATGAAGGTGCTCCACGAGATCTGCGGCAGGAGCCTCATCGGACACGTGATCGCGGCGTCCGAGGTCCTCGACCCCGAGCACCTGGTGGCCGTGGTCGGCACCCAGCGCGAACAGGTCACCCCCCACATCCTCGAGCAGGTGCCCGACGCGGTCATCGCCGTCCAGGAGACCCAGGACGGCACCGGCCACGCGGTCCGGGTCGCCGTCGAGGCGGTCGCGCAGCAGGCGGGTGCGCCGGACGGCACGGTCGTCGTCATGTTCGGCGACACCCCCCTGCTGGAGGGTGAGACCGTCGCAGGGCTCGTCGCCGACCACGCCGGGTCAGACCGGGCCCTCACGATCCTCACCGCCGAGGTGGAGAACCCCTTCGGCTACGGCCGGATCGTCCGCGACGCCTTCGGGGACGTGGCGGCGATCGTCGAGCAGAAGGACGCCACCCCGGAGCAGGCCGCGATCACCGAGATCAACAGCGGCATCTTCGCCTTCGACGGGGCCTTCCTCGCCGACGCGGTCACCAAGATCCGCAACGACAACGCCAAGGGCGAGTACTACCTGACCGACGTCGTGACGATCGCCCGCGAACAGGGCAGGGGCGTCGGGGCCTTCACCATCGACGACGTGATGCAGACCGAGGGCGCCAACGACCGCGCCCAGCTCGCCGGCCTCGCTGCCGAGATGAACCGCCGGGTGCTCACGAGGTGGATGAAGGACGGGGTGACGGTCGTGGACCCGGGCAACACATGGGTCGACGTGACCGTCGAGCTCGCCCAGGACGTGACCCTGCTTCCCGGCGTACAGCTGCATGGTGCGACGAGGATTGAGGAGGACGCCGTCGTCGGACCGGACACCACGCTCACCGACGTCCTCGTCGGCCAGGGGGCCAGCGTCGTACGCACCCACGGTTCGGAGGCGGTCATCGGCGCGGGCGCGACGGTGGGGCCTTTCTCCTACCTTCGCCCCGGCACGGTCCTGGGCGCCAAGGGCAAGGTCGGCACCTTCGTCGAGGTCAAGAACTCCCACATCGCCGACGGTGCGAAGGTGCCACACCTCTCCTACGTCGGAGACGGCGAGATCGGTGAGGGGACCAACATCGGGGCGGGCACGATCTTCGCCAACTACGACGGGGTCACCAAGCACCGTACGACGGTCGGCCGGCATGCCCGGACCGGCTCCAACAACACCTTCATCGCTCCGGTCGAGATCGGTGACGGAGCCGTGACCGGAGGCGGCACCGTCGTTCGGCGCGACGTCCCGCCCGGCGCCCTGGCGGTCTCGACCGGTCCGCAGCGCCACATCGAGGAGTGGGTGCTGCGCAAGCGTCCCGGCACCGCGGCCGCAGAGGCGGCGGAAGCGGCACTCGCCGACCGTGCGTCGTCTCACAAAGACACTCCTCAGGTCGCGCCCGAGGTGGCACCTGAGTGACAATCGAAGAGCGTCCCGCAGCCTGCAGCAAAGCGATTGAGGAGACCCTGGCGTGAGCGGAATGAAGCGGACGACCGAGAAGAACCTGATGGTCTTCAGCGGTCGGGCACACCCCGGGCTCGCCGAGGAGGTCGCCGAGCAGCTCGGCACGGGACTCGTGCCCACCTCGGCGTACAACTTCGCCAACTCCGAGATCTACGTGCGCTACGAGGAGTCGGTCCGCGGCTGCGACGCCTTCGTGATCCAGAGCCACACCGCTCCGGTCAACGAGTGGATCATGGAGCACCTGATCATGGTCGACGCCCTCAAGCGGGCCTCGGCGAAGCGGATCACCGTGGTGCTGCCCTTCTACGGCTACGCCCGCCAGGACAAGAAGCACCGTGGTCGCGAGCCGATCTCGGCGCGCCTCATGGCAGACCTGTTCAAGACCGCCGGCGCTGACCGGCTCATCGCGGTCGACCTGCACACCGCGCAGATCCAGGGCTTCTTCAACGGCCCCGTCGACCACCTCATGGCACTGCCGATCCTCACCGACTACGTCAACGAGAAGTACGGCCACGAGCAGCTCGCCGTCGTCTCGCCGGACGCCGGCCGCATCAAGGTCGCCGAGCAGTGGTCGCACCGTCTCGGTGGTGCGCCGCTGGCCTTCATCCACAAGACCCGGGACATCACCCGCCCCAACGAGGCCGTGGCCAACCGGGTCGTCGGTGAGGTCAAGGGTCGGATCTGCGTGCTGGTCGACGACATGATCGACACCGGCGGCACGATCGTGAAGGCGGCTGAGGCCCTGATGGCCGACGGTGCGGCGGGCGTCGTGATCGCCGCGACCCACGCCATCCTCTCCGACCCCGCGGTCGACCGGCTCAAGAACTGCCCGGCCACCGAGGTCATCGTCACCAACACGCTGCCGATCCCCGAAGAGCGGCACTTCGACAAGCTGACCTGCCTCTCGATCGCCCCACTGATCAGTCGGGCCATCCGTGAGGTCTTCGAGGACGGCTCGGTCACCAGCCTCTTCGACGGCCAGGCCTGAGTCACCGCCCTCTGGTCCACTCGATTTCCCGGATCCGCACGGCCTCGCTAAGATTGGCAAGTTGCCTCGGCGAGGGAGAGAGTCTTGCTCCGTGATCGACGCGGCGGTAGACCCCGGTGCCCACCGGGTTACAGCCGCGCGTCGCGCGCAGACCTCCTCGACCAGGACCTCGCGGTTCCGACGGCTCTCTGGGGCAGCCACCATTCGTTTGCACGCTCTAGTTTTCGTCGATTGAGGAGTTCCCCCGATGTCCGAGACCAAGCTCCAGGCTGAGTCCCGTACCGAGTTCGGCAAGGGTGCGGCACGTCGCATCCGCCGTGCGGACAAGGTCCCCGCCGTCCTCTACGGTCACGGCACCGACCCGGTTCACATCACGCTGCCCGGTCACGAGACGATGCTCGCCCTCAAGCACGGCGGCGCGAACGCGCTCCTCTCGATCGAGGTCGGAGGCAAGTCGCAGCTCGCACTGCCCAAGCAGGTCCAGCGCGACCCGATCAAGGGCTTCCTCGAGCACCTCGACCTGCTCGTGGTGAAGAAGGGCGAGAAGGTCACCGTCGACGTCCCCGTCCACGTCGTCGGCGAGGCCGCTCCGGAGACCCTGGTCGTCACCGACCACGCCTCCGTGTCCGTCGACGCCGAGGCGACCGACATCCCCGAGTACATCGAGGTCTCCGTCGAGGGCGCCGAGGTGGGCACCCAGATCCTGGCCAAGGCCCTCGAGCTGCCCAAGGGCGCGGTGCTCCACGTCGAGGAGGACGAGCTCATCGTCCACGTGACCCACGCGCCGACCGCGGAGGAGATCGAGGAGGAGCTCGCCGAGGCCGAGGCCGAGGTCGGCATCGAGCGCGCGGAGGGCGAGGAGGCCGCTGAGGCTGCCCCCGCCGCCGAGGGCGAGGCCGCCGAGGGCGAGTCCGAGGAGAAGTCCGAGGCGTGAGGATCCCCGGCGCATGAGCCGGGCCTAGGCTGAGGGCCCATGTGGCACAAGGCCTGGGACGCACTGACACGTGGAAGGGCCGGGAGCTCCCGAGAGGGTTCGATGACAGAGGAACTGTGGCTGGTCGTCGGGCTCGGGAACCCCGGCCCTTCGTATGCCGGTAACCGTCACAACATCGGCTACCTGGTCAACGACGAGCTCGCCTCGCGGGTGGGCTCGGGCTTCCGGCCCCACAAGACCGGCCGCGCGGACGTCGTGGAGGGGCGGCTCGGTGGGCCGGGGGGCCCTCGGGTCGTGCTCGCCCGCCCGCGGTGCTACATGAACGAGACCGGCGGCCCGGTCTCCGCGCTCGCGAAGTTCTACAAGGTCCCCGTCGAGCGGATCATCGCCATCCACGACGAGCTCGACATCGCCTTCGACACGCTGCGCGTCAAGCGCGGGGGTGGCGACAACGGCCACAACGGCCTGCGCTCGATGCGCAGGTCGCTCGACTCCGGGGAGTTCCACCGCGTGCGGGTGGGCATCGGGCGCCCGCCCGGTCGGCAGTCCCCGGCCGACTTCGTGCTCTCGGACTACTCCTCCGCCGAGCGCAAGATCCTCCCGTTCCAGATCGACCGTGCCGCCGACGCCGTGGAGTGCCTCATCACCGACGGCCTCGAGAAGACCCAGAGCCGCTTCAACAGCTGACCAACGGAAAGGCTTGCTCACGTGAGTGACATCGACTTCGACGCAGGACAGCCGCCCGCCGAGGCGGCTCAGGACGACCACGCCCTCGCTGCCTGGACAGCCACCGTTGCCGGTGAGCTGCTGACGAAGGTCCGTCAGCAGGGGCTCGAGGGCAAGGAGCTCAAGGACGCGGGCGACCGGGCAGCGCACGAGCTCCTCATACGACTGCTGGCCGAGCACCGTCCCGACGACGCCGTCCTCAGTGAGGAGGGCAAGGACGACAAGGTCCGGCTCTCAGCCGGGCGCGTGTGGATCGTCGACCCGCTCGACGGCACGCGCGAGTTCTCCGAGCCGCCGCGCGAGGACTGGGCGGTGCACGTCGCGCTCTGGCAGGGCGGTGAGCTCGTCGCCGGTGCGGTTGCCCAGCCGGGACTCGGCACCACGTTCAACACGGGCAACCCTCCCGTGGTACCCCCGCGCAGCAGCGAGCGGCCCCGCATCGCGGTCAGCCGCACCCGCCCGCCGGAGTTCGTCAAGGCGCTGGCCGAGGAGATCGACGCCGAGCTGGTGCCGATGGGCTCGGCAGGCGCGAAGGTGATCTCGGTGGCGCGTGACGTGACCGACGCCTACGTCCACGCCGGTGGACAGTACGAGTGGGACTCCGCAGCCCCGGTGGCGGTCGCGCGTGCAGCAGGCCTCCACACCAGCCGGATCGACGGCTCGGAGCTGGTCTACAACCAGGACGACGTCCTGCTGCCCGACCTGGTGGTCTGCCGGCCCGAGCTCGCGGAGCCGATCCTGGACTTCATCCGCCGCAACGGCATCTCCTGACCGTGGCCGTCCGCGCGGCGCTGTGGGACGCCGACGGCGTCCTGCAGCACCTGCCCGACGGGTGGGAGGCGTCCATGAGACCCGTCGTGGACGGGCACGTCGACGACCTCCCGGCCTTTCTTGCCGAGGCGTTCGAGCTCGAGCGCCCGGCGCTGCTCGGTCAGGTCAGCTGGCTGGACGTCCTGCCCGGACTGCTCGAGCGCTGGGGCGTCCCGCACCTGTACGACGACGCGCTGCGCGTCTGGCTGACCATCGTCCCGCAGGACGACGTCCGCGCGCTCGTGAGCGCCATCCGCGCCGAGGGAGTGCGATGCTTCCTGGCGACGAACCAGACCGAGCACCGCGGCCGCTACATGGCCGAGAACCTCGGGTACGCCGACCTGCTCGACGGTGCGTTCTGGTCCTACGAGATGGGCCTGGCCAAGCCGGACCCCGCCTACTTCGGCGCCATTCTCGAACGGTTGAGCCTCGAGCCCCACGAGGTGCTCTTCATCGACGACAGCGCCCGCAACGTCGAGGCCGCCCGGTCGGTCGGTCTCGCTGCCGAGCACTGGCACGTCGACCGGGGGCTGCCCGTCCTGCGTGAGCTGCTCCGCGGGCACGCTCTTCCCGTCTGACACGGCGGGTCGCGTGGTCCGCTCCGGCGCTGCCGGATCGCGCGGCCCCGACGTAAACTCGGCGGTCGACCCCCTCGCCCTCGCCGGCAGGGGGCGCTCGTGCTGCCACCTGAGGCAGCGACGGGTGGCAAACCACTGACGGAAGGTGTCCCGGGTGAGCCTGAAGGGTCTGGCCGATCTGGTCCTGCGCGACAAGGTGCTGGCCTCCGCGGTCGAGGACGCGCGAGGCGGCGCGGTGCCGGCGCTCGACCTCACCGGTCCCAGCGCGTTGCGACCGTTCGTGGTGAAGGGCCTCGTCGACGCCGGGCGCACGGTCCTCGCCGTGGCGGCCACCGCGAGGGAGGCCGAAGACCTCGTCACGTACCTCCGCGACCTGGTGGAGCCCGAGAAGGTCGCCTACTACCCGGCGTGGGAGACGCTTCCCCACGAGCGGCTCTCCCCGCGCTCGGACACGGTCGGTCAGCGCCTCGCGGTGCTGCGCCGCCTCAAGCACCCGGGGAGCGACCCGACCAACGGGCCGTTGAAGGTCGTGGTCGCGCCGGTCCGGTCGATCCTGCAGCCGCAGGTCAAGGGCCTGGCCGACCTCGAGCCGGTCGAGCTCGCCGCCGGTGACGAGGCCGACCTCGAGGACGTCGTGGCCCGGCTCGCCGGTGCGGCGTACTCCCGTGTCGACCTCGTCGAGAAGCGCGGCGAGTTCGCGGTCCGCGGTGGCATCATCGACGTCTTCCCCCCGACGCTCGAGCACCCCGTGCGTGTCGAGTTCTGGGGCGACGAGGTCGAGGAGATCCGGTCGTTCTCGGTGGCCGACCAGCGCTCGCTCGAGCCGGTCTCGCGACTTTGGGCGCCGCCGTGCCGCGAGCTCCTCCTCACCGAGGAGGTACGTCGGCGGGCGGCGGCGCTGGGGGAGGCCCATCCCGAGCTGGCCGAGATCACCCACAAGATGTCCGAGGGGCATGCCGTCGAGGGCATGGAGTCGCTCGCGCCGGTGCTGGTGGACGAG
Source organism: Nocardioidaceae bacterium (assembly GCA_035456965.1). Classification (GTDB taxonomy): domain Bacteria; phylum Actinomycetota; class Actinomycetes; order Propionibacteriales; family Nocardioidaceae; genus Nocardioides_C. The sequence continues at coordinate 34,846 of DATICF010000131.1, forward strand.
ATGGAGATGCTCGTCGACCTGATGCCCGACGACACGCATGTGCTGGTGCTGGACCCGGAGCGTGCTCGCAGCCGGGCGCACGACCTGGTGGCGACGAGCGAGGAGTTCCTCCACGCGTCCTGGGCCGCCGCGGCGGGGGGCGGTCAGGCGCCGATCGATCTTGGCGCCGCGTCGTACCGCTCGCTCGGCGACGTCCGTGCCCGGAGCCTCGGCCAGGGCAAGCCGTGGTGGAGCATCTCGCCGTTCGGCCTCGACCCGGAGACGGCCGAGGTCAACAGGGCGCCGCTGCGCGACGAGCTGGGCGAGGTGGTCGACTCGGGGGTCGACGTGGAGGCCGGTGCCGTCGAGTCGCGCACGGTCGACATCCGGCCGGTGGACGCCTATCGCGGCGACATCGAGCACGCGGTCACCGACATCAAGCAGTGGCTGACGAACGGCTCGCGGGTCGTGCTGCTCAACGAGGGGCACGGCCCTGCGGAGCGCATGGTCGAGGTGCTGAAGGAGCACGACGTGCCGGCCCGCCTGGTGGCGAGCCTCGACAGTCCAGGGGCAGTGCCTGAGGGCGTCGTCACGGTGTCCACCGCCTCCCTCGACCACGGCTTCGTCGACGACGAGCAGTGCCTCGCGGTCCTGACCGGCGACGACCTCACGGGCCAGCGCTCGTCCACCAAGGACATGCGCAGGATGCCCACCCGGCGCAAGAAGCAGATCGACCCACTGGAGCTCAAGCCGGGCGACTACGTGGTGCACGAGCAGCACGGTGTGGGCCGCTACGTCGAGATGGCCCAGCGCACCGTGCAGGGGGCGACCCGGGAGTACCTCGTGCTCGAGTACGGCTCTTCCAAACGTGGAGCGCCACCGGACCGGCTCTACGTCCCCGCCGACACCCTCGACCAGGTCACGCGGTACGTCGGAGGCGAGCAGCCGAGCCTGGACCGCCTGGGCGGAGGCGACTGGACCAAGCGGAAGAACCGTGCGCGCAAGGCGGTCCGCCAGATCGCCGCGGAGCTGATCAAGCTCTACGCGGCACGGCAGGCCACGAAGGGGCATGCCTTCGGTGCCGACACGCCGTGGCAGCGCGAGCTCGAGGACGCCTTCCCGTTCGTGGAGACCGTCGACCAGCTCTCCACGGTCGACGAGGTCAAGCGCGACATGGAGCAGCTGGTGCCGATGGACCGGCTCGTGTGCGGGGACGTCGGCTACGGCAAGACCGAGATCGCTGTGCGTGCGGCGTTCAAGGCGGTCCAGGACGGCAAGCAGGTCGTCGTGCTGGTGCCGACCACGCTGCTGGTGCAGCAGCACTTCTCGACGTTCGCGGAGCGGATGGGTGGCTTCCCCGTCGTGCTCAAGGGCTTGTCGCGGTTCCAGACCGATGCCGAGGCCAAGGCGGTCATCGACGGTCTGGCCGAGGGCAGCGTGGACATCGTGATCGGCACGCACCGGCTGCTCAACCCCGACATCAGGATGAAGAACCTGGGCCTGGTCATCGTGGACGAGGAGCAGCGGTTCGGCGTCGAGCACAAGGAGGCGATGAAGCGCCTTCGCACCTCGGTCGACGTGCTCGCGATGTCGGCGACCCCGATCCCGCGCACCCTGGAGATGGCGATCACGGGCATCCGCGAGATGTCCACGATCACCACCCCGCCCGAGGAGCGGCACCCGGTGCTGACCTACGTCGGCGCCTACGAGGACCGGCAGGTCACCGCAGCGGTCCGCCGCGAGCTGCTGCGTGAGGGCCAGGTCTTCTACATCCACAACCGGGTCAGCACGATCGAGAAGGCCGCGGCGCGGATCCGGCAGCTGGTGCCCGAGGCGCGGGTGGCCGTCGCCCACGGACAGATGGGCGAGCACCAGCTCGAGCAGGTGATGGTCGACTTCTGGGAGAAGCGCTTCGACGTGCTCGTGTGCACGACGATCGTCGAGTCGGGCCTCGACGTCTCCAACGCCAACACCATGGTGATCGAGCGCGCGGACATGCTCGGCCTCTCGCAGCTCCACCAGCTGCGCGGCCGGGTGGGACGAGGCCGTGAGCGGGCCTACGCCTACTTCCTCTACCCGGCCGACAAGCCGCTCACCGAGACCGCCCACGAGCGCCTCGCGACGTTGGCGCAGCACTCGGACCTCGGTGGCGGCATGGCGATCGCGATGAAGGATCTCGAGATCCGCGGCGCGGGCAACCTGCTTGGCGGCGAGCAGTCCGGCCACATCGCCGACGTCGGCTTCGATCTCTACGTCCGGCTGGTCGGCGAGGCGGTCGCGGAGTACAAGGGCGACGCCCACGCGGAGGAGCCGGAGGTCAAGATCGAGCTGCCGATCGACGCGCACCTCCCGCACGACTACGTCCCCTCCGAGCGCCTGCGCCTGGAGATGTACAAGCGGCTCGCGGAGGTCCGCAGCGACGCGGACGTGACGGCGATCCTCGACGAGCTGGTCGACCGGTACGGCGAGCCGCCGACCCCCGTTTCCAGCCTGCTCGAGGTCGCGAGGCTCAGGGCGAGGGCCCGCCGTGCGGGGCTGACCGACATCACCGTCCAGGGCAAGTACATCCGCTTCACACCCGTCGAGCTGCCCGACTCCGGGAAGGTCCGCCTCGACCGGCTCTACCCACGCAGCATCCTCAAGCCTGCCGTGCGTACGATGCTGGTGCCCCGGCCCGTTCCCACCACGGTGGGAAGGCCGCCCATCAGGGACGAGGAGCTGCTGGCGTGGGCACGGCAGGTTGTGGACGCGGTCATCGACCGCGAGCCCGTCCGGTCGGCTGAGTCGAGCAGCTGAGCCTGATCCGATCAAGAGGTCGAACGAGGAGTCGCACGTGGCAGGACGCAGGACGAAGCTGGCTGCTCTCGCAGCGGGGGCGATGACGGTACTGGCGGGCTGTGGCCTGCATCCTGGAGCAGCGGCCGTCGTGGGGTCCGAGACCATCTCCCACGACGAGGTCGACGACGTCGCCCGCGCGGTCTGCTCGGCCAACCTGGCCTCGGCCCAGGTGAGCGGCCAGCCTGCATCTCAGCTGCCCACCCGCGAGGCCCGTCAGATCGCGCTGGACATCCTTGTCGAGACCGAGCTCTCGCGGCAGTTCGGTCAGCAGGAGGGGGTCGAGGCCAGCCCGCAGAGCGTCTCGCAGGCAGTCGCCCAGAGCGAGAGCGGGATCAGCATGCTGCCCGCCGAACGCCGCGAGGACTTCCGCACGGCGCTGCGCGACTACGCCGAGGGTCAGATCATCCTGATCGAGATCGGCGAGGAGGAGCTGGGCGGCGAGGTCAGCGACGAGGAGGCGGTCGCCGAGGGCACCCGCCTGCGCAGCGAGTACGTCGACACTCTCGACGTCGAGATCGATCCCCGTTACGGCACCTTCGAGGACGGGGTGTACAAGCCCGGCGCCGCCGACCTGTCGGTCCCGGCGTCCGCCCGTGCACGGGCCGGCGAGCGGGCCGAGGCCGGTGAAGCCTTCGTCTCGGGCCTGCCTGCTTCGCAGCTGTGCAGCTGACCTTCCTCGTCACCAGCCCCCGGGTCGCTCCGGGGCTCATGTCGTGGGCTGCGTGGCAGGCCGTCGACAAGGCGGGCCGGGTCCTGGCCTCGGACGGGTCGGCCCCGGGCGTTCGCGCCGTGATCGCGGCGGGCCACCGGGTCGACGTAGTCCCGGAGGCGACGGTTGGCGACGTGCTTGACGCAGCCGCCGCCGAGGACGTGGTGTGGCTCGCCGACGACCGTGAGGCGACCGCGTGGCCGAGCGCCATCGCCCAGCGGATCGTGGAGACCGAGGAGGCGCCGCAGGTCGAGGTGCTGCACGCGTCGTACGACGTGCCGGGTGCTCGCCTGCTCGACCTGGTGACGGTCATGGACCGGCTGCGCACCTCCTGCCCCTGGGACCGCGAGCAGACGCACGAGTCGCTCGTCAGGTACCTGCTCGAGGAGGCCTACGAGACGCTCGAGGCGATCGAGGCGGGCGACTACTCCCACCTGCGCGAGGAGCTCGGCGACCTGCTGCTCCAGGTGTACTTCCACGCGAGGATCGCGAGCGAGGACCCCGACGACCCCTTCACGATCGACGATGTCGCGGGCGGGATCGTCGACAAGCTGGTCCACCGCCACCCCCACGTGTTCGCCGACGTGGACGTCGCCGACGCCGCCGAGGTCGAGCGCAACTGGGAGGCACTGAAGGCGGCCGAGAAGGGTCGCGGCTCGGTCCTCGACGGGATCCCGCAAGCCTTGCCGGCGCTGTCTCTTGCGGAGAAGACACTCGGCCGCGCCGAACGGGTCGGGGTGGAGCCGCCTCCGGCCGACTCCCTCGGTGACCGGCTCCTGGCGCTGGTCGTCGAGGCACGCGCGAACGGCCTGGATGCGGAGCAGGAGCTTCGCGCTGCCGTGCGACGGCTTGCGGACGCCGTCAGGGCCGCCGAGGCCGGCTGAGGCCGGTCACGAGCGCGCGGAGAGCTCGTTCAGCACGTCGCTGAGCTCGCCGTCGACGAGGACCTGGAGCTTGTCCTCGTCGTCGAAGGCGCTGATCTGGGTCAGCTCGCCGTCGCGCCACCAGTACACGAACGGCGAAACACCACCGGGCGTGTCGTTGAACATCGACGCGGTCAGGCCCGTGAGGCGCTGCACAGCGTCGAGCACGTCGACCCCCTCGATGGGGTGGAAGGCGACCATGTGCCGGATCGGGACGGAGACCACGACGCCGTAGGGCAGGTCGCGCTTGCCCCAGGTGGCCTGGAGGAGGTGGCCAAGCTCGAGGAGCTTGCTTGCGGTGAAGAAGGACTCGCCCTCGACGAGGTGCAGCGCCCCCGCCCCGGGCTCGCCCGCGACCTCGTAGGACTCGACCGGCGACCTCAGCAGGTTGCGCCGTCCCGCCTCGCGTAGGCGCTCCTCACCGATGCGGGTGACGTCCTCGTCGCCCAGGAGGGTCACGGTGTCCGGCAGGTCGAGAGCGAGGAGCTCGATGAGGTCGCCTGCCAGCGGGCGCGCGTAGGAGTACCACTGGCGCCAGTCCGGCGGCAGCGTCGTGTGACCCATGACCCGCAGGTAGACGTTGGCGAGCACCTCGTCGTCCGACAGATCAGCGACGGCAGGCCCCTCGATGCCCCGCAACGTGGTCGCGACGTGCGCGGACACGATCTCGCGCCACTGGCGTTCCCCGCGTGGTGCCTGCGCGCACTGAGCCGCGAGGTTCCAGAGGCCGAACTGTCGCCCGTCGGATGCCTCGAGGTGCTGTGCGTGAGGGATGACCTCGACCCCCGCCTCGGCGAAGGTCGCGCGGGCAAGCTCACGAAATCGAGCTCCCTGCTGTGCAGTCAGAAAGTCGAACTCCGGGTCGCGCTGCTCAGGCTTCGACCGACTCCAGAAAGCCATGACCTACCCCCGTCGGTGATGTGGCGTTGCCCCATCGTGCCGGGAAATGGGCGTTTCGTCATGGAAACGGAGTGTTCGTGACGGGCAGGCGTCAGCTGGCGCGGCGCTGCTCGGGGAGCTCGGGCCAGGGCCGGATGCCGAGGGTGGCGTCGATGGTCGGAAGATCCAAGCCGCCAGGGGACTCGGAGGCGAGCACCATCAGCTCGGCCAGCAGCACGATCTCGTCGGTCTGCTCGGTGTCTTCCAGCTCCACGTCCAAGACGCTGCGCATCATGTGCCTCCCTAGTCGCGGGTCCCGGTCAGGGGATGTGGGCCCCCGCGACAGTTACAACGACGCAACTTGCGTTTGCGTTACTGCCAGGTAGCGCGACGACCGATCGTGGGCAGCAGGAGGCGTGATCCGGTGACCCGGGGGCCGACCCTTCCCTGGGCGACGTCGACCTCGCCGGGGTTGCCGGGAACCGCCCAGACGGTGTTCGAGCTCTGGACCCACAGCCCGATCCGGTGCCCGCGGGCGAGGGTGTAGTCCTGGGGGAGCAGCCGGGCGTGGACCCGGAGCCACCGGTCGGTGACCGGGTCGGCCTCGCGGAGCCCGTTGCGGTAGTCGACGTGCTGGAATCCCCGCGAGATCGTCCGCCTCGATCCGTCCGGCGCGACGTCGACGAGCACGGGCGTGAGGTGCATCGTCTGGTTCGAGACGCGGACCCACGCGTCGAGGACGGCTGAGCCCACGACCCGTGTCGGTCGGGCGAGCGGCCGGGAGAGGTACGTCAGGCCGCTGCCGAGCGGAAGCTCCTCGGTCGATCCGCCTGCCTCGACGTACGACGCGACACGGGGACGCCTCTCCGGCCTGACGGCCAGGTGGCCGCTCGTGCCGACTCCCGCGCCTCGCAGCCAGAGTCGCGTGGGGGAGGTGGCCGGCAGCGGGTAGTCGCGGGCGGTCCGGAAGCGCGTGGGCCCGTTGCTCGATCCGCCCTGCGTGATCACCGGTCCCTCCTTGCGGATGCCGTTGCGCTCGCCCTTGAGGGTGTGTGCCAGGAACCTCTCGAGCAACCGCTCCCACTGCGCACCGTCGGTGCCTCCGGAGTGGGAGCCCTGCGTGAGGTACATCAGCTTGAACGGCACGCCCTCGACGCGTCGGGTTCGAGGACGGTCGACCCGGAGGCGGCGGAAGAGCTCGGTCGCCTCCTCCTGCTTGACGTTGTAGTCGCGCCACCCGTGGGCCAGGAGCACCGCCGCCCGGACCCGCCGCGCGTCCTTGCGGTAGTCCCGACGGAGCCAGAAGCCGTCGTAGTCGGGGTTGCGGTCGTAGGCCTCCTGGTTGTGCTCGACCGCGCCGCACTCCGCGGCCCTCGACCTCACCGTGTCCGCGAAGTGCTCGCCCATCGGGTCAGCGGCCACCGTCTTCGCGAACCCGGCGTCGAAGGCCAGCGGGGTGTCGAAGCCCTCGTCGGTGGGCTTCTCGGAGTTGAGGAAGTAGCGCACCCCGTTGCCGTAGGCGTAGCCGTACCACCGGCTGATCGCGGCGATCGGGACGATGGCCTTCAGCTCGGGCACCGCCTTCCCGCGCGCAGCCACCATGGTCGCGGTCGTGCCGTTGTAGGAGCCGCCGGTCATCGCGACCCGGCCGTTGGACCACGGCAGACGCGCGAGGTACTTCACGACGTCCACGCCCGACTGCTGCTCCTTCGGGCCGCCGTAGTCCCAGCAGCCCGTCGAGCCGCGGGTGCCGAGCACGTCGGCCACCGCCCGCGCGTAGCCCTCGGGCACGAGCTTCTCGCCCAGGGAGTCCCGGGCGGTCTCCGGCTCGCTCAGCGAGTTGTAAGGCGAGTAGGTCAGGATCACCGGCTGCTTCTCGGCGTCGTACGACGCGTCACGCCAGACCTCCAGGCGCACGACCGCGCCGTCCACGGTCCTCACGTGGTGCACCTCGTACACCTCCTGACTGGCCGAGGCGGGGGCCGACGTGCCGAGGGCGCCGGTGGCAAGCGCCAGCGAGAGGAGGAGTACGACGAACCGGGAGCTCATGTGGGGTGCAACGACGGCACCCTGTCAGGGGTCACGCCGAGGGCGGTGCCGCCACCGCCGTCCGGGAAAGTGGTGGGGCGACGTATCCCGACGTCACCCCACCTCAGAGTCCCTCAGTCGGGTCGTCGGTGCCTGCCCCATCTTGGGTACCTGTGGTCGGGGGTGACCGCCTTGTCGCGCGGGTGACGTGGGGCGAGCCCTGCCGGGGGAGCGGACCGGGCGACGTTAGGCTGGCTCCGACCCTTGCAACCACCCGACTAGGAGCAGACCCGTGGCGTCCATCGAGGCTGTCGGAGCACGCGAGATTCTCGACTCGCGCGGAAACCCCACTGTTGAGGTCGAGGTGGCTCTCGACGACGGAACCGTGAGCCGGGCGGCCGTCCCCTCCGGTGCCTCCACGGGCGCTTTCGAGGCGGTCGAGCTGCGTGACGGCGGCTCCCGTTACGCCGGCAAGGGCGTCGAGAAGGCCGTCGACGGCGTGCTCGATGTCATCGGCCCCGAGCTCGTCGGGTTCGAGGCCTCCGAGCAGCGTCTCGTCGACCAGCGCCTGCTGGAGCTCGACGGCACCCCGAACAAGGCCAAGCTCGGCGCCAACGCGATCCTCGGCGTCTCGCTCGCGGTCGCACGCGCGGCCGCAGAGTCCGCGGACCTCCCGCTCTTCCGGTACGTCGGCGGACCCAACGCACACCTGCTCCCTGTGCCGATGATGAACATCCTCAACGGTGGCGCCCACGCCGACACCGCCGTGGACATCCAGGAGTTCATGATCGCGCCGGTGGGGGCGCCGACGTTCCGCGAGGCACTGCGCCAGGGCGCAGAGGTGTACCACGCGCTGAAGTCGGTGCTGAAGGAGCGGGGCCTGGCCACCGGCCTGGGCGACGAAGGCGGCTTCGCCCCCGACCTCGGCTCGAACCGCGAGGCGCTCGACCTGATCGCCGCCGCCATCGAGAAGACCGGGCTCAAGGTCGGCGACGACATCGCGCTGGCGCTTGACGTGGCCGCCACCGAGTTCTACTCCGAGGGCGCCTACCAGTTCGAGGGCTCCGCCAAGTCCGCCGACGAGATGGCCGCCTACTACGCCGAGCTCGTCGCGGCGTACCCGATCGTCTCCATCGAGGACCCGATGAGCGAGGAGGACTGGGCCGGCTGGAACGCCGTGACCTCGCTGCTCGGCGACAAGACCCAGATCGTCGGCGACGACCTGTTCGTCACCAACGTCGAGCGTCTCGGTCGCGGCATCGCCGAGCGTTCCGCCAACGCGCTGCTGGTGAAGGTCAACCAGATCGGGTCGCTCACCGAGACCCTCGACTCGGTCGACCTCGCCCACCGCAACGGCTTCCGCTGCATGATGAGCCATCGGTCGGGCGAGACCGAGGACACCACGATCGCCGACCTCGCGGTCGCCACGAACTGCGGCCAGATCAAGACCGGTGCGCCCGCCCGGTCCGAGCGGGTCGCGAAGTACAACCAGCTGCTGCGCATCGAGGAGGAGCTCGACGACGCCGCCCGTTACGCGGGTCGCGGCGCCTTCCCCCGGTCCGGACGCGGCTGACCCGTGCCCGCCAACCGTCCGTCGTCGCAGCGAGGGTCTCGCCCTCGGAGTGCGACGAGCCGTCCCTCGCAGCCCAGGGCAGGAGCGCGTCCCGCTGCCCGTCCTGGGCCGCGCTCGGGGCCCGGACGGCCACGCCCGAACCCCTCTGGGCGAGCGCCCCGGCCCCGGTTCACCGGACGCGCCCTGATCCTGGTGCTCGTCCTTGCGGTGCTGGCGATCTCCTACGCCTCGAGCATGCGTGCTTACCTCGAGCAGAAGGAGCACCTGGACGCGCTCCGCGACGACATCGCGGAGTCCGAGCAGAACATCGCCGCTCTGCAGCGGGAGAAGCGCCGCTGGAAGGATCCGGCGTTCATCGAGGCGCAGGCCACGCAGCGACTGAGCTGGGTGATGCCGGGGGAGATCAGCTTCCAGGTGATCGACGAGAACGGCCGGGCCCTGGGCCACGAGGACACCCTGACCGACCCCGAGGCAGTCGAGGTCGAGAACGAACCGGCGTGGTGGCAGACGGCCTGGCAGACCGTCGAGGCTGCGGGCAATCCCGAGGACGTGCCGAACCCGGTCGAGGAGATCGACCCACCGAAGAAGAGGAAGCAGTGACCCCTGCGGAGTCGCCCCGAACCGACGATGCCGTCACGGCCCGCGACGAGGCGGTCATCGAGGCTCAGCTCGGCCGCCCGCCCCGCTCGATCCACGCCATCGGACACCGGTGCCCCTGCGGCAACCCGGACGTGGTCGCCACCGAGCCGCGCCTCGAGGACGGCACCCCGTTCCCGACCACCTTCTACCTGACCTGCCCGCGGGCCGCGTCGATGATCGGCACCCTCGAGGCGTCGGGGCTGATGAAGGAGATGACCGACCGTCTCCAGGACGACGAGGAGCTCGCCGAACGCTACCGCCGTGCCCACGAGGCCTACCTCGAGTACCGGGAGGCGATCGCCGAGGTTCCCGAGATCCACGGTGTCTCGGCCGGTGGCATGCCCACCCGGGTCAAGTGCCTGCACGTCCTGGCCGGCCAGGCGCTCGCGCAGGGCAGGGGCGTGAACCCGCTCGGCGACGAGGTCCTCGACCTGCTCGGCGAGTTCTGGGCGGAGGGCCCCTGCGCCACAGTCGAGGACCCCTCGGACCCCGCATGACACGGGTCGCGGCCGTCGACTGCGGCACCAACACGATCAAGCTGCTCGTCGCGGACCTCGACCCGACGACGGGCACCGAGCGGGAGCTGGTCCGCGAGATGCGCATGGTGCGCCTCGGGCAGGACGTCGACCGCACCGGACGCTTCGCCGACGAGGCGCTCGAGCGAACCTTCGCGGCCGTCGACGAGTACGCCGCGATCGTCGCCGACCACGACGCGGAGGCGATCCGGTTCTGTGCGACGTCTGCGGCACGGGACGCCAGCAACGGGGAGGAGTTCGCCGCGGGCGTCGAGGCCAGGCTCGGAGTGCGCCCCGAGGTGGTCACCGGCGCGGAGGAGGCGCAGCTGTCCTACGACGGCGCGACCCGCGGGCTGGTCGGCAAGGACCATCCCGCCCCGTTCCTCGTGGTCGACATCGGTGGCGGCTCGACCGAGCTCATCCTCGGCGACGGTCACGGCCACGTCCGGGCAGCACGCTCCCTCGACATCGGGTCCGTGCGGATGACCGAGCGGCACCTGCGGTCGGATCCACCGACGCACGACGAGGTGGCCGCTGCCGCCTCCGAGGTCGCCTCGGCGATCGCCGGGTCTGGCGTACCCCTGGAGCAGGCGCGCACGGTCATCGGCGTCGCCGGCACGATCACCACCGTGGCGGCCGGTGTCCTCGACCTCGACGGCTACGACCGCGCGGCGATCGACCAGGCCGAGCTCGCCTTCGCGGACGTGCACGCCCTGACCGAGCGGCTCCTCGCGATGACCGTCGACGAACGCAAGGCCCTGCCCTACATGCATCCCGGGAGGGCGGACGTGATCGGTGCCGGCGCCCTCATCCTCGACGAGGTGCTGCGGCGCTCCGACGTCGACACGCTGCTGGTGTCGGAGGCGGACATCCTCGACGGCATCGCCTGGTCAGTCGCCTGAGGCGCTGGCGCAGCACGACCTGGAACCGACGGAGGGCCTCGCGCGTCAGAACCGCATGAGGACACTTCTCCGCGCAGTGGGCGCCTTCGTCGTCGCATGGGGCACGCTCCTGCTCTCCGCGCCCGGCGCTTCAGCGCTGTCCTGTGTGGCGCCTTCGGACTTCTTCCCCGGCGCCGACCACGTCTTCGTCGGTCGCATCGCCGACGTGCAGGGCGAGCGGATGCGGTTCGAGGTCGAGGAGGTCTGGCAGGGCGACGACCTGCCTCGTGACCTGTGGGTGCGCATCGGCATCGAAGAGTGGTTCCCGTTCAGCGAGAAGGGTGAGGTTCCCGAGGGTTACTCCTCGCCGACGCAGTACGTCGTGGCGACCGGCGCCGACCTCGTGGTGACCCCGTGCTCGCTCGCGCCCGACGACGGCAGCGACTACGGCGTGGACGACGGCCTCCCGCGGCCCCCGGTCTGGGACGCCGCCACGAGCGGAGTCGCCGGCGAGGGGCCGGCGCAGTCGCCCGAGGCTCAGGCAGAGCCCCGCGAGGGGGCTGCGGACGAGGCCGGGTCCACATCCGTCGCACCGCTCGTCGCAGGCGGGGCCGGCGTCGCCGGTGTGGCCGCTGCTCTGACAGCGCTCTGGTGGCGCCGCTCCGGGTGAGGCCCGAGCGCCCCTGACAGGATGGGGGCGTGTCCGAGCTACTCCCGCACCCGGTGACCGGCGCACCCTTCCCGAGCCCGGTGCCGCCCGGCACGGGGTGGCCCGACGACCCGGCTCCGGAGGGGACGCCGGTCGCGAGGTCCCCCCGGGAGGTCGCCGCGCTGGCCGAAGCCGCGACCGGCCTGACCGAGCTCGACGCAGCGGTGTCGGTGTGCAGCGCCTGCCCACGACTGGTCACCTGGCGCGAGGACGTCGCCGCCGCCAAACGTGCGTCGTTCGCGGACGAGCCTTATTGGGGACGGCCGGTCGCGGGGTGGGGCGACCCTCGTCCCCGCGTGCTCATCGTCGGCCTGGCTCCTGCCGCGAACGGCGGCAACCGCACCGGGCGGATCTTCACCGGCGACCGCTCGGGAGACTGGCTCTTCGCCTCCCTCCACCGGGTCGGACTCGCTGCACAGGAGACCTCGGTGCACGCCGGTGACGGCCAGAGGCTGCTGGGTGCGCGGATGGTCGCCACGGTTCGCTGCGCCCCCCCGGACAACAAGCCCACGACCGAGGAGCGCGACACCTGCGCCCCCTGGCTGCTCCGGGAAGTCACCTTGGTCGCCGAAGACCTGCGGGCCGTCGTGTGCCTCGGCGCCTACGGCTGGGACGCGGCGCTGCGGACCTTCCGAACCCTCGGTTACGACGTGCCGCGACCCAAGCCGAGGTTCGGCCACGCGGCCGAGGCGGTGATCGTCTCTCCCGCCGGTGGACCGGTCACCCTCCTCGGCAGCTACCACCCCTCGCAACAGAACACCTTCACCGGGAAGCTCACCGAGACGATGCTCGACGGGGTCCTGGGGCGTGCGGCGGAGCTCGGTGGCCTCCCTGAAACGGCGTCTTCCGACGTGGAAGGATGAGCCCGTGACCTCGCAAGCCATCACCGTCCTCGGGCACGACCGCCCCGGAATCATCGCCGAGACCACCCGGATCCTCGCCGACCTCGGCCTCAACATCGAGGACTCCACGATGACCCTGCTGCGCGGTCACTTCGCGATGATGCTGATCTGCGCGGGCCCGGCCGGATCAGCCGAGATCCAGGAGGCCCTTGCCCCGTTGACCGAGGACGGCTCGCTGACCGTCTCGGTTCGCGAGGTCCCCGAGGAGCCCGAGCACGAGGCGATCGGGTCGACGTACGTCCTCTCGGTGCACGGCGGCGACCGCCCCGGGATCGTGTCCACGCTGGTCGGCGAGGTGGCCCGCGTCGGCGGCAACGTCACGGACCTCACGACCCGCCTCTCCGGGGATCTCTACGTCCTCGTGGCGGAGGTCGACCTCCCCGCCGGCTGTGACGTCGAGGGGCTCAAGGCGGCTCTGGAGCGTGCGGGGGACGAGCTCGGCGTCGGTGTCGGCCTGCGCCCGATGGAGAGCGACGAGCTGTGAGCTCTGCCTTCGTCGACGATGCCGTCGGCCAGTGGACCGAGCGCGACCTGCCCGTGGAGGGGCGCGTCCTCGAGGTGGTCAAGGCACCCGCCCCGGTGCTCTCGCACGTCGGCGAGAGCGTCGACCCCGCGGACCCCGAGATGGTGCAGCTCGCGGCGGACCTGGTCGCCACGATGCGCGTGTCGCCCGGGTGCGTCGGGCTCGCCGCTCCGCAGGTCGGTGTGGGGGTGAAGATGTTCTGCGTCGACGTCACCGAGCACCCCAAGACCCGCTCGCACCACGGCACCTTCGTGCTCTGCAACGCCGAGGTCGTGCAGGCATCGCGCAACGAGAAGGCGCGCGAGGGCTGCATGAGCGTCCCCGACTTCACCGGGGACGTGAAGCGGGCGAGCCGGGTCGTCGTCTCCGGGCAGCTCCCGGTGACGGGGGAGCGGGTCGAAGTCGCAGCGGACGCGTTCGAGGCGCGCGCGCTCCAGCACGAGATCGACCACTGCGACGGGCTGCTGTTCCTCGACCGTGTCGCGGGAGCGCACGCGATCCACCCGCGCAAGACCTATCTTTGAGGTCGTCCGCCCCCGTATCCCAATGGCAGAGGAAGAGGTCTTAAAAACCTTTCAGTGTGGGTTCGAGTCCCACCGGGGGTACCGATGGACGCGGCGCTGTCACGCACTCGCCGCGTCGGCAGCGAGGTTCTCGCGAGCGGCCTCGATCAACCGTTCGGCCTTCGTCCGTGCGTCGGCGAGGTCGATGGTCAGCCGCACGCGGGCGTCCTCGAGGACCTTGCGCTCCAGGCGTCTTGCCGTCGTGGCACTTCGATAGTCGTTCGTGTCGAGTGCGGCGTGCTTGCCTCGGCGTACCGCCTCCAACCGTTCCGACGCGCGCGGGTCGTAGCCGGAGTCCCTCAGCAGGTGTCGCAGGTCGTGGAACGCCTCGCGGCACTCGGCCGTGCCGTACACCTCGACGGCGGGGACCAGGCGCTGGAGCCGGTCGACGACGTCCCCCACCCTGACGCCGACCTCGCTGACGCCGAGATGCTCGTGGGCGGCCGCCTCGTAGTCGCCCCGTTCGCCGTCGAGTGCCTCGATGACCTCGAGGCTTCCGCGGTTGTCGATGGCGTCGACCAGCGTCCGGGCGGCGGCGATCGCGGCGTACAGCCCCTGCGACTTCTTCTCCCAGCCGCGTTCACCCTGAGCGAGGCGCTCCTCGTGTCTGCGCTGGTCGCCGCCGCTGCGGTACGACGCGTAGAGGGCGCCCATGGCGATGAGCCAGGAACTGACGACCGAGGTGTACGCGAGGGGGTCAGCCATGAGGCGCAACCCTACGTGGCGTCGTCGGGCGATGCGCGGGGGAGATGGGGACTCGGGCTTGGTGCGGGAACACGAGGAAGGTCCGGATCGTTCTAGGGATAGTTGTCCGTAGGATGAGAACTGCGGTCCGTCGAGCGCACCCAGAGCGGGTGTCGCACCAGGGCCTCCAAGGAGGAGACCAACAGATGCAGAGCAGCAACCCGGTATTCGCGCGGTCCCAGGGCTTCAATGGCCGCCGCACCAGCCAGAGTGGCGTGACCTACCCCGGTTACAGCGACCCCTCGTCGTGGGGCACCGGCTCGCCGCAGGCACCTGAGACCTACGCACCCGCGCGCCCCGCGGGTCCGATGACCATCGACACGGTCGTGCAGAAGACCGCCCTCACCCTGGGCCTCACGATCCTCGCAGCGGCCGCCACGTGGGTGCTGACAGGTGACCCGGCCAACCAGGCCGAGGCCAGCCGCCTGATGATGTTGTGGATGTTCGGTGCCTTCGCCGGACTCGGCCTTTCGCTGGTGATCTCGTTCAAGAAGTCGATCAGCCCCGGCCTGGTGCTCGCCTTCGCCGTCGTCGAGGGAATCTTCGTCGGCGCGATGAGCAAGTACTTCGAGGCGCTGTGGCCCGGCATCGTCATGAACGCGGTGTTGGGCACCCTCGCCGCAGCGGCGGGCACGCTGGCGGCCTACAAGTTCTTCAACATCCAGGTCAGCGACAGGTTCCGGAAGTTCACGGTCGCCGCGATGTTCGGCTTCGTCGGCCTGGCGCTCCTCAGCTTCGTACTGCGCCTGTTCGGCATGGATCTCGGCCTGTTCGGCTTCGGCGCCCTCGGCCTGGTGATGAGCGTCATCGGCCTCGTCCTCGGCGTGTTCATGCTGATCCTCGACTTCGACTTCGTCGAGCGCGGAGTCGCAGCCGGACTGCCCGAGGTGGAGTCGTGGCGCGCCGCCTTCGGCCTGACCGTGACGCTCGTCTGGATCTACATCCAGATGCTGCGGATCCTCGCCATCCTGCGCGGCCAGGACTGATCGCTCACCCGCTGTTCGACATAGCAGGGGCCCCTGGGTGACCAGGGGCCCCTGCTACGTGTCAGGGCGGGGGTGTCAGCCGGCCGCAGGCGCTTCCTCGGTGTGCTCACCGGGAGCATCGCCCTCGTGCTCGGGCGCCTCGGCCGGGGCCTGCGGACGCCGGCGGCGATGCCGCAGGAGCACCCAGCGGCCGCGCGCGCCGCGCTTGGCTCCGCCGACCTCTGTGCCGTCGATCTCGGTGCCCGGCGTCTTGGTGGCCTCGACGGCGGCGTAGGAGATCGGCATGACGCCCTCGCCGCGGAACGCCTCCGGTTCGAGGTCCTCGGACGGGATGACGCCCACGGCGGCGAGCACCGACGGCAGGAGCACCGAGGCGAGGCTGGAGTACCCGGCGGCAGAGGGGTGGAACTGGTCGGGCCCGAAGAGGATCTTCGGCGAGGCGCTGAACTCCGGCCCCAGGATCGAGCCGAGGGAGACGGTGCGCCCGCCGGCTTCGATGGCGGCGATCGTCTGGCCCGCGGCGAGGCGGCGGCTCCACGCCCGGGCGACCTGGCGCAGCGGCGGCGCGATCGGCTCGACCGTGCCGAGGTCGGGACACGTGCCCACCACCACCTCGACACCTGCCTCGCGCAGCCGCCGGACTCCATGCTCGAGGAGCCGCACCGACTCGGAGGGGAAAACCCGGTGCGTGACGTCGTTCGCGCCGATCAGGATCACCGCGACCTGAGGCTCCATCGGCAGGGCGAGGTCGATCTGACCTCCGAGATCGCGGGTCTGCGCTCCCACGACGGCCAGCGAGCGGAGGTACACCCGTCGGTCGGCGCCTTCGGCCAGCCCCGAGGCGAGGTGTGCGCCAGGAGTCTGGTCGACCCTGTCGACGCCGTACCCGACAGCGCTCGAGTCGCCAAGAAGCGCCATCTTCAGGGCGGGTCCGGGACGGCCCTTGCCGTACCACCCGGTCGCGTCCGGGGTCGGATCCCCGAGCGGGTCGCCGATCGCGCGACGCGCGAGCTTGGCCTCCGCGGTGAGGACACCGAGCAGCGAGGCTCCGATGAGCGAGACTCCGCCGCCGCCGTACGCGGCAGCAGAAGCCAGTCTCCTTGCAGCAGCAGCCTTCCCCACGACCCCCATGCTAGTGACCGGTCCTAGACTGGCGGGCGTGCACTACGTGAACTCCCTCCTGGACCTGGTCGGCAACACCCCGCTGCTTCGCCTGTCGAAGACCACGGACGGCGCAAAGCCGCTGGTCCTCGCCAAGGTGGAGTACCTCAACCCGGGTGGCTCGGTGAAGGACCGCATCGCCCTCCGGATGGTCGAGGCCGCCGAGGCTGACGGCTCGCTCAAGCCGGGCGGCACGATCGTCGAGCCGACCTCGGGCAACACCGGCGTCGGCCTGGCGATGGTGGCGCAGGCCAAGGGTTACAAGTGCATCTTCGTGTGCCCCGACAAGGTCAGCGAGGACAAGCGCAACGTGCTCAAGGCGTACGGCGCCGAGGTGGTCGTGTGCCCCACCGCCGTCGCCCCCGAGCACCCGGACTCGTATTACAGCGTCTCCGACCGCCTGGTCCGCGAGGTCGAAGGGGCCTGGAAGCCCGACCAGTACTCCAACCCGAACAACCCGCGCTCGCACTACGAGACCACCGGGCCGGAGATCTGGGAGCAGACCGAGGGCAAGATCACGCACTTCGTGTGCGGCATGGGCACCGGCGGCACGATCAGCGGCGTCGGGAAGTACCTCAAGGAGAAGAGCGGCGGGGCGGTCCAGGTCATCGGCGCCGACCCGCACGGCTCGGTGTACTCCGGAGGCACCGGCCGGCCCTACCTCGTCGAGGGCGTCGGCGAGGACTTCTGGCCGTCGACGTACGACGCCTCCGTCGCCGACAGGGTGATCGAGGTCTCCGACGCTGACTCGTTCTCGATGACCCGCCGGCTCGCCCGCGAGGAGTCGCTCCTCGTCGGTGGATCCTCCGGCATGGCCGCCTTTGCGGCGATCCAGCTCGCGCACGAGCTCTCCGACCAGCCCGACGCGGAGGAGAAGGTGATCGTGGTGCTGCTGCCCGACTCGGGTCGCGGCTACCTGACCAAGGTCTTCAACGACGAGTGGCTCAGCCAGTACGGCTTCCTGCCCGCCTCCGGCGAGCAGACCGTGGGGGAGGTGCTGCGCGGCAAGAACGGCTCGATGCCCGCCCTCGTGCACACCCACCCCAACGAGACCATCGCCGAGGCGGTGCAGATCCTCCAGGAGTACGGCGTCTCACAGATGCCCGTCGTGCGGGCCGAGCCGCCGATCATGGCCGCCGAGGTCGCCGGGTCGGTGTCCGAGCGGGTGCTGCTCGACGCGCTGTACGCCGGGAAGGCGAAGCTCTCGGACCCCGTCGAGGAGCACATGAGCGACCCGCTGCCCTCCATCGGGTCCAACGAGCCGGTCGCCAACGCGATCGCCACGCTCGAGGGCGCGGACGCTCTGCTGGTGCAGGAGGACGGCAAGCCGGTGGGTGTGGTGACCCGCCAGGACCTGCTGTCCTACATCGCCAAGGGCTGAAGCCTCACCTCACCCGCCGGGCCATGCCAGGTCCGGCAGGCTGCGCGACGTCCGGGTGCAGGATCGCCGCGAGCGCCTCGACGCCGTCGACGAGCCGGGGACCGGGGCGGGCGAAGGAGGCGTTCGCGTCCACCGCCCACACCGGTACACCGTCCGGCAGGTGGCCTCCTGCGACGAGCTCCTCGGCCAGCGAGGCCGACTGCTCCAGGCCGTACCCGCAGGGGGCGCAGACGACCACCTCCGGCGCGGCTGCACGAACGTCGTCCCACCCGACCCGGTAGGACTTCTCGCCAGGGGTGCCGAGCACGCACTCACCGCCCGCGACCGAGACCATCTCCGGTACCCAGTGGCCCGGGGCGAACGCCGGGTCGGTCCACTCCAGCACGAGGGTGCGGGGCCGCGCGCGTCCGGACGTCCGGCGTACGACCTCGTCGAGACGAGCGCGCAACGAGGTGACCAGCGCCTCGGCCTCTGCGTCGTGAGAGGTGGCGCCGCCCAGCGTGGTGACCGAGTCGAGGACTTCCTGGAGGGTGTGCGGGTCGATCGTGAGCACCTTCGCGGTGCAGCCCAGGTGCGCCAGGGCGTCGTCCACGACGGAGACGTCCACCGCGCACACCGCGCACAGGTCCTGGGTGACCACCAGGTCCGCGTCCAGTCCGGACAGGGCTCCTTCGTCGAGGTGGTAGAGGTCCTCGCCCACTTGCATCGCCCGGGTCACGAACGCGTCGATCTCGGTCGGGGTCAGGCCCTCGGGCATCGCGCTGGTCGAGACGATCTTGCGGGTGCGGGCCTCGGCGGGCTCGTCGCACTCGAAGGTGACACCGACCACGTCGTTCCCGGCGCCTATGCGGAAGAGGATCTCGGTCGTCGAGGGGAGCAGCGAGACGATGCGCATGCTACGCATCGTCGCAGGCTAGACCGGTGCGCTCTCCTGCGAGGGGGTCTCGACCGCCGCGGTGGGCAGTCGCACCGTGAAGCGGGCGCCGCCGGTCGGGGAGTCGGTGACCGTCACGTCGCCCCCATGGACTCTCACCACGTCTGCCACGATCGCGAGGCCGAGACCGACTCCGCCGCTGTCGCGGTGGCGCGCCTCGTCGAGCCGTGTGAAGCGGCGGAAGACCTCGGTGCGTGACTCCTGGGGGACGCCGGGACCGTCGTCGTCCACGACGAGCACCGCCGAGCCGTCGTCCTCCGACAACGAGACCCTGACCTCGGAGGTGGCGTGACGCAACGCGTTGTCGAGCAGGTTCCGCACAACCTGGGCCAGCAGCATCGGGTCGCCGACCACCTGGACCGGGTCGACGGCTCGGGTGTCGACTCTGACGTCGAGCCGGGAGCCATCCAGGCGTCTGCTGCGCACCACGCTTGCGACGGTGTCGTCCAGGTCGACCCACTCTCGCCCGCGGCTCATCCGTCCGGCGTCGCTGCGGGCGAGCAGCAACAGCTGGTCGACCAGGGTCTGCATCCGCAGCGTCTCCTCGAGCAGGTCACGAACTGTGGCGTCGTCCGCTGGTGACCCGCTCCCGCTCTGCTGCATGGTCTCGAGCTGTGCCCGCAGGCTGGCCACGGGACTCCGGAGCTCGTGGGCGGCGTCGGCGAGGAAGCGCCGCTGCTCGGCCGCGCTCGCGTCGAGCCGGGCGAGCATGCCGTTGATGGTCCGAGCCAGCCGCCCGATCTCGTCCATGCGGGCGGGCTCGGGCACGCGTTCGGTGAGGTCGGCGGCGGTGATGGCGTCGGCCCGCGCGCGGATGGCACGAACGGGTGCCAGCGTGCGCCCCATGGCCACCCACAGGAGCAGGCTCAGAGGCACCACGAGCAGCACCACCGCCATGGAGCCCCGAGCGATGGCCGAGCCGACCACCTCGTCCACGTCCTCCGTGGTCACCGCGACAAAGACGGTGACCGGGCCGTCGGGCGTCCGTGCGCCATGCGCGGAGACCTGGAAGGGGCCTGCCACCTGAACCGGGAGCCGCTCGACCGTCAGAAGCCGCAACGATCCCGGGGGCTGCTCGGGCAACGGGAGCGGCGGCGCTCCTATCAGGTTCTCGCTCCGGCTGACCACCTGATCCTCGCGTACCACCTGCACGAGGGTCTCGCCCTCGTCGAAGAGTGGCAGGTCCAGCGGCAGCTCCCCGTCGGCGGCCAGGCGCGCCACCCCCGCAGCCCGGTCCCGAGACGTCCACGAGGCAGCTGCGACGAACTCGTCCCGGACCGCCGAGATCGTGAGCAGCCCGCCGACGACCTCCATCGCAGTGACCGCCACGACAGTGAAGAGCACCAGCCGAAGCCGTAGCGAAAGGGCCGGATGGATCCGGCCTCCGGCGGTCACGCGCTCTCCGCGATCAGGTAGCCCTGCCCCCGAACCGTGGTGACGAGGTTGGTTCCGTGGGGCTGGTCGATCTTCCGGCGAAGGTAGCCGACGTAGACCTCGACGACGTTGGCGTCCCGGTCGGGCGTGTCCCCCCAGACCGCGGTCAGGATCTCCTCCTTGGACAGAACCCTGCCGACGTGCCGCACGAGGTACTCCAGCAGCGCGAACTCGCGTGGCGTGAGGGCCAGCGGCTGCTCACCCACGCGGACCGTGCGCCGTCTCGGGTCCACCACGAGGTCGCCCACGCGGAGCTCGGCCGGCATCGCGGCCGGGCCGCGCCGCGCGAGTGCCCGACACCGCGCCACCAGCACAGGGAAGGAGAACGGCTTGCGCACGTAGTCGTCGGCCCCCAGGTCGAGGGCGTCCGTCTCGTCGGACTCCCGGTCCTTCGCCGTCAAGGCCAGGATCGGCGTCCAGAACCCTTCCTGCCGGAGACGTCGGCAGACCTCCTCGCCGGACAGGCCGGGCAGCATCAGGTCCAGCACGATCACGTCGAGCGCGGTGTCCTTCGCCAAGTGGTAGCCGGTGTGCCCGTCGTGGGCAACTGCGACCTCGAACCCGCGGTCCCGCAGGCCGCGCTCGATGGCCGAGGCGAGACGGGTCTCGTCCTCGACCACGAGCACCTTCATGTGTCTGCTCCTCGCCCGGCGTTCAGGTCACGGGGTTGGTCCGTTGCGCCGGGACCTGCTGCAGCTCCTTCTTGCTCTTGGCGAACCGCAGGTAGAGGGAGGGCACCACGAGGAGGTTCAGGAGCGTGGCGGTGACCAGGCCGCCGAGGATCACGATCGCCATCGGGTGCTCGATCTCCTGACCCGGGATGGAGCCGGAGGCCACCAGGGGTACGAGCGCCAGGCAGGTCGTGCCGATGGTCATCAGGATCGGGGTGAGCCGCTCCTGGGCGGCACGGAGCACCAGCTCCGGACCGAACCTCTCGCCCTCCACCTCCTCCAGGTGTTGGGCGTGGTTGATCAGCATGATCCCGTTGCGGGCGACGATCCCGAAGACAGCCAGGAAGCCGACCAGCGACCCGAGCGAGATGATGCCGTCGCCGAAGAAGAAGGCAGCAAGCGCGCCGCCCACCAGAGCCACTGGCAGCGTCAGGAACGACAGCGTCGCCAGTCGCCAGCTGCGGTAGGAGGTCTGTAGCAGCAGGAAGATCAGGACCGCCGCGGCGCCGGCGAAGATGTACAGCCGCGTGGATGCTGCCTCCCGCTCCGTGTACTCGCCCAGCATCTCGGCGCGGGACTCGGGCGGCCAGTCCACGGTCGCGAGCACGTCCTCAACCTCGTCGACGACCGAGCCCAGGTCGCGGGAGCCGTCGATGTTGGCGCCCACGTCGATGCTGCGGAACAGGTCGGTGTGGTGGATCACGTTCGGGACCGGCTTGATCTCGATGTTCGCCACCTCGTCGAGGCGGACCTGCCCGCCGTCCGGGGTGTCGATCATCAGGCCCTCGAGGTCGCTCAGGCTCTGTCGCGACTCGGGCGGGGTCCAGACCTGCACGTCGTACGCCCGCCCGCCGCGGTACACGTCGCCGGCCTCCTCGCCGCCCATGAGCCACGCAGCGGCACGTCGTATGTCACCTGGCTTCACGCCGTGCTGGCGGGCGGCTTCGACGTCGACCTCGACCGCAATCTGCGGGATCGTGTCTTGGAACTCGACGTGGTTCTCGATCACGCCGGGGACCTGGCCGACGAGCTCGTTGACCTCCGTGGCCGTCTCCCGGAGTTGGTCGAGGTCCTGGCCGGAGATCCGGATCGTGATCGCGTCGCTGGTGCCGGTGAGCACCTCACGAATCCGCTCCTTGAGGTAGGTGAGCACGTCGCGGTAGATACCGGGGTAGCTGTTGACCACCTGCTCCACGGCATCCCGGGTCTCGTCGTAGTCGACCGACTCCTCGACGCTGATCCAGTTCTCGCCGAAGTACACACCGTAGGGCTCGTCACCCAGCAGTGCGTTGCCGATGTGGGACCCGGCGTTGCGGACACCGGGGATCTCGAGCAGCTCGGCGTTCACCAGCTTGGTGGTCCGGACTTCCTCCTGGAGTGAGGTGTCGGGTTTGGCCAGCCAGTGCATCAAGAAGTCCCGCTCCTTGAAGTTGGGAAGGAGGGACTGTCCGAGGAAGGGCAGCACCATGACCCCTGCGAGCACGGTCAGGGCGGTCGCGGAGTACGCGATGCGAGGACGGTCCATGATCCGCTCGAGCAGGCGCGTGTAGCCCCGCTTGAGCGGCGGAACCAGCGGGGACTCGCGGTGCTCGAGCGACTTCGGGTTGCGGAACAGGATCAGGCTGAGCGCAGGTGTGACCGTCAGTGCCACGATCATCGACGCGAGCAGCGCCAGACCGTAGGCGAGAGCCAGCGGCTGGAAGAAGGACCCGGACAGGCCTTGCAGCAAGAAGATCGGCATGATCGCGACGATCTCGATCAGGGTGGCGTAGACGATCGCGCCGCGCACCTCCATCGAGGCGTCAAGGATCACCTTGGCCGTAGACCGACTGCCTCCTTCCTGGCGTTCCTGGCGCAGACGTCTGACCACGTTCTCGATATCGACGATCGCATCGTCGACCACGTCTCCCAAGGCGATCACGAACCCCGCAAGAATCATCGTGTTCACCGTCGCACCCTGCGTCTGGAGGACGAGGGCGGCCGCCAGAAGCGAGAGCGGGATGGCGACGATGCTGACGAGGGCGGTGCGCCACGAGTACAGGAACGCACCGAGCATGAAGATCATCAGCAGCGAGCCGAGGATCAGTGCACGGGTCAGGTTGCTGATCGAGTCCTCGATGAAGGTCGCCGGTCGGAAGATCGACGAGTCCACGGCGATCCCCGTGAGGCCTGGCTCGAGCTCGGCGAGCGCGGCCTCGACGCCCTCGGTCACGTCCATGGTGTTGGCCCAGGGGAGCTTCTCGACGATCAGCATGAGGCCGTCGCCCTGGTTGATCACCGCGTCACCGATGAGCGGCTGGTGGTCCCGCCTCAGGTCTGCCACCTGGTCGAGTCGGACCTGGCCGCCGTCGGAGGTCTTGACGGGAATACTCCGCATGTCCTCCGAGGTGACGATGGGCAGGACGTGCTGTACGTCGGTGCGTTGGCTTGCGGCGTCGATGAAGCCGCCGCGGCCGATGAAGTGGCCCTGGGAGTAGGGGAGCAGGCCGGCGTCGAGGGCGTCCGACGTGGCCGTCATGACCTCGTCGAGGGTGACCTTGTGCCGGGCCATCCGCTCCTGGTCGGCCTGTACCTGGAGCATGTCGAGGCGCTCGCCCCAGATCGGCACGTTGGCTACGCCGGGCACCCGCAGGAGACGGGCGCGGACCTTCCAGTACGCCGTCATCGACAGGTCCATCATGTCGATCTCGGGGTCCTCGCTCGACAGGCCGATCTTCAGCACGCGACTGGTTGCGGACAGCGGCTGCAGCATGACCGGCGGTGCCGCCCAGGTCGGCAAGGTCGGAGTCACGTTGGCGATCCGTTCCTGCACCAGCTGACGTGCTTCCAGGAGGTCGGTCTCCTGGTCGAAGAGCAGGACGATCTGCGACAGCTGTTCGACCGACTTGGACCGGACCTCGTCGACTCCTGGGATGCCGCTGAGCGCCTGCTCGAGCGGGATCGTGATCAGCTCCTCGACCTGGGTCGGGGCGAGCCCGATCGCGACCGTGTGCACCTCGACCTTGGGCGGCGCGAACTCGGGGAAGACGTCGACGGGCGAGTCGTTGAGCTTCTGCACCCCGAAGAACAGCATGGAGGCGGCGAGGGCGACGACCAGGTAACGGAACTTGAGGCTCGAACCGACGATCCAGCGCATGTCCTGTCTCCTTGCCAGCGGGTCAGTGCCCGACCTCGGCCTCGACGCCGTACAGCTCGGCTACGCCGACCGTGACGACCTCGGTCCCGGCCTCGGGTCCGGACGAGAACAGTGACCGGCCGTCGCTCTGGTGCTCGAGGTCGATCTGTTCGCGGACGTAGACGTCGGGTTCCGGGCTGGTGTAGACCCACCAGTTGCCCTCGGGGTCCACGAAGACGGCCGTGTCCGGAACCTCCAACCCCTTGCCGTTTCGGACGACGGTCGTGGTCTCGAGTCCGAGCCGCTCGGCGGCGCCGTCGTCGAGGTGGACCATGCCGTCCTCGAAGTGTCCCGGGTCGTTCTCGATGACATAGTCGTCAGACACCGCAGCCGCGCACCCGGTCAGCAGCAGGACAGCGGCCGTGGGCAGACCGGCCAGGGCTGCATGCTTCCGTCGCATCTCGACACCCCCTATGCCTCGACCGGCTGCGTCTCGCGGGCCGGCTCGTACAGGTCGTCGATCCAGGCGTCCTGGTCCTCCCCGGCGCCGAAGCGGAGCGCCATGATCGGCAGCGCGAACGCCGCGACCACGAACGTCGTAGCCAAGCCGCCGAGGACGGCGATCGCGGCGGGGGCCAGGATCTCGAGGCCCCGCGCACCACCGGCGATAGCCACAGGCAGCATCACGGCCGCGGCGCCCAGGAACGAAGTCACGGTCGGCGCCAGCTGGTCGCGAGTGCCCCGGAGGAGCAGCTCGGTCCCCCACTCCATGCGTTCCTGACGCTGGAGGTGCAGCAGGTGTCCGACGGCTGCCACGGCCGTGCGCGCCGCCAGCCCGAGCACGGCGACCAGGCCTGCGACGACGCCGAGGGTGATGGTGCCACCGGTGAAGAGCACGGCGACGAGCCCACCCACCAGCGACAGCGGCAGCGCCAGGAACGCCAGGCCCGCCAGCCGCCAGCTGCGGAAAGCAGCCTGAAGCATGAGCAGTATCACCACGGCCGCTGCCAGACCCACCGCCATCAGCTGCAGGAAGGCCGTTCGCCGCTCACTCCAGCCACCAAGGACCTCGGCGTGGTGGTCGAGCGGGAAGTCGATGGCCGCAACGGCTGCCTCGACGTCGGAGTTGACGTCAGCCACGTCCCGGCCGTCGACACTCGCGGTCACGTCGACGTAGCGGGCGACGTCCTCGTGACGGATCACGGCGTCGCTGTCGGTCTCGGTGACGGTGGCCACGTCGCCGAGCCGGATGGTGTCGCCGGTCGGCGTGTCGATCAGCAGCTGCCGGATGTCGTCGGCGTTCTCGCGGATCGACGGCTCGCCCCACACCACCACGTCGAAGACCTTCTGCTCCTGGAAGAGGTTCCCGACAGTGATGCCGCCGAAGAGCATGGCGGCCGCGCGGCGGACGTCGCCCGGCTTCACGCCCAAGGCCTGGGCCTTGTCGAGGTCGACCTGGACCTGCAGGGTCGTCTCCTTGGGCGACTCGGCGACGCTGACCTGGGAGACGCCGTCGACGTCTGCGACGGCCGATCCGATCTCCTGGGCCTTCGCGTTGAGCACCTCCTGGTTCTCACCGAACACGCGGACCACGACATCGCTGTCGTCGCTGTCGATGGTCTCGCGCACCTGTTGGTCGCTGTACGTGGTGACCTCGGTGGTGACACCCACGAGCCCGGCGGCGGTGGCCTCGACAGCCCGCACGGTGGCGTCGAAGTCCGCGTCACCGGCGATGCTCAGCCAGACCTCGCCCTCGTTGACGTCGACGGCCTTGTCTGACATCACGGCACGGCCGATCTGCGCGTTGACCGTCTCGACGCCGTCGATGGCTCCGATGTCCTCGACCGCCTGCGTGGCGAGGGCGGTCATGGCCGGCAGGGACGTGCCGGGATCGGCCGACATCTGCACCAGCACGTCCCGCTCCTCCACCGAGGGCGTGAAGTCCGTGTCGAGGAAGGGCATAGCCAAGAGCCCGACCGCGGCGATCGCCGCGACCGCGACCACGGCAGGTGCCGTGCGCCCGATGAGCCTCGGGGCGGTCCGGTCGTACGTCCGGTGAAGGGTCCGTACGGCGGGCGACTCGCGGTGCTTCAGCGAGGGGCTGGAGAGCAGCATCATGCAGAGCCCGGGGGTGAGGACCAACGCGACGACGAAAGAGACGGCCACGGCGAGCAGGTACGCCAGCACGATCGGCGGGATGAAGGCGGCACCGGCGCCCGTC
This sequence comes from Nocardioidaceae bacterium, assembly GCA_035456965.1. GTDB lineage: Bacteria > Actinomycetota > Actinomycetes > Propionibacteriales > Nocardioidaceae > Nocardioides_C. The sequence goes on from DATICF010000131.1 coordinate 61,154, forward strand.
AGGAAGAAGAGGGGGACCACGCCGCCGACGACCACCAAGGCGCCGAACAGCGCGTAGCGCCGGACCCCCACGGTGCTCTCGACCAGTGTGGTCCACACAGGCGCGCTCGTGCCGGTCTCGCGGTACCGGCGGATCCGGTCGGCGATGCCGTTCGTGCCCGTGACCACGTCGTCGATGATGGCCGTCAGGCCCACGACGAGGCCGACGAGGACGAGTAGGTTGATGGTGGCGCCAAGCGCGGTGAGCACTAGCAGCGCGGACGACGTCGAGACCACGACTCCGGCTACGGCGATGGTGGTGCGGCGCCAGTCCCAGAACAGACCGAACAGCACCAGCACCAGAAGGATGGTGGAGGCAAACAGTGCCCAGCCGAGGTTGGAGATCGAAGCCTCGACGTGCTCGGCAGGCCTGTAGAGCGTCGAGTCGAACTGCACGTCGCCCAGTCCGGTGGCGAGCGCGGTGAGCGCTTCGTCGACGCCGGCGGCGACCTCGGCGGTGTTCGCGTTCGGGAACTTCTCGATGACGAGGAGCAAGCAGTCAGGGCCGGTGCCGCAGACGGTGTCGCCGATCAGCGGCTGATGGTCCTCGACGACGTTGGTGACGTCACCGAGGGCGAGTGGGCCGTCAGGGCCCAGGACCGCTCCACCTTCGCCGCCCTCGAGCGGCACCTGAGCGAGCTCGTCGGCGTTGGAGATCGTCTGCTCGTGGAAGATGTTGAGCCGTTGGTTGGGCGTGTCGATGAAGCCGCCCGTCCCCGGCTTCGAGGCCTCGAGGTACGACAGCGGGGAGACCTCGAGGGCGTTCCCGGCGGTCCGGACGACTCCCGGCAGTGTGACGCCGTTGTCGCGGAGCCGCTCAGGGTCGACGAGCACCTGCAGCTGACGGTCGCGGTTGCCCCAGATGGACACGTTGGCGACGCCGGGTACACCCATCAGGCGCGGAGCGATGACCCAGCGTGCCCACACTGACATCTCGATGGGCGTGTGCTGCTCGGAGGTCATCTTGACCATGGCGGCCCGGCTGTTGGAGGAGACCGGCTGGATCATCTGCGGAGTGTTGGCGACGGCCGGCAGACCGGCGATGCCGACGGCCTGGGTGAGGCGCTCCTGCACCACCTGCCGCGCGGCGAGCACGTCGGTCCCGGGCTCGAAGGTCATCACCACCGACGACAGGCCCGGGATCGAGACCGACTCGATCTCGTCCAGGAACGGCACGCCCACGAGCAGGTCCTGCTCGAGCGGCACCGTGATGAGCTGCTCGACCTCGGCGGCGGAAAGCCCCAGCGCTTCGGTCTGCACCTCCACAGTGGGCGGCTGGTACTCCGGGAGCAAGTCCACAGGAGTCTTGGTCACCTGGTAGATGCCGAGCCCCACCAGTCCCAGAGCTGCAGCCAGGATGATCCTTCGCAACTTGAGGCTTGACCCTACGATCCAACGCATCATGGCCAGGCTCCCCCTCCTGCTAGCGGGCCAGTCTCAACGCCCAGCGTTTGCTGAGAAGTCAGCCCCCCTTTTCTCAGAGTCAGTCTCGTGGGGGCGTGAGGACATCGCCCGATGTGATGAATCCCGGTGACCCGATGGGTTCGCTCGGGTCATCGATTCCCAAACGGAAGATGGTGAAGCCGGTGCAAGCGACGTTTCGGCACCGGTCGTACCAAGCCAGGGGGAAGCACCCGAAATGTCAGCCGCTGACGGGCTGGCCGAACACCTCTATCTCGACTTTCTCGAAGACGGCGTCGGTGTACTTGAGCTGGCAATCGAGGTCGACCAGGGACACCTCGATCTCTTCCTGCTGGAGCTGACGGAGCTCAGCTGCGCGGGCGCCGGTGAGTGTCTGCGGGTCGTCTTCGCCGACGAGCGCTTCCAGCCGTTCCTGAAAGTCCTCGATGATCTCGTCCTGGTCGTCCTCGTAGTCGTAGCCCGCGTCCCGCATGCACTCGGTCCAGTTGTTCTCGGCCTCGATGATGCGCGGGTCCGACTCCACCAGGACGTCCTTCGGGTTGACATAGGTTCCCTTGAGCTGCGCCGGGGTGAACACCTTGGCCACCGCATCGCGCGTGCAACCGCCGGTCCCGCTGAAGTCCTCCTCGTCGAAGGCGAAGACGAAGTCGTCGTTGGACTCGTCGCCCCACAAGGTTCGGCTGTAGGCCTCCTGGTCGGCCTCGGGGAGGCTTTGCCAGATCTCCAGGTTCGGGCCGAGTCCGGTATCCCTCACGGGGTCGTCGTAACGGGTCGTCACGGCAAGCCCCCACTTCTCCTTGTAGCTGCGCCGCGTGTATCCCGGGTCCATCCGCACGCGGGCTTGGGCAGCCTCGATGGTCTTGACGTCGACCGGGACGTACTCGAAGCCGGCGTCGGCCATGCACTCGGCGATCTGTGCCTGGGTCTGCTCGATGTGCTGCGCGAACTGCACCTCGTTGAGGCCGAACTCCTTGATCCCGGGCAACGGCTTGCCGTCAGGCGCCTGGTCCTCGGACTGCGGCGATCCCCCGCAGGATGAGAGCACGAGCAGCGCCCCGGCGACGCCCAGCGCTGCGGCACGGGACCCCCGCCCACCAGAGCGGCTCGGGGTCAGGCGAAGTCTGGTCACCACTGCCTCCTCAACCACGGGGATCCAGCCCGATGACAGCACTCCGTGCCTGAACGTCACCTGACAAGCAGCCCGACCGCCCACGCGGGGAGACCCCTGAACTCTTGCTGAACTCCCTCCGGGCAGTGTTCAGCCTGGGGTCAGCGGAGCGGTGACACGCTGTCGCCGAAGGCACATCTGACGGTGTCGGCAGACCTACCGAGGCGGTGACCGGTATGAGACGGCGGAACCTGTTGCTCGTGCTCGTCGGTGCTGTCATCGCCGCCTCACTTGTGACGTGGGTGGGCGTGACCCAGATCCGCTCTCCGGCGGAGGTTGCTGCGCGTACGGCGCCGCCTGCCCCCTCCCCGATCCTCGTGCCTGTCGTAGAGAGAGTGCTCTCGACCCGGATCGTGACCCGGGGGACTGCTCACTTCGGGTCGCCGCAGAAAGTCGTGGTCACCCCGTCCCTGCTGAAGAGCGGACCGGCCGTCGTGACGAGTCTCCTCGGCAGGCGCACGGTGTCGTCAGGCGACGTGCTGGCAACCGTCTCGGGTCGGCCAGTCTTCGTCCTGGTCGGCGACCTCCCGTCCTATCGGGACCTTGGGCCGGGGATGTCGGGACCGGACGTGAGGCAGCTGGAGAGGTCGCTCAGACGTCTGCGGCTCTCCCCGGGGCGGGTGGACGGTCGATACGACGGGTCGACCGCGGCAGCCGTGACGCGGCTGTACCGAACCCACGGCTTCTCGCCCCTCGTGGCCGACGAGACCACGCTGACCAGGGCGCGCCCTGATCAGGCGGCGATCGTCGAGGGTGCGTTCGCGGAGCCGGGGGTCCAGCTGCCGTCGGACGAGGTCGTCTTCGTGCCCACGAGCCCGTTGCGCGTGACCAGCCTGCCAGTGCCGGTGGGCTCCCCACTGGACGGCCCGCTTGCCACGGTGACCGGGTCCCGTGTGGAGGTCGACGGGTTCGTGCGCGTCGAGCAGGCGGCTCTCGTCCGTGAGGGCGCCGAGGTGCTTGTCGATGAACCGAGCCTTGAGATCGACACCACGGGGAGGGTCGCCTCGGTTGCGGGACGACCCGGGACCGACGGCGCCGACGGGTTCCACGTCGCCTTCCAGGTGGCTGTCGACGGCAAGTCACCCCCGGCGCTCGTCGGAGCATCGGTCCGCCTGACCATCCCGATCAAGTCGACGAGGACGGCCCAGCTGACCGTCCCGGTGACGGCGGTCTCGCTGGGCCCGGACGGGGGGTCCCGGGTCGAGAAGTGGGTTCGAGGACAGGTCGAGTTCGTCTCAGTCCGGACCGGCTTCTCCGCCGACGGCATGGTGGCGGTCACTCCGACGTCGGGCAGCCTCTCCGAGGGGGACAAGGTCCTCGTCGGGTTCGAGAGGCGGCGCGGCCGTGGCTGACACGACACCCCTGGTCACGCTTCGGGGCGTGAGCCGCAGCTACGGGGTGGATGTCCCCGTGCGGGCGCTGCGCGGCGTCGACCTCGACGTGGCGAGAGGGGAGAGCGTCGCGGTCGTGGGGGCGTCCGGCTCCGGCAAGACCACGCTCCTCAACATCATCGGCTGCCTCGACCGGGCGACGTCGGGGAGCTACTGGTGGGACGGGGTCGATGTGTCCGGGCTGAGTGATCGTCAAAGGGCGGGGTTGCGCAGTCGCGACATCGGATTCATCTTCCAGTCCTTCCACCTGCTCAGCTATCGCTCGGTCCTGGAGAACGTCATGCTCGCGGAGGTGTACGGCGGCGGGGACCCGTCCGGGAGGGTCGCCCGCGCCCGCGATGCCCTCCAGTCCGTGGGTGTCGGAGACCGCGCGGACGCGTTGCCCACCATGCTGTCCGGTGGGCAACGGCAGCGCGTCGCCATCGCCCGGGCGATCGTGACCCGGCCGCGTGTGCTGCTGTGCGACGAGCCGACCGGCAACCTCGACTCCACGACCACGGGAGGGATCCTCGAGCTGCTCAGCAACCTGTACGACGCCGGCCTGACCATCCTCGTGATCACCCATGACCGGGGAGTCGCTGCGTGGGCAGAACGGACTGTCCACATCGTCGACGGGCAGATCAGAGGCGAGTCGTGAGCGTGACTCCTGCCGTTCAGCCGAGGGCTGAGGACAAGCACCCGGTCTCGAGCATGTCGGCCCGGGACATCGTCCTAGAAGCCTTCGCGGGGATGTTCGCGCGACCGGGGCGCATGCTCCTCACCGTTCTCGGCACGACGATTGGCCTCGCTGCGCTGGTCGCCACGCTGGGGTTGTCGAGGACCGCCGGCCAGCAGATCATCGGCCGCTTCGACGAGCTGGCCGCGACCGAGATCACGGTGACCTCGCTTCCGGTCGAGGAGGGCAGGCCGTCGAACGACCTGCCTTGGGACGCCCCTCGACGCTTGGAGCGCCTCAACGGCGTGGTGGCGGCCGGAACGCTCACCGCGGTAGACGTGGGGGGCGTCCTGGTCAGCGGATCGGCCGTGCAGGATCCACTCAACCGGTCGGCCTTCAAGCTTCCGGTCGAGGCCGCCTCACCCGGCCTGTTCGAGACCGTGCGGGCACGCATGGGGGCTGGGCGGCTCATCGACGCCGGGCACTCGCGTCGCGCCGACCATGTCGCCGTGCTCGGCCCGAACGCGGCCGAGCAGCTCGGAGTGACGCGGATCGACGGGCTGCGCTCGATCAGCATCGGTGACGAGGTCTTTCTTGTCATCGGGATGCTGGACAGCGTGCAGCGCAAGCACGACTTGCTGAGCTCGGTCATCATTCCCGAAGGCACGGCGCGGCGGCTCTACCACGTGTCAGCTCCCGAGTCGGTGGTCGCCGAGACCGAAGTCGGCGCCGCGTCGATGCTGTCGCGTCAGGTTCCTCTGGCACTGCGCCCCGACGCGCCCAATGGCCTGAAGGTGGCGTCCCCGGAGCAGCCGCAGCGCATACGCGCCGGCATCGAGGCCGACCTCAACCTCCTGTTCCTGATGCTCGGAGGTGTCTCCCTGCTCGTCGGGGCCATCGGGATCGCCAACGTCACACTGGTCTCGGTGATGGAGCGGATCGGTGAGATCGGACTGCGCCGTGCGCTGGGGGCCACTCGTCGCCATATCGCCACCCAGTTCCTCCTGGAGAGTGCCACCATGGGGGCAGTAGGAGGCGTGCTCGGGGCCAGTGCAGGGATGCTCGTCGTGACGGTTGTCGCGGCCTACCAGACGTGGACTCCGGTGATCGATCCACTGATCCCGTTGCTCGCGCCGGTGGTGGGCGGTGCCACTGGACTGTTGGCAGGTCTCTATCCCGCGGTCCGGGCCGCTGGGTTGGAGCCGGTGGAGGCGTTGAGGGCAGGGACATGAAGATCCTCCTCGTCGAGGACGACAAGAAGATCGCCGCCGCGGTCAAGCGGGGACTCGACGCGGAAGGGTTCACCGTGGACGTCTCGCTGGACGGGGACGAGGGCCTGTGGCGTGCCACGGAGTACCGCTACGACCTGATGATCCTGGACCTCATGCTGCCCGGGAGGAGTGGCTACGAGATCTGCAAGACGCTCCGTGAGCGGGGGAACTGGATCCCGATCCTCGTGCTGACCGCGCGGGACGCGGTCCCCGACCAGACACACGCGCTCGACCTGGGGGCCGACGACTTCTTGACCAAGCCGTTCTCCTTTCCCGTGCTGACCGCGCACGTGCGTGCGCTGCTGCGCAGGACCTCGGGCGGAGTCCCGGCACCCCTCAACGTGGGCGACCTGCGACTCGACCCGTCGCGGCACCGCTGCTGGCGTGGCGACGTCGAGATCGGCCTCACAGCGCGCGAGTTCGCGGTGCTCCAGTACCTGATGAGGCGGGTGGACCAGGTCGTCCCCAAGTTCGAGATCCTCGACGGGGTCTGGGACTACGACTTCCAAGGCGATCCGAACATCGTGGAGGTCTACATCCGCCGCCTTCGGCACAAGGTGGACAGGCCCTTCGGCAGGCAGGACCTGGAGACCGTGCGGGGCGCGGGCTATCGACTGGCCAGTCATGACAGCTGAGCGACGTGGGCGCCCACTCCGAGCCCGAACCGTCCGGTCGCAGCTCACCCTGAGCGCGACCGCCCTCGTCGCGCTGGTGCTCGTCGTGAGCGCCTTCGGGCTCGTCGCCATCCAGTTCCGCGTGCTCACGCACGGAATCGACGAGGCGCTCATCCAGCGTGCCGACAACATCGAGCGCGACGTCGTCCGAGGGACCTACGGTGTGCGGCTGCCCAACGAGGGCGACCCTGAGGACTCGTTCCTGCAGGTT
>DATICF010000132.1:0-3502 GCA_035456965.1 Nocardioidaceae bacterium
GCCTCGACCTCGTCGAGGAACTGGTCGACCTCCCCCATGTCGTAGCCCTCGCGGAGGCGTACCGGAGTAAAGCGCTTGTTGCTCACGTCCTCAGGCGTCAGCGGCATGACCTCACCCTTAATTTCGTAGTCGTCGTTAACGTGTGGTTCTTCTGTCGCTTGTTAGCCCACCGTACTCCGAAAGCGGCAGCGGGGCGTAACCAGCATGCCGAGAGTTTCGGCACCTCAAGTGCAAAATCATTGGATCCCGCACAGCCGCAGGCGTGATCACGCACGGGCTAGGTTCCCTGTGATGATCAGCAGCAGGTAGCAGATCACGAGCACGATCATGAAGCTCAGGTCGAGAGCCACACTCCCCAGGCGCAGCGGGGGGATGAACCGGCGGAAGAAGAGAATCGGTGGGTCGGTGATCGTGTAGACGATCTCCAGAACCACCAGAACCGGCCCGGTGGGTGACCACGAGCGTGCGAACACCTGAACCCAGTCCACGATGAACCGGACGAACAGCAGCGCGAGGAACAGCCAGAGGATCAGGTTGAGAATCGCGAAGACGGCACTAACCACGGGTGTGCAGTCTAGCTCTGGTTGAAGAAGCCGCCCTCGGCGATGCGCTGCTTGTCCTCAGCGGCGACCGAGACGTTCGGCGGGGAGAGAAGGAACACCTTGGCGGTGACGCGCTCGATGGTGCCGCGGACGGCGAACACCAGACCGGCGGCGAAGTCGACAAGGCGCTTGGCGTCCGCGTCGTCCATCTCCGAGAGGTTCATGATCACCGGGACTCCCTCGCGGAAGTTCTCGCCGATGGTGCGGGCCTCGTTGTACGTGCGGGGATGAAGCGTGGTGATCCGGGAGAGCTCGGCCACGACCGCGGTCGGGCGGCGGCGCTCGGCGAGGTTGGCGACCGGCGTGGGGCGTCCGGCCTCCACGTGCTCGGGCTCGGGGGCACGGCTGTAGGAGCGCTCGTCGTACTCGCCGTGGCCGTAGTCGTCCTCGAAGCGGTCGGTGTCCTCGAGCAGGCCCAGGTAAACACCCATCTTGCGCATTGCGCCGCTCATGAACCATGTCCTCCGGTACGTCCGCGCCCTCGGATAGGACGCTGCTGCTTGCTCGACACTACTTGATCTCGGGCCTCCTACCGAGCACCGCGCTGCCAATGCGGACGTGTGTCGCACCGGCCGCGACAGCCTCCTCCAGATCGCCGCTCATGCCTGCGGAGACCCAGGTCGCTGCGGGGTCGACCCGGCGCACGTCGGCGGCGACCTCGGCCAGTCGAGCGAACGCCTCGGACGGCTTCTCGCCCGGGGGGGCTACCGCCATGACACCCCGCAGCCGCAGGCCCTCGGTCCTCCGGACCTGCTCGGCCAGGGACACGACATCGGCTGCGTCCGCGCCCGACCTGCCGGCATCGGCATCGGGCGGGTCGAGGCTGACCTGCACCAGGCAGTCGAGCACCTGGCCGCGCTGATGGGCGCCCTTGGACAAGCCCTTGAGCAGCTTGCCACGGTCGACGGACTCAACGACGTCGGCGTAACCGGCGACTGCAGCTGCCTTGTTGCTCTGCAGTCCGCCGATGAAGTGCCAGCGCAACCCGAGGTCGGCGCACTCGCGCGCCTTCTCCTGGGCCTCCTGGTGACGGTTCTCACCCACGTCGGTGACCCCGAGCTCGGCGAGCAGGCGTACGTCGGAGGCCGGGAAGAACTTCGTGACGACGGTCAACGTGACTTCTCCGGGGTCGCGGCCCACGGTCGCGCAGGCGTCGGCGATCCGCTCCCGGACGACCTCGAGGTTTCGGGCGATCTCGTCGCGACGAGTGATCGTGCTCACGACCTCAACCACACCAGGCCGCCGAGGCGACCCGACGCAGCACCCTGACGGCGGTAGGAGTAGAAGTCCTCGTCCTCGAGGGTGCACCGGGCGGCGTTCACGACCTCGACGCCCTCACCGTCCAGCTGGGCGAGGACGCCGGCGCCGACGTCGACCGAGGGCGTGCCCCAGGAGGTCTCCGCGAAGGACGAGGGCACCACCGCGGCGACCTGCTCGCGCATCTCGGCCGGCACCTCGTAGCAGCTGCCGCACACGTGCGGGCCGAGCCAGGCCCTGATCTTCTCAGCGCCCAGCCGGCGCATGCCTTCCAGCGTGGCCGGCACGATGCCCGCGACCAGCCCGGGTCGTCCTGCATGCGCAGCACCAATGACCCCGTGCTCGGGGTCGGCAAGCAGCAGCGGGACGCAGTCGGCCACCCGCACGAGCAACGCCACGCCGGGGACATCGGTGACCAGGCCGTCCGCCACGGGAGGCTGGGCCGGCCGCTCGGCGAGCCAGTGCGCGTCCACCGTGTGCACATCGGCCCCGTGCACCTGGCGCATGCGCACGACCGTCGGCATCTGTGCAGTGCCCTCAGAGGCCTCGTCGTTCTCCTCACTCTGTCCCCCGCGGGCCAGAGCGCGAGCCACGAGGTCGATGTTCTCGGCGACTGCCTGGCGCTCACCGAGAGCAGCCTCGTCAGGAGGCTCGGCGAGGTTCAAGGACGCGTACGGACCGCCACTGACACCTCCGTGGCGGTCCGTGAACGCGACCTCGACCGGTCCGTATACGTCCTGGAAAGAGAACACTGCCGAGAGCCTAGCGACCTACTTGAGGAAGTCGGGGATGTCCAGGTCGTCTTCGTCGAACTGGACCTGGCGCTGCGGCCGTGACGGCTGAGGCGGCTGCGGCTGGGACGGCTGCACCGGCGTGACCGGCCGCTGCTGCTGCGTGGACTGCTGCTGTCCCTGCTGCGGAGCCGACGTGCCCTGCTGGGCCTGCTGGCCCGCCGAAGCGGCGGGGCGCTGCTGGGCCTGGCTCTCGGACTGACCCTGAGGCTGACCCTGCACCTGGGCGGGAGCCGGTCGCTGGGTGGCTGCCGCCTGTGCTGCCGCACGAGTCTCGGCCTGGGTCTGGGTCTGCGCCGGCTCACGTCGCAGGATCGTGCCGTTGTCACGCCGCTTGGGCATGCCCCCGTCGAAGCCGGCGGCGATCACCGTCACGCGGACCTCGTCGCCGAGCGCGTCGTCGATGGTGGCACCGAAGATGATGTTGGCCTCGGCGTGCGCCGACTCTGCGACAAGCGCCGCGGCCTCGTTGATCTCGAAGAGGCCGAGGTCGGAGCCGCCGGCGATCGAGAGCAGCACGCCGTGAGCACCGTCGATGGAGGCCTCGAGCAGCGGGCTGGAGACCGCCATCTCGGCGGCGGCGACCGAGCGGTCCTCGCCCCGAGCGGAGCCGATGCCCATCAGCGCGGAGCCTGCGTTGGCCATGACCGACTTCACATCGGCGAAGTCGAGGTTGATCAGACCAGGCGTGGTGATCAGGTCGGTGATGCCCGAGACACCCTGGAGGAGCACCTGGTCGGCCTGCTTGAACGCGTCGAGGACGCTGACGTTGCGGTCGCTGATCGACAGCAGCCGGTCGTTCGGGATGACGATGAGGGTGTCGACCTCCTCGCGCAGCTGTGCGATCCCCTC
>DATICF010000133.1:0-2410 GCA_035456965.1 Nocardioidaceae bacterium
GGTCGCGCTCTTGAGGACGCCGTACGACGAGTGGGACCTGCCTCCGCGACCGACCGACCGGTCAGTCACCGCAGCCACCTGCCCCCGGTCAGTTGCGTGAACGAGCTGGCGGGACGAGCGCCCCTCCCAGCGCCGGGCAACTGACAAGGCCCCCGCCCGGCGAATGTGCTGGGCGGGGGCCTTTCTCGTTCCTGACCGGTGCTCGATCCGAGCGTGGGGTCCAGGGATGGTCACACGGCGATGTCGGCGCGGTGGGCGCGGTCCAGCCGATAGGTGATTCCGCACATGCGCATCAACCTCCACATGAACGGCGTGGCCCTGACCACCTCGACCGTCCTGCCCTGCGCCTCGTGGGTTCGCAGGAGGCTCTGCAGTGCTCGAAGGCCACTCAGGTCACAGAACCTGAGCCCGCCCAGGTCGACCAGCACCGTCGTAAGGTCCTCGCGCGAGGCGTAGTCGTCGCGAGGCAGGTCCTTGACGCTGCACAGGTCGAGCTCGCCGCGGAGGGCGAGGAACAGGTAGGGGGCTTCGGGGACCACCGATACGTTCAGCAGGTCGGATCGCTGTGAGGGCTCGTGCATCGCGGCATCACTCCAGGGGCTCCGCGTCGGTCTCGTATGTCGTGGTAAAGATCCTGGCGCGCTCGACCCGATCTGACCTCCGCATGACTACGGAGACCACTACGTATCTCTGAACAGGTATCCGTGATGGAAGGCGCCGCGGAACGTCGACCCGGCAGTGGCGTCGCGCTGAGCGGTGCTGCGCCAAGCGGCCCCACGGCCTCCCACTCGACGTCGAGCCCGAGGTTCCAGCACTAGTCGGAGCGCTGCGGGTAAACCTTCTCGCCGAGCGCCCTCCTCAGCCGCTGGCCGAGCCCATGCAGTTCCTGGGCGACCTCCTCATCGGTGGCGTCCGCCGCCGTGTACCCACTGCTTTCCAGCTGCGAGCGCATCTTTCGGGCAAGGTGACCGTCGCCTTCCGCAAGCCGGACGAACCCCTCCACCGCGGCGAGGATACCGACCAGTATTCGCACGTCACGGACGCTCAGCGGAGCCGCGAGCTCCTCACCAGGTTTCACACCTGCATCCTGCCGGATCGATCCCACGGGACCGCTCCCCGAATCCGGTGATGTCGGCCGCCCCAGGGACCTTCCGTCAGGTTCGCCCCGTCGCTACGTGGGCGGTGCCACCGTCGGGATGACGCCGAGCTGCTGCATCAGGCTCAGCTCGTCGGACACACCCCAGTGCTCGCGGGCGAGGCCGTCGTCATCGAACCGGGTGATGTCGATCAGCTTCATGTTGATGCCCTTGCCGCTGGCGGGCACGCCTGCGAACGCTTCGCCCGTGTGTGTGCCCGTCGCCCTGATGCGTGCGACTACCTTGTCACCGCTCGGGAGGAGGTCCTCCACCTCCATGCGCAGGTCCGGGAACGATGCACGGTACATCCGGAAGAGCTGCTTGACCCCCTCCTTGGTCGGCTCCAGGCCGGGAAGTACTTCGTGCTCGACGAAGTCCTCTGCCAAAACGTCGCCGAACCCGTCGATGTCGCCCGCGCTCAGCAGCTCGTACAGGCGCCTCATCGTGGCCACATGCTCCATCGGTCCTCCTCGCGTCTCGCCCGGCCCACTGGACCCGGTCTTCTCGATGGTGTTGCGGGGCGGGCTCTCAGGGGTGTGCGCGAAGAACGTGCCCCAGACGCTTCCGGAGCCGAGGGCGGCAGCGCTGCATCTGTCATCGTCGACCTGCCTGCTCGCACTGTCCAGGTCCGCGCCAGAGCGGCCAGACAGGTTCTCCGGCCGCACCGCGGACGCTCAGGCGTTGGCGCCTAGTGCGGCAGCCACCCGGGCAGGCGAGCGCGGATGCCGTCGAGGATCAGCGCGATGCCGGCGCGGAACGGATCCGCCGCGGTCGGGCGGCTCGTCGAGTCGTCCGGCAGAGGGGTGCCCTCGATCGCACCGGCACTGCTGGCCTGGAGATGCTGTTGCTCGCTGAAGGTGAAACCGAGGACGAACTGCAGTATCACCGTCGCGGCCACCTCCGCCTCGGCCGCGGACGCACCCGTCGACGCGACGGCAGCGGCCAGACGCCGGTGGGGCTCGTTGGCCCCGAGCCCGAAGGCGTAGACCGTCGAGACCAGCTCCGCGCCGTCGCGGTAGGCGAGCAGGCTGTCGCGCAGTGCCGAAGCCTCGGCGGTGAGGGCGGAGTCCCAGCCCCCGTCCGGGGTGGGCTCGGGGCCGCGGGACAAGATCTCCTCCGCCATCGCGGCGAGGAGCAGCTGCTTGCTCTCGAAGTGCCAGTACAGCGCGCTCTGCTGCAACCCGAGGGCCGTGGCGAGGCGGCGCATCGTCAGCCCGGGAAGGCCCTGGTCGTCGAGGATCGTGATCGCGGTGTCGATGACGTTCTGCTTCGTG
>DATICF010000134.1:0-46406 GCA_035456965.1 Nocardioidaceae bacterium
GACCCGACCCGGTACCGCCTCTCCTCCGACGTCGAGGCCTGGAAGCTCAAGGACCCGATCGCTCGCGTGAAGGCGTACCTCGTCCGCAACGGCGTCGTCGACCAGGACTTCTTCGACAGTGTCGAGGATGAGGCCGAGAAGCTCGGCCACCACCTCCGCGAGGGCTGCAAGGCCCTCCCCGAGCCCAGCCCGCTCAGCGTCTTCGACCACGTGTACGTCGACCAGACCCCTGAGCTCGCCGCCCAGAAGGAGGCCTACGCGGCCTACCTCGCATCTTTTGAGGGAGCCCACTGATGGCCAAGATCACTCTTGCGAAGGGACTCAACGCCGGCCTTCGCGCAGCGATGGAGAACGACCCCAAGGTCGTCGTCATGGGAGAGGACGTCGGCAAGCTCGGCGGCGTCTTCCGCATCACCGACGGCCTGCAGAAGGACTTCGGCGAGGACCGGGTCATCGACACCCCGCTCGCCGAGTCGGGCATCCTCGGCACCGCCGTCGGCCTCGCGATGCGCGGGTACCGCCCGGTGTGCGAGATCCAGTTCGACGGCTTCGTCTACCCCGCCTACGACCAGATCGTCAGCCAGGTCGCGAAGATCCACTTCCGCAGCCAGGGCAAGGTCAAGATGCCCATCGTCATCCGGATCCCGTTCGGTGGCGGCATCGGCGCGGTCGAGCACCACAGCGAGAGTCCCGAGGCGCAGTTCGCGCACACGCCGGGCCTCAAGGTGGTCGCCTGCTCGAACCCGGTCGACGGGTACTTCATGATCCAGCAGGCCATCGCCTGCGACGACCCGGTCGTCTTCCTCGAGCCCAAGCGGCAGTACCACGCCGACAAGGCCGAGCTCGACGAGTCGCTCACCCTCGCCGACGCCGACCCGCTGTTCGCCTCCCGGGTGATCCGTGAGGGCAGCGACCTGACGCTGCTGGCTTACGGCCCCACGGTGAAGACCTGCATGCAGAGCGCCGAGGCTGCCGCGGGTGAGGGCAAGAGCGTCGAGGTCATCGACCTGCGCACCCTGTCCCCGCTCGACATGGGGCCGGTGCTCGCCTCGGTCCGCAAGACCGGCCGGGCCGTCGTCGTCCACGAGGCGCACGTGAACCTCGGCATGGGCTCGGAGGTCGCCGCGCGGATCACCGAGGAGTGCTTCTACAACCTCGAGGCCCCGGTCATGCGGGTGGGCGGTTTCGACACGCCCTACCCGGCCAGCCGGATCGAGGAGGAGTGGCTCCCCGACCTCGACCGGGTGCTCGACGCCGTCGACCGCTCGCTCGCCTTCTGACCCCAGGAGTTCTGATACATGCCTGAGTACAAGCTTCCCGACCCCGGTGAGGGTCTGACCGAGGCCGAGATCGTCTCCTGGAAGGTCAAGGTCGGCGACACCGTCAAGATCAACGACGTGGTCGTCGAGATCGAGACCGCCAAGTCGCTGGTCGAGCTGCCCTCGCCGTTCGCCGGCGAGGTCACCGCGATCCTCGTGCCGGAGGGTGAGACCGTCGAGGTCGGCACCCCGATCATCGCCATCGGCGACGCCTCGCAGGGGTCGGCTCCGGCCGAGCCGGCGGCGCCGGCAGAGGCCGCCGGCAAGCACGCGGCAGAGTCCGCCGCCGAGGAGGCTCCCGCCGAGGGCGAGGAGCCCCCGATGAAGACGCTGGTCGGCTACGGCCCGCGCACCGTCGAGGCCAAGCGCCGCCCGCGCAAGGGCAGTGCCTCTCCCGCCACCGCGGCAGGCGCCGCGGCGCAGATGCAGGTGCAGGGGTCGTTCGCTCCCGGTGGCGCCCAGTCGCAGGCCGTGGTGGAGTCCGACGAGCCGTCCGTGCCCGCGCGCTCCGCGGCAACGGCTGCCCCGGCCGGCGAAGGAGCAAGCGTCCAGGTGCTCGCCAAGCCCCCGGTCCGCAAGCTCGCCAAGGACCTCGGGGTGGACCTCCGTGCGATCACCCCGACCGGCCCGAACGGCACGATCACCCGCGCCGACGTCGAGAGCTTCGGCGGCGCAGCGGGAGCGGCCGCCCCGGTCGAGGCTGCGGCCGTCGCGTCACCGGTGCGCACCGGTGACCGTGAGACCCGTGAGCCGATCAAGGGTGTCCGCAAGATGATGGGCCAGGCGATGGTGGAGTCCGCCTTCACCGCGCCCCACGTCACCGAGTGGATCACCGTCGACGTCACGAAGACCATGAAGTACGTCGAGAAGCTCAAGAGCCACCGTGAGTTCCGCGACGTGAAGGTCTCGCCGTTGCTGGTCGTGGCTCGCGCGTGCATCCTCGCCGCTCGTCGTACGCCTGAGGTCAACGCGACCTGGGACGAGGCTGCCGGCGAGGTCGTGTTCAAGAGCTACGTGAACCTCGGCATCGCGGCAGCCACCCCGCGCGGGCTGGTCGTCCCGAACGTCAAGGACGCCGACCAGCTGTCGATGGTCGAGCTCGGCAAGGCGATCAACGCCCTGACCGCGACCGCTCGTGAGGGCAAGACCCAGCCGGCCGAGATGAGCGGCGGATCGTTCACGATCACCAACGTCGGGGTCTTCGGTGTCGACGCCGGTACGCCGATCATCAACCCGGGCGAGTCGGCGATCCTGTGCTTCGGCGCGGTGCGCAAGCAGCCGTGGGTCCACAAGGGGAAGATCAAGGCCCGCGACATCACGACGCTGGCGCTCTCCTTCGACCACCGGCTCGTCGACGGCGAGAAGGGCTCGCGCTTCCTCGCCGACGTGGCGGGAATCCTGGAGGACCCCGCGAACTCCCTGATGTTCTGACCGCCGAGTCGGCACGTCTGCCGACTGATAACGCTTCGAGTCGGCACGTCTGCCGCAGCAGACGTGCCGACTCGGCGTGCTTCCGGCCGCGTTCGTGCCGACTCGGCGGCGGGACGGGCTAGAACGTGTCTCACTGTGATGTCAAGTCTCCTGCGCCGTTGCGTGGCCCTCCCTACCATTGACGGGCGATGAGTTCTTCCACCCACCCCCCGGGTGCGCACTCAGCCCAGCGTGCGTACGACTTCACCAAATGGGCAATCCTCAACGCCGTGTACGCCGCGGGTGAGGTGGTGAGCGTGAGCGCGCTCGCCGGGGAGATCGGGCTGAGCCGGACTCCGGTTAGGCAGGCGCTGCTGCGCCTGGAGGCCGAGGGGCTGGTCCGGATGGTCCCGGGGCGGGGAGCGGTCGTGGCCTCGTTCAGCCCTGAGGAGGTCGAGGACGTGCTCGAGGCCCGCACGCTGGTGGAGAACTACACCGCGGCGCGCTCTTTCGCGAACCGCAAGAAGTTCCTTCCTGACCTGCTGGCGGCGCACGAGGAGATGAAGCAACGCCGACGGGAGCAGGACACCGCAGGCTTCACCGCCGCCGACCGGCGTTTCCACGAGATCATCGTCGACGGCGGCGAGAACGCTGTGCTGTCAGAGATGTACAGGTTGCTCAGGGAGCGGCAGACGCTGTTCACCTCGACGATGGTCCGAGGCCGCACGGACCGGATGGACGCCGCGATCGTCGAGCACGACAGGATCCTCGACCAGCTCGCGGGCGAGGACGAGGACGCGTTCATCGACGTCGTGAACAGCCACCTGCAGTGGTCGATCGCGCTCGCCCGCACATCGATCTGACGGTCGTCGCAGTCCGAGCCCGAGACAGCCCGAGAACAGCCGGGGCCGAGCCCGACCAGGTCGAGAAACAGAGAGGCGGATGGCCCACCCCCTGGGCCACCCGCCTCGTTCACCTGTTCTGCAAGCTGTCCCCCCGGATAGCTCGTAGGAAGAACGTTAACCGGCGAGTAGGGCTGATCGACCCACAGGAGACGAAAGCCTCGGATACAGATTCGGCCGACTTTCAAGGCATTCCCACAAGTCGGCTACAAACGGGTCATTCTCCTGCGACACGGCCGATCTTCTGGTACCGCGCGGTGCGCTGCTCGACCAGCGTGCTCCGGTCGCGCTGCCAGATCTCCGCGAGCTCGTAGCGAAGGACGTCGCCGAGCCGCGCGCAGAAGGCCTCGGGCTCGTCCGCTGCGTCGGGCTTCTCCACCACGATCCGATCCACGATGCCGGCGGATCGCATGTCCAGCGACCGCACACCCTGGGCGCGGGCCATGTCCGGGGCGTGCTCGAGGTCGCGGTGCACGATCGCGCTCGCACCCTCCGGCGGCAGCGGGGAGAGCCAGGCGTGCTGGGCGGCGATCACCCGGTCGGCGGGGAGCAGGGCGAGCGCGCCGCCGCCGGTGCCCTCTCCGAGCAGCAGGGTGAGGGTCGGGGCGTCGAGGGTGACCAGGTCGGCCAGGCACCTCGCGATCTCGCCGGCCAGGCCGCCCTCCTCCGCGTCCACCGACAGCGCGGCGCCGGGGGTGTCGATGACGGTCATGAGGGGCAGGCCGAGCTCGGCGGCGAGCCGCATGCCGCGGCGAGCCTCGCGGAGCGCGCCCGGCCCGAGCGGGTGCGCCGTGGTTTGGCCCCGGCGGTCCTGGCCAAGGAAGACGCACGGGGAACCGCCGAACCTGGCGAGCGCGATCAGCAGACCCGGGTCGGCCTCACCCTGTCCGGTGCCGTTCAACGGGATCACGTCGGTCGCGGCGTACCTCAGCAGCCTCCGGACTCCGGGTCGCTCCGGCCTGCGGGACCTGGTGACCGACTCCCAGGTGTCGACGTCGGGGACCGCCTCGTCGACCGGGTTGGGGATCTCCCCGAGCGAGGTGCGCGGGGAGAGGAGCACCGTCAGCGCCCGGTCGAGGATGTCGGCGATCTCGGAGGGGGGTACGACGGCGTCGATGAGGCCGTGGGCGTAGAGGTTCTCCGAGGTCTGCACGCCCTGCGGGAAGGGCCTGTCGTAGAGCGCTTCGTAGACCCGCGGGCCGAGGAAGCCCACCAGGGCGCCCGGCTCGGCCACCGTCACATGGCCCAGCGATCCCCACGAGGCCATCACGCCACCGGTCGTGGGGTTGCGGAGGTAGACGAGGTACGGGAGCGCAGCTTGCTTGTGGGCCGCGATCGCCGCCGAGATCTTCACCATCTGCATGAAGGCGACCGTGCCCTCCTGCATCCGGGTACCGCCCGAGACTGGGGCCGCGAGAAGGGGGAGTCCTTCGGTCGTGGCGCGCTCGATCGCCGTCACCAGGCGTTCCGCGGAGGCGACCCCGATCGAGCCGGCCAGGAAGCGGAACTCGCAGGCCACCACGGCCACCCGGCGCCCACGCATCAGGCCCTCGCCGGTGATCACCGACTCGTCGAGGCCCGTCTTCTCCTGCGCTGCACGGAGCTCGGCGGCGTACTCCTCCGAGACCGGCCCGCGCACCGGCGGGGTGTCCCACGACCGCCAGGAGCCCTCGTCGAGGACCAGGTCGATCAGCTCGGTCGCGGAGAGTCGCTCGTTCATTCGGCTCATTCTGCCGCGTGGCCCGTGATGCATATGACTAGACAGGTCGGGGTATGTGATCGCGGACACACCACGCGATTCACGTGTGGGTCCGCGAGACGACTCCACGGGGGAGACAGATGAAGAGAAACCCGCTCGTCGGCGAGCTGTGCGCCGAGTTCGCCGGAACGATGATCTTGATCCTCTTCGGCTGCGGGGTGGTGGCCCAGGTCGTCACGACCGCGGGCACAGACGCCCCGGCCGGTGACCACGACTCCATCGCCTGGGCCTGGGGGCTCGGCGTCGTTCTCGGCGTCTACGTCGCGGCGAGGTTGAGCGGCGGCCACATCAACCCCGCCGTCACGATCGCGCTGGCCGCCTTCAAGGGCTTTCCCTGGAGGAAGGTGGCGCCCTACTGTCTGGCCCAGACCGCGGGGGCGTTCGTCGCGGCCCTGATCGTGCGCTACACCTACGCCGACCTCATCGCCACCATCGACCCGGACCACACGATCGCTACCCAAGGCATCTTCTCCACCCTGCCCGGCAACGGCGTCTACGACGTGAGCATCGGTACGGCGTTCGCCGACCAGGTCGTGGGCACCGCCATCCTGGTCTTCGTGGTCCTGGCCCTCACCACTGCCACCAACAACCCGCCCATGGCGAACCTGGGGCCGGTCGTCGTCGGCCTGCTCGTCGTGGCGATAGGCATGGCCTGGGGCACGAACGCCGGCTACGCGATCAACCCCGCCCGGGACTTCGGCCCGCGACTGGCCTCGCTGTTCACCGGTTACGGCACGGCCATGGAGGACCAGAACGGGCAGCTCTACTTCTGGCTGCCGATCGTCGCGCCCATCGTCGGCGGGCTCGTCGGCGGTCTCCTCTTCAAGTACCTCGTCGACATGCACCTGCCCGACGAGGAAGAGCTCGACGACGAGGTCGCTGAGCCCGAGGACTGGGGGACTCCGCCGGTGTCGGAGCCCCGGGCCGAGGTCGTCGCGGCGGAGGAACCGGACTCCCCGCCGGTGTCCGAGCCGCTCGCCGAGCACGCCGGCCGCGCAGGCCGCTGATCATCCCACCGACCCAAAGCAGAGAAGGAGCCACCATGCCGGAGTACGTAGGAGCAGTCGACCAGGGCACCACAAGCACCAGGTTCATGATCTTCGACCACGGCGGCAACGAGGTCGCCCGCCACCAGCTCGAGCACGAGCAGATCCTCCCGCGGGCGGGCTGGGTCGAGCACAACCCGGTGGAGATCTGGGAGCGGACCGCGTCGGTCATCCAGTCCGGGCTGGGGAAGGCGAAGCTGCACGCCGAGGACCTCGCCGCGCTCGGCATCACCAACCAGCGCGAGACGACGGTCATCTGGGACAAGAAGACCGGCCGCCCCTACTACAACGCGATCGTGTGGCAGGACACCCGCACCGACAAGATCGCCTCGAAGCTCGAGCGGGACGGGCACGGCGACACCATCCGGCACAAGGCCGGCCTGCCCCCGGCGACGTACTTCTCGGGCGGCAAGATCCGCTGGATCCTCGACAACGTCGACGGTGTCCGCGAGGCGGCAGAGCGCGGTGACGCGATCTTCGGCAACACCGACACGTGGCTGCTGTGGAACCTCACCGGCGGCACGCGGGGCGGGGTCCACGTGACCGACCCGACCAACGCCAGCCGCACCATGCTGATGAACCTCGAGACGCTGGACTGGGACGACGAGCTGCTCTCGATCTTCGACATCCCGCGCTCGATGCTCCCCGAGATCAAGCCGTCGTCCGCGCCGGAGCCATACGGCCTGACCCTCGAGAACGGCCCGCTCGGCGGCGAGGTCCCGCTCACCGGTGACCTCGGCGACCAGCAGGCGGCCACCGTCGGGCAGGTCTGCTTCGCGCCGGGGGAGGCGAAGAACACCTACGGCACGGGCAACTTCATGCTCCTCAACACCGGCACGGAGATGGTGCGGTCGGAGGCCGGGCTGCTGACCACCGTCGGCTACAAGTTCGGGGACGAGGATCCCGTCTACTGCCTCGAGGGCTCCATCGCCGTCACCGGCTCCGCGGTGCAGTGGCTGCGCGACCAGTTCGGCATCATCAGTGGCGCTGCGCAGTCCGAGGCACTGGCCCGGCAGGTGGAGGACAACGGCGGCATGTACTTCGTGCCCGCCTTCTCGGGTCTCTTCGCGCCGTACTGGCGGGCCGACGCCCGCGGCGCCATCGTCGGCCTCTCGCGCTTCAACACCAACGCGCACCTGGCCCGGGCGACGCTGGAGAGCATCTGCTACCAGAGCCGCGACGTCGCCGAGGCGATGGAGAAGGACTCCGGGGTCAAGCTGGAGGTGCTCAAGGTCGACGGCGGCGTGACCGCCAACGAGCTGTGCATGCAGATCCAGGCCGACGTGCTGGGTGTTCCGGTGAGCCGGCCGGTCGTCGCGGAGACCACCGCTCTGGGTGCGGCGTACGCCGCAGGACTCGCCGTCGGGTTCTGGAAGGACACCGACGAGCTGCGCGAGAACTGGAACGAGGACCAGAGGTGGGATCCCAACTGGGACGAGGACAAGCGCGAAGAGGGGTACGCCCAGTGGAAGAAGGCGGTTGAGCGCACCCTCGACTGGGTCGACGTCGACTGACCAACCGAATCAGCCGAAGAGGAGAGACATGCAGCCGGTCCCGCTCTCGCCCGAGCGACGTCAGACGGCGCTCGACACCATGGCGCGATCCCACCTCGACGTACTCGTCGTGGGCGGTGGGGTGGTGGGCGCCGGCAGTGCGCTCGACGCCGTGACCCGAGGCCTGGAGGTCGGGCTGGTCGAGGCCCGCGACTTCGCCTCGGGCACGTCGAGCCGGTCGAGCAAGCTGATCCACGGCGGGCTGCGGTACCTCGAGATGCTCGACTTCGGCCTGGTCGCCGAGGCACTCCAGGAGCGGGGCCTGCTCATCCAGCGTCTGGCGCCGCACCTGGTGCGCCCAGTGCCGTTCATCTATCCGCTGCGAGGCCGGGTGTGGGAGCGCGTGTACGCCGGGACGGGGGTCGCGCTCTACGACACCCTCGGGATGCTCTCGGGCAGGGCGCGAGGCCTTCCCCGTCACCGCCACCTGAGCCGCCGCCACGCGTTGCGGGTCGCCCCTTCGCTGCGCAAGGACGCGTTGATCGGTGCGCTGCAGTACTACGACGCGCAGGTCGACGACGCCCGGCACACGATGTTCCTGGCCCGCACGGCGGCGTCCTACGGGGCGCACGTGGCCAGCCGCACCCGGGTCGTGGACTTCCTGCACGAGGGTCGGCGCGTGGTGGGCGCGGTGGTGAAGGACCTCGAGAGCGGCGAGGTCATCGAGGTCCGTGCCCGCCAGGTCGTGAACGCGACCGGGGTGTGGACCGACGACACGCAGTCCCTGGTCGACGAGCGCGGAAAGTTCCACGTGCGGGCCAGCAAGGGGATCCACCTGGTCGTGCCGCGTGATCGGATCCGCTCCGAGTCGGGGCTGATCCTGAGGACCGAGAGCTCGGTGCTGTTCGTGATCCCGTGGGGCCGGCACTGGATCATCGGCACGACCGACACCGACTGGGAGCTCGACAAGGCGCACCCGGCCGCGAGTGCCGAAGACATCGACTATCTCCTCGAGCGCGTCAACGCGGTGATGGACCGCCCGCTGACGCGCGCGGACGTCGAGGGCGTTTACGCCGGGCTCCGCCCGTTGCTGCATGGCGAGTCGGAGGCGACCTCGAAGCTCTCCCGCGAGCACGCGGTCGCGCACACGGTGCCGGGCTTGGTCGTGGTCGCGGGCGGGAAGTACACCACCTACCGGGTGATGGCCAAGGACGCTGTCGACGAGGCGGTGCGGGGTCTGGAGAACTTCGAGGCGCGGCGCGTGCCGCCCTCCTGCACCGAGGACGTCCCGCTGCTGGGCGGCGAAGGGTACGAAGCCGCCTGGAACCTCCGGCACCGGCTCGCCCAGCGTCACGGGCTGCATGTCGCGCGGGTCGAGCACCTGCTGCAGCGCTACGGAACCCTGGCCGGCGAGGTGCTCACGCTCGTCGACGAGGACCCCTCGCTCGGCCGGCCGCTCAGCGGGACGTCGGACTACCTGCGCGCCGAGATCGTCTACGCCGTCACCCACGAGGGTGCGCGGCACCTCGACGACGTCCTGACCCGCCGGACCCGCATCTCCATCGAGACCTTCCATCGCGGGGTCCGCTCGTGCGAGGAGGCGGCCGAGCTGATGGCCGGCCCGCTCCGCTGGAGCCCCGACCAGGTCAGGCTGGAGATCGAGCACTACGAGCAGCGGGTGGCTGCCGAGCAGGAGAGCCAGCAGATGCCCGACGACCTGACCGCCGACGCGGCCAGGCTCGGCGCCCCCGACGTGGTGCCCGTCAGCTGAGCACACGTGTGCCGTGACGAGCCTCGACCCCCGGTGGCAGGGTCCGGGCCACCGGGGGTCGAGGGCAGGGGTCAGAGCAGCTTGCTCCAGTTGCGCGAGCACACCGACAGGTCGATCTTGACCTGCTGTCCGCGGTTCACCACGACCGGCACCTGCTCGAGGATCCGGCCGTCCTTCTCGCAGGACAGCGTCCAGTTCTCGATCAGGCCTCCGACCTCCTCCGAGCTCACCACCGCTGAGTCGAACAGCGTCGCGGTCATCGTGTAGGAGGGGGCGGTCGAGGCGTAGTTGATCGCGCGCAGCACGTAGGTGCCCGGCTCGGGTGCGGCGAGCTGGACTTGCTCCTTCTCGCCCACGAAGTTGCCCGAGCTGCCCACCTTCGTCAGCGAGCCGTCGGCGTTCTTCCGGTACACCTCGAGGTCCATGTCGTCGAGGCCCGGCCAGTCGAGGTCGACCTGGAGCACGTCCACGCCGGTCTCGGTCATCGTGAACTCGTGGTCGACGGACTGCCCCACGGTGGTCGGGCCGCCCTCGAACGTCTCGGAGCGGATCGGCTCGTCCTCGGTGATCTCGACGAGCTTCTTCTGCACGATGGGACGCGTCGACTGGTTGACGTGCCAGGTGTAGCGGCCCTTGGCGCCCACGGTCATCGTGCTCTCGAGGTGGTCCTGGAACGAGCTCGACCAGGTCGGCGTGGAGAAGGTCTTGCTCAGTCGGAGGGTGGCCCCCTTGGGTGCCTTGCCGCTGATCACGGCGTGCGTCGCGGTGTCGACGGCGTTCTCGAGGGCGATGAGGTAGGCCTCGCGGTTGCCCTTGCCGGCGTACGCACCAGCCCCGAGGTACTCGTCGACCACCTGCGGGAACGGCGGGTGGAACTCGTTGGGCCCGATCTCGAAGGTGTAGCCGTAGCCGCCGGTGGCGTTGTAGGACCAGTCCTCGGTGGTGCCGGTGGTGTCGTAGAGCTCCCAGCCGTGGATGTTGGCGTAGCCGTTCGCCGCGGTCATCTCGGCGCCGAGCGCCTTCAGGCCCTCCTCGTCGGGGGCGTTGCCCACCGGGTGGCCGTCGTGGCCGATCGTGTCGGGGTGCACCCCGTTGGGTCGGAGCACGAGGTTCGAGAACGTGTGGTTGGAGATCATCGTGGTGACCTGGCGGCTGCTGACCAGCTCGCGGACGTTCTGGATCTCTGGCTCGGAGAAGGGCCCGGGGCCGCGGTAGGTCGGGTCGGCGAAGGTCGTCGACGCGCCGGGACCGCCCCAGAGGCCTCCGTAGTTGCGGTTGAGGTCGACTCCGGCGCCGAAACCACCAGGGCTGGCCAGCACCGCCGCGCAGCTGCCGTCGGGGGTGTCCTGCCCGTCGACGACCCGGCAGTTCTTGCGCATGTAGGCACGGCCGGGCGTCGCCAGGATCGACGTCGTGCCGCCGAGCGGGTCGCTGTCGTTGAAGTCGCGCAGGTCGATCATCGCGCCGTCGGTGCGCGAGAGGTGGAAGCCGTCGACGTTGACCACCGGGACGACCACCACGCGGGCCTTGTCGAGCAGGCCGGTGATGCGCGAGTCGCTGCCGTAGTTCTTGACCAGGTCGATCGCGAACTCCATCGCGAGCTCGCCGCTGGGCCACTCACGAGCGTGGTGGACGCCGAAGAGCGCGAAGACCGGCCGGCCGTCCTCGGGCGCCTGGACGTCACGCCCGATCTCGATGCCGTACACGGTGCGACCGTCGAGGGACTTGTGGGGCATCGTGAGCTTCTTGGCGATCGCGGGGTGCTCCGCGA
Source organism: Nocardioidaceae bacterium (assembly GCA_035456965.1). Classification (GTDB taxonomy): domain Bacteria; phylum Actinomycetota; class Actinomycetes; order Propionibacteriales; family Nocardioidaceae; genus Nocardioides_C. The sequence continues at coordinate 11,472 of DATICF010000134.1, forward strand.
CCAGCGCGTCGATGTCGGCGTTGTAGTCCGCGAGGGTGCGGTAGGAGTCGCGGCCGGAGGGCAGCGGCGAGGTCGCGGTCGCGGCGGCGTACGCCTCGTTGGCGGCGTTGATCTCGGCCGAGCGGCGGACCAGGTCGGGGATGCGTACGTCGTACGTCAGCCCGGCCTCCTCCAGCACGCCCAGGTCGGTCGCGTTGTGGAGGACCACCTCGACGTAGTCGTGCCCGGCGTGCTCGGTCAGGTCGAGCCCGAGCGTCGTCAGCAGCTCCTTGTGCTCGCGCGTGGGGGTGTCGACGGTGACCAGCCTGGGGGCGAAGGCGGAGTCCTCGGCGGAGGCAGTGGAGGTGAGTGCCGCGGGGGCCAGGCCCACGAGACACAACGAGATGAGGGCTGCAAGAACTGTCGCGAGACGACGACGTGGCCGAATGAGCATGCGGGCTCCCGTGGGTGAGGCGTGATCCCCTTTTGCCCACTAACGACGCCGATCTCACCAGGTCACGTAAATTTTTGCCTTTCGCGCTAGACCGCGCGCAGTCGCGCCGCCACCACCGTGACGTCGTCGCGGAGCGTGGCGTCGGCCAGGTCCGCCAGGGCGCCGACCACCTCCTGGAGGGGGCGCTTCCGCAGCTCCACGGCTCGCGCCCGCATTCTTTCGATCCCCCGGTCGAGGTCGTGCCTGCGCGACTCGACGACCCCGTCGGTCACGAGCACCACCAGCGCACCCGGCTCGAGCCGGCTGGTCGTCAGGCTCCGGTCCAGGTCGCTGACCACGCCGAGCGGGAGGCCCGCTCCCGTGCCGAGCAGCTCGCTGTGGCCGTCCTGGTGGACCACGAGGACGGGCACGTGCCCGGCGTTGCACAGTGACAGGGTGCCGGAGGACGGGTCGAGGAGGGTCGCTGCGACCGTGACGAACTGGTCGGGTGCGTCGCGAGCCATCATGTCGTCGGCCGCGGTGAGCACGGCTCGAGGATCGGGGTCCACGGTCACCAGGCCCCGGATCCCCGCGCGTACCCGGATCATCGTGGTCGCGGCGCGGACGCCCCTTCCCATGACGTCGCCGACGACGAGGGCCAGGGAGCCGGAGGGGGTGCTGACCGCGTCGTACCAGTCGCCGCCCACGTGCTCGAGCTCGTCGCCGCCCGGTGCGTAGTGCACCGCGAGCTCGAAGAGGTCGAGCGCCGGCAGCGGGCTGGCCGCGAGACTCGACTGCAGCTGGTCGGCGATGTCGGCGGTCCGCCAGTACAACCTGGCACGCTCCGCGGCGATCGCGCACTGGGATGCGAGCGTGTCGAGCAGCTGGACGTCCTCGGCGGGTAGGGGGTTCGGCGTGGTCGCCACGAACACCGAGCCGTCCCTGACCTTCGACAGGTTGGCGGGCATGCGGAGCTCGACGTCCTGGTGGAAGATGCCGCTCACGCGCCGGAGACTTGCCGCCAGGACCCCCTCGACCTCCTCGAGCGTCCCCGCGCGGAAGAAGTCGGCGGTGACCTCTTGCAACAGCAGGGCGCGCGCAGCGGCATCCGCGGCCCGCTGCTCGGCCACGACCCGGTCGGTGATGTCGCGGACGCAGCCGATCGTTCCTGAGGCGTTGCCCTGCTCGTCGGTGGTGACCTTCCCGTGGGCCTCGATCCAGCGCATCGTCCCGTCGGGCCAGAAGATGCGGTTGCGCAGGACGTAGGGCGAGCACGCGGCCATCGCCTCCTGGACGATCCCGAGAACCCTGTCTCGGTCGTCGGGGTGGAGCGTCGCCACCCACGCCTCGAAGTCGCCCCCGAAGCCGCCTGGTGGCATCCCGTAGATCGCTTCGAGCTGCTCGTCCCACACGACCTCGCCCGTCGCCATCTCCCAGTGCCAGCTGCCGAGCTGGGCGGCGTCGTGCGCGAGCCGGAGGCGCTGCTGGCTGGCAGCAGCCTCCTGTTCCGCCTTGCGGATCTCGGTCATGTCCTCGGCGACCACGAGGGCTCCCACGACGGGCCCCTCCTCGCTCCGGATCGGGGTGGCCGAGACCGCGGCGACGAAGGTGCCGCCGTGCGGCCGTCGCAAGGTCAGGTCCCCGCGCCAGGGCTCACCGGCGAGCACCACGCCGACGTCGAACGAGAGACCCTCGGCGGGCTCGTCGGCGAGAAGCTCCATGACGTTGCGGCCGAGCAGCCCCCCTTCGTACTCGACGAAGGTCGCGGTGGCCGCTTCGTTGACGAAGACGACCACCCCGTCGCGGTCGGTGGCGGCGACCGCGAGCGGAATCGCGTGGAGAAGGCGCAACTCGTCTATGTAGCGCTGCACCGTGGCACCTCTCACTCGGGTCCTGCGGCGGCCCCCGTGTCGGCTCATTGTGCACACGAAGGAGCCCCCAAACGGAAGGTTCTGGACCAGAAAGGCGCGCGGACTTACGGAACGAGCGACCGAAGTTGTGATGAACCGGCCGCGCGAGCTGTGCTCCGAGCGGCCACTGCTGGACGTATAGACCAGTCGAGCGGACCCAGCCGGCACGGCGGCCCTGGACGAGTGGCCGACCGGGGTGGAAGAGGGAGATCGTCCCGCCGGCCTCCGCCCTCACCCGGCCGTCGGAGGACGTCCCTCCTCGAACAGCGACCCCCGGATCTCCTTGCTCCTGCCCACGAACTTCGCCACGATGCCGCCGGCATTGCGGACGACCACGTCGTAGACGCCATCTCGTCCATCGCGCTCACGCTCGCGGGCCTCCGCAACGAGCAGGTCGCCGAGCCGGGTCGGGGCGAGGTAGGTGATCTCGCAGGTGTGCGCGACGGTCCGGCGGTTGTAGCTGTTGCACGCGAACGCGAACGCCGAGTCGGCCAGCGAGAAGGTGAAGCCGCCGTGGCCGATCCCGTGCCCGTTGACCATGTCCTCGCGGACCGGCATCTCGAGAGTCGCCGAGCCGGGAGCGACCTCGACGATGCGCATCCCGAGGGCCTGGCTCGCGGCGTCACCCGCCCACATGGCCTCCGCGCTGCGCCGAGCGGTCTCTTCCGGGCTGGTCGTCACAGTCGTTTCTCCATCAGCGAGACGAGGTGGCCTGCATCGCCGAGCTGTCCTACCTCGACGTACCCGCGTCGGTCGTGAAAGGCGAGCGACGCCTCGTTGCGAGGCATGAGGTTGACCTCGAGCGCGAGGCGGCCGTACCTCCGCGCGACCTGTTCGAGCTCGTCGTACACGAAGGTGCCCAGGCCCTGGCGGCGGTGCTCGTGGGCGAGAACGATCCGGTCAAGGTAGTAGAACTGGCCGTCGTAGCGCTCGGTGAACCACCGGTAGTTCTCGGAGTCGTACGCCGACCCGGGGGCGAACGTGATCACGAAACCGCCGAACTCCCCGTCCACGTCGATGACGTCGAACCGGTCGGCGAGGGAGTCGAGCTCTCGCAGACGACGCTCGTCCATCGGCGCGAGCTTGACGACGTCGGCCTCGTTGAGGGCGAGGACCTGCTCGTGGTCGGTGGGTCGGATGGGTCGCAGGGACGGCACGGGGACACCCTGCCACGTCGGTCAGGTGCAGAGGGGCCGGGTGGGCCGCGCAGGGACCCTGAGGCGCACCTGGGTCCCTCCGGCGCCCCGCGGACCGAGGTCGAGCCGGCCACCGACGAGGGCGGCGCGCTCGCGCATGCCGAGGATGCCGGTGCGCTCGCCGTTGCGGCCCAGCCCGACGCCGTCGTCGGACACCGTGAGCACCACCTGGTCGTCCTGACGGATCACGGAGATCTCCACGCGCTCGGCCCTGGCGTGCTTGTCGATGTTCGTGAGCGCCTCCTCGGCGACTCGGTAGACGACCAGCTCGACGTCCGGGGCGAGGCCGTGGAAGGGACCCTCAAGCTGTCGCCGCACGCGAACCCCCGGGCTGCGGTCGGCGAACCTGGTGGCGAGCATCGAGAGGGCGCTCTGGAGCCCCTGGTCCTCGAGCGCCTCAGGCAGCAGCCCCCGACGGATCCGGCCCATCTCGACGAGGCTGAGTCGTGCCTGGTGCTGCACCGACCTCAGCTCCGCTGCGAGCTCGGGTGGCGCGTGGTCGATGGCCTTCTTGAGGCCGACAAGGGCGGCGCAGAGGTTGTCGCCGACGTTGGCGTGGAGCTCCGCGGCCATCCGCTGCCCGTCGTACTCCCTGCTGGCCAGCGACCTCGCGGTCTGCGCCCGCTTCTCGTTCTCCCAGCGGCTGCGCAGCGTGCCGATCGTGGCGAGGAGCGGGGTGAGGCTCTGACGGAGGTGGCGGGTGTTGACGGCGATGATGAGGGCGAGACCACCGGCGAGTACGACGAGGGCGGCGACGCCGCGGTGACCCTCGGGCGCCATCGACATCGCGAGGACGCCGAGCGCGAAGACGAGGCCGTTGACGAGGACGAGGCGCACGTGCAGCGGCAAGCTCTTCGTCGTCCTCACAGGTCACACCTTAGAAGTTCGCGCGCTGTGCAAGGTCTCTCCCGTCTCGGAGTGTGATGTGACACACTGACGCCTGATCCGCAGACACCTGTCACATACGGGCGATCCCCGGGACGAGGACCTCCGCATGAGCCACGAACTCTTCGAACGCCACTGCGACATGCTCGAGAAGGCGGTCGCCGCCACGCGGTCGCGCGAGTACTTCTCCGCCTACAACGAGAGCCCCTCACCGCGCGTGTACGGCGAGGACGCCGCTTCTGCCGGCAAGGCTGCCTTCGAGGCGCTGCTCGGCTCGACCTTCCCGCTCTCGACACCGGGTGCCTACGGCACCATCGCGGGTGAGAAGTCGCCGTTCGGGTTCGAGCTCGAGGTCGCGTACCCGCGCGTGACCGAGGGCGGAGTGGACGAGCTGCTCAGCGCCGCACGCGACGGGATGAAGGCCTGGCGCGACGCCGGGCCGCTCGCACGAGTGGGCGTCTGTCTCGAGATCCTGCACCGGCTTCACGGCCGGATCTTCGAGCTCGCCAACGCCGTGCAGCACACCTCGGGCCAGGCGTTCGTGATGGCCTTCCAGGCCGGCGGCGCCCACGCGCTCGACCGCGCGCTCGAGTCCGTCGCGTACGCCCACGAAGAGATGACCCGCGTCCCCGAGACTGCGGTGTGGGAGAAGCCCGCCAAGGGCGAGCCGCTGCGGATGGAGAAGACCTTCACCGTCGTCCCGCGCGGCGTCGCGCTCGTCATCGGCTGCAACACCTTCCCGACCTGGAACTCCTGGCCCGGGCTCTTCGCCTCCCTGGCCTGCGGCAACCCCGTGGTCGTGAAGCCCCACCCCGGCGCCGTCCTGCCCCTCGCGATCACCGTCCAGGCGGCGCAGGAGGTGCTGGCCGAGGCCGGCTTCGACCGCAACCTCATCACGCTCGCAGCCGAGGACCCGGCCGACCGGCTCGCTGCGGTGCTCGCTGTGCGCCCCGAGGTGAAGCTCATCGACTTCACCGGGTCCAACGCGTTCGGCGACTGGCTCGAGGAGAACGCGAAGCAAGCGATCGTCTTCACCGAGAAGGCCGGCGTCAACACCGTCGTCATCGACTCGACGGACAGCTTCCGCGGCATGTGCATGAACCTCGCCTTCTCGTTCTCCCTCTACACCGGCCAGATGTGCACCGCCCCCCAGAACGTCTACCTGCCCGCCGACGGCATCGAGACCGACGAGGGGCACAAGTCAGTCGCCGAGGTGGCCGCAGGCGTCGACGCCGCCCTGGGCAAGCTGCTCGGCGACGACGCCCGAGCGGTCGAGCTGCTCGGCGGTGTGGTGAACGAAGGCGTGCTCACACGGCTCTCCGAGTCTGGTTCGAAGGGCGACGTGCTCGTCGAGTCGCGTGTCGTGCAGCACCCCGCCTTCGACGGCGCGGTCGTGCGTACGCCGCTCATCATCGGTCTCACCTCGAAGGACGCCGACGTCTACGAGAGCGAGTGCTTCGGCCCCGTGTCGTACCTGATCAGCACCTCCGGCACCGACGAGTCGATCGACCTCTTCCGTCGTACCGTCATCGAGCACGGGGCCATGACCGCCTCGGTGTACAGCACCTCGCCGGACGTGACCGCGGCGATGCGCGAAGCCGCCCTGGACGCCGGGGTGGCCCTGTCGGAGAACCTCACGGGTCAGGTGTTCGTGAACCAGTCCGCTGCCTTCTCGGACTTCCACGGCACCGGCGCGAACCCGGCTGCCAATGCGTCGTACACCGACACGGCCTACGTCGCTTCGAGGTTCCGCATCGTCCAGTCCCGCCGCCACATCTGACCGCCGAGTCGGCACGAACGCTGGGCGGTTTGGCGCCGACTCGGCACGAACGCTGGGCGGTTTGGCGCCGAGTCGGCACATCTGCCGAGGGGTTCGGCTCACGCGCCCAGGCGGAACCCTCCCTGGCGGCGGCGAGCCTCGCGAATGCCCTCGTGAAGAGTTCGTTCGATGTCCCTGTGTGGTCCGAAGACATTGGCCTTCGTGACCGGGATGACCTGCCAGTCGAATCGCTGGGCGAGGTCGTTGCGGCGGGCGCGATCGTGCTCCACGTCCTTCGGTGACGTGTGGTGCTCCTGCCCGTCGTACTCGACGCCGAAGCGAAGGTCCCTCACGCCGAGGTCGATCCGGTAGACCTCCCGACCGTTGGGCAGCCTGATCCCGACCTGTGGCTCGGGCTGGGGGAGCGTGGCCAGATCCGTCCACCGCAGACGCAGGACCGACTCGCCCGGTGACTCTGCTCGCGCATCGGCACGCGGGGCAAGATCGCGAAGTTGTACGACGCCCCGGTGTCCTCGAAAGCGTTCGATGCCGTCGAGAAGCTCCCCGTGGGTGAAGCGACCCATCCGGAGCAGAGCGTCGAGACCGGCCATGGCCCAATCCCTGGGGGCGAGCCGCCCAAGGTCGTACGCCGTCCGCAGGGGCGTTGTGACCATGACGCCTCCCACAGACATGAGGTCGCCGGAAGCGAATGCGCGTTCGCCACTGCGACAGATTTGGTTTCGGATCCGCCCCATCCCGGCAGCCCGGAAGATCGAGACCGGCGGCACGTGCAGGTGATCGCCGGGCGCCACGATTCCCGCGTGGAGCCAGCAAGCCGTCCAGTCAGCGGCGGCCGCGTCGGTGGGGGTGACAAGGGCGAGAGCCTGGGCCCGGCAGAGAATCGAATCGGGAAGCTGGGCAGCCGCATAGACGCCTTTGAGGACCCGCCGGACAAGGCTCGCCTCTACGAGCCGAGCGAGGGTGTGTCGGCTCACCCCTTCTGCTCCGGCTTCGGCCGTGGTGAAGGGCCGGTCAAGAGGCAGCGGGCAGCCGTCGTCGAGCAGCGCTGGGATGTCGGTTCCGAGAGTCCAGGTCACCGTCGGAGCATGGCGGAAATCTCGATCCTGCCGCTTTCGTCATCCACAGCTCCGTCCGGCAGTGTGCGCCCGCGGCGGCGGTCGTGCCGACTCGGCGGTTTTGGGGCGGCGGTGGTGCCGACTCGGCGGTTGTGGGGCGGCGGTCGTGCCGACTCGGCGGTTGTGGGGCGGCGGTGGTGCCGACTCGTCAGGGGAAGTGGATGCGGGTGGCCTCCTCCGAGATGTCCCACAGCTTCCGGGCGAGCGCCTCGTCGCGCGCGGTGCGTGAAGGCGACACCAGCGTCGGCTTGCCGCGCATCTCGGCGAGCCCGCGAGGGCCTGTGTAGCTGCCGCCGGGAAGTCCCGGCATGGTCGCCGCCATGAGCGACGGCAACGCCCCCAGCTCGGCCGGCTGACCGAGCAGCCGGCTCGTGCCCACGGCGATCGCGCCGACGGGCTTCACACCGCCAGCGTGGAGGTGCGCGAACAGGTTGGTGGCGGCGTACCCGGGGTGGGCGCCCATCGACGTCACGGCTGTCCCGGCCGCGCGGGCTCGCCGGTCGAGCTCGAAGGCGAAGAGTAGGTTGGCCAGCTTCGACTCCGCGTAGGAGGTCCACTTGCGGTAGTGCCGCTGGTCGTGTCGTGGGTCGCCCAGAGGCACGCTGCGCGCGCCGCGGTGGGCATGCGAAGAAACCGTGACGACCCGTGCCGCGTCCGCTGCGGCGAGCTGCGGAAAGAGCAGGCCGGTCAGCGCGAAGTGGCCCAGGTGGTTCGTGCCGAACTGCAGCTCGAAGCCGTCGACGGTACGGCTGAACGGCGTGGCCATCACGCCGGCGTTGTTGATCAGGATGTCGATCGGGCCGAGCTGGGCCGCCTCATCCGCCGCGCGGCGGATCGAGCTGAGATCGGCGAGGTCGACGACCAGCGGCACAAGCTCTGCGCTGGGCAGGGTGCGCTTGAGGTCGTCGACGGTGGCCCGCAGCTTGGACTCGTTCCGGGCGGCCATGATCACGCGCGAGCCGGCGCGGGCGAGCTCGAGCACGGTCTTCTCGCCGATCCCGCTGGTGACCCCCGTGACCACCGCCTGCTTGCCGGCCAGGTCGGGGATGTCGGCGAGCGTCCACTGGTGAGCCGTCACGGAGTGACCGCCATCGCCTCGAGAATCTGGCGACCGAGCTCCGCGTCTCCCTCCACCTCGACCGGGAGATCAGCAGCGGGGCGGCGTCCGCCCGCCAGGACGATGAACGTCTCCACGTCCATCCGCAGCGAGACGGTCGGCTTCTCGGGGGCGTGCGTGAGGGGTACGGCGCGCCCCGACTCGTTCACCTCGACCGCCAGATGCACCGGGCTGACCCCTGTCACATCCAGCACGGCCGTCGTACCGGCGGGTGGAGCGACGCGCTTCCCGACGGCATAGGGGAAGGCGAACACGAAGGTCGCGACGGTGTGCTCGGCTCCGGGGGTGTTCATCCCGCCCGGACGGCCGACTGCGCGACGGATGTCCTGGCCATGCATCCACACGTCGACGACCCGGTTGCTGAGCAGGGTCTCCCAGTTCCACCCGATCTTGCCCGGCGTGCGAGGCGGGTCGGCCTTCCCGTCGGTCGGCGGGTCGGCGAGGAGCTGCTCGTGGCGCGAACGCACTGACTCCTCGAGCTCGTCGGTGATCTGCGCCCCGGTCATGTCTTCGCGCGCGATGAGGCCGAGCTCGGTGTACATCGACGAGGGCGCGGTGAGGTGCTCGCGGCTCGGCAGCTCGACTCGCTTCTGCTTCACCCCGGAGAGCTCGGACTCGAGGTGAGCGAGGTGGGACGCGACGCCCTTGACGTCCCAGCCGGGGAGGTCGGTGGGCCTCGACCAGTCCGCGTCGTCGAGGCTGCGCAGAAGGGTGACGACGTCATCCGCGGCGTTGCGCCAGGCCGCGACGTACCCGCTGAGGCGTTCCTGCTCCGAAGTCATGGGACCGAAGCGTAGGACAGCACCTGCATCTCCCAGCCGCCCGCCCACCGGCTGGTCAGGCCCGCTTTTTAGCGGGAGGGCTCGGGGACCTTGCAGGCGATCTTCGGGTTGAGACCGATGTAGTTGAGCGGACCCGCGACGACGTTGGCCGCGATGGTGCCGAGCTTCGAGCAGTTGGCAGCCTCGTCGGCGAAGTAGCCCCGCTGGAACGCGGCGAACACTCCGATGAGGAGCCAGACCACCAAGACGATGGAGACGGTCCTCGACCGTCCGCGGTTCCAGCTACGTGCCCGGCTGCGTGATGTCACGCTCATGTGGACCTCCCGATATCGACGCTGTTCACTACCCGGAAGCCGGGGCCACCAAACCCGGGTCCACCGTCCACGATGCGCCGGGTGCTCGCCTGTGGCTGTTCAGGCGCTGCTGCCGACCGGTCGCGCGTGCCTCACCGGCGTCGGCTGGGTCCACATCAGGTAGGCGAGCGGCCACAGCGCCACCAGTGCCGCCACCCCCTGCACGTAGAACTGGACGGCGGAGAACGGGACGAACCGTGCCGTGCCCATGGCGACCAGCGCGACGGTCACGACCAGGGTGAACCGGTCGCTCGCCACGCGGGTGACGATGAGCGCGTACGCGAACAGCAGCACGCCCACGACGAACGAGAGCGTGCTCACCACCAGGACGGCGAGGAACCATCCGGTGATCTCGCTCTGTGCTGCCGCGACGTCGGCCGTCGCCGCGCCGGTCTCGGCGGCTGCCAGTGGTACGAACTCCATGCCGGGCAGGACGGCGAACAACGTGCTGCCGAGCACGACGAACGGCACGCCGACGGCGCTGTACCGGTTCTCACCTGCCTCTCGCAGGTAGCTCCGCAGCGCGAGGAACGCGATGGCAAGCAGGGCCGACGCCACGGCAGCGGCGAGATGGACCAGCGCCCAACCGGTCGTACCGCCGACGACCGCGTCGGCGATCGCCGCTTCGTTGGGCAACCGTCCGGAGATGAAGGGGTGCGCCACAAGTGCCGCCGCCAAGGCGGCGGGCGCCACAGCCAAGGCTGCGACTCGTGCAAGGTTCCTGGTCTGCTCGTCGTTCTGCATCATGAGCTCCCGTCGTTCGAGACCGTAGGACTCTCCCGGCGAGGCCACCGACAGCGGCGGCCTCTGCCTCGCGACGCGCGACTCGGTTCCATCATGCTCCTTCCGGCGCTGGAGAGCACCGCGGCGCCGTGGCGTTCTGCGACCTGATGCCCGTAGTGCGCACCACGTCGCCCCAGGACCAGCAGGTGAGCGCTCGTGCGCTGCGGCTTGCCCGGACGGGCACACTTGCGCCGTGAGCACCCGCCCTCGCGTCCGCGCCCCCCAGCTCAAGGGTCGCGGCTGGCTGAACACCGCCGGCCGCGCGTACTCCATCGCCGACTTCCGCGGCCGCTTCGTGCTGGTCGACTTCTGGACTTTCTGCTGCATCAACTGCCTGCACGTCCTCGACGAGCTGCGTCCCCTGGAGAAGAAGTACGACGGCGAGCTCGTCGTCATCGGCGTGCACAGCCCGAAGTTCGTCCACGAAGCCGACCCGGACGCGCTCGAGGCAGCCGTCGAGCGCTACGAGGTCGCCCACCCCGTGCTGGACGACCCGGACCTGGAGACCTGGCAGGCCTACACGGCGCGGGCCTGGCCGACCCTGGTCCTCATCGACCCCGAGGGGTACGTCGTCGCGCAGTACGCCGGCGAAGGGCACGAGCACGCCATCGACGCGCTGATCGCCGAGCTCCGCGAGGAGCACCTCGCGAAGGGCACCCTCCAGCCGGGCAGCTCGCCGTTCGTCCGGCCGATCCCCGAGCCCCGTGACCTGAGGTTCCCTGCGAAGACGATCCGCCTTGCGGGCCACGGCTTCCTCGTCGCAGACGCGGGGCATCACCAGCTCGTGGAGCTCGCCGACGACGCCGAGACCGTCGTACGCCGGATCGGGTCGGGGGGCCGGGGACGGGCCGACGGAGGACCTGGCAAAGCCGAGTTCAACGAGCCGAACGGCCTGGTCGCCCTCCCGCCCGAGGTCGCGGCCCAGACGGGTTACGACGTGGTGGTCGCCGACACCGTCAACCACCTTCTTCGTGGTCTCGACACCTCGACCGGGACGGTCAGGACTGTCGCGGGCGACGGGAAGCAGTGGATGCAGGGTGACGGCACGGCCAGCCTGTCGAGCCCGTGGGACGTGGCGTGGTGGCAGGGCAAGGTGTGGGTCGCGATGGCCGGCATCCATCAGCTGTGGACCTTCGACCCGCTGACCGGCGAGGTCGAGGTCGCGGCCGGGACCACCAACGAGGGCTTGGTCGACGGTCCGCTCCCCGAGGCGTGGTTCGCGCAGACCTCCGGGTTCGCCGTGGACGGTGACCGGCTCTGGGTCGCCGACTCCGAGACCTCATCCCTCCGCTACCTCGAGCAGGGGCAGGTCCACACCGCCGTCGGCAAGGGGCTCTTCGACTTCGGCTTCCAGGACGGGCCGGCGGACGAGGCGCTGCTGCAGCACCCGCTGGGCGTCACAGTGCTCCCCGACGGCTCGTTCGCGGTCTGCGACACCTACAACGGAGCGGTCCGCCGCTTCGACCCGATGACGAAGACTCTCTCCACCATCGCCACCGACCTGGCCGAGCCGAGCGGCGCGGTGGTCGACGGGGACCACCTGGTCGTGGTCGAGTCAGCGGCCCACCGGCTCACGCGGGTCCCGCTCGGCCAGGCCGCCCGGGCAGCCGGGTTCTCCCACACCACGCAGCGGCCCGTCACCGAGATCGCCGGCGACGAGCTCGAGCTCGTCGTCTCGTTCGAGCCCCCGCCCGGACAGAAGGTCGACGACCGCTTCGGGCCTTCGAGCCAGCTGCTCGTCTCCGCCACACCTCCTGCGCTCCTCAAGGACGGTGAAGGTCGCGGCACCGAGCTGACTCGCACCTTGGTCATCGACTCGGCCGTCGGCGACGGCGTGCTGCACGTCGCTGCTCGTGCCGCCTCCTGCGACGCCGAGGGAGGCGAAGGCGCCGCCTGCCACATGCACCAGCAGGACTGGGGTGTTCCGGTGCGAGTGGCCTCCGACGGTGTCCGACGTCTCGTCCTGCCGCTCTCCGGATGGTCGGGGGAGTAGCAGATCCCGGGTAGACTTGGGGGCAGCCAAGGCCCTCAGGGCCTTTCTTTGTGCCCGGTGTGGGTGCGCGGAGCAGATCAACACTGCCGCGCGAGACCTTCGTGATCGGGCGCCATGCGTCTCGCAAGGCTCGCCGGACCACGCCGTGGCATCCGGGCTAGGACGCGCCCGACCATTCCGCTTGGAGCTGTACCCCCTTGACTGCTGTCCAGTCGACCCTGCCCACCCCTGCCCTCGACTCCTTCGACTCCCTCGACCTTCCCGGCGCCCTCGTCGGCGCACTCGCGCGTCAGGGGATCACCGCACCCACGCCGGTCCAGGCGGCCGTCGTACCCGATGCCCTTGCGGGCCACGACGTTCTGGGCCGTGCTCAGACCGGCTCGGGCAAGACGCTCGCGTTCGGACTTCCGGTCCTGGCGCGCCTCGCCGGTGAGCGCAGCCGCCCCAAGCACCCGCGCGCGGTGATCATCGTTCCGACGCGCGAGCTCGCCACGCAGGTACGTCGATCGCTGGAGCCGCTCGCGAACGCGACACGACTCAAGCTCACGACCGTCTACGGCGGAACGCCCTACGACCGACAGGTCCGCCAGCTGCGCAACGGCGCCGACATCGTCGTGGCCACGCCGGGTCGGCTGGGCGACCTGATCGACCGGGGCGCCTGCCGTCTCGAGGACGTCGCCATCACGGTCCTCGACGAGGCCGACCACCTGTGCGACCTCGGGTTCTTCCCCGTCGTCGACGCGCTTCTGGGCCAGACCCCCGGGGGAGGCCAGCGGCTGCTGCTGTCGGCAACCCTCGACGGTGACGTCGACCGGCTCGTGCGCAGACACCTGCGCAGTCCGCGGCTGCACGAGCTCGACGCGAACAAGGGGTCGGTGACCACGATGGACCACCACGTGATGGTCGTCGGCGGGTACCGCGACAAGGTTCACGCAGCCACCCGGCTGGTCGAGGCCAACGACCGCTCGATCGTCTTCACCCGAACCCGCGAGGGGGCGACCGAGCTCGCGGCGGCGATGACCGAGGCCGGCATCCAGGCGGTCGACCTGCACGGCAACCTCTCCCAGCGGGTCCGTGAGCGCAACCTGCACAAGTTCTCCTCCGGCAAGGCGCGGGTCGTCGTGGCCACCGACGTCGCCGCACGCGGCATCCACGTCGACGGGGTCGGCCTGGTCGTCCACTACGACGCCCCCGCGGACCCGAAGGCCTACCTGCACCGATCGGGTCGCACAGCCCGAGCAGGCTCCTCCGGCGCGGTCGTCACGATCACCACGGTCCGACAGGTCGACGAGGTGGTCCGGCTCCAGTCGCGGGCCGGAGTCGCTTCGCGCCACCACGACATCCGCACCGCGCCGGAGTCGATGACGGCCGAGGCGCTCGCCGCTTCGGGGGAGACCGCTCCGCGTGCCCGGCGCAGCAGCGGTGGGTACGGTGGCGCGCGTGACAGGCAGGGAGTCGGGCGCCAGGACAGGGCGGGGAGTCGCGGTCGTCGGCCGGCACGTCGGTTCGACGATGGCGCTGGTCGTCCCGCTTCTGGTGATGCTGCTCGCTCTCAGCGCGAGGGTCGCTCGTCGTACCGCAGTGATCGCCGTGACGGCGGTGCGCGCCCGGCTCGCCGCGACCGCATGACCGAGGGCCGCTAGCCCCGCTGGTAGGCCTGGGAACACGAAACGCCCCGGTGCTCGTCAGAGCGCCGGGGCGTTTGTCGTCAGGGTTCCCGCGTCAGTGCGGACCGCCTTGGTAGCGGCGTTCCTCGACGTGCCGGGTCTCCGAGCGCTGCTTGTTCATCACCAGTGCCAGGACGATCGCCAGCGCGCCGACGACCAGGAAGATCCACCCGAGAGCCATCTCATCGAGACCAGCGAAGTCGAAGGCCGGTACTACGCCGAGAACCAGGATCAGGCCGAGTACCAGGAGTACGACGCCCAAACCGATGCCCATGTTCACTCCTTCAGATTCAGCGGCAACATCTGCTGCCTCGGCGGCACGGACCGTTGTGGGACGCGCCGTTTCATAAGAGACATACCCCGAAGAACCGCAGGTCAATCGGGGTCCGTAAGCAAAGGCTCGTGAGGTGACGAGGGCCGCCCCACCGCGCAGGTGGGACGGCCCTCGGGGCGTACGACGTGCCGCTCAGGTCAGAACGCGTCCTCCGCCAGCTCCATCAGGGAGAGCTCGGTGGCCTCTGCGATCTGGCGCTCGGGGGTGATCTTCGGGAGCACGTTGCGCGCGAAGAACTGCGCCGCGGCGACCTTGCCCTCGTAGAAGACCTTGTCCTTGTCGCTGACCTCCCCGGCCAGCTTCTCGAGCGCGACCTCGGCCTGGCGCAGCAGCAGCCACGAGCAGATGATGTCGCCGAGCACCATCAGGAGGCGGGTCGTGTTGAGCCCGACCTTGTAGATGTTGCCCAGCTCGCCGCCCTCGGCGTTCGGGTCGGAGCTCATGAGCTGGTTGATCAGCGTGCCGACGATCGCCTGGCCGTCCTCGAGGCCCTTGGCGAGAAGCTCGCGCTCGACCTTCAGGCGGCCGTTGCCCGCCTCGCTGGTGATGAACTTCTCGACCTCGCCGGCGATGTGGCCGAGTGCCTGGGCCTGGTCCTTCACGATCTTGCGGAAGAACAGGTCCTGACCCTGGATCGCGGTCGTGCCCTCGTAGAGGGTGTCGATCTTGGCGTCCCGGACGTACTGCTCGATCGGGTACTCCTGGAGGAAGCCGGAGCCACCGAAGGTCTGAAGGGACTCGGTGCCGAGCAGCACCCAGGAACGCTCGGAGCCGTAACCCTTGACGATCGGGAGCAGCAGGTCGTTGACCCGCTCGGCGAGCTCGTCGCGCTCACCGCCGAACTCCGCCATCTGCACCTTGTCCTGCCAGGTCGCGGTGTAGAGCACCAGAGCCCGCAGCGCCTCCGCGAAGGACTTCTGGGTCATCAGCGAGCGACGGACGTCGGGGTGGTTGGTGATCGTGACGCGCGGGGCAGTCTTGTCGGCGGCCTGGGTGAGGTCCGCGCCCTGCACACGGCTCTTGGCGTACTCGAGCGCGTTGAGGTAGCCGGTCGAGAGGGTGGCGATGGCCTTGGTGCCGACGAGCATGCGGGCGTTCTCGATGACCTGGAACATCTGCGCGATGCCGTCGTGGACCTCGCCGAGCAGCCAGCCCTTCGCGGGCTCCTTCTCGCCGAAGGTGATCTCGCAGGTGGTGGAGACCTTGATGCCCATCTTCTTCTCGACACCCGTGACGTAGGCGCCGTTGCGCTCGCCGGTCAGCTCACCGGTCTCGAAGTCGAAGTGGTACTTGGGGACGATGAAGAGGGAGAGGCCCTTGGTGCCCGGCCCGCCCGCGCCCTCGACGCCCTGAGGACGAGCGAGCACGAGGTGGATGATGTTCTCGCTCATGTCGTGCTCACCGGAGGTGATGAAGCGCTTGACGCCCTCGATGTTCCACGAGCCGTCGTCGTTGAGCGTGGCCTTGGTGCGACCCGCACCGACGTCGGAGCCGGCGTCGGGCTCGGTGAGGACCATGGTGGCGCCCCACTGGCGCTCGACCATGTGGTGGGCGATCTTCTTGTCGCGGTCGTTGCCGTTGCGGTACACGACGTTGCCGAAGTTCGGGCCCGCGGCGTACATCCACACCGGCGGGTTGGCACCGAGCACGAGCTCTGCGACGGACCAGATCAGTGAGGCCGGCGCGGGCTGGCCGCCGAGCTCGGTGGGGAGCTGGAGGCGGTACCACTCGGCGTCCATGAACGCCTTGTAGCTCTTGGCGAAGTTCTCGTTCATCTTCACCGAGTTGGTCTCGGGGTCGAAGACGGGCGGGTTGCGGTCGCCGTCCTCGAAAGAGGCTGCGATCTCCTCGCGGGCGAGGCGGTCCACCTCGGCCAGGATCGACTTCGCGGTGTCCACGTCGACCTCTTCGAAGAGGCCGTTCCCGAGGACCTCGTCGCGACCGAACACCTCGAAGAGGTTGAACTCGATGTCGCGGATGTTGCTCTTGTAGTGGCTCACATCTCCACCTATCGATTTCGGGGTACCGGCGCAGTCGCGGTCCGGTCCGGATCTGCCCGGAGCAGGAGGACTCCGGGACATACTCGTCAGTAACATAATTATCGTACCCGCGAGTAATAAAGACAACCCCATGCTCGACACGGGCTGCTGGTGAGCCCCGTCACGAGGTGGAAGGGCGGCGGAGGGCCCTCGCTGATACGACCGGCGACCTGCAGAAGACCCCGCCGCGCCGCGCTCGTCCCTGTTGTTGACTCTTCGAAGTTGATCGTCTTAGGTTAGTCTAGTGAATCAGTTGGCTTACACGACAAGTCGCCGATAGGCGTTCCTCGAAAGGTCTTCCTCAATGCGCAACCTGATCGTCCTTGCGGTCGTGGGTCTCGTCGCCCAGCTCGTCGACGGGTCTCTCGGAATGGGCTTCGGGGTGACCTCCTCGACCCTGCTCATCGCCGCCGGCATCGCCCCCGCCACGGCCTCGGCCTCGATCCACCTCGCGGAGGTGGGGACCACGCTGATCTCCGGCTTCTCGCACCACAAGCTCGGCAACGTCGACTGGCGGACCGTCTCGATCCTGGCTGTCCCGGGCGGCGTGGGCGCGTTCTTCGGGGCGCACTTCCTGGTCAGCCTCCCCGCCGACGTGGCCAAGCCCTGGGTGGCGGGGCTCCTCTTCTGTCTCGGCATCTATGTCATCTGGCGGTTCCTCGCCCTGGCCGGCCGGCGGCCCCAGTTCAAGAACCGCGTGTCTCCCGCGTTCCTCGTCCCGATGGGTCTGGTCGGCGGCACCCTTGATGCGGTCGGTGGTGGCGGCTGGGGTCCGGTCGGCACCACCTCGCTGCTCTCGTCGGGGCGCCTCACCCCGCGCAAGGTGGTCGGGTCGGTGTCTGCCTCTGAGTTCGTCGTCGCCGTGGGCGGTTCCCTCGGCTTCCTCCTCGCCCTGGGGAGCGCGGGAATCAACTACGGCTTTGTGGCGGCCCTGCTGGCCGGCGGCATCTTCGCGGCGCCCCTCGCAGCGTGGCTCGTGAAGCACCTGCCGGCGCGGGTGCTGGGGGTTGCCGCCGGTGGCCTGATCCTGCTGACCAACAGCAACACCGTGCTCGATTCGCTCGGTGCCTCCGGTACGACGATCGCCCTCGGCGCCTCGGCGATGGCCTTCGTCTGGGTCTTCCTCATCGCGTTGGCCGTCCGCCAGGAGCGGGCGTCGCGGGCGCGCGAGCGTGAGCTCGAAGCGGCAGCGGCCTGAGAGGCCGGATGGGGCCTGGCGTCAGTGAGGGCGCCAGGCCTCCTCGTCCTGGGTGCGTGCGGCGATCTCGTCCGGCAGCTGCTTCTCGGCGAGAGCCTTGATCGTCACCTGCTCGAAGACCTCCCGCAGGGAGCTGCGGGCCGCGATCCACACTCGTTGAAGCTCGCTGGCGGACTCGTTGTAGCTGACAGCCTCGGGCCGCAGCCCGTACACACTGACCAGTGGACCGTCCACCGCCCGGATCACGTCGGCGACGGAGACCGACTCGGGGGTCCGGGCGAGCCGCCAGCCACCTGCCTGTCCTCGCTGGCTCACGACGATGTCCGCACGCCGGAGGTCGGCGAGGATGGCCTGGAGGAAGTTACGCGGGATGTCCTGTCTCCGCCCGAGCTCCTCCGCGCTGACTGCGTTGCCCTCGGCATGTGCTGCGATCTCGATCAGCGCCCGGAGCGCGTAGTCGGCTTTTGCGGAGACTCGCATGGGTGCAAGTCTGTCAGATCGACCGTCTTGGTCGAGTTTGACCAGGGATCCTGCCGTCGTAGCGCCCCCGGGAGGTCGACCGGGCGAGGGTGGCGGCGGGCGTGGCTCGACCCGTTTCGCCGTGACTCGCATGGGAAGACTGGACCCGTTACAGAACCATGGGTGTGCCGTGCTTCAATCTCTCCTGGGTTGAGCAAGGCAGCCCATCCGGTCGACGGCTTGGGAGACGTCGGGAGGGCAAGCCGCTCACCCCTGCCCATCGCCGTCCTGAAACAGGGGTTGACGATGCGCTCCTCAGGCCTCGCATGACCACGGTCATCACGGGTCCTTATGGTCCCTTCCGTTACGACGTGGCGCGCCAGCGGTGGTGGTGGTCCGACGACCTCTACCGGATCCACGGCTTCGAGCCGGGTGACGTCGTGCCCACGACCGAGCTCCTGACCAGGCACAAGCACCCCGACGACGCCGCCGTCGCGACGGCGATCATCCGCAACGCCTTCACCAGCGGGGAGCCCTTCGCGCTGTGGCACCGCATCATCGACGCCCGCCTGCGGACCCGCACGGTGGTGTCGGTGGGCGACGGCGTGCGCGACAAGTCCGGCGTCCTGGTGGAGGTCCGCGGCTACATGGTCGACGTGACCGGGTCCAAGCGCAGCCAGACCGCGCGCGACATCGACGAGGCTGTACGTCGATCAGCTGCGTCGCGGGGGACGATCGAGCAGGCCAAGGGCGTCATCATGGTGACCCTCGCAGTCGATGCCGACGAGGCGTTCGCACGCCTCAAGCGCAGTTCGCAGAACGCCAACGTCAAGCTGCGCGACCTCGCCGCCGAGCTGCTCGGCAAGCTCGACGAGATGCGCCAGTCCGGTCTCGACGCGCGCCAGGCGGTCGAGAGCGTCCTCGGGCAGGATGCCGCCCCCGCCTGAGCCTCGTCTCAGTCGCCGCCGGCGTTGTCGGCCACCCACTCCACGAACGGCGACGCCGCACGCCAGTCGTCGCGGACCCGGTCCAGCAGCTCTGGCGTGTGGATGAACGGCTCGAAGCCGTAGGACTTGGCGAGCGTCATCGACTTGTGGCGGAGCAGCTCGATGCGCGGGTGGTCGGCGTCGTACCCCCTCGGTGAGGTCTTCAACGTCTCACCACCTAACGCCCAGCCCGTCCCCGTCAATGCGCTCAGGATGCGCTCGAGCTCAGGGCCTCGCCGGTCGTCGGCCATCGCTTCGCGGATCCGGGAGAGCCGCGGCCCGGACGCCTCGTAGAAGCCGGCGCCCACCCGGACCCCGGGCGCCGCGACCTCGACGTAGAACCCGGTCGCCGGGCCGCGCGGCACGAAGACGCCCTGGTGCGTCTTGTAGGGCGTCTTGTCCTTGGCGAAGCGCACGTCGCGGTACGGCCGGAAGATCTTTGCTTCGCCGAACTCGTCCTCGAGCGCCCGCGCGAGTGCGGTCATCGGGCCGCGAACCGCCTGCTCGTAGGTGTCCTTGTGGCCTGCCCAGAACGACTTGGTGTTGTCGACCTCCAGGTCGTCGTAGAAGTCCAGAGCGGCCACGGGGATTCCGGTGAACGCAGTCATCGGCGCAGAATACTCGCGCTCGGGTCTGCGCCACCGACTCGCAGGCTGCCGGGGGAGGTCGCCGAGGTGCTCGGTCGCTCCCGGTGCAGGACGAGGTGGTCAAGGGGCGGTTGGCTGGTCGCCCGCTCATCGTGGCAGCCGGCGGGGGTGGTCCTGACGGGTTCTTCGCCAGGCGACGAGGGCGGCAACGAGCGCGATGACCGCGGGCAGGACCCAGGAGGGGATCGTCGTGGCGGCCTCGCTGACCCACCGCTGCGCCTCGAACTCCAGGTCGGTGGTGTCGCCGAGGCCGAGTACGCCGGTGATGCCGGCGGTCCCGTCGAAACGCAGGAACAGCACGCCGATCGCGACGAACAGCAGCCCGGACACGAGCGAGGTGCTGTGGACCCGGATCGGGCCGAGGCGCAGCATCCGGCCGCGCAACCACGAACGCCGCCCTAGCTCGAAGCGGTCCCACAGCGCGGCGAGCACGAACAGCGGCGCGGCCATGCCCAGGGCGTAGACCGCGAGGAGCAGCCCGCCGTGCAGCGGAGAGTCCTGGGTGGCGGCCATCGTCAGGATCGCGCCGAGGACAGGGCCGGAGCAGAACCCGGCCAGGCCGTAGACCGCTCCGAGCGTGACGGTGGAGAGCCACGTGGCGCTCCTGGTCGAGCGGCGGCTCGACCAGGCCTGGAGCCTGCCGGCGAACGGCAGGGCGAAGGACTTGCCGAGGATCAGCAGGACGCCGAGGCCGATGATCGACCAGCCCGCGACGGCGATGAGCAGCGCCCGGTGGCCGTAGAAGAGGGAGGACGCGGCTCCTGCGCCGGTGCCGAGCGGCACCAGGGTGAGCAGCAGCCCGCCGTAGAACGCGGCCGTGCGAAGCAGCAGTGCCGAGCGGCTCGCGAACGCGTAGGCGAAGAAGGAGGGGAGCAGCAGCGCGCTGCACGGGGACAGCAGCGCAAGCACCCCCGCGGCGAACGCGGCGAGCAGCCCGACCTCGGTCATCGGGCCGCTTCTGCCGCTCGGTCGATCGCCTCGACGAACACCTCGGTGGGCTGCGCGCCCATGATCGGCTGCCCGTTGACGAGGAAGGCGGGGGTGCCGGTGATCCCGATCGACCGGCCCTCCTGGAAGTCCCTTGCGACCGCCTTCTCCGCGGCGGCGGAGGTCATGTCCTGGCGGAACCTGTCGGGGTCCAGTCCGATGTCCTCGGCCACCCCGACGAGGTAGTCCTCGGTGAGCCTGCCGCTGTTCGGCGGCTGCTGGTCGGCGTACATCGCGTCGTGGAACTCCCAGAACCGGTCCTGCTCGGCGGCTGCGTAGCCCGCATGCGCGGCGGTCTGCGACTCAGGGCCGAGGTAGGGGAAGTGTCGCCACTCGATGCGCAGCGTGCCGTCCTCGACGTACCTCTCCACGAGCTCGGGCTCGGTGTCCCGGGCGAACTTCCCGCAGAAGGGGCACTGGAACTCGGAGTAGTTGATCATCACCACGGGGGCGTCGACGTCCCCGAGCGCGGTCGGGTCCTCGGCCTCGCGCCGGACGAGGTCCGCGAGCGGGTCGTTCTCGGGGTCGACGGGTGGCCGGCCCCCGGCGCGGTTCACGTCGGCCACGGGGCTCTCGGACTCGGCGAGCGCGGGGGCGAGCAGCATGACGCCGGCGATGAGCGCGGCCACCAGGGCGACGACGATCGGCACGGTGGCCTTGTTGCGTGCGGGTACGTCGGACATGGGGTTCCTTCCGAGACGGGGTGCGACGGTCAGACTTTGACGGGCAGGGCGCAGGAGGACTCGCCGCGCAGGCGGGTGCGGAGCGCCCATGCGAGTACGACGACCGCGGCCATCGACAGGATCGGTTGGACCGGCTCGAACCAGGTCAGCGCGCCGGAGGTGCCGAGGGCGAGCAGCACGAGCTTGTTGCAGACCGGGCAGCCGACGGCGAAGAACGTGAGGAAGCCGCCGACGTAACCGCCCTTGGCGGGCCGATCCGTCCGCGCGTCCGGCGCGTCGGGGCGGGCGACGTACGTCGCGGTCAGCAGTCCCGCGAGGACCGACGAGACCACCAGTGTCGGCCACGACCACCAGGTCGGCGGGATCTCCCGGCTGAAGAGCAGGGTGTCGACGAGGTCGGTCGGGACGGCGACGAGCAGGGCGTAGGCGAGGGTCGCGCCGAGCGCGACTGCCCAGCGCCGGAGGGGCCAGCTCACGCGCCGACCTCGACCGGGTACCCCTGGGTGCGCCACTCCAGCAGGCCGTCCTCCAGCCTCCGGGCGCGCCGTCCCTTGGCTCGCAACAGGCGGACAGCGTCGTGGGCGAGGACGCAGTAGGCGCCGCGGCAGTAGGCCACGATGTCGGCGTCCTCGGCGAGCTCGGCGACGGTGGAGAGGTCCTCGGAGAGCCTCCCGAGGGGCACCGACCGGGCGCCGGGGATGTGTCCTGCGGCGAACTCCTCGGGCGGGCGTACGTCGAGCAGCACCACGTCGCCCGCGGCGAGCCGGTCGAGCAGCTCCTCGCGCGAGACCTCCTCGACGTCCGCGTCGCTGTCGCCCATGCTGCCCATGCCGAGGTAGGAGGCGAGGGCGCGGTCGACGTCTGCGGAATGCTCGAGCGCGACGGCCCGCATGGCGGCGTACAAAGCCGCGACGTCCTCACCGGCGAGCCGGTAGTGGATTCGCGTGCCGTCGCGGCGGGTTGCCACGATGTTGGACAGCTTGAGCACCTGGAGGTGGGCGGAGGCGGTGCTCACCCCGAGCCCTGCCTCGCGGGCCAGCGACTCCACGGTGCGCTCGCCCTGGCTGAGCAGGTCGATCAGCTCGAGACGCTTGGCGCTACCGAACGCCTTGCCGACCACCGCGAGATGGTCGAAGAGCGCGGACTTTGCCCGTCGGTTCTCCACAGTATCCTCCAAAAATCCTTGGAATACCGTACATCCCTTTCGTCGGAACTGCGACAGGCACACCAACCAAGCGAGCGGCCGGGAGACTGCAGCTGGCGACGGCGAATCGATGCATCTGTGCACGGGCCCGGGTGCGGGCTACATTCGAGACAGCGGCACGTGTGCTCCCACCGTGCCCAGCTCGGGCGGGCCGGCCTCGCGCATGAGCGAGGCGAGATCGGGAACTCATCGTCTGCTGAACACCTAGCGACAAGAGGGAGCAAAGATCATGGCCATCATCGGATTCCTCATCTTCGGCTTGTTCGTCGGCGCTGTGGCGCGGCTGATCAAACCCGGAAAACAGAACCTCAGCCTGCTCATGACGCTGTTGCTCGGCGTCGTCGGATCGCTGGTCGGCGGGATCGTCGCCAGCGCCCTCGGCACGGGCAACATCTGGGAGCTCAACATCCTCGGCGCCATCGTCGCCATCGTTGCCGCGGTGCTGCTCATCGGCGTCGCGGAGGGGATGTCCGGCCGGAACAAGGCTCGGGCCTGACCTGAATCACGCCGCGAGGGCCCCGGGTGATCAACCCGGGGCCCTTTGCGTGCTCGGTTACCATGGTCGCGAGGGGAGTACTTCTCGAGCTCGTCCCGGTCACTACGGTCGCTCAGCGGCGACTCCGGGCGGGTGCCTGTGCGACGCAGGTGAAGGAGACCTCAGACAGTCAGCTCGTCTGAGGAGAGTCCCATGTCCATGGTCGCCGCCCCGCCGACGCCCACCCTCGACTCGATCGCCACCCCCGGCCTGTGGTTCGTCACGATCGCCGCGGTCGTCGTACTCCTTGCGCTCGACTTCGTGCTCACCCGGCGCCCGCACGACGTCTCGATGAAGGAGGCGGTCGGGTGGTCTGCGTTCTACATCGCCCTGCCGCTCGCGTTCGGCGGCTACATCTGGTGGGCGTTCGGCTCGGACCGGGGCCTGGAGTACCTCACCGGCTACCTGGTCGAGAAGTCGCTCAGCGTCGACAACCTCTTCGTCTTCATGCTGCTGCTCGCCGCGTTCGCGGTCCCTCGGGTCCTGCAGCAGCGCGTCCTGCTCTACGGCATCGTCGGCGCTCTCGTCCTGCGCGGCATCTTCATCGCCCTGGGGGCTGCCGCGCTAGCTCGCTTCGACTGGATGTTCCTGGTCTTTGGCCTGATCCTCGTCGCGACCGCCGTCAAGATCCTCCGCGACACCCTCACCGGCCAGGATCACGAGGTCGACGTCGACAAGCTCCGCAGCGTGCGTATGCTCAGGCGCCTCTTCCCGGTGACCGGGGAGTACGACGGTCCCCGGATGCTCGGGCGGGCGGGCGGCCGCCGGGCGATCACGCCGTTCGCGCTCGTCGTGGTCGCCGTGCTGGCCACCGACATCGTGTTCGCGGTCGACTCCGTCCCTGCCGTCTACGGCATCACCGGTGACCCGTACCTCGTCTTCGTCACGAACGCCTTCGCGCTGCTGGGACTCCGGGCGCTCTACTTCGTCCTCGAGGGGGCGCTGAGCAAGCTGGTCCACCTCGGCTACGGGCTTGCGGTCATCCTGGGCTTCATCGGTCTCAAGCTCGCCTTGCACTGGGCGCACGAGCAGTGGGCGTGGATTCCTGAGGTGCCGACACTGCTGTCGCTCGTGGTGATCGTGGTCGTGCTGGTCGTGACGACGCTGACCAGCCTGCGCGCGGCACGTCGAACGGCACTCGATCACGAACAGCTCGTGTAGTAGAAACGACAAGGGATCCCGGAAGATCCGGGATCCCTTGTCCTGTTGAGCGGATGACGAGACTCGAACTCGCGACATCGACCTTGGGAAGGTCGCGCTCTACCAACTGAGCTACATCCGCAAAGGTGCCCTTGTGGGGCTGCCGGCAGGAATAGTACCCGACGGATCGTGGCGTCAGTGGCCGAGTGCCGCAGTGAGTCGCTCGACGGCCTCGGCGACCGTGGCGCAGGCGAGCACCTCGGGCCCGGGGAGGTCCCAGCTGTCGACGGCGAAGACCGGGACTCCAGTGCGTGCGGCAAGGGCGATCTCCGACAACGTGCCCCAGGCGCCGCCCACTGCGAGCACGGCGTCGGCGGTGCGGACGATGAGCGCGTTGCGCATCTCGCCCATGCCGGTGGGGATCGCGATGTCGTTGCCGGGCCAGGCGTCCTCGCGCCTCATGCCGGGCAGGATCGCCAGGGTCGTACCCCCGGCCTGCTTCGCCCCGGTGACGGCAGCAGCCATCACGCCGCCGAGCCCGCCGGTGACGACGATGTGCCCGCGCTCGGCGAGCAGCCGACCGCCCTCGCGTGCGGCCTCGACGACGGCCTCGTCCTCGGGCATCGACGGTCCGACGACGGCGACGTACGACGGGTGCACGTGGCCGAGCCTACGACGCGACAGGGGTGCGTTGCGGGTAGGTTCTGATCGTGCTTCTCTCAGATCGCGACATCCTCGACGAGATCGACAACAAGCGGGTCGGCCTCGATCCGTTCGAGCCCGAGATGGTGCAGCCCTCGAGCATCGACGTTCGCCTCGACCGGTTCTTCCGGGTGTTCGAGAACCACCGCTACCCGCACATCGACCCCTCCGCCGACCAGCCGGACCTGACGCGGATGGTCGAGCCCGAGGGCGACGAGCCGTTCATCTTGCACCCGGGAGAGTTCGTGCTCGGGTCGACGTACGAGGTGGTGACGCTGCCTGACGACGTGGCCGCGCGTCTGGAGGGCAAGTCGTCGCTGGGCCGCCTGGGGCTGCTCACCCACTCGACGGCCGGCTTCATCGACCCCGGGTTCTCCGGGCACGTCACGCTGGAGCTGTCGAACGTCGCGACCCTGCCGATCAAGCTCTGGCCCGGCATGAAGATCGGCCAGCTGTGCTTCTTCCGGCTCTCCTCGCCGTCGGAGCACCCCTACGGCTCGGAGAAGTACGGCTCTCGCTACCAGGGGCAGCGTGGGCCGACCCCGTCGCGGTCCTTCCAGAACTTCCACCGCACCACCATCTGACGCGGCGGGCGTGGCAGCTCACGCCTCCAGACGGTCGGCGATCGAGTGCAGCCGCCGGGCCAGAGCGTGGCGGCCGGGGTGGCGTCGCTGCCCGGGAATCCGGGCGCGCCGGGTCTGCTCGACGCGCTCGCGGATCTGGTCGTTGGCGTTGCGGTAGGTGACGTAGTAGTCGTACTCGGTCATGAGGGGCTCCTCGGAAGTCTTGGTCGCTGCTAGAGCTGCGAGAGGGTGATGTCTCCGCTGACCGTGGTCGCGCGGATCTCGATGTAGTCCTGGCCGTCCTCGGGCTGTCCTGCCCCTTCGAGGTTCGACACGACGTGGCCGCTGACGCAGCTGATGTCAGTCCAGACGGGGATGCCGGCGGGTACGCCGACGTGGACGTCGCCCGAGGCCGCCTTGGCCTTCACCGTCCCCTTGCGGATCCGGCCGACGTGGAGGTCCCCGGAGCCGGTGAGGGTGGAGATGTCGTTGTGGGCGTCCTCGACCTGGATGTCGCCGGACCCGGACTTCACGGCAGTCCTGTCCTCGGCGGTGCCGAGCTCGACGCTGCCCGAGCCGGTGGAGACGACGAGCGAGCCGGCGCTCCGACGGAGCGTCACGTCGCCCGATCCGGCCTTGATCCGCAGGTCGCCGAGCGAGGTCTCGATGTCGACGTCGCCGGACCCTGTCTCCACGACCGCATCGGCCGTGAGCTCCTCGACGCGTACGTCGCCGGAGCCGCACCTGATCCGAGCCGCGCCGTAGCGGCCGGCCGCGTCGAGGTCGGCCGAACCCAGCTTGGTCGCGAGGTCGCTGTCGAGCGGCAGTGTCACGTCGACGGTGAGCTCGCCGCCCCAGCCGAAGAGGCCGCCGCGACGTTGCGGGGCGATGACGACGATCTGCTCTCCGCGTTGCTCCACGATCACCTCGTCGGCGTCGCGGCCCTCGACGTGCACCTCGGTCATGTCGGTCTGGATGGCTTGGACGGTGACCTGTCCGGACCCGATCTCGACGTACAGCGAGGCCGGTCCCTCGGTCGGGAAGCTCATGTGCATGGTGGTCTCCAGGTGTGCTCGGGGTGTGCTCGGCCGACCGAGCCGGCGCCGCCGGTCGGTTGGTGCTCGTGCTGCGGGTGGTGTGGTGTCAGACCCAGCCGGTCATCCGGCGGCCGCCTCGGCGGCCCGGGCCCTTCTGGAACTCCTCGAACAGCGGGATGCTCGACAGGTCGATGTCGACGTTGATGGCGCGGTCGCGGGTGGCGTTGCGGATCACGTTGACCAGCCAGGTGTTGAGGGAGTGGCCGCTGCGGGCCGCCATCTCCTCGGCCTTGCCCTTGAGCGACTCGGGGATCCGGAGCGTGACGCGGGCGACGGTGCCGTCCTCGTCCTCCTCCGGCTCCGGCGGGGGCGGCGGGGCCGGCGGGCCGGGCGGCGTCGGGGCCATCGGCATGGTGGGGACGTCGACCACGAACTCAGGCTCGCGGCCGCGCAGTCGCACGTCGACCGACCCGGCCGGAAGGTCGCTGGTGATCTCGGCCGCTGCCTGGGCGAGTGCATCCATGAGCGCCAGGCGCATTGCGGGGTCCAGGGCGAGGGCGAGACGCTCCGCGGCGGCCTTTGCCTCGGTGCCTCCTGCTTCAGCAGCCGCGGCCAGGTCCCGGCGGAGGCTGTCGACGTACGGCGTGATGTCCATGTGCATCACCATGACATCACTATGACGTCACGTCAAGCATCTTCGTGATGTCACATGGTGTCACATGGCGTCAGGTGATGCCGCTTCGGTGGCGTGGGTCGTTGCCGTGGCGCAGGATCGTGCACGTACGAGGTTCTGGCGCCGTGGGTCGCGAAAGTGGCGCACGAATGGTGCACGTGCACGATGTTGGCCGGGCGCACGGTCTGAGAACGCGGAACGGGCCGCCCCTTGGCTCGGGACGGCCCGTTCGTACGACGCGCGGGTTCGACTAGAGGTCGAAGAGCGAACTCGCCTCTTCGATGGCGCCCTCGGTCTTCTTGGGCTCGTGCTTCTCGCCGGAGGTTGAGGGGCTGGTGCCGTTGGACTCGGCCTTCCCCGCGGATGCCGCCTCGGACGCGGTGGACTCGTCGGCCCGTGGCGCGCTCGACTGGTCCCCGTCCGTGGCCTCGTCCTGGACCGTCGGCTCGGGCGTGGGCTCGGGCTCGGCCTCGGCGGGCTCCTCGGCCTTGGCGGGCTCGGGCTCGCTGGGAGCGATGTCGAAGAGGGACCCGGCGGAGTCGATGCTGTTCTCCGCGGGGGCCGCGGCCTTGGCAGGCTCCTCCTTGGCCTCGGGCTCTGCCGGCGCAGCCGCTGCCTCGGCAGCAGGTGCCGTCTCGTCGGCTTCGGCAGCAGGCGCCGGCTCCGATGCGGGCTCCTCGGCCTTGGCGGGCTCGGGCTCGCTCGGGGCGACGTCGAACAGCGAGCCGCTCGTGCCCAGGCTGGGCTCGCCGTTCTCGGCCGCCGCCTCGGTCTTCGCCTCGGGCGCCGGGGTCTCAGCAGCTGAAGGGCTCTCGGCGGGTGCTGCGCTCTCGGGAGGCCCATCGCTCTCCGCCTCCGCCGGCTCGCTGTCGGCGGGGGTGTCGAACAGGGAGCCCGATCCGAGCGAGCTCTCCTGCTTGGGCTCGGCCTTTGCGGGCTCGGGCTCCGGCTCGCTGGAACCCACGTCGAACAGCGACCCGCCTGAAGTCGTTGAGGCGGACTCGGTCTCGCCTGCCTCGACCTGGGACTCGGGCTCGCTCGATCCCACGTCGAACAGCGACCCGCCCGACGACTTCGTCTCGGTCGTGGCCGACTCGGACGACTCGCTCGTCGCGGGGGAGGAGCCGGTGTCGAACAGCGAGGTGCCCGTCGTACCGCTCGGCTTGTCGCCCTTGTCGGTCGCCTCGGGAGCGGCGTCGAAGAGGGATCCGGAGCTGGCCGGCTTGCTGGTCTCGACCTCCGGGTCCTTCTCCTCGGTGGCGGTGGCGTTCGCGCCCACGGCCGCGGTCGCGGTGACCGTGCTCGCGGTCTGGGTGGCGTCGCCGGTGGCCGGCTCGGCCTTCGCCGCGACCCCAGCCTTGGCCGGCGTACGGCTCTCGCCCTTGACCGAGGCCAGCAGCAGCTGCGCGACGTCGAGGACCTCGACCTCCTCGCGCGCGGAACCGTCGGCCTGCTTGGCGGTGAGGCCGTCGGAGAGCATCACACGGCAGAACGGGCAGCCCGTGGCGATCTGGTCGGCGCCGGTCTCGACGGCCTCGTTGGTGCGGTTGAGGTTGATCCGCTCGCCGATCTTCTCCTCCATCCACATCCGCGCACCACCGGCGCCGCAGCAGAAGGAGCGCTCGCTGTTGCGCGGCATCTCCTTCAGCTCGGCGTCGGGGATGACGTTGAGGAGCTCACGCGGCGGGGAGTACACCTGGTTGTGGCGGCCGAGGTAACACGGGTCGTGGTAGGTCAGCGAGCGCTTCGGGGCGCCGTTGGTGGCGACCGGGGTCAGCTTGCCCTCACGCACCAGGCGGTTGAGCAGCTGCGTGTGGTGGACGACCTCGAGCTCGACGCCGAACTGCTTGTACTCGTTCTTGAGCGTGTTGAAGCAGTGGGCACAGGTCGAGACGACCTTCTTGACCTTCATCTCCTTGAAGGTCTCGGCGTTCTGGGAAGCGAGGCCCTGGAAGACGAACTCGTTGCCGGCGCGGCGGGCCGGGTCGCCGGTGCACGTCTCGCCGTTGCCGAGCACGCCGAAGGACACGCCCGCCATGTCGAGCAGCTCGGCCACGGCTCGGGTGGTCTTCTTGGCGCGGTCCTCGTAGGCGCCTGCGCAGCCGACCCAGAACAGCCACTCGACCTCGTCGAGGTCCTCGATGTCCTCGCCCACGACTTTGACGTCGAAGTCGAGGCCCTGCGCCCACTCCATGCGGGCGTTGGCCGACATGTTCCACGGGTTGCCCTTGTTCTCCAGGCCCTTGAAGAGGCCGTTGAGCTCCGCGGGGAAGTTCGACTCGACGAGGATCTGGTAGCGACGCATGTCGACGATGTGGTCGACGTGCTCGATGTCCACGGGGCACTGCTGCACGCAGGCGCCGCAGGAGGTGCAGGACCACAGCACGTCGTCGTCGATGACCGCGCCGCCCTCGGGCATCCACGCCCAGTCGCCCTCGGTCGCGCCCACGAGCGGCCGCTCGGCCTCGGTGAGGACTGCGCTGTCGAGGCTCTCGCGCTCGGACTCGGAGGCGAGGAGGTAGGGGGCCTTGGCGTAGGCGTGGTCACGCAGGCTGGTGATCAGGAGCTTGGGGGAGAGCGGCTTGTCGGTGTTCCAGGCCGGGCACTGGCTCTGGCAGCGGCCGCACTCGGTGCAGGAGGTGAAGTCGAGGATGCCCTTCCAGGAGAAGTCCTCGATCTTCCCGACACCGAGGGCGGTGTCCTCGTCCATCTCCTCGATGTCCTCGAAGTCGATGACCTTCCCGCCGGACATCATCGGCGGCAGGGCGCCGAGCGCCGTACCACCGTCGCTGCGGCGCTTGAAGAGGATGTTGAGCGGAGCGAGGAAGCGGTGCCAGGCGACACCCATCGTCGGTGTGAGTCCGAGGGTTGCCATCCAGACCATCGACACGACGATCTTGAGCGTCGCGACCGCCCAGATCAGGTTGACCAGCGTCGGCTCGGACAGCCCCGAGAAAAGCGACCCGACCCAGGCGGTGAGCGGGAAGTGCAGTGCGGACTGGTACTTCTCCTCGGCGATGGCGTACTCGAAGAAGCGGAGGAAGAGGATGCAGAGGCCGACCACGAGGATGACGGCCTCGACGAAGTAGCCCTGCCACATGGTCGAGCCGTAGAAGCGGCCGTTCTCGCCCCGCACCCGCTCCTTGGGTCGCGTCGCGCGGTAGACGATGAACGGCAGGATCGCGAAGATCATCGCCCACGCGAAGAACTCGGTGACCCACTCGAACGGCGGGAAGTGCCCGATGATCGGCAGGATGAAGTGGGCGTCGAAGAGCTGGCCGTAGGCGTTGACCAGCGTTGCGAACAGCAGGCCGAACCCGACGAAGATGAACCAGTGGGCGACGCCCACCTTGGTCCACTGGAGCATCCGGGTGTGGAGCAGGGACTCCTTGACCATGACCCCGACACGGCGCCCGATGTTGTCGAGCCGGTTCGCCGGCTGACCGATCTTCATGACCCGGACCATGTGCGCGATCGTCCGCGTGAACAGGGCGACCGCTACCGCCGTGATGGTCAGCGAGACCACGATGGCGAAGATCTGCATGTGTGCTCCTTGTCAGGGGCTTGTGCAAGCTAGTGCAGGGTTCGCTGGAGCCTACGGCCGCGGACTGTGGCCAGTCACCGCCCGAGACTTGCGATGCGGATCCTACCGAACGGTAACTTCTGGTCGCCAGACCCCGTCCTCCTGGCCACCCGCCACGCGGACGTGCTCGGTCATGCCTCGCGGGATCTTCCCGGCGCCTCGACCTCGATCTGCCTCGTGAGCAGAACCCTTGTCAGTAATCGGAAGAATCGGATGCGGTCTTGAGTACGACGGCGTGGCGGCTGGGCTCGAGGGGCGGTCGAGCGACCTCGTCCGCGCGGGTTCTCGCTGCGGATGCCCGATCTTGCGCGGCGACGGGAAAGGGCAACTGGTCCAGACGACCAGCGGTCGACGCGCCCTGAGGAACTGCCCCTGACCTCTCCGCAACCCTCCTAGGCTGGCGGGATGAGGCCATCCTTTCCTTTGTCGGTACGTCGACCCGGTGCACGTCTCCTACTCGAGCTCGACCTGACGCGTGGACTGCTCGAGAGCCCGCCCGCTTCGCCGCTGGAGGCCCTCAGGGCGGTGCACGTCCCGAGCCTCCGCGGGGTCGTGGAGGCCCTTCGTCGCGCGGCCACGGACGAGCAGGTCGTCGGACTCGTCGCGCACGTCGGTGCCAAGCAGCCGACTCTCGCGCAGTCGAACGAGCTACGTGCAGCGGTGGCCGCGGTGCGGGCGGCCGGGAAGCCGACTGTGTGCTGGTCCGAGACCTATGGGGAGGTGGGGCCAGGCAACGTCGGCTACCACCTCGCAAGCGCCTTCGACGAGGTGTGGATCCAACCCAGCGGCGACGTGGGGCTCGTCGGGATCACCGCGCAGGCGGTCTTCCTCCGCGACACCCTGGACAAGCTCGGCGTGCAGACCCAGCTCGGCCAGCGGCACGAGTACAAGACAGCAGCCGACACCTTCTTGCGCTCGGCGATGACCGACGCGAACCGCGAGATGGTCACCCGCCTCGTCGACTCGGCGATGGAGACGCTGGTGCGTGACGTCGCGGAGGCGCGCGGCCTGGACCAGGCGGAGCTCCGGTCGGCGATGGACGAGGCGCCCTTCTCGGCCGAGGAGGCGGTCTCGCGCAACCTCGTGGACCGGATCGGCTACCGCGACGAGGTCTACGCCGACCTGCGGGAGCGGCTCGGCGAGGTCGACCTGAAGTTCGTCGAGCGCTACGGCAAGGGCGGGCTGGCTCAGGCCGCATCGGCTGCGGCCGCTGCGCGACGGGGCAAGCCGGTGGTCGCGGTGATCCACGCCTCCGGGCCGATCCACCTCGGCCGCAGCAGCTCCACGCCGCTCTCCGGTCGCTCCGTCGGCTCCGACACCATCGGCAGTGCGCTGCGTGCGGCCGGCTCGGACGACTCGGTGAAGGCGGTCGTGCTGCGCATCGACAGTCCCGGCGGATCCTACGTCGCCTCGGACGCCATCCGGCGCGAGATCAGCGCCCTGCGGCGCACGGGCACGCCCGTCGTGGCCTCGATGGCCAACGTCGCAGCCTCGGGCGGCTACTACATCGCGATGCCCGCCGACCGTGTGGTCGCGAGCGCGGGGACGATCACCGGCTCCATCGGTGTGCTCGCGGGCAAGCAGGTGATCCGCGAGATGCTGGAACGGGTCGGCGTCCGACGCGAGAGTGTCACGGCGGGCAGGTACGCCGACATGTTCTCGACCGACCGGCCCTTCGACGAGGACGAGTGGCGGCGACTCGACGCCTGGCTCGACCGTGTGTACGACGACTTCACCGCGAAGGCTGCCGAGGACCGCCGCATGGGCGTCGAGGACCTGCGGGCGGTGGCGCGCGGCCGTGTGTGGACCGGAGCGGACGCGCTCGCCCACGGCCTCGTCGACGAGATCGGCGGGCTCGAGCGCGCGGTCGAGGTGGCTTGCTCGCGGGCCGGACTGGACCGCGCCACCGTGGAGCTCAAGACGATGCCGAAGCCCAAGCCGCTCGAGCGGTTCCTGCCGGCGGAGAACAGCGAGTCCCCGGCCGCGGCGGCGATCCTCGGCGACGGGGTGCCGCTACTCGATCGCCTGCTCGGGGCGGTCGGCCTTCCGTCGTACGGCGTGCTGTCGCTGCCGGTCACCTGGCGGCTGGAGTAGGGCCCGGCGACGTGGGGACGGAGCCGGTGCTGGTGCACGACGGTCTCGCCGTCTACCAGCGAGGCGATGGTTCGCCGGTGCTGCTGATGCCCTACCCGCACGCGTCCGGCGGCGGCCCGATGGTCGGCGGATCCCTTGCGACCCTCCTGGTCGACAACGGCTACCAGGTCACGACCTTCGACCCGCCCGGGCAGTACCGCTCCACGAGGCCGAGCCGGGTCGGTCTCGACGAGATGGTCGACTGCGCGGTGGAGGCCCTCGACTCCATGGGCCTGACCTCGCCGGTCCCGGTCCTGGGGCACAGCATGTCGGCCCTGTGTGCGTTCTTCGTGACGCTTGCTCGGCCCGGCCGGGTCTCTCGTCTCGTCCTCGTCGGCACCCCTCCTGGGAGTGGAGCGGCCCTCGTCCGCTATCGCGCCATGCCCTTCCACTGGCGGCCATGGCACCCCGACCTGTGGCGCATGGTCATCTGGGGCCTCCTGCTCGCCACGGGGCACGGGAGCCTGGCCACGCACAAGAAACTGGACGCGTTGTCGAACCGGGCCAACTTCGTCGACCCGGATCTGGCTCCACGTGTCGTCGTCGAGCCCGGTGACGACCGTCGGGCGCCTCCGCCCCGTGACCGGTGGTGGCTCGCCGTCAGGAGGGTGCGGCTGGTGCCACTGGCCCGGGAGCTGCCCCGGCCCACCTTGTTGATCGTGGGCCGGCACGACCCTCAGACACCGCTCGCGGTGAGCAAGGCCCTGCACGATCGGATTCCCGACTCCCGGCTCTGCGTCTTCGAGCGGAGCGGGCACGCGCCCTTCGTCGAAGAGCCCGAACGGTTCGTGCGCGTCCTCGACGGGTTCGTTCTCGGCGCGTGAGGCGTCGGCTACGTGGGTGGTACACCTCCGGGCTGCGGGGTCCGGGCAGCCCGGAGGCGGTCAGGAGACGCGGACCAGGCGTCCGGCCGGGGTGAACTCCACCCGCACCTTGGTGCGCACGCCGGAGGGCTTCCGGGCGCAGTAGGTGAAGGTGTCGCCGATCCGCGCGTCGGGCTGGCCGACCGAGAGGAGCACGCGTCGCGTCGTCGCGCCGCGGGGCAGGGAGCGGTACGCCGAGACTCGCCGGACCTTCGAGCCGCCGGTGCAGCTGTTGGCCTCGACACCGAGTGCGCGCTCCCAGGTGAGCAGGTAGGCCTCCGCCCCCCGAGCCATGTCGGTGACGATGTCGTCGCCGGCGAGCTTGCGCAGGTCCTCGACCCAGTCGGGGTAGAGGCCGTAGTGAGCAACGCCGTCGACGTTGATGTCGTAGACGCGCTTGCCGCTGACCTGCTTGCGGACGGTGACTCCACCCAGCCCCTTGAACGGGTAGGTCACCGGCTTCTCCGCGTCGGCCCCACGCGGGTCGCCCTGCGCCCCGAGGCCGTTGATGTCGGCGCCGAAGCCGAGCCCGAAGTAGTAGCGCTGGTCAGCTCGGCCGACGTGGTAGCGCCACTTGTCGACGAAGCCCTTGCTGTCGCCGGCGTACGGCGCGATGAAGCCGCCGAGCTCGGAGATCCGCGGGTAGGCGTCAGGGGTCGACCACGAGTGGCTCGACAAGATGCCGGGGTAGCCCATCTTCTCGACGAGGTCGAGGGAGGCTCGGCGCGCGAGCACGCTCATGTGGTCGGGATCGAAGAGCATCTTGCGCTTGGCAAGCCCCCGGATGGTGAGCTCGCCGAGGTCGGTCAGCCCCCGCTGGTTGCAGTGCGGTGCGCCGGGGTAGACCGGGACCGCGACCGGTGGGCCGTACTCCTTCGCGATCGCCCCGAAGAGCGGGTCGCGGTCGGAGACGTCGCGCGGCATGGCGTACTGCTCCTTGTCGTGCACGCCGTCGCCGAAGTTCTGCGGGCAGGTCTGCATCTTCCAGAACGACCCGGTCTCGAGGAAGTTCGCGGAGTTCACGACCACGCCGGTCTGGCCCGCGTCGCCGGCGACCCCGGACAGCGCGTTGTCGAACTTGTTGACCAGCTCCATCTGCCGAACGCCCATCTTGTGGACCTCGTCCAGCTGGCGCTCGATCTCCTCGGCGGTGCACTGCGGGACGTCGGCCTTCAT
>DATICF010000135.1:0-25847 GCA_035456965.1 Nocardioidaceae bacterium
TCGCCGACAGCGGCCGCTGGGTTCCGGCGTTCTTCGACCTCCCGACCGCGATCGACAACTCGCTCAAGAACCAGACCTACAACACCCCGGCCATCGCCACGCTGTTCCTCATGGCCGAGCAGCTCGACTGGTTCAACAGCCAGGGCGGCCTCGACTTCGCGGTGAGCCGCACCACCGACAGCTCCAACCGGCTCTACGGCTGGGCGGAGAAGACGAGCTACACCACGCCGTACGTCGAGAACCCGGACCACCGCTCCCTGGTGATCGGGACCGTCGACTTCGAGGACTCCATCGACGCCGCGGCGGTTGCGAAGACCCTGCGCGCGAACGGCGTCGTCGACGTCGAGCCCTACCGCAAGCTCGGGCGCAACCAGCTGCGGATCGCGATGTACCCCGCGATCGACCCAGCCGACGTCGAGGCGCTCACCGCCTGCGTCGACTACGTCGTCGAGAAGCTCTGACCAGCAGCGCCACGAACGCCGAGCCGAGGACCGCGGCGAGCACGTAGCCCCGCGGACGGCCGAGCCCGGCCCCGTTCCCCTCGTCGGGAGCGGGGCCGGCGTCGTTCTCCTCGGGCGCCGGCCCCGGCACCCGCACGCCCTCGGACCCCTCTGCTTCGTCCGGGCGGTCCAGGGGCGGCAGGTCCATCACGAGTACGTCGGAGAGCTCGCCCTCCGAGCTGAGGTAGATCCGACCGTCGTCGCCGACCGCGATCCCCTCGCCCTGGTCCTGCTCGGGCAGGAAGAACTCGGTGACCTTCTCGATGCCCGGGTAGGTGTAGACGGCTGCCGCGCCGAGGGTCCGCACCACGAAGTGCCGACCGTCGGGAAGGAACGCCCCGTCGGTGACCATGCCCGATACTGACCCGACCCGCTCCAGCTGGTGCAGCTCGCCCTCGCGGAGCGGAGAGGGTGCCCGGTAGACCACGCCTCCGATGAACGGCCGCTTGGTCACCAGGAGAACCTCCTCGGTGCGAGGGTGCACCAGCAGGGTCTCGGCATCGTGCGAGCGGTCCGGGTAGGTCAGCTCGAACGTCTCCGCCTCGACAGTCCCACCCGAAGGCGACGGGACAAGTCGGTGCACGCGAACCGACCCGCGCGCCCGCTGGTTGTCGCCGATGTCGCCGACCCACACGCTGCGGCCCCGCCCGGCGGCGATCGCCTCGAGATCCTCTGGTTCCTCGTCGTCGAACGTCGTCACAGCGAGGGTCTCGCCGGTGCTCCGGTCCACTCCGTAGACGTACGGGCCGTCACCGGAGTCGTTGATCGTGAGGACGCGGTCGCCCCGCACGACGAGCCCGCTCGACTCGGCGATGGTCTCGTCCTGGAAGGTCAGCGCCACCTCGGGCGCAGCGTTCGGGTCGCCCCCGGAGGCGAACGGATTCAGGGTGACCAGCAGCCCGAGCGCCGTGGTCGCGAGGAGGCTCACCGTGAGCGTCTTAGTGGACCGGCTCATCGAGCCGGGTCCCCAGCCGTTCCGCGAGCAGCTCCGCAAGGCGTGGGTGGACGTTCCAGGTGCGCACGAGGTCGTCGAGCTCCTGGCTCGCCCCCGCCGACGGAGCAGCACCGGTCCGGGTCGCGCGCAGCAGGGTGTTGCGCGGAGTGTGCTGGCTCTCGACGAACTCGATCACGTCGACACGGTAGCCGAGCAGCCGGAGCACGCTGGCTCTCAGCGCGTCGGTCAGGGTGTCGGCGAACCGCTCTCGCAGGATGCCGTGTCGCGTGAGCATGGCGTACGGCGCCGGGGTCGGTGCCCTGCGCAGCTGGGCCGCGACGTCGTGGTGGCAGCAGGGGGCGGCGAGCACGAGCGAGGAGTCCCACAGCACCGCGCGGGCCAGAGCGTCGTCGGTGGCGGTGTCGCACGCATGGAGCGCGAGTACGACGTCGGGGGCCTCGTCGAGGGTCGCCGAGCCGATGTCGCCCCGCACGAACGTCATCGACTCGGAGATCCCGAGCCGCTGCGCGACCTCGGTGTTGTGACGGTAGGACTGCTCCTTCACGTCCACCCCCACCATGCGCACCGGCAGGCCTCGCACCCGGGTCAGGTAGCTGTGCGCGGAGAAGGTGAGGTAGGCGTTGCCGCAGCCGAGGTCGACCACGCGCAGGGGCTCCTCCGGGGTCGGAGTCCGCAGTCGCCCCGAGGCGAGCGCGTCGTCGAGGGCGGGGCCGAGGCTGCGGAGGAACTCCTCGACCTGGCGGTACTTCGCCTGGCGGCTGGGGCGCACGCGGCCGTGCTCGTCGGAGATGCCGACCGCCACGAGGGCCGGGTCGTCCTCGGGGAGCAGCCGCGGCTTCGCCCGGTCGTGCGTGCGCTGCGGCTCGGCGGGCCCTTCACGATCCTGCTCGCGCCGGGGGCCGGTGTGGACCATGGCCTCGAGCTTCTTCGTCACCCGCACCTGGTGCGTCTCGGTGACGGTCTCGACATGCCAGTTGCCGAACGGCTCGTCGAGCAGGTCGTCGAGGGCGCTCTTGGCGGCCTCTCCCAAGGCGTGGTTGGAGGTGTGGGCCTGGGTCGCGTCGTAGGCGGTGACCTGCAGGTGGCGGCCGGCCTTGAGGTCGACGTACCGCATCTCGACGCGGCGCCAGCGGGGGGTCTGGCCCTTCTGCCGGCCAGAGGCAACGGCGCGCAGCAGGGTCTGGTCGTCAAGGATCAGGGAACGCATCCGGGTGAGCACCCGGAGAAGTGGTTCGGCCATGTCAGCGCCGGACCAGTGCCGTGACCACCACGAGCAGGATCAGCGCCACCAGGGCACCGGGGATCACCATGCGGCGGTAGCGGGGGTTCATGGTGCCCGAGTTTATCCAAGCCGGTCGTTGGTCCCTTCGGGCTATGGAGCCGCTGTGCGAGCAGGAATAGCGTCGCACGGGAACACAGACCACTTCCACAGAAGCGGCCTGCACGCGACACAAGGGAGACCAACAGTGTTCATCCAGATCATCCAGGGCAAGTGCACCAAGCAGGACGAGCTGCACGCCCAGTTCGACAAGTGGCTCCGCGACCTTGGCCCCAGCGCTCCCGGGTGGCTCGGCGGCACCTTCGGCTTCACCGACGACAACCAGTTCGTCGGCGTTGTCCGGTTCGAGGACAAGGAGAAGGCGATGGCCAACTCCGACCGTCCCGAGCAGGGTCAGTGGTGGGCCGAGACCGAGCGGCTCTTCGACGGCCCGGTCGAGTTTCACAACGCCGACAAGGTGCTGCTCATGCTCCAGGGGGGCTCGGACGACGCTCAGTTCGTCCAGATCCTCCAGGGCAAGCTGGACGACCCTGCCCGTCTCGAGGCCGAGATGGACGACATGACGAACATGCTCCACAAGGAGCGTCCCGAGATCCTCGGGTCGACGTTCGCCATCGAGGAGGACGGCACGTTCACCGAGGCCGTGTTCTTCACCGACGAGAAGAAGGCTCGCGAGGGTGAGGCCAAGGCCATGCCCAACCGCGAGGACGTTCGCGAGCTGATGGAGGACTGGCGGCGGATGACCCACGACGTCAAGTTCATGGACCTCCACCACCCCTGGTTCGCATCGCGATGAGCCTGGGCCGGTCGTTGATCTCGGGGTCGAGCAGTCCCTGAGTCCGGCTGAACACGGCGGCGGCCAGGACTGTGCCGAGGATGGTGACCGCGCCGCCGCCGATCAGGGTCCAGCGCGCGCCGAAAGTCTCGCCGACCCATCCGACGATGGGTGAACCGATCGGTGTGCCGCCCATGAAGATCATCATGTAGAGCGCCATCACGCGCCCGCGCAGCTGAGGCGAGACGCTCAGCTGGATGGTGGTGTTGGCTGCCGTGATCATGGTCAGCGCCGTGATGCCGATGACCGGTGTCCACAGCGCGAAGGCGATGTAGGACGGCATCATGCCCGCGACGATCTCGGCCGTGCCGAAGGCGACCGCTGCGAGGATGACGAGCCGGTGCCTCACGATGCCGCGACGAGCGGCCAGCAGCGCCCCGCTCAGCGAGCCGACGGCCATGGTGGTGCCGAGGATGCCGTACTCCGAGGCGCCCTTGCCGAAGACCTCGGTGGCCATCAGCGCGGAGGTCATCTGGAAGTTCAGGCCGAAGGTGCCCGCGAAGAACACGATCGCCAGGATCATCATGAGGTCGGGGCGGCTGCGGATGTAGCTCAGGCCGTCGCGGATCATCCCCTTGCTGCGGCCCTGCGGGTCGGGGCTGTCGAGCTCCCAGGCGCGCATCCGCTGCAGGGCGACCACCACGGCGCCGTACGACAGCGCGTTGATCAAGATCACCCAGCCGGTGGCCCGCGCTCCCCCGCCGAGTCCCGCGATCATGAACCCGGCGAGCGCCGGACCGAGGATGCGCGCGGCGTTGAACGTTGCGGAGTTCAGGCCGACTGCGTTGGAGAGGTCCTCCTTGCTGACCATCTCGCTGACGAACGACTGCCGGGCGGGCGCGTCGAAGGCGGTCCCCACGCCGAAGATGAAGGCCAGGGCGTACACGTGCCAGGTCTCCACGACCCCTGTGATCGCGAGCAGGCCGAGCACGAGCGCCGGGGTGGCCATCATCAGCTGCGTGACCTGGAGCAGCCGACGTTTCGGGAAGCGGTCGGCCACCAGTCCGGCGTACGGCGAGAGCAGCAGGATCGGCAGGAACTGCAGGCCGGTCGTGATGCCGAGCGCGGTGCCGGAGTTGGCGGTCAGCTGGAGGACGAGCCAGTCCTGAGCCACCCGCTGCATCCAGGTGCCGGTGTTCGAGACGACACCACCGGCCGCGTAGAGCCGGTAGTTGTGGTTCGAGAGGGCACGGAAGGTGGGGCTCAAGAAAGGGCCAGCCTCTCCAGGATCGGGGCTGCCTGTCGCAGCACGGAACGCTCTTCGGGTGTGAGCTCGCGCAGCCGCTGCGCGAGCCAGGCGTCACGGCGCCGGCGATCGGCCTCGAGGGTGGCGGTCCCGAGCTCGGCCAGCTCGATCACCACCTGCCTCCGGTCGGTCTCGTGAGGACGACGCGTGACGTAGCCGTCCTCCTCGAGGCAGTTGACGGTGCGCGTCATCGACGGCGGCTGGACGCGCTCGTGGGCGGCGAGCTCGCCGATGGAGCACGCGCCGTTGCGGTAGAGCGCGCCGAGCACGGACAGCTGGCCGATGCTCAGCTCGTTGCGGGGGTCGCGCTCGCTCCGCAGCCGGCGCATCAGCCGGGCCACGGAGATGCGCAGCGCCGCCGCGAGTCCCGCGTCGGTGCGCGCCATCTTCTCGATCGTCGGTGCCATGTACTTAGCATAAGTCATTACCCTTGCTAAGTATTTCGGTTTCAACCATCCGTGATCGGTGTCACGGGAGGTTCAGGAGGCGATGTCGCGACGGCGGAAGCCGACGAGTCCGACGGCGACACCCGCACCAGCGAGAAGCAGGAGCACGACGAGCGGGGCGGCCGTGAGCTCCTCGGCGGGCACCCCCGGCACGTGGGTGAACGGGGAGACGTCGAGCAGGCTCTGGGGAAGCTCCAGCAGGCCACCGAGGTAGGAGA
This sequence comes from Nocardioidaceae bacterium, assembly GCA_035456965.1. Taxonomy (GTDB): domain Bacteria; phylum Actinomycetota; class Actinomycetes; order Propionibacteriales; family Nocardioidaceae; genus Nocardioides_C. The sequence goes on from DATICF010000135.1 coordinate 5,480, forward strand.
TGACGAAGCACACCGCGAGAGCGGCCCAGGCAGCCCCGGCCACGCGCGGGACCCAGCCGACGAGGAGCACCGCGACCGCGACGAGGACGAGCACGGCGGGCAGGTAGGCCAGCGAGTACGCGGTCATCCGCCAGATCTCCGAGACCTCCTTGGTCGTGCCGGCGTAGGACAGCCCCACGCCGAAGCCGCCGGCCGCCACGACCACCGTCGTCCCCACGAGGGTCACGAGGAGGCTCCCGAGGAGCCAGCGAGGGCGGGACACCCCCGTGGCCAGCACGGGCTCGAGCCGGTCGGCGCTCTCCTCGGCCCGGGTCCGCAGCGCGGAGGAGACCGCGTAGCCGGCAGCGAGGATCCCGAGGAGCACCATCGCGGTCGCGAAGAAGGCGTCCACGATGCTCTCGGCGCCGATGCTCTCGAAGTACTGCGCCAGTGTCGGGTTGTCCTCGACCATGTTCTCGATCGACTCGCTGAACGAGCCGAAGGTCAGACCCATCGCCCACACCCCGATCGCCCACCCGAGGACCGCACCTCGCTGCAGCCTCCAAGAGAGGCCGAGGACCCCCGACAGCGAGGGACTGGCCTCCGCGACCCCGGGCCTCGCGGGCACGATCCCCGCACCGAGGTCGCGCCGGCTCTCGAGGACCACCGTCGCCACGAGCAGCAAGACCGTCAGCGTCAGCGACAGCGCGAGCGGCCACGGTCGGTTGTCGTCGTAGAGACGCACCTGCTGCGACCAGCCCATCGGCGAGAGCCAGGACCACAGACTGTTGCCGACGTCGCCGACGGCGCGGAGCGCGAACGCAAGGCCGAGGACTGCCAGTGACAGTCCGACTGCCCCACGGGCGTGCGTCATCAACTGTGCCGCGCAGGCGGCCACCCCGGCGAACACGATGCCCATCGCGGCGATCGAGGCACCGTACAGCGTGGACTCCAGGGCCGGCTGCTGCTCGGCCTGGAACGCCAGGGCCACTCCGAAGCCCACCACCACGGACGCGAGCCCGGCCACGACGACCGCGGCGGTGATCACCGCGTGCGGCGAGACGACGGTCGAGCCGAGCAGCTCGACCCGGCCCGCCTCCTCCTCGCGCCGGGTGTGCCGGACCACGGAGAAGATCGCCATCAGCGCGACGCCGACCAGGGCGGTGAGGCTCGTCTCGTAGATGAGGATGCCGCCGATCTCACGCAGGGCCACCGGCGGGCCGGCCATTGCGATCGACGCCGGCGAGCTGCCGATGTTGGCGGCGTAGGAGTCGATCTCGACCTGCGTGTCATAGGTACGCCGCACCGCGGCTGCCGACGCGTAGGTGAGGACGACGATGGACAGGATCCACACCGGAAGGAAGACCCGGTCGCGGCGGAGAACGAACCGCAGCAGCGGCGCCACCCCGGTGAACGCGGTCATCAGCCGTGGACCTCCTCCGACTCGGCCTCGACCCGGTCCCCGAACTCGCGCAGGAACAGCTCCTCCAACGTCGGCGGGTGGCTGATCAGGGAGGTGATCTTGAGCGGGGCGAGGTAGTCCATCGCCTCGTCGATGTGGTCGGTGTCGACGTCGAAGACCAGCTGGCCGTCCTCGTGAGCGATGTGCGCGACCCCCGGCACCTCGTGGATGAGATCCGCAGGCCGCTCGGTCCTCACGATCACCGTCGTCCGCGTGAGGTGGCGCAGCTCCTTGAGGGTGCCGCTCTGCACGATCCGGCCGGCGCGGATGATGCTGACCCGGTCTGAGAGCGCCTCCGCCTCCGCGAGGATGTGGCTCGAGAGCAGCACCGTGCGCCCGCGAGTCCGCAGCTCGCCGATCGACTCCTTGAAGGCGGCCTCCATGATCGGGTCCAGGCCCGAGGTCGGCTCGTCGAGGAGGTAGAGCTCAACGTCGGAGGCCAGCGCCGCGACGAGGGCGACCTTCTGGCGGTTCCCCTTCGAGTAGCTCCGGGTCTTCTTGGTCGGGTCGAGGTCGAAGCGGTCGAGCAGCTGGGCTCGGCGCTGCTTGTCGATGCCGCCGCGCAGCCGTGCCATCAAGTCGATGACCTCACCCCCGGTGAGGTTCGGCCAGAGCGCGACCTCACCCGGGACGTAGGCCAGCCGCTTGTGCAGCTCGGCCGCCTCCCGCCACGGATCGCCGCCGAGCAGGGACACCTCGCCCCGGTCGGCTCGGAGCAGCCCGAGGAGGATCCGGATGGTCGTCGTCTTGCCCGAGCCGTTGGGTCCGAGGAAGCCGTGGACCTCCCCCGTCGCCACCTCGAGGTCGAGGCCGTCGAGGGCGACCGTCGAACCGAACGTCTTGACCAGACCCGAGACGGAGATCGCGGTGTTCATGCACCCACTCTGTCACCGCGCGGCGCGTGACGGCAGGAACTTACGTCCCGAGCCGTCCGAAACGGACCAGCCGGACCTATGCTCCGAGCAGCTGCTTGACCGGGTCGATCGCGAAGTACACGACGAAGAGCACGGAGACGGCCCACATCAGCGGGTGGACCTGGGCGGCCTTGCCCCGGACCGCCTTGACCAGCACGTAGGCGATGAAACCCGCTCCGATGCCCGCAGAGATGGAGTAGGTGAACGGCATGAGCGCGATCGTGAGGAAGGCCGGGATGGCGATCTCGAGGTCGTCCCAGTCGATGTTCTTGACCTGCTGCATCATCAGGAAGCCGACGAGCACGAGCGCGGGCACCGCCGCCTCGTTGGGGATGATCTCGACCAGCGGGGAGAACACCGTCGCCAGCAGGAAGAGCACGCCGGTGACCACGCTGGCCAGTCCGGTGCGCGCACCCTCGGCGACGCCGGAGGCAGACTCGATGTAGGAGGTGTTGCTCGAGACGCTCGCGGCGCCACCGGCGGCCGCGGCGATGGAGTCGACTACCAGGATCCGCTTGGTGTTCGGCGGGGCGCCCTCCTCGTCGAGGAGGCCCGCCTCGGCACCGATCGCGGTCATCGTGCCCATGGTGTCGAAGAAGTCGGCGAGCAGCAGCGTGAAGATGAACAGCCCTGCAGTCACGAAGCCGACCGCCTCGAAGGAGCCGAGCAGGGAGAACTCGCCGAGCACCGGGAAGCTCGGGACATCGACGACGTTGTCCGGGATCGCGGGGACGTTGAGGTTCCAGCCCTTGGGGTTGAAGCCGTCGTCGGTCACCGCCGGTCCGATCTTGGCGATCGACTCCACGACCACCGCGAGCACGGTGGTGGCGGCGATGGCGATGAGGATCGCGCCCTTCACGTTCTTGACGTACAGGGTGACCATCAGCACGAACCCGACCACGAACACGAGGACCGGCCAGCCCACGAGCGTCCCCTGGTAGCCGAGCTCGACGGGTACCGGTCCGTTGCCCGTACGCCGGACGAAGCCGGCGTCGACGAGGCCGATCAGGGCGATGAACAGGCCGATCCCGACGCTGATCGCGACCTTGAGCTCCGAGGGAACGGCGTGGAACACCGCCGTGCGGAACCCGGTGAGCACCAGGATCAGAATGATCAGGCCCTCGAGGACCACCAGCCCCATCGCGTCCGCCCACGTCATGCCGGAGGCGATGGAGTAGGCGACGAACGCGTTGAGGCCGAGGCCGGTGGCGAGCGCGAGCGGGAAGTTCGCGACCACGCCCATCAGGATCGTGAGGAGGCCCGCGACCAGCGCGGTCGTCGCGGCGATGCCGGCGAAGTCCCCACCTGCCAGCGGCTGCTGCGTGACGTCCAGCGCCCCGAGCAGGATGATCGGGTTGAGCACGATGATGTAGGCCATCGTGAAGAAGGTGACGAACCCGCCGCGCACCTCACGACCCAGGGTCGATCCGCGCTCGGAGATCTTGAAGAACCGGTCGACAACCGACGGCTGGGTCGCCCCACGGTCGGTGGTGCTGGTGAGCTTGTCCACGAAGAGTCCCTTGGGTGTGCAGTGACGGGAGGCCGGGGAAGCGCTGGGCGCCCGTTCTGGGGCAGTCCAACGCATATCCTCGCAGAACGGCGACCGACGGTGTGAACGAGGCCGGGCCTGTGGACTACGTTGGACCCGTGGAGCACAAGCCGACGGAGCACGCCGAGACCGAGAACGTGCAGGTGCACCAGGTCGGAAAGCGGCACTTCATCGTCGCCGACGTCGAACCCCTCGACGTCGACGGTGTGCGCACGGTCGCGGTAGGCACCGCCCTGTGGGCGCTCGCGTTCGTCCTGCTGCTGCCGTTCTACGACCGTCTCGAGGAGAGCGGCCGCCTCTGGTGGTTGTGGTCCTGCGTCGCGGGCTTCGGGCTCGGCATCATCGGCTGGGACTACTGCCGCCGCAGGCGCCGCCGCCCCCGGAAGTGAGTACGTCGACCCGGTCGTCGGTCAGAACTGCTCGAGGTCATCCCAGGTCAGCGTGTCGAGCACGGGCTCGGGCAACGGGGCGGGAAGGTTCCGCTTGTGGAGCCGGGCCTCGCTGTGGGCGCCGCAACCGTGGTCCAGTGACACCACACGGCCGTCGTCGTTGGCGAAGGCGTTCGCGCACACCCCGAACACCTGGGACAAGGGACCGGCGAGTCGCACCAGGAAGCCGCAGCTGCTGCAGTTCCCGGGAGCCGACTGGGCGATCGGGGCCTGGGGCCCGTGGCTGCCGTCGTACCAGCGCTGGGCTGCGAGGTCCCTTCCCTCCAGCGAGAGCACGCGGGCGCGGCCGAGGCCGACCTCGTCGGCGACCGTCTTCACCGAGTCGGCGTCGATCACCTCGTCGTCCGCGAGGTACCCGGGCACCAGCCGCGGGTCGTCCTCCTCGACGGGAAGCAGGTCGCCCGGGCCGAGGTCGCCGGGCTGGATGCGGTCGCGCCAGGGCACCCACGCGGGCGCCACGAGCGCTCCGTCGCCGGGCAGAAGCACGACCTCGTCGACCGTCACATGCTTCTGCCGTGCCGCTCGCGCCACGGTCACCGACCATCGCCAGCCACGGTAGCCGGCGCGCTTGCAGGCGAAGTAGTGCGTGGTGACGCGCTCGCCGTCGCTGGCGTGGCCCAGGTGCTCCCCCACGTCGCCTGGATCGGCGAGCTCGAGGAGGGCCTCACGAGCGAGATCGACCGCCCGAACACCCACGGTGTCCGGCTTGAAGGTTCGAGCGGCAGCCATCACGCCCGCGATTCTCCCCCATCGGAGCAATTCGTGTCTCGTCGGGTGCCACATTCGCCGGATCCGGAAGGCAGGATGGGGCCATGGCGCAGGAGCAGGCGAGCCGGTCGTCGGGCCGCGGACGCAGCAGCGGCGCCCTGGGCAGCGCCGCCAGGCGGGCGGGCGCCGCGACGGGTCGGGCCGCCGGCTACACCTTCCGCCAGGCCCGGCGCGCCACCCACGCCGAGGGGGCCGGGGACACCGGCCTCTACCGCCTGATCGAGCTGCACGCCTTCAACGCTGCCGGTGACACAGCCGTGGCGATCTCCCTTGCCGGAACGCTGTTCTTCCAGGTACCCACCGGCGAGGCGCGGCTCCAGGTCGCGCAGTTCCTGGGGCTGACCCTGCTCCCGTTCGCGGTCGTCGCGCCACTCATCGGCCCGTTCCTCGACCGGTTCGGCCACGGGCGCCGCTGGGCAGTCGGCGCGACGATGGCACTGCGCGCGTTTTTGTGCTGGGTGCTCGCCGACGCCGTCCTCACCGGCTCGATCGCGCTCTTCCCTGCCGCCCTGGGCGTGCTGGTCGCGTCCAAGGCGTACGGCGTCACCCGGGCCGCAGCCGTCCCGAGGCTCCTGCCTGAGCGCCTGACGCTCGTGAAGGCGAACGCGCGCATCTCACTCGCCGGGGTCGCGGGAGCGGCGATCTCCGCTCCCATCGCGATCCTCATCTCGAGCGTCGGGGCGCAGTGGTCGCTTCGCTACGCGTTCGCGGTCTTCGTGGGCGCGACCATTCTCGCCATCTTGCTGCCGGCACGGGTCGACTCGACTGCAGGCGAGGAGCGCATCCCCCTGACCTCTCGGGCCCCACTCCCCCATGTCGTGAGGGTGGGCCTGCGCAGCAACGCCGGTCTTCGACTGCTCTCCGGCTTCTTGACCATGTTCATGGCGTTCCTGCTGAGGGACGAACCGTTCCGGGGGTGGGAGGACCGGCCCGAGCTCCTCATCGGTCTCGTGATCGGCGCAGCCGGCGTGGGCAGCTCACTCGGCATCGCGCTCGCGTCGCTGCTTCGGTCGGTGCGCCCGGAGATCACCGTCATCGTCACCCTGCTCGGCGACCTGGCCATCACAGTGCTGGCGGCCGTCTTCTACGGGCTGCCGACCGCCGTACTCCTCGGTCTCACGGCTGGACTCGCACAGTCACTGGGAAAGCTCTCCCTCGACGCGCTCATCCAGCAGGAGGTCCGGGAACGGATCCGCACCAGTGCGTTCGCACGGTCCGAGATGCTGCTGCAGCTCGCCTGGGTGGCCGGCGGCTTCATCGGCATCGCCATGCCGCTCAACCCGCAGCTCGGGCTCGGGGTCGCCGCCGTGATCCTCCTGGCGTGGAGCGGGTGGGTCCTCCGCGACCGACGTCTGCGCTGAGTCAGCCCGCGGGTCAGAGCTCGAGCTCGTCGGCGAGCGCCCGAAGCAGCATCGCCGTGGGCTTCGCGGTCTTCGGGTCCGGGTGGCGCCCGTTGCGGTAGGACTTCTCGATGTTCTCCAGAAGCCGGTGGAGGTCCTCGATGATGTTGACCATCTCAGCGGGCTTCTTGCGCATCGCCCGCGAGACCGACTGCGCCGGCTCGAGCAGCCGGACCTGGAGCGCCTGGTCGCCCTTGCGACCCTGCACGATGCCGAACTCGACCCGCTGACCCGCCTTGAGAGTGGCGAGGCCCGCGGGCAGGGCCGCCGCCCTCACATAGACGTCACCGCCCTCGTCCTTGGACAGGAAGCCGAAGCCCTTGTCGGCGTCGTACCACTTGACCTTGCCAGTAGGCACCGGATGACCTCTTCTTCTCTCGTCGCGCAGGCGGGTTGGTGGAACCGGCTTCCAGGATATGGCGGAGGCCGGGTCGTTCACGAACGGGTTACGGCTCAGCGGTATCGCTCAGGGTCGGCGAGCCGCTCGTTCATCGAGCCGGAGCGGAAGCCTTTGGAGTCGAGTCGCGCGTCGGGGAACCCGGCCGCCACCGCTGCCTCGACCACGGCAGGAAGTCGAAGGGCCTGGTCCAGCACCTCGCGGTCGAGCTCGATGCTGGCGACGTCCCCGAGATCGCGGACGCGCAGGTTGCGCACGCGCACACCGCGCTCGGCCAGGGCAGCCCGCACCGCGACCTCGGCGCGCTCGACGCGGGCCAGCCTGAACGGGCTGACCTCGATGCCGTAGGCGACCCGCGACGACAGACACGCAGCGGCCGGCTTGTCCCACGTGGGCAGCCCCCACACCCGCGAGGCCTCGCGGATCTGCTCCTTGGTCAGGCCTGCGTCGCGCAGCGGCGTGATCGCCCCTCGCTCGGACGCGGCGCGGATGCCGGGGCGGAAGCCCGCCAGGGCGTCGTCGGCGTTGGTCCCGGTCGCGACGTGGACGAAACCGTGCTCCCGCGCCAGCGGCCCCAGCACGTCGAGCAGCTCGGCTTTGCAGAAGTAGCAGCGATCGCCCGCGTTGGCGCGGTACCCCTCGCGCTCCATCTCCCGGGTCTGAGGGGTGAGCACCCGTACGCCGAGCTCCCCGGCGAAGTCGCGGGCAGGCGGTCGCTCGTGCTGCGGGAGGGAGTCGGAGTAGGCGGTGGCCGCGCCGACGTTCTCAGGGCCGAGCGCACGCACCGCGGCCGCCAGCAGGAACGCGCTGTCGGCACCGCCGCTGAACGCGACGAGCACCGAGCCACGCGAGCGCAGGTCGGCCTCCAAGGCCGCGAGCCGCTGAGCGAGAAGTTCGGAGTCGATCACTTCGGCACCCTATGTACGCATTCCGATTGAAACCAGGCGAGGTCCCTGGAAACATGATGAATCCGGACCGACGGAGGGCGGTCCCAGCACGACTGTAGACAAGGGAGTCCCGTTGAGCACGTGGCCGCGCCTGCGACGGACCGCAGCCGTCGTGGCCGCAGCGCTGCTCGCCGGCACGGGTACGACGGGTGTGGCCGCCGCCGCCGAAGGCGCCGCGGAGGTCCTGCCGCCCGCACCGACCGAGGTCTCTGCGCCAGGGCTCTACATCGTGTCGCTGACAGCCCCTCCTCGGCCTGACCAGCCGGGCCAGGCCGCCGGGCTCCGAAGCTCCCAGGACGCACTCCTCCGCAGCATCGGCCGGCCTGAGGTCCTCTACCGCTTCACCTCCGCCCTCAACGGCTTCGCGGTTGAGCTGACCCGCGACCAGGTCAAGCAGCTGCGCAACGACCCCCGGGTCGCTCTCGTGGAGCGCAGCACCAAGCAGCGGCTCGCCTCGGTCGACTCCCCGGACTTCCTCGGCGCCGAGCGCGCGTGGGAGGCGGCAGGTGGCCCCGACTTCGCAGGTCGCGGCACCGTGGTCGGGGTGATCGACAGCGGCATCTGGCCGGAGAACCCGAGTTTCGCGGCGCTACCGGGCAACGCACGAGGCCAAGCCGGCTTCCGCGGGACCTGTGAGAAGGGCGAGCAGTGGGGAGAGGCCGACTGCAACAGCAAGGTCGTCGCCGCCCGCTACTTCGTCAAGGCCTTCGGAGAGCAGAACCTCGCCGCCTCGGAGTACCTCTCCCCGCGGGACGGCACCGGTCACGGCTCGCACGTCGCAGCGATCGCGGCCGGAAACGATCGGGTCCAGGTCCGGGTCATGGGACAGGACTTCGGCCAGGCCGCGGGGATGGCCCCCGGAGCGCGCATCGCGGCCTACAAGGTCTGCTGGGCGGCGCCCGACCCGGCTGACGACGGCTGCGACACCGCCGACGCAGTGGCCGCGATCGATCGGGCCGTCGCAGACGGCGTCGACGTGATCAGCTACGCCATCGCCGGCCCGCCCGGCACCGAGCCCGACTCGGTCGAGCTGGCCTTCCTGAACGCGACCGCGGCCGGCGTCTTCGTCGCGGCCTCGGCCGGAAACCGGGGGCCGGGCGAGGGAACCGTCGCCCACACGAGCCCGTGGGTGACCACGGTCGGGGCAAGCACCCACCGCAGCTTCGAGGGCGCGGTCGTTCTCGGTGACGGCGAGGTCCACCTGGGAGCGATGGTCTCCGACCAGGCCGTGCCCGAGTCGCCGCTCGTCCTCGCCGAGGAAGTCGCTGCCGAGAACAGCAGCGCCCGGGACGCTCGTCTGTGCAGGCCCGGCAGCCTCAACGCGGCGGAGGCGGAGGACAAGATCGTCGTCTGCGACCGCGGCACGATCGCCCGGGTCGAGAAGTCGGCGGCGGTCGCGCGTGCAGGCGGATCCGGCATGGTCCTCGCGAACGTCCGGCCGGACAACGTCGAGTCGGACTTCCACGACGTACCAACCGTGCACCTCGACGTCGCCGCCGCGAAGGCGGTCAAGGCCTACCTCGCCGACGCCGACGACCCCACGGCCTCGCTCGACCCGGCCGCCTCCAACGGCTCTCCGTCACCGCAGGTCGCCGCGTTCTCCTCCCGTGGCCCCGCCCACGACCGCGGCAGCATCCTCAAGCCCGACCTCACCGCGCCTGGTGTCAGCGTGCTCTCAGCGGTCGCCCCGCCGTCCAACGACGGCCGACTGTGGAGCCTCCAGTCGGGTACGTCGATGAGCACCGCTCACGTGGCCGGCCTCGCCGCGTTCGCGATGGGTGAGCGACCGACCTGGACGCCGGCGATGGTCAAGTCCGCGATGTCCACGACGGCCAACGCCCTCGACGGCGTCAGCGGTCCCTTCGCCGAGGGCGCAGGGCTGATCGACGCCGCGCAGATGCTCGACCCCGGCATCGTGCTCGACGCGCCGCCGCGCCGGTTCCGAGCGTGGCTCGGCGGCGAGGCCGAGACCCACAACCTGAACCTGCCCTCGATCGCGATCGGCGACCTCACCGGGCGCACCCGCGTCGTACGCCGCGTCACCAACGTCTCCCGCAGCATCGAGACCTACACCGCGCGGGTTGAGGGGCTCGCGGGACTCGGAGTCAGGGTTCGCCCACAGACGCTGCGTCTCGGTCCCGGCGAGACCGGCCGGTTCGTCGTCGTCATCGACCGTGGCAGCGCGGCCCTCGAGACGGCCTCCCGGGGCCACCTCGTGTGGACCGGGCTGACCCACGAGGCTCGGATGCCCGTCGTCGTGACGCCGCGCACCGTGTCCGCTCCCGAGGAGGCGACCGCCTCCGGCGCGGACGGGTCCCTCTCCCTCGAGGGCACCGCCGGCGCCGACGGTCAGCTCGACCTCGCCGTCTCCGGCCTCGCAGCTGCCCGGCCGATCGGCCTCATCCTCGAGCCCGGCGACTTCGACGTGGAAGCGCCCGCACAAGACGCCGACACCACCAAGTTCCCGATCACGGTGCCGGCCCGGGCCGAGGTGCTCAGGGTCGAGCTCGAGGGGCGTGACAGCGACGACATGGACCTCCACCTCTACCGCGACGGCGAGCTGGTGGCGGCGGCGACCGGCAGCAGCGCGGACGAGGCGCTCACCCTGGTCGAGCCGAGGTCGGGCGACTACGACCTCTACGTCTCCTCGGCCGTCGCAGCCAACGACGCCACGACAACGGCCCAGCTCTACACCTGGGTGCTGCGGGAGGAGGACGCGGGCAACCTCACGACACCGGAGAGCGTTCCGGTGAGCGCGGGCGAGCAGTTCGGCGTCGACCTGTCGTGGGAGAACCTCGACCTCACGGCCCGCTGGTTCGGCTCCGTCCGCTACGCGGGCTCGGACCAGCGGACCTTCGTCACCGTGTTCTAGCCCCGGCCGTGTCCGGCTCCTCCGAGAGGCCGAGACGGCGGGCGGCCTCCTCGCGCATCTCTACCTTGCGCACCTTGCCTGTGACAGTCATCGGGAACTCGTCGACCACCATGACGTAGCGCGGGATCTTGTAGTGCGCGAGCTTGCCGGTCGAGAACGCCCGCACCTTGTCGGCGTCGAGCGGCTCGGCTCCGTCACGCATCCGCACCCAGGCACACAGCTCCTCGCCGTACTTCTCGTCCGGCACGCCGATCACCTGCACGTCCTCCACGTCGGGGTGGGTGTAGAGGAATTCCTCGATCTCGCGCGGGTAGATGTTCTCGCCGCCGCGGATCACCATGTCCTTGATGCGTCCGACGATGTTGCAGTAGCCGTCCTCCCGCATCACCGCCAGGTCGCCGGTGTGCATCCACCCGTCCTCGTCGACGGCCTCCCGGGTCTTCTCCTCGTCGTGCCAGTAGCCGAGCATCACGGAGTACCCGCGGGTGCAGAACTCACCGGGTGTGCCGCGTTGCACCGTCTCGCCCGTGACCGGGTCGACGATCTTGATCTCGACGTGCGGGTGGACCCGCCCGATGGTGGCGGTACGACGCTCGAGGTCGTCGTCGCTGCGGGTCTGGCAGGAGACCGGCGAGGTCTCGGTCATGCCGTAGGCGATCGAGACCCCCTCCATGTGCATGTCCTCGATGCACCGTTTCATCACCTCGACGGGGCAGATCGATCCTGCCATCACACCGGTGCGCAGGGTGCCGAGGTCGAAGGAGGCGAAGTCCGGGTGGTTCTGCATCGCGATGAACATCGTCGGGACGCCGTACAGGCCCGTGCACCGCTCGTCCTGGACCGCCTTCAGGGTCACGCCCGGGTCGAACCCGGGCGCCGGGATCACCATGGTCGCGCCGTGGCTGGTGCAGCCGAGGTTGCCCATCACCATCCCGAAGCAGTGGTAGAAGGGCACCGGGATGCACAACCGGTCCTGATGGGTGAACTCGATGGTCTCGGTGGTGAAGAACCCGTTGTTGAGGATGTTGCGGTGGGAGAGGGTCGCACCCTTGGGGAAGCCTGTGGTGCCGGAGGTGTACTGGATGTTGATGGGGTCGTCCGGCTCGAGCGCGGCCATCTGCTCCGCGACGGCGTCCTCGGCCAGGCCCTCCCCTTCTGCCAGGAGGTTCTCCCAGTCGGGCGTGCCGATGAAGACCACGCGCTCGAGGGCGTGGCAGTCGTGGCGGACCTCCTCGACCATGGCCCGGTAGTCGCTGGTCTTGAACTCCGTCGCGGAGAACAGCATCCGCAACCCGGACTGGTTGAGGGCGTAGGCGAGCTCGTGGGTGCGGTAGGACGGGTTGACGTTGACCAGGATCGCGCCGACCTTGGCCGTGGCGTACTGCACCAGGGTCCACTCGGCACAGTTCGGTGACCAGATGCCTACCCGGTCACCCTTCTCGATGCCCGCGCCCATCAGGCCCCGTGCAAGCGCGTTCACGTCGCGGTCGAGCTCCGCGTAGGTCCACCGCCGTCCGCTGGCCACCTCCACGAGCGCCTCGCGCTCAGCGTGCTCTCGCGCGATCCGCTCGAAGTTGGCGCCGATCGTCTCCTCGATCAGCGGCGGGCTGGTCTCTCCGGCTGCATAGGACTCCATGGCGCCCGACCCTAGTGACCCGGGTGGCGCGTGTGTAGGTGTTCCGGCGGCTCTGGCAACAAGACCGCGGAGGGCGAGAGCCGTGAAGACGGTGGGGCTCTCATCAAACTTACGTAGTCACCTCGTCAGAAGTGACCGGTAACCGAACAGGGCCGAGGGACTCGGGTGGGGGGTTTATCGACGAAGAGGGTTACATGCGCGAAGCCAGACCATACTGTCGTCGACACATCTCTCGTGAAGTTCGGGGGGAGCTTGATGTGTTCCGGGGGGATCACGAGTGTCTCACTTCTTGGATGAGCCGTCAGTGGACGACAACTACGGGGCCAGGGCGTCGCTCGGTCCGGGGATGCGCATCGTCCTGTGCGATGACCACCGCCTCCTGCTGGAGGCCCTTGCGACGTCGCTCGCCAATCAGGGCTTCACGATCGAGGCAGCGGTCGAGACACCGGCTGACGCTGTGCGGGCCGTCGCCCTGCACCAGCCTGACGTGTTGATCATCGACGTCAACTTCCCGGCGGGCTCTGGTATCGACGCGGCCCGTCAGGTGGTCGCAAGCCAGCCCCGCACCAAGGTCGTGATGATCACGGGAAGCGACGATCCCGACCTCGCGCTCGAAGCGCTGTCCGTCGGCGTGGCCGGCTACCTGCGCAAGGACCTCAGGGTCAACGAGATCGCAGCAGCGTTGGAAGCTGCCGTGCGAGGCGACAACCCCGTGGACAGGGCTCTGCTGCGCGAGGCCCGGCGTCCGAGGACCGGCTGCAAGATGCCCGGCGAGCGCTCGCCCCTGGACGACCTGACGAACCGCGAACGGCACATCCTGGGCCTGCTCGTCGAGGGCATGAGCACCCGTGAGATGGTCACCGCGCTGGGGGTGAGCCCCAGCACCGTGCGAACGCACGTCCAGAACATCTTCCACAAGCTCGGCGTGCACTCCCGGCTCGCCGCCGTGGCGCTGCTCACCGGCGATCCCGCCTTCCACGCACCGGGAAGGCGCGATGCGGTCCTCATCTGACGTGCGGCCGAGCAGCGAGTCCCTGACCGTTGCCATTCGTCATCCCATGTGGACGTGGGCCGACAGTCTGGAGCGGATGCTCTCCCCACGCCGGGACATCCAGGTCGTCACCGCTCACACAGCCGACTCCTGGGTGCGGCATGCCGTCGTGAACAAGCGGGTCGACGTACTTCTCATGCATGTCGATCCGCCGGGGACGATCCTGCACACGGAGCTTGCGGAACTCATGGCGGCTTCACCGGGGCTGGGCGTCGTGGCGATGAGCGAGTCGCGCGATCAGGGCTTGCTCCGCGATGCCGTACGCGCGGGCGTTCGGGGCTGGGTCGAGCCGACAACGGCCTTGGAGCACCTGGTCCGGGTACTGCACGGGGTCGCCCGCGGAGAGACCTGGTTCCCCCCGGCGTTGATGTCATCGGTCCTGGACGCACTCCTGCACGAGGAGGCGCTCGAGGACGACTCCGCGCTGTGCGCCCTCTCAATGCGTGAGCGCGAGGTGCTTGCATGCCTGGTGGGCGGGCTGTCGAGGCAGGAGATTGCCGTCAAGCTCTCGATCTCTCCGCACACGATCCGCACCCACATCAACAACCTGCTACGCAAGCTCGACGTGCACACGACACTGGCTGCTGTCTCGATCGCGAGGCAGGCAGGACTCGGAGCACCGGTCGGCATGGGCGACGGTCGGAGGACCGCAGAGCAGACGAGCGCGTAGCCAGCGTTACGTAGACCACCTAGTCAACTTGTCGGATCCCTCGGCAGAGGCGCAGCCCTAGATTCGATCCGTCAGACGAGAAGGCGCTGTTGAGGCGAGTCTGGGGGGATCGGGTGCAGAACACCATTGAGGCCGAGTATCTCGACCTCTCGGACGACCTAAACCGTTTCATGTGCATTCGCAACGTATCGATCGTTGACGTGGTGCGCGGGGCAGCGCCCGATACACGCAGGCTCCTCCTCGGCGAGCACACGGGCAGGGTGACCCACGTCGTCGCGATCTCGCGAAGCCCCGCGTCCGCGAGCCTGATCGAGAACGAGAAGGCTGTCCTCGAACACGCGCGGCGCATGCTACGTCCGACTGTTCGCCACACCGTTCCCAAGGTGATCGAACGACTCGATGTCGGTGCGTCCGGCCGCGGGCTCGCCATGACGGCAGTGCCACGCATCAAGAATGCGGAGCGGCGACCGAGGTCGAGCTCGAAGGAGCTGCTGACCGCAATGTCGGAGTGGCTCGGGGCGATGTGGGCGGACACAGCCGTGGGAAGCGGTCCGGTCGACCTCGGCCGCAGCCGTGTCCAAGCCGTCCTGGCACAGACCCACGGGACGGCGATGCCTCAGCCGGCGGCAGTGGACATCGTTCGCAAAGCCCGAGACCGGCTGGCCGAGTACGAGGTGCCGCTGACCCTGACTCATGGCTGCCTCTGCCGCCGCCACGTCATCGCGACCGACGCAGTCATGGGCGTGGACGACTGGGGACTCGGCAGCCCGGTCGGTGACCCGCTTCGCGACCTGGGACGCTTCGCCGTCAGCCTCGCAGATGCCCGCCTCCCCGAGGTGCTGACGGGGAGAACCTCGTTCGCGAACAACATCCGGCACTTCATGACGTCTGCCCTCGGGAGGACTCCGGTTCCTCGGCAGCTGTGGCGCGAGGTGCTCCTCCTGGCCCAGCTCGAGCTCGCTTTCGAAGCACTCGAACGTGGCGACCCGCACGGGATGGCCCGACTGAGCCGCGCCATCCGTGTTCTCCAGGCCCCGACAAGAACGAGGTGAGAGGTAAATGCGTGCAATAGTGACCGGAGCTGCGGGCTTCGTCGGGTCGCATCTGTGCAGCTATCTGCTCGACCAGGGGGACGAGGTCATCGGCATCGACTGCCTGACCGACTACTACGACCCCAGGCGCAAGGAAGCCAACCTCGCGACGCTCGCCGGGCGTGAGGGCTTCACTGAACAACGGCTCGACCTGACGAGCGCGCGGCTTTCCCCGTTGTTCAAGCAAGCCGACGTCGTGTACCACCTCGCTGGACAGCCAGGCGTCCGTGGCTCCTGGGGAGAGCAGTTCCTGCCGTACCTGAGCCGGAACATCGCCGCGACGCAGCGGGTGCTGGAGGCAGCACGCGAGGTTTCCCTGTGGAAGGTCGTCTACGCGTCGAGCTCATCGGTCTACGGCGCGGCCGAGGCCTACCCGACCCATGAGGACATGCGTCCACAGCCGGTCTCGCCGTACGGCGTCACGAAGCTCGCTGCCGAGCATCTTTGTGAGCTGTACCGGACGACCTCCGGCGTTTCGACGGTCTCCCTGCGCCTGTTCACCGTCTACGGACCACGGCAAAGGCCCGACATGGCCTTCTCCCGGCTCGTGGACTCAGCGCTGCAGAACCAGCCCTTCCTGCTCTACGGCGACGGGGAGCAGAGCCGTGACTTCACCTACGTGGACGACGTCATCACCGCCATGCGCCAAGCAGCGTTGTCCCCCTGGGTCGGCGTCGCGAACATCGGCGGAGGCTCGCGCACCACGATGAACCAGGTGATCGACACGCTGCGCGAGATCGCTGGTGACTTCGAGGTGGTCCAGCTGCCGGCCCAACGCGGAGACGTCCGGCACACCGCAGCCGACATCACGAGGGCGCACAAGGGCTTCGGGTACTCCCCCGCGGTCTCTCTGCGCGAGGGGCTCGAACGCATGGTGGAATCGCGGCGCGACGTGTTCGCGGCCGACGCGCCGACTCAGGTCGTGCCATGAAGTCGGTCTGGCCTTCGCTGCCCGCCCGGGTCGTTGCCCCCCGAAGGCTTCCCAAGCAGCCCGAGCCGCCCAAGATCAAGGTTCTCCACGTGATCACCCGTTTCGTGGCAGGCTCCGGCGGCAACACCCTCGTATCGGCGGTCGACATCGACCGGGACCGGTACGAGACCTGGGTCGCCGGCATGCCAGGGGGCCCACTGTGGGAGCAGGCGGAGGCTGCGGGTGTCCGCACCGTCCATCTCTCGCACATGCGCGAGAGGATCTCGCCGCTCCATGACGTGCTCACGTGCCTGGAGCTGGTCAGGCTGATGCGCCGGGAGCGGTTCAGCGTGGTTCACACGCACTCTGCCAAGGCGGGCGTCAGCGGCCGGGTCGCCGCCAAGGTTGCGGGTGTCCCGGTGGTGGTTCACACGTTCCACGCCCTCGCCGCGCATCCGGGCCTGAGCCCCAGGGCACGCCTGGTCTACCTGCTCCTCGAGCGGGCGGTCCGGCGGCTCGCACACCGCTACGTGGCCGTCGCTCCGCGACTGGCCCGTCAAGCCGTTGAGCAGAAGATCGCACCGCCGGGGACAGTCGTGGTGGTTCCGTCCGCGGTCGACCTCGACCACATCCCCGTCTCGGCGGATCCAGAGGTCCGTGCCGAGCTCGGCATTCCCGAGGACGTTCCGGTGGTCGGGACCGTGGGACGGCTCGTGGCCCAGAAGTGCCCCCTGGACTTCGTCCGCATGTGCTCCCTGGTCCACGCCCAGCGCCCGGACGCCAGGTTCGTGATGGTCGGGGATGCGACGCTCGAGACCGGGGACCTGGAGGATCTGACCCGCCGAGAGGCAGAGCGGCTGGGTGTGCCTGTGATCTTCACCGGCTACCGCAAGGATGCTCCTCGCGTGGCGGCCGCCTTCGACGTGTACGTCGTGCCGTCGCTGTACGAAGGGCTGGGACGGGCAGTCACCGAGGCGATGGCCGCCGCACGCCCTGTCGTGGCAACCGCGGTCAACGGCGTGCCCGACCTCGTCGAACCTGGCGTCACGGGTCTGCTGGCGGCACCCCAGGACCCGGAGGGACTCGCCTCGGCGGTCATGTGGATGCTGGACCACCCGGTCGAGGCGCGGCAGATGGGGCTGCAGGCCCGTCAAAGAGTGCTGTCGCACTTCGGGCGCGAAGAGATGTGCCACGGACTCGACGAGCTCTACGCCGAGCTGCTCGGCCTACCGGCTCCGGCCGAGCCGGCACAGGCCTCCCAGAACGGGAGGGCCGAGCACGTGCCACACCTGCTTCCTGCCTCCGCTGCTCAGAACGGTCGGCAATGGGACAACCCCCCAATCGACGTACCCTCCCTACGCCGCCGACCTGAGGCCGAAGCCGTCGAGCACACATAGCGTCTGTCTATCAGGAGCAGACTCGTCAGCGCTGGGGGGCGGATGTCACGGGATACAGCCTGCAACGGCCAGAGCCAGGGAGATGTCGACACGGGAGTACGACGTCTCCGGGTGCTTCACGTCGTCATCCAGGCGGGCCCCACGAACAGCCAGTGGCACGAGCACTGCCTGCCCGTGGCGGACGAGCGTGAGATCACGGTGTGCTCGTTGTATCCCGGGACGGTCGCACCGGACCCTCGGATCAGGCGTATCGAAGGCGATGGGAGTCTTCGCGGCGCCCTCTCCGCGCTGCGTACGGCTCTACGTCGAACGGACTACGACGTGGTGCATGTGCACGCGCCGGCGAGCGCGGCGATCCTCATGACCGCTTGTGCGCTGGAGAGGCGCTCCTGCGCGAACGTGGTCCTCACCCTCCACACGTCGTGGCCAGACCTTCGGCCTCGCAACCGGTTCCTCGACGCCATCGCCTTCGCAACCTTCCCGGCCGTGGTTGCGTGCAGCCGCTCCTGCGCGGACAGCTTTCCGTGGGCCGTACGACGTCTCGCTCGCTCGGGCGTGGACGTCGTGCACAACGGGGTGGACCTGGACCGCCTCCTGCGGCTGCTGAAGGACTCCGTCGACCAGGGTGACCGAGCGCCGCTGGATCCCCGCGACGGGCAGGGCCTCAGGGTCATCACCGTCGGCCGGCTGATCGACTCGAAGAGGCACCGCACCCTGCTCTCAGCCTTCGCTCGTATCGCGGGGAGTCGGGACAGGCTCGTGTTCGTCGGCGACGGTCCGCTCCGCGCAGCGCTGGAGCGTCAGGCTGCGGAGCTGGGCATAGCCGATCACGTGGAGTTCCTCGGCCTGGTGTCGCGGGACGAGGTCTACCGCCTCCTGGCACGGGCAGACCTCTTCGTCTCACCGTCGCAGTTCGAAGGACTTCCCGTGGCGGTCCTCGAAGCCATGGCCGCACAGCTTCCGGTGGTTCTCTCTGACATCCCTCCCCATCGCGAGATCGTCGAGGGCAAGGGGATCGCGGCCCTCGTCCCGCTCGACGATGTCGACGGGTTCGCTGCGGCGATGGGACGGCTCCGCAACATGGACGCCGAAGAGCGTCGCCTCATCGGGGCGGAGAGCCTTCGGATCGTCACCGAAGGATTCAGCCTGCGGTCCATGACCGACGGCTACCAGGACATCTACTCGAGATTCCTGGTGGGGAATGGCTCGCTTACAAGGAGAGCACATGACTGACAACGTGCAGCTTCGGGATCTCGTTCGTTTCGTGGGACGCGTCTGGTGGATTCCGGTTGTCCTCGCGGTCCTCGGCGCCACGCTGGGCATCGCCGCCTCGAGGAATGTGCCGCCGGTCTATCGGTCCGAGGCAACGGTGCTGGTCGGTCCGACCGACGGATCGATCACCCAGACCTCCACGATTCGCGCAAGCGAGGATCTTGCGGCCTTCTACGCCGACATGGCTCGCAGGCAGGTCGTGCTCGAGCCGGTGACGGAGCGCCTCGATCTGCCGCAGACGTGGGCCGAGCTTCGCAACCAGGTGAGCGCCGTCGTACCTAGCGAGAACCTGCGGATCGTGACCGTCACGGTGACGGCGATGAGCCAGGCTCGGGCGACCGACATCGCCAACGAGCTCGTGAACGGACTGGTCTCTCTCAGCTCCGAGGACCCCAGCGAGAACGCCCAGGCGTTCATCAACGAGCAGGCGGACGCCCTCAAGACGATGATCGACGAGCGGAAGGCCGACATCGACTCGCTCGAGGCAGAGGCACGCGCGACGGACGACCCTGTTCTCAAGAGCGAGCTGCGCAGCGAGGCCAACCAGAAGAAGGATCGGTTGATCGACTGGCAACGCGTCTACGTCGAGCTGGCCTCCGCCGAGCCGACCGCGGATGCCGGCGGGCTCCAGGTCATCGACGAGGCCGCTCCCGTCACCGACAAGGGCCGGGTCGGCACACCCAGGCAGGCGGTCCTCGGCGGGGTCGTCGGTGCGGCCGTGGGCGTCCTCATCTCCTGGATCATGTACCGCCGCCTCGTGGCCATGGATGCGCCGGCTATCGGCGTCGTCAGAGCGGAGCAGGAGAGCCTCCTCCGCGTGGACGAAACAGACGACAACCGAGCCGCTGAAGCCCAGGAGGACCGCAGCGCCGTCACGGACGAGCAGGATGTCGACGACAGGGCCGAGGAGGGGTCCGCCGAGCGGACGGAGAAGGAGAACGGTCCGCCCGAGCCCGCATCTACGGAGACCCCACCCGGACGTGCCATCACGACCACGACCCCGAAGAACGGCAACGAGGCTCGCGAGACGCCTCTCTCGTCGCGCCAGGGCTACGGGCGTGTCAGCAACGGGCGGGTGTCGAGGACACTGACGTCGACCGGCTCTCCCGCGCCATCACACCCACGTGACAGCCGTCCCACCTCGGCCCGGAACGGCGACGACGCTCGCGAGACCCATCTCTCGTCGCGCCAGGGCTACGGGCGTGTCGGCAACGGGCGGGTGGCAGGAACAAGAACGGCGGCCGGCAGCGACGGGCTGCACCGTGACATGGGGGATGAGTGACACGATGACGCACACAGAAGCTCGAGGCGCGCTCGAGGCACCTGCAACGGATCCGGCGGCGAAGGTCGTGGCGCTTGATCTCGTCGAAGTGCTCTGCAAGACGTTGGCGGCGGAGGGGGTCGTCTACTGCCACTGGAAAAGCAACGAGGCGATCGACCGCTCGATGACCGGGGACAACGACCTGGACCTGTTGGTGGCACGGGAGCATCACGGGCGTTTTCTCGAGGTTCTGGCCAGTCTCGGCTTCAAGGCCGCCGCCCTTCCACCGGCCCGAGAAGTGCCTGCGGTCGTGCACTACTACGGGTTCGACGCACCGTCCGGA
>DATICF010000136.1:0-8302 GCA_035456965.1 Nocardioidaceae bacterium
GTTCGAGTCCATGCCGGACAACGGTGCGCGGGTCGTGGAGACCCCAGAGGTACGGAGGGCGCTCCAGCGTCCGGTTTCCGGAGACCCGTGCGACGCCATCGAGGTACTGCGCGCGATCGTCGCCGCCATCGAGGCCCCATAACCCACGCACACGGACACAGACTCTGTGGTGCCGTTGATCAGGACCGGCTCGGCGGCATCAGGCGGTTGCCGGCGTCGGTTGGGAAGATCATCTTGATCTGCGCCGGGATAACTGGGGAATGTCGGTTCCCGCGGCGCTATGTGTTCGCGCTGGTGTGCCTAGGCATCAAGCAGCTCGAAACAGACCAGGAAGTCGAAATCGCGGAGATGAGGACGACCGAATAAACGGGGAATAAGTGCGGCACGAGCAAAGCCTGCCGCTGGAGTCTCCATGAGCCCGCATCCAGCCACGATGCGACCCGGCTTCAGGCGGTGTCCGACCCGGCACCACGACCGCCGAGGCGCAGCGGTCAAGGTGCCCCGAGCGCGGGTGGTGACCATCTTGTGTGCCTTGACGTCGCCGGGCACGTACCTGCCGTTCCCGGTGTGGAGAAGGAGATCTGGCCGGCCGGTCCTTCCTCCTGTTTCGTCGTCCGGTAGTCAGCCCCCGAGGATGAGCAGGACGTCTCGGTCCATGGCGTCAACGGTTGCATCGACAGCGTCTGACTTCACACCAATCGTCGAGAGGTCGGCGTACTGGTGGCCGCCGAGGCGAGACTTAAGCTGATCGAAGACGTCCGCCTCGAACTCGATCCCAGTGCTAGAGCGCATCTGGAGGTCCTTGGGACTTCCCAGGCAACCTTCTCGATGGACGGGTCCCACTCGTTGTGGACCCGGCGGGCAAAACGCTTCGCGTCGTAGCCGGTCAGGAGGATCGGCTGCCAGCCCTCACTCGTCTGCCTCCCGGGGCATGAGGACGATACCTGCCTCGGCGTAGGCCGCGTCCGGGTCAGGTCGGACCGAGTTGTAGCCAAGGGAGGTGAGGCGGAGGTTCTCCTCCTTGGTGATCCAGGCAAGTCTCAGGTCGCGTCGGATGGTCTCGATGACTTCATCCGGGGAAGTGGCGCTCCCGAGAGCGTTTCGGATCGCCGCGATCGGCCGCATGTGCTCGTAGTGGAACACGCTCCTGCCCGGGTCGAACTTCGTCTGCGTCTGCCAAGTCTGAACCCAGAGGTTGACCCCGAGTTCTGCGGCTCGCTCGGCGGCAGCAACGCTCACCTCGGGATGGCGTGCGTCGGGCACAAGTACGTCGCAGACCTTCCGGATGCTCACAGACACTGCTTCCCGCACACGGGCGGACTGGTGCTTGTTCAACTGCAGCGGCGGGTCGTCGAGCGCTCGAAGCAGATCGTAGATGCCGCGAGCGAAGGGGCGCGTCAGGTCTCCGAAGCGGTCAGTACTCATCCTCATGCCTCGTCCTTCGCCCACCACAGGAACGCGGCGGCGTGCTGTTGGGTCTGGAAGCCGTCGCCGATCAGGGCGAGCAATAGGTCGTTGCTCCAGATGATCAGCCGGCCGATGGTCCAGTTGACCTTCTGGGGGTCGGGCAGCTCAAGACCCCAAATCGAACGGGCAATCTCGCGCTTCCCAGCATGACCGGTGTACTTCAGGATCGTGAGGTACCTGTCGGGATAGACGATGCAGAGGACCTTCGTCAGCAGCGCCTCCTTGAAGCCCTTCATCCCGAACACCTTCGTGTCGCTGATGAGTTCGGTAAGACGGTCTTCGATGGGCGTGGCCTCTGGACCGCGGAGCAGGTACTCGATCGCCTTGCGCACCTGTGCGGCGGCTGGCTCTGGGCCAATCTCGTTCCATGCGTCGTTGAAGACCGACATGTTGCCCGGGTTGGCACCAATGTTGCTGTTGGCGAAGTCCTTGAAGTCCTGCGGGTCCGCGGTCGGCAGACCCTTGGCGCTGAAGATCTGTTGGTACTTCGCCCAGTAGGGCGCCACGTTCGGCTCGGGTTCCGGCTCGCGCGCCAGGAACTCGGCCTTGAGCTCGTCCGCACGGGCGAGCTTGGCTGGGTCCACGTCGCCTGGCTTGGGAAAGCGCTGCCTGATCTCCGCGAGAGTCGGCAGAGCAACCTTCTGCGGGCTCGCCTTGCCGCGGAGCCACTCGTGTCCACAGCTGCCGCAGCGCAGCTTGCGACGAGAGTCCGGAAGCTTTGCAACGAGCTGGACCGCCTCCCAGTCTGCGCCGCACGCTTCGCAATCGAGGTCCACCGGCATCGTTACTCCTCCTCCGTGTTGACCTGTTCGTCGAGTGAGTTCACGTAGTCCCAGAACTTCTCCTCGGTCATGGGGAACTCCAGTCGCACACCGATCGCGCCGTCGGCGAAGGGCATGGTGAGGATCCAGGGCAGTTCGGGGTCGAACTTGTCGATGAACAGGTCGACGTCCCCGTCGATCTCTTCGTCGATGATGCCGACCAGCTCATCCGGATGTTCTGCATCGAAGTAGCCCAGCAGTTCCTGCATGTCGGCGAAGGTCGACTCATCGCCCCGTCGGCTCATCACGGTCGCTTGTCCCGCCTCGCCGTGGTCTATCGCCTGATTGATGAGCTCGACGTACCTGGCTGCGATGGCAGCGATCTCCTGACGCGCCTGCTCGACGAGGTCACGGATCTCCTGCCGATCCCCCAGCGGCCGGTAACTGTGCCGCGCCATGTGTGCTTCGATCGCGGCAATGCGTCTCTCGGCGGCGCGGGGGTCGTGGTCGTTCTTGGCCTCGAGGTACGAGCGGAAGCGCAGGTGGCTCTTCTCACCGTTGCACGCGGGGCAGGCCGGCACGAGGTTTCCCAGCCGGTGTTCCCCCAGTTGGAGCCGACTGAGGGGAATGGCGTGGTCCATCTGCAGGACGCCGGAGCGCCCACAGTAGACGCAGACGTCACCGAAGGAAGACTTAACGGCCTTCCAGTCCTGCTTTGTGAACGACTCGTGGCCGAGGTTGCTGAGGAGGTATCGGACGAAGGCGTTCTGGGCGACTCCGATTGGGTAGGTCTTGTATCTCGCGCCTCCGGGAGACTTGGAGGTGGTCCCGGCCTGCTCGGCGATGGCGAGCCATTCCTCGCACAGTTCCGGGCTCAGTCCGTCGGCCGGGATCTGACGTTCGGTGAGGTAGTTGAGGAAGAAGGGTCGGTGTCTGGCGTACCAGTCGTTGCAGACCCGCACCTGTTGACCTTGGACGACATGCTTGGTTGCCCAGTACTGCCCCTTGTGACCGTCGGACTCGACCTGCTCGACCGTCTTGAAGAAGGGGTAGCTGAGTCGGAACTGCTGGCTCGAGTAGTCCTTCATTTGGAGTCGCAAGAACTCTTCGCCGTCAACTTGCTCGATGTAGTCGATGATCTTCAGGAGGTGGCTCTGGACGAAAGCCCCTGGCTTGGGGGCACCGCTTAGCAGGTCATCCGTCACGTTGTGCTCCTTCGCTTGGTCCGCTTCCGTCGATCCGACAGGAGTTCACACGCCTGGGTACCGCGTGTCCCACCAGGGATCGAGCGGTGGCCGCGGGTCAGGGGCTTCGGACTTCCAGCCGGCGCCGGCTTGGTTCTCGGCGACCTGGCGGGCGAGGTCTCGAGCCAGCTGGTCCATCACCCAACCAAGCTCGAGTCGACTGGTGAGAGCGACAGGCAGCGCCTCGTAGCCGTGGACGGCGCCGAGGACGGCTCCCGCCACGGCCGCGACGGAGTCGCCGTCCGGGGCCCAGCCTGCGAACTCGATCGCTTCGGCAACAGTGTCTGGCTCGGGGAATGAAAGAGCGACGTACATTCCTCCCGCGAGAGCGGACGCGGCGGTCTTCTTGGGCGCGAGCGCCTCCAGATGGTCGGGTACGCACGGTTCGGCGTTGCCCAGCTGGTGAGCGGAGGCGATGCGAGCCTCGATCACACGGTCGGCGCCTCCCGACAGGGCGCGGCGTGCTGCCATCTGCGGCGACGTCTCTTCGCGGAGAGTCTCCGCAAGGAGGCGGGTAGCGAGTCCGGCAGCAGCCCAGCTCTCGTCATTCTCGTGGGTGATCGCGACCAGGCCGCGGGCGTTGTGCTCAACGGCCTGGAGCATCCACGCCGGGTCGCCGGGCGCCAGGGCATAGGCGGCGAAGGGAAGGACGCGGAGCATGCCCTGGCAGCCTGATGAGTCGACGCCGCGGCCCTGGACGAGTGCCTTGATGGTGGATGGCGAGGATCCTCGCTTCTTGGCCATGGCGGGTACGTCGGCCAGCCAGCCGCGGTATTCGGGGTTCTCGAGGTTGGTGTGCCATGGGACTCCCGGCGCCGCCTTCTCGCGGCGCAACGTGGCCCAGCGCTGGTAGGCATAGTGCACGACGTCAAACGGGTTGCCGATGACGTGTCCGCCGTAGCGGGTGGCGGCCCGCAAGAGCCCTTCGGTGGTCCACGCGGCGAGCTGGGTCGCGGCGCCGGCCTCGAGCGGTCCGGTCGGCGGGATGTCGCTGCCCTTGGAGCCGATCGCGTCGCCAAGGGCGAGGCCGAGTAGGAGGCCTCGGATCTTGCTCTCCCAGGTCGCCGGCCCCTCGTGTCGATTCATGGGTTGATTCAAGCTTGCACCCCCGCCGTTGCGAGGCGCTTCAGCGCCTTTCTGAAGCCCGGGTTCGGGTGGGCGGCCGGCAGGGCAGCGCAGACGGCAGGGAGCGCCTCATTGAGCGGGACGCCGCGGAGCATGGCGTAAACGATAGCGACGGTGGGTGTGCGCGAGTGTGCCGCGACGCAGTGGAGCAGGACCTTCTTGCCCTCGTCGCGGAGTACGGCGATCGCACGGGCGGCGTCCACGAGCGCGAAGTCGAGGTTGGGGTTCTGCTCGGGGTCGGCCTCGTCCATGATTCGGAAGTTGAGGTGCTCGAGCCCCTCTGAGATCTGGCGGCGGCCTGTGAGGCAAAGGCTGACCACGGCGTCGACGCCCTCGGGCACCTCGTCGAGCGCCGTGGCCCCTGCAATGTAGACGCCGTCGTCGTAGGGGTGGGCGGCGATCGCCGGTTTGCCGTACTGCAACCCGGCGTAGTCGATGCGCTCGACTTGAGGCCAACCGTACTTGCCTGGCGTGCCGCCGCGGACCGTGAGGTATGCCAGGTGCTCGAGGTCGCGGCCGCGGATGCCTGGCCAGCCGTGGAGCGGTCGTCGCCAGGCGGCCGGGATCGCGCTCATTCCCCAGCGTGCTCCGAGCATCGCACCCGCGATCGCCGCGACGGTGTCGGTGTCGTGGCCGATCCTGATCGCGGTGGTGAGTGTGTCGACGAGGTGACCGCAGGCGGGGCCCTCGTCGGGCACGGGCGTGTGGGTGATCGCCGACCATGCCGCCTGCAGGGCGCCGACGGACCAGGCGTTCTGCTTGAACGAGCTTGGCGGCTGGGTCTCCGCTGCAGTGATGAGGTCGCGCCAGCGGTCCGGGTTCGGCGCCCATTCCTCGATGTCGGCGAATCTCGGGAACGCGCCGTGGAGGACCGCGTGCCGGATCATGAGACACCAGATAGCGCAGGCCTCCTGGGCGTAGTCCTGGACGTGGGTAAGCGCGCTGACCGCCATGGCGGCCTCGACGAGCGCTCGGGGGTCGTCGAGGTGGGCCAGGGCGACGGGTCCGGTGCGCATGAGCGAGCCATTGCCGGCGCTGCGGCCGGTGCGGTCGTGAACCTGGCGGGCCGCGGCGGCCATCGCGGCGCCGGTCGGCGTGCGGCCTGCGAGTTGGAGGACGTGGGCGGTCTGGATGCCGACGTCGGCCGGGCCGCCGGCGTACCAGTCCGCGAAACGCTGGGCGACGGCGGTGAGAACCTCGGGTGAGCGGAGGTCCACGCCGGTAGCGGCGACCTCGGCGATCGCGACGGCCTGGGCGGTGTCGTCAGTCCACTCCCCCGGCGCGAAGTTGCCGAGGCCGCCGCCGATCATGATGGGCACGAGGTCCGGTCGAACGTCGGCGAACTCGTAGCCGGCGCCCAGGGCGTCACCGGCCGCGGAGGCGAGGAGTACGCCGCAAGCGCGATCGATCTGGGCTGCGTTGAGGTGAAGGGGCATGGGGGTTCCTTGGGTCAGCGTGCGGCGAGGATCTGGTCCGCGGTCGCGCGGACGCGCTCGGCGCAGGGGAACGGGCCGTGGTCGGTCATCGGGAGGTCCCGGGCCGCTCGGATCAGGGAGGAGTCAATGGGGAGGTTGCGGCGCTTGATGGCTACCAGGGCGGCGGAGCGGACCCGCGCGGAACGAGAGAGGAGGTAGCGCAGGACAACGTCCCCCGGGCAGCGCGGGTGGCGCAGCATGCCGATGGCCTCGCCGTCCTGCTCGTCGGCGAGCTGAGTCAGCCGTTGCGGCGGGACGCAGTCGAGGCGGAGGTAGTCCTCGCCGCTCTCACCCCGTGCCCGCGCCAAACGGTGTCCGCGGTCGGCGGCGCGCCGCAGGGCCTCGCTCGGGATGTCGCTCCGCTTGCTCAGCCGTGAGATCTCGTACGACGTAGGGCGGGCGGCGAGCACAGCGCGAGCGGTGTTCAGCGGCAGTTTCGGGTCGCGGAGCACGCTCATGTGGAAGGCGGAGCTGCGGAGGAACGCGACCGGGCAGTCCTCCCGGTAGAGCATCGCCATCTCGGCGATGCGCTCCCCACGCGGTAGACCGGCGGCAAGGCAATCGTCGAAGGTGACCGTGTCGCTGGCCACGACCGCCGCGAGCGCAACGCCGGAGGCCTCTCGGAGGAGTCGGAAAGGGTCGTCCTCGTGTGTCTCGCCGTGTAGGGGGACGTCGAGCGGTTCGAGGCCAGCGCCGACCTGGCCGAACTCGGGTGGGCTGACGACCCAGGTCTCGTCACCGCGGACGCCGTATACCTCCTCGAAGGTGCGGGCGATGGTGAAGGCGACCTGGTGGAGGTCCGCACCGCTAGCGACGATGCGCGTGAAGTTTGGCGAGCACGGGGGCTCCGGAGCGGTCCAGCCGAGTCGACCCATGGCGGCAACCTGCTCGTGGCTCAGCCGGGCCGGCTCGGGGAGGTAGGTATTACCGATGGCCTCAACCTCGAGTGCGTCGTCGACACGCCGCGCCTGCACGTAGACCGTGACGCCGTCGTGGCGCTGGATGGAGACCGAGCAGATCGAGCCGAAGTAGCTGAGCACCGTCTGGATCTGCCCGATGCGCACCCGCCACCCCTCGTCCTGCATCTCGATCAGCCGGTTCTGCCAGTACCCCATGACCGCCGCCTCCCACCTATGCGTTCTGCATTACACGTTGTGTGCTCATTGTATCACACTCTGCGTTCCACTTGCTACTTTTCAGTTATACGGAGAGCATAGGATGGTGGTCCGACAAAAAGACTCAGACAGCGATGGACGAGAACCCATGAGTGGCTCATCGAAGACAGGCGACCTTGAGCTCGGCCTCAAGATCGCCGACCGCCGGGAGGAGCTCGGCATGTCGCGGAAGGATTTGGCTCAGGCGATCGGCGCCTCCTACCCCTACGTCGCGCAGATCGAGACCGGCTACCGGCTGCCCTCCACGCGTTATCAGGTGCCGCTCGCCAAAGCGCTCGGCATGTCGCTCGACGAACTCTTCGGCACCGAGGAATCCCTTCCGCCTACTCGGCCACGACGCACGACCGCCAGCCGCCGGTCATCGATCGATGACGTAGTCGAGCAGGCGGCAAACGAAGTCGAATCGCTACCGGCGCCTGTGCGTCTGGAGGCGCTCTCGCGGATCCAGTTGCGGATCATGCAAGGTGTGGTCGAGGAACAAGCTCGGGCACGCGGCTAGCACCGGGGGCGCGGACGTCGGGACTCAATGAGCGTCGAAGCTGGTCGCCCTACAGCCGCGGGTCCCTATTCGATGTCGTCGGCGAGCGCCTCCGGAGCGCGGAGTAGTTGCTGAGGAGCACGAGTACGTTCCTTGCGCCAGGTCTGAACGACGACCCGGTTGGAACGACACCGGCAAGCCCCGCCGCGGCGGCATGCCGGCGCGCACGGTTAGGGCGAGTAGTTGTCGAACCCACCAGCGTTCACTTCCTGCCGCAGATCACAGACGGCGACAATTTCGCGTTGCTCCGGGGTCAGGGTTGCTGGTTCTTGGTCGGCGAGTTGCCGGTACACGTCCCACACGTCGCTCTTGGCCGCACACTAGAGCGCCCGCCGTCGCCCCGTCCGCACACCGGCATGACCGAGCTTCACTGTCCGTGGCAGTGCCGACGGCGGGTTGGGCACCTACCTCGACGCCAACCCCGTTTGACACGAACGAACCCGCAGGCAGAACCGGGTGTCAGGCACGTGCACCGCGCAGCGGGGACAGCGCCGCCACGAGGCTCGCGATCATGAAC
>DATICF010000137.1:0-3931 GCA_035456965.1 Nocardioidaceae bacterium
AGCGGGTGTAGGCGTCGCGCATCGCGGGCGACGCACTGCCCACGGCGAAGCAGCGGTAGTAGCAGGTCCGGTAGCCGAGGTGGCTGTGCAGGATGTCGAAGAAGGCCGGGTCGCCGGGGCGCACGATGCGGTCGCTGTAGACGTGCGGGTGCGGGGAGCAGCGCTCGCCCGAGATCGCGTTGACCCCCTCGACGTACTCGCTGCCGAGGTCGTAGAGCACCTTGCTGACCAGGCCGACACACTCGTTCTCGCGCACTCCCGGACGCAGGAAGCCGTAGAGCTCCTCGTAGGCGGCGTCGACCATCGAGCAGGCCTGGGTCAGCAGCGCGATCTCGTCCGGGGTCTTGATCCGGCGGGCCTCGAGAAAGAGCTGCTGCCCGTCGACCACGGTCAGCCCTTCCGCCTGGAGCGCGGCCAGGATCGGCATCTCGACGACGTCGACCCCGATCGGTTCGCCGGCCAGACCCCGTTCACGCAGCACGGTGTGGACCTTCCTTGCGAGGGCCTCTGCGATGCCGGCGTCGGGGTGGAACGCCCCCCGAAGCGTGGAGATCCCCGCCCGAGCCCCTGAACGACCCGCCCGCGCCGCCTCGGACACCTCCCGGTCCCCCGGCGAGCGGTCGTAGTCGAGCCACGGGTTGTAGAGCTGGTGGTGCTTGGCCGCGGAGCCGAAGTCCCAGATGACGGGCGAGCCACCGCGCGGCAGCAGGGCGAACCTGATCAGCTTGTCCATCGCCCACGTGCCGATGTGGGTTGCGGTCATGTACCGAATGTTGGAGAAGTCGAAGGCCAGAACCGCCCCGAGATCGGAGGCGTCGAGCTGTTTCTCCAGCCGGCTCAGCCGGTCCTCCCGCAATCGCCCGAGGTCGACACGTGCCTCCCAGTCGACCGCGTTCGGACCGTAGGTGCGGATCGCCATGACGCACCCCCACTTCCCGGGGAAGGTTCAGATGCTGTTAAGTAGAAGTTACGCCCGTTCAGTGGGACTGGCTAGATCGCCGATCGGTGCGCGGCACTGTCGAGAGGAGCTCCATCGATGAGCGAGCCCAGGGTGCCGGAGATCGGACCTCGGATCCGTCGGGAGCGCACGTCCCGCGACGTGACCATTCGCGCGCTGGCTCGAGAGATCGGGGTCTCTGCCAGTCTGATCTCCCAGATCGAGACCGGGAAGAGCCAACCGTCGGTGAGCACGCTCTACGCGATCACCACGGCCCTCGGTCTCCCGCTCGAGCAGCTCTTCGACGCAGAACCCGATGGCGCGGCAGCATCGGGATCAGTCCCCCTGGGAGGCCACGACGGGACGGGGATGAACTACCTGGGCGCGGACCGAGACAGGGCGCTCGGCCCTCACGTCGGCCCCGACGAGCGCGAGCTCCTCACGCTGGACTCAGGAGTCACCTGGCAACGGCTCGGCCAGGTCCCCAACCGCCACGTCGACTTCCTCCTCGTGACCTACGAGCCCGGCGGCTCCTCGTCGCGCAACGGCGAGCTGATGCGTCACACCGGCACGGAGTACGGCTACCTGATCAGCGGCGACCTCGTCCTCACGCTCGGCTTCGACGAGCACCGTCTAGGTCCCGGGGACGCCGTGTGCTTCGAGTCCACCACCCCACACGGCTACCGGAACCACGGGACCGAGCCGGCCGTCGGGGTGTGGTTCGTGCTCGAGCGCTGAGGGCAGGCTGGGGGCCGCTTTACCAAGGTCCCTTGGGAAGCAGCCCTCCCCTGTTGAATCTCCCTCAGGGGAGGGACGGTTCGCCCAGGGGAGTGACCCGTCTGTTGCCGCCGCGAGACCCGATCCGGGCCCCGGAGACGGCGAACGCCGCCCGGGCCTGGGACCGGGGCGGCGTTCGACGGGAGTTGCTCAGTGGCCGTGGCCGTGGCCGTGACCGGCCGCGGCGCCGTTCGCCTCTTCCTCTTCAGGCTTGTCGACGACCAGCGTCTCGGTGGTGAGAAGCATGCCTGCGATCGATGCGGCGTTCACCAGCGCGGAGCGGGTCACCTTGACCGGGTCGAGGACGCCCTGCGCGACGAGGTCGCCGTACTGGCCCGTGGCGGCGTTGTAGCCGTTGCCGGGCCCGAGCTCGCGCACCTTGGTGACGATGACGTAGCCGTTCTCGCCGCCGTTCTCGGCGATCCAGCGCAGCGGCTCGTCGATCGCACGGCGGACGATCGTGAGACCCATCTGCTCGTCACCACTGAGACCGAGGTCGCCATCGAGCGCAGCAGCGGAGTGGACGAGCGCCGAGCCGCCACCAGCGACGATGCCCTCCTCGATCGCGGCGCGCGTCGCGGAGACGGCGTCCTCGATGCGGTGCTTCTTCTCCTTCAGCTCCACCTCGGTGGCTGCACCCACGCGGATCACGCAGACACCGCCGGCCAGCTTGGCGAGGCGCTCCTGGAGCTTCTCGCGGTCCCAGTCGGAGTCGGTCGACTCGATCTCGGCCTTGATCTGGCCGACCCGGGCGTCGACCTCATCCTGCTTGCCGGCACCGTCGACGATCGTGGTGTTGTCCTTGGTGATCACCACGCGGCGGGCCTGGCCCAGGACCTCGAGCCCGACCTGGTCGAGCTTGAGACCGACCTCGGGCGAGACGACCTGGCCGCCGGTCAGCGTCGCGATGTCCTGCATCATCGCCTTGCGACGGTCGCCGAAGGCCGGGGCCTTGACCGCGGCGGCGTTGAACGTGCCACGGATCTTGTTCACGACCAGGGTCGAGAGGGCCTCGCCCTCGACGTCCTCGGACAGGATGAACAGCGGCTTGCCGGCCTGGATGACCTTCTCGAGCAGCGGCAGGAGCTCGGAGATCGCCGAGATCTTGCCCTGGTGGAGCAGGATGTAGGCGTCGTCGAGAACAGCCTCCATCCGCTCGGCGTCGGTCACGAAGTAGGGCGAGATGTAGCCCTTGTCGAACTGCATGCCCTCGGTGAACTCGAGCTCGGTGCCCATGGTGTTGGACTCCTCGACGGTGATGACACCGTCCTTGCCGACCTTGTCGAAGGCCTGGGCGATGAGGTCCCCGATCACCGAGTCGCGGGAGGACACAGTGGCAACGGCGGCCATGTCCTCCTTCGAGTCGACGTCCCGGGCGAGCTTGCGCAGCGATTCGCCGAGGGCCTCGACAGCGAGGTCCATGCCGCGCTTGAGGCCCATGGGGTTGGCGCCTGCGGCGACAGCGCGGAGGCCCTGGTGGACCATGGCCTGCGCAAGCACCGTGGCGGTCGTCGTACCGTCGCCGGCGACGTCGTTGGTCTTGGTGGCGACCTCCTTGGTGAGCTGAGCACCAAGGTTCTCGAACGGGTCGTCGCACTCGACCTCACGAGCGACGGTCACGCCGTCGTTGGTGATGGTCGGCGCGCCCCACTTCTTGTCCAGGACGACGTAGCGGCCCTTGGGGCCGAGCGTGACCTTGACGGCGTTTGCGAGGGTGTCCACGCCCCGCTCGAGTGAACGGCGAGCGTTCTCATCGAACTCAAGAATCTTCGGCATCGTGAGAGTGCAACCTTTCCGGTTGGGCTGGGGAACGACACAGCCCCAGGGGCCCGAACGAGTTCAGGCCGCCCGGGGCGGAGTCGCAGAGATCGTGCTGACCGGCTGAGTCAGAGAGTCAGCCGATGACGGCGAGCACGTCGCGGGCGGAGAGGATGAGGAACTCCTCGCCGGAGTACTTCACCTCGGTGCCGCCGTACTTGCTGTAGATGACCTTGTCGCCGACGGCGACGTCCATCGGAATGCGCTCGTCCCCGTCCTCGTTGAAGCGGCCGGGACCGACGGCGATGACCTCGCCCTCCTGCGGCTTCTCCTTGGCGGTGTCGGGGATGACCAGGCCGGAAGCCGTGGTCTGCTCGGCGTCGAGCGGCTTGACGACGATGCGGTCCTCGAGCGGCTTGATGTTGACCGACACGATGTCGACCTCCACTTTCTCGTATT
>DATICF010000138.1:0-9115 GCA_035456965.1 Nocardioidaceae bacterium
CCTCGCGCCGCACGATGAAGGGCACCGTCACCCCTTGGTCGGTGGTCGTCGTGGCGACGTCCGACGGCGGGTCCTGCGGGTCGTAGGGGTGGAGTCCGGGCTTGGTCGGGTCGGTCGACTTGTAGAGCAACGAGTAGGAGGCGGGTTCGTTGCACTGCTCGTCCTGAGCGGTGGGCTGGCACTGGTACGGCCCGTGCTGGGGGCCCGAGAAGATCGGCCCGCCGTTGGGGTGGTTGGCGATGACCTGGCGGCCGTCGTACCCGGGCGCCTGGACTCGCACGACGTTCTCGCCGAGGGCGAGGCCTTCGAGCAGGCCCACGAACTCCCCGTCGGCCCGCACCGCGAACCCGTCGGTCACGTCCTGGTCGCCGAGCAGGACCCGGACCTTGCGGGGGTCCACCTCCGGGGGGAGATCGACGGAGACCAGCGCGTCCCCGCCGGAGACGAGGTCGGCCCTGTTGGAGAGCACCTCGACGACGAGGCGGCGCTCCGGATCCGGCGACTTCGCGGCGGCGAGGGCCGCCGGAGGCAGGATCAGGGCGACCGCGAGGAGCAGCGGGGCAAGATGACGAGCGCGCACGAGACCTCCTGGATGGATGCACTTCCCAACGAGGTCGACGCCCTCGGGCTACGGGGGCGCGGGCGGAGCGGGAGCTGTCTAGAGGCGATCCAGCGCCTCGCGCATGCCCTGCTCCGCCTCGTCGCCGAGCTTCTTGAAGAACGGGCCGAGCAGGGGGGCGAGGAACTTCGCCGGCCCCTTGAAGTCGAACTCCGCGACGTACCTGACCTCGGTGCCGCTCGGTGTCTCGCGGAAGGTCATCGTGTCGTGGGCGACCACGGTCTTGTTCTCCCCTCGCAGGGCGAAGACCCGCTCGGGGACCACGTCCTCGACGACGTAGGTCAGCTCGGTCGTGCGGCCCGCGAACTTCGAGGTGTTGCGATACGCGGTGCCGACCCCGCCGTCGCCGCTCACCCGGACCGTCTCGACGGTCCCGGGGTCCCAATCGTTGGTCGTGGTGAAGTCGCTGAGGTACTCGAAGACCTGGGACAGCGGCTTCTGGACGGTCACGGTGCGCTCGATCGACGTCATGAACTCACGCTACCCACGGGCCGGTCGCGGCATGGTCGCTTCGAGCAAGCCCCGCGACTAGGGTCGAGGTCACCGGTTGAACGTGAACACAGGGGGAACGAATACACCGTGATCGCCACGTACCGACTACAGCTTCACGCTGGATTCACCTTCGCCGACGCGGAAGCCAGGGTCCCCTACCTCGCGGCTCTCGGCGTCAGCCACCTCTACCTCTCGCCGATCCTGCAGGCCGTGCCCGGGTCACAGCACGGGTACGACGTGCTCGACCACACACGCGTCAACGACGAGCTCGGCGGTGAGGACGGGTTGGTCTCCCTGGCGGAGACAGCGAGGTCGCACGGGCTCGGCATCGTGGTCGACGTGGTCCCCAACCACATGGCGTTCGTGGCCCCCGAGCACGCCAACGCGCCGCTGTGGCAGACGCTTCGGGACGGGCGCGACGCGGAGACGGCTCACTGGTTCGACATCGACTGGGACGCCGATGAGGGCAAGCTGGGCCTGCCGATCCTCGGGGGCACGCTCGAGGAGGCGCTGGCCTCCGGCGAGGTCACGCTCGACGAGTACGACGGTCAGCCGGTCGTGCGCTACTACGACCACGTTCTCCCCGTGGCACCCGGCACCGAGGGCGACGACATCGCCGAGGTCCTGGCGCGGCAGCACTACGTCCTGGCCAACTGGCGCGACAGCGACGCCATGCTCAACTACCGGCGGTTCTTCGACGTCACCGAGCTGATCGCGGTCAGGGTCGAGCTGCCCGATGTCTTCGAGGCCACCCACCGGCTGCTGCTCGACCTCAACCGTCGTGGGATCGTCGAGGGCTTCCGGATCGACCACCCCGACGGCCTCGCCGACCCGGAGGGTTACCTCCGCCAGCTGCGCGAAGCGGCGATGCCCGGCAGCGGCATCTGGGTGGAGAAGATCCTCGAGGGGGACGAACGGCTCCCGCGCTCCTGGCCGTGCGACGGCACGACGGGCTACGACGCGATGCGGGCCGTCACCGCGGCGCTCGTCGACCCCGCGGCACTCGCGGTGCTCGACGAGGCCTGGGCAGAGGCCGGCAGCGGCCCCGACCTCGAGCACGCCGTCGAGCGCGCGAAACGCAAGGTCGTGGACGAGCTTCTCGGCCCCGAGGTGCAGCGGCTGACCCGACGGGCCTGCGACGCGCTGCCCGACCTCGACGAGCAGCGCACGCGCGAGGCCGTCGTCGAGCTGCTCGTCGCCAGTGAGGTCTACCGCGCCTACATCCGCCCCGACGAGCGGCTCTCGCCCCTGGCGCGCAAGCGCCTGAAGCATTCCCTCGAGGAGGCCGCGGCGGCCCGTCCCGACCTGGTTCGCGAGCTCGAGCAGCTGGCCGACCTCGCCAAGGCCGAGAACCCCGACGACGACAGCTCCCTGGACTTCGCGATCCGCCTCCAGCAGACCTGGGGGCCCGTCATGGCCAAGGGCATCGAGGACACGACGTTCTACCGCTGGCACCGGCTGGTCGCGCTGAACGAGGTCGGTGGCGACCCGGCCTCGCTCGAGCAGGCGAGCCCTTCGATCCTGCACGACTGGGCGGCCAACCAGCAGGACGCCTGGCCGCTCGGGATGACGACGCTGTCGACGCACGACACCAAGCGCAGTGAGGACGTGCGCGCCCGGCTGGTCGCCGTGGCCCAGGACACCATGGCCTGGGAGGACTGCTCGAAGCTGTACCGTGAGGCCGCGGACGAGGCCGGGGTCGACCGCCCCACGGCCCACCTGATCTGGCAGACGTTGGTCGGCGCCGGACCGCTGCCCCACGACCGGCTCCACGGCTACCTCACCAAGGCGATGCGTGAGGCCAAGCGACACACGTCCTGGGTCGACGTCAACGCGGAGTACGAAGCGCGGGTGCTCGCCTTCGCAGACCAGGCAGCAGCGCCAGGTCCGCTGCGCGCTGCCGTGGACGAGGCAGTCCTGGAGAACCAGCAGTGCATCCGCGCGACCGTGCTCGGGCAGAAGCTGCTGCAGCTGCTCCTCCCCGGGACGGCCGACACCTACCAGGGCTGCGAGGTCGTGAACCTCTCGCTCGTGGACCCCGACAACCGCCGCCCCGTCGACTTCGACGACCTCGAGGACCGGCTCGCCCGGCTGGAGAAGGAAGCGCCGATCTCCATGGCCGACGAGAAGATGCTGGTGACCTCACGCGCGCTCCGGGTTCGTCGTGAGCTTCGCGACTGCTTCGGAGACCGCGCGACCTACGTGCCCCTGGTCACGAGCACCGAGCACGCCATCGGGTTCGTGCGCACCGGACGCGTCGTCTGCGCGGCGACCCGCGCACCGCGACGGCTGGTCGACGCCGGCGGCTGGTCGGACCAGACGGTCTCCCTCCCTGAGGGCACCTGGCGCGACGACCTCACCGGCCGGCTCTTCGACGGTGGCCGCGACGTGTTGTGCCACGACCTGTTCGCGCAGCTGCCCGTCGCCCTGCTCGTCGCCCGGTGAGAGGAGCCTCGATGCGCGAGTTCACGCTGTGGGCGCCCCGGTCCCGGTCGGTGGACCTGCTGCTGCCCGACGAGCGCCACCCCATGGCCCCGGGCGAGGACGGCCACTGGCACGTCGCGGTCGAGGTCGATCCGGAGTCGACGTACGCCTTCTCGCTGGACGGCGGTGACGCACGCCCCGACCCTCGAGGGCTGCGGCTGCCCGACGGTCCGCACGGCTGGTCGCAGCTCTTCGACCCCGGTGAGTACGCCTGGACGGACACGCGCTGGTCCGGCCTGGAGCTCGACGGTGCCGTCATCTACGAGCTCCACGTCGGCACCTTCACCCCGGAGGGCACGCTCGACGCCGCTGCCGCCCGGCTCGACCACCTCGTCGACCTCGGGGCCACCCTGGTCGAGCTGATGCCGTTGGCGCCGTTCCCCGGCAGCCGCGGCTGGGGGTACGACGGCGTCGCGCCGTATGCGGTACACGAGGCGTACGGCGGGCCGGGAGCTCTCCAGCGCTTCGTGGATGCCGCACACGCGCGGGGCCTCGGGGTCTGCCTCGACGTGGTCTACAACCACCTCGGTCCCGACGGGAACTACCTCGGCGAGCTCGGCCCCTACATGACCGACCGTCACCAGACCCCGTGGGGCTCGGCGCTCAACCTCGACGCCCCCGACAGCGACCCCGTGCGGCGCTGGGTCCTCGACAACGTCCGCCAGTGGTTCCGCGACTTCCACATCGACGCCCTACGGCTCGACGCGGTCCACGAGCTCCACGACGACCGGGCGGTGCACATCCTCGAGGAGATGTCGCGCGAGGTCGACGAGCTCGCCCTCGCTGAGGGACGACGGATGTGCCTGATCGCCGAGTCCGACCGCAACGACCCACGCACGGTCACGCCGCGCGGACGGGGAGCAGCGGTCGGGGGCCTGGGGATCCACGCCCAGTGGGCCGACGACGTACACCACGCGCTGCACGTCGCGCTGAGCGGCGAGACCCAGGGCTACTACGCCGACTTCGCCGACGCCGACGCGCTCGAGAAGGTCATGGTGACCCCGTTCTTCCACGACGGCACCTGGTCCTCCTTCCGAGGTCGGCGTCATGGCCGACCCGTGGACGCCGCGTCCGTGCCGGGGTGGCGTTTCGTCGCGTCGTTGCAGACCCACGACCAGGTGGGCAACCGTGCCACCGGCGACCGGATCTCGGCAACCGTGCCCAGCGGGCTGCTCGCCTGCGGCGCCGCGTTGCTCCTGACCTCCCCGTGGACCCCGATGCTGTTCATGGGGGAGGAGTGGGGTGCCGGCACCCCGTGGCAGTACTTCACCGACCACAGCGACCCCGACCTGGGCGAAGCCGTCCGCGAGGGTCGCCGGTCGGAGTTCGCCTCCCACGGCTGGGACCGCGACGACGTGCCCGACCCGCAGGACCCGGCGACCTTCGAGAGGTCGAAGCTGAACTGGTCCGAGGTCGAGCACGACGAGCACGCCCGACTGTTCCGTTGGTACCGCGACCTGATCCGGCTGCGTCGTGAACGCCCTGCCCTGCGCGACCCCCACCTGGACCAGGTCCGTGCTCACCGCGACGGCGAGCTCTTCGTGCTCCAGCGGGGGGACTACCAGGTCCTGGTGAACCTCGCGGGGCAGACCATCAGCGCGGAGGCCTACGGCAAGGTCCTGCTGAGCTGGGAGCCGGGCGTGCAGGTCCAGGGTGGTGTGGTCGAGGTCCCGCCGCAGTCGGCCCTCGTCATCGCGCCCTGACGGCGATCCGCCGCCGGGCCCCGACAGCCCACTGGCGGCCACCGGCAGGAATGGTGCAGAGCGGTGCGTACCAGACGCATCGTGTCTCTGCTCCCGTACCGTCCATTGTGGACCGGCCTGAGAGAATCGGGCGATGACCGCGAGGAGAACCGCAGCCCTGCTCGGGCTGGCACTGCTGCTCACCTCCTGCTCGACCCCCGGCGGGGCGGGGACCGGGGACGTCGCCGCCCGGACGTCGGCCTCGGCGCAGGAGCAGTCGCCGTCACCCTCGCGTACGCCCGAGCCGTCCCCGAGCAACGCCTCGCCGACCGCGCCCCAGCCAGCACGCTCGCTCACGGAGGCTGGCTGGGGACCGAGCACGAAGCAGCTGCGGCGGGCCGAGCGCATCGTGGGGCGGCTGCCGTTGGCGCGACTCGCGGGCCAGGTCATCGTGGCCGAGTACACCGGGAAGCAGCCGCCGACATCCCTGGTGAACCGGCTTCACCTGGGCGGCGTGATCGTGATGAGCGGCAACGTCGGCACCACCTCCCAGCTGCGCCGGAGCAACGAGGAACTGCAGGTCGCGGCCAAGGAGGCCGGTCGCCGCTGGCCGGTGTTCATCGGGGTCGACCAGGAGGGCGGCATCGTGGAGCGGGTCAAGGGCCGCGCGACCCGGTTCCCGGCCTTCATGAGCGCGGGCGCCGCCCGGGACACCGCCTTGACCCGCAACGCCGCGGCCGCCAGCGGTGCCGAGCTTCGCGACCTCGGCTTCAGCGTGGTGTTCGCACCGGACGCCGATGTGACATCGGGGCCGAACGACCCCACCATCGGCTCGCGCTCCGCCGGCAGTCGCCCCAAGGTGGTGGCACGGCAGATGAACGCCGCCGTCGACGGCTACCTCTCCTCGGGGATCCTCCCGGTGATCAAGCACTTCCCGGGCCACGGGTCGGTCTCCGCGGACAGCCACACGGCCTTGCCCGTCCAGACGAAGACCCTCCGTCGGCTGCGGGCGAGCGACCTCGTGCCGTTCGAGACCGGCGTCGCTGAGGGCGTCCCGGCAGTGATGGCGGCCCACATCGCCGTCCGTGCGGTCGACCCGGGCGTCCCCTCGACGGTGTCGCGGCGCGTGGTGACCGGGCTGCTGCGGCGTGACCTCGGCTTCCGTGGGCTGGTCGTCACCGACGCGATGAACATGGCTGCGGTCGCCGACCGGCACTCCAGTGGAGAGGGCGCGGTGCGGGCGCTCCAGGCAGGAAACGACGTCGTGCTGATGCCGCCGAGCGCCTCCGGTGCGCGGGACGGGATCGTGCAGGCGGTCCGGTCAGGTCGGTTGAGTCGCGCCCGCCTGGAGCAGGCGGCTGCCCGACAGATCGCCGCGCTGCTCCACCAGCGCGAGCTCGAGCCCGCCCTGACCCGCAAACCCGGCACGAGCGGACGTGCGTCGTACCGCCTCTCCGCAGGGGCCGCGACCGTGGCAAGCGGTCCCTGTCGCGGCAGGTTGGTCGGCAAGGCGGTACGCGCGGTCGGACCGTCGGACGCGGTGGACCGGTTCAACGCGGCGGCGCGCAAGGCGGGGCTGGTCACCGGCTCCGGTACGAGTGTCGCCCTGATCGGGTACGGCGGGTCGGGCCGGTCGGCCGACGTGGTCGTCACGATGGACACGCCCTACGCGCTGCGGTCGAGCCGTGCGCGGGTCGCCAAGATCGCGATGTACGGCGACACGCCAGGCGCCATGAGGGCGCTCGTCCGGGTGCTGCAGGGCAAGGCCCGCGCCACCGGCCGCCTCCCGGTCCCCGTGAGGGGGGTGCAGCGCTCAGGCTGCTGACGCCGACCCGTCACGTCCGCCGGGCCGGATCCGCCGACCCGTCACGTCCGCCGGGCCGGATCCGGCCGACCCGTCACGTCCGCCGGGGCAACCCGACGAAGCTGTGGAGTCCAAGCCCCAGCGCCTGATACCTGCAAGACTGGGACCGTTACAGGTCCACATCATCTCCCAAGGCATCCCCGCCGCCTCTCACGCGAGGCACGCGAAAACCTGGGACTACGGCGCCGCTGACCACTGGGGCTACTGACATGACTCTGACGCGAGGCAAGAAGATCGCACTCTTGGTGCTGGCCGCCTTCTTGGTCTGGCTGATCGTGTGGATTGGCCTCGCGGCGAATCCGCTGTCGCGTGA
This sequence comes from Nocardioidaceae bacterium, assembly GCA_035456965.1. GTDB lineage: Bacteria > Actinomycetota > Actinomycetes > Propionibacteriales > Nocardioidaceae > Nocardioides_C. Next base: position 7,455 of record DATICF010000138.1, read on the forward strand.
CAGCGAAACCGGGCCGGCCACCCCGTACGTCGTGAGTCTGAGGTAGGCCAGTCGGACGGCTCGAGGCCCTGGGTCCCGCATCAGCGACCAAGCCCTCGTTGCGTGAAGGGTCGAGATCAATGTCCGCCAGGAGACCGACCGCGTCGAACCCGCCGACCCGTCACCTCCGCCGGAAGCCGCTCACGGGATCGGGCGCACCAGCAGCGCTGTGCCCTTCTCGGCCACCCGGGTGAGCACGAGGGTGGCGTCCTGCTCGCCATGGAGGTTCAGGCGACGTCGCAGGTCCTCCGGGACCACGTCGACGCCCCTCTTCTTGATGGTCAGCCGGCCGATCCCGCGGGCACGCAGCGCCGCCTTCAGCTGCTTCTCCTTGAAGGGGAGCGTGTCGATCACCTCGTAGGTGCGGGCGAACGGCGTGGTGAAGGGCTCGTCGCTGGTGACGTAGGCGATGTGCTCGTCGACCAACCCACCGTGCACGCCGGCGGCGACCGCCGTGACGAGGCCGGCCCGGATCACCGCATCGTCGGGCTCGTAGAGGAAGCGCTGTGGCTCGCGCACCGACTGTTCACCCGGGTCGTCCTCGTCGGTGATGGTCGCGAGCCCGGTGGGCCGGATCACCGTCGCGCGGCGCCTCGTCATGGCCAGGTGCGGCGACCACAGGGAGGCCTCCTTGAGGTCCCCTTGGTCGCTGACCCACTCGGCCTCCACGCCGTCGGGCACCACGTCGTGGGGGATGCCCGGCGCAACCTTTACCACCGACGGTCGCTGCAGCAGGTGCTCGACGAACGACCACGCAGGCTCGTAGGCGTCGACGTCGAAGACCCGTCCGCGGTCGGTACGACGGGCGGGGTCGGCGAAAACCACGCCGAACCCGGACAGGTCGAGGGACTGCGCGTCCGCGAGCTGGACCGCTCCGCCGAGCTCCAGGGCCTCGAGGTTCGCGGAGGCGACGGCCACCCGGAGCGGGTCGCGGTCGACTCCTGCCGCGGTGAGGCCCGAGCGGGCGAAAGCCACCAGGTCGCCACCGATCCCGCAGCCGAGGTCGAGCACGGAGGAGGGGGCGGCGGCTGCGACCCGGGCGGCGCGGTGCGTCGAGACGCGCAGGCGGGTGGCTTGCTCGAGGCCGTCGGGGGTGAAGAACATCGAGTCGGCGAGGTCCTCGAACTTCGCTCGCGCCCGGTGGCGGAGCTCGACCTGGGTCATCGCCGCGGCGACGTGCTCGGGGGAGGCGCCCCTGCGCAAGGTCGCGGCTGCCTCGAGCGCATGGGCGGGCTGGCCGTCGTACACCTTCGACGCTCGTGCGAGCAGGGACCTGCCCTCCTCGGAGAGCAGCCATCGAAACGCCTCGAGATCCACGTCGAGCAGTCTGGCACTCGACTTGACCGAGTGCTAATCCGGGCATAGATTCGCATCTGGCACTCTCCCTTGGAGAATGCCAGAGCCTGCAAGGTTGCACGACCCCCGCGACGGCGTGCGGACGGCGCAGGCCCACGCATTTCATCAGCCATGTGAACTCTCGAAATACGAGAAAGTGGAGGTCGACATCGTGTCGGTCAACATCAAGCCGCTCGAGGACCGCATCGTCGTCAAGCCGCTCGACGCCGAGCAGACCACGGCTTCCGGCCTGGTCATCCCCGACACCGCCAAGGAGAAGCCGCAGG
>DATICF010000139.1:0-18878 GCA_035456965.1 Nocardioidaceae bacterium
GGCGCTCCGCGTCGCACGGCGATGGCCTCCGGCCACCCTTGCCCCCGGACACCGACGAGCAAGAGGGCTGGCTATCGGGTCGGTGGCCCTCCCCTGGGCGGGGACGCATGTGGGGACGAATGCGCCCTCCAGCGGCCCGAACAACCACAACCAACCAAGGCCCAGATCCCTGGAGAGCAAGGGACTTCGCCGTCGGCGACGAGCTTGACAAGGACTCCGCGGGTTGTGGGTTCGAGTCCCACGGGGCCTACTTTTTCATGGTGTTACTTCGGTTGATCCCCGTCATCGGGGCTTCGGCTGATGCCGGACAGTGTTCCGGCTGATGGGTGACACCTACTCCGGCTGATCCCGGACACTCCCGAGCATGCGGGAGTTGAGTGTGGTGGAGCAGCGATATCAGGCCGTGCCTGGCGGTGATCAGTGACGGCGAGACGGTCACCGATGTGGCGGCCCGGTTCGGGATGCGTCGACAGACGGTGCATGAGTGGCTGGCCAGGTGCGAGGGCGGGGCCTGGATGCGTTGGTGGACCGGTCGCATCGGCCGCGGTCCTGTCCGCACCAGATGGGGGCGTTGGCCGAGGTCGCCGTGGAGCCGGATCGGCCGCGAGCAGTTCCCCACCCGGGCGAGCGCCTCGGACCAGGCATCGAAGCCCGGGGAGACCAGCCGGTCGGTGATCTGCTGCTGCACCTGCTCGGTGACCGGGGGCAGGTCCAGCGGCGCGTCCTGGCCGTGGCCGGGAAACACGGCCGGGAAGAGGGCGGGGAGGGTGTCGGCGACCGCGGCCTTGGTCCTGGTGCTCACCGGCGTCACCACCCTCAGGGGTGTGCCACGCGGCTAGTGCGACCCGGGCGCGCGGCACACCCGGTACTGGGAGGACCACGACCAAACGGTGGAGAGAAGTCTCGACACCGGGGTCGCTGCAGCACCGAGACACGACAAACCAAGGACCTTCGCGGACGATCTTGCGAGTGTTTGTGTGTTTGCTACGGCGCTGCTTGTGTACGGCCACTGGCCAGGGTGGGGAGCCGACCCCCGGGGAATATCCCACTTAGTTTTGTATGTATTTGTCCGCTGCCAAGAAGCATGCCACACCCGACCGACAGTTCAAGAGACCCAACGGCTGAGCTGTGGATGGAGGCGCTCAGATCCGACCTTCTGAAAGGGCGGTGGAGTGGCCAGAGCTTTCACTCTCATAGCCGACGAGCGGACGTTCGTCATGTTGGGCCTCTGGCGACCTCTATTCGTATTCTTGACCGGTGGAACGTCCCATAATGCTCGCGGCAGTAGGAGTCCTGGCGCTCCTCATGCTCCTTCTGCTGTTCGTGCGGAAGGACAAGCCGCTGACCGAACGGGAGCGAGCACGGGCACACAAGTTCTGGTCGGTATCCATGGCTTTCGACACCATCGGGGCCGCTGTCTACGCAATCGGCTTGGTTGGCTTCGCTGTCGTGACCGCAGTGATGGGGCAGTGGAAGGTCGCAGCCATCTCGTTCGGGTTCGCCGTGCTGTTCGTCGGCATAGGGGTGATGCAACGTCGCATAGCGCGCAGGGAACGAGAGAAGTTGGACTGACTGGCCACGCACTCCTCTGCTTGATAGTGAAATCCGCCAACATGCCGAAGAGCGGACTTGCCGCAGATCCAGCGGAACGCAGATGGCAGTCTGCTCGCCCTCTAGAGTCCCCGTCATGGCCTCGAAGGACTACCCCGACCCCATCGCTGACTGGTTCAAGCGTCACAGGGTCAAGCTCGCTGTGCTGGTCTTCGTCGTCCTCATGCTCGGTAGACTCCCGCAACTGTTTGAGGGGACGACGCGCGGGATAGTCGGCTTCGGCTACGCGGCGGCGTTCTTCGGCCTGCTGTCGTGGTCCTGGGGTACGCGTCAGGACAGAAGTGAGGCCAGCTACTGGTTGAAGTTCGCGACCCTCTGGAGCGTCTTTCTGATTGTCCAAATGGGAATGGTGGTGCTCTCCCTCGCTCGCGGTAATGCCTTTCAAGGGCGCTGGCTATTTCCGATCATCCTCGTCGCCCTTCTGGCTCTGGGTCACTGGTGGCCGTACCGCAGGATCAAGAGCGGCAAGCCGTTCCCTATTCAACGCGGATAGCCAGCAACTTCTCCGCTGTTGGGAAGCACCAACATGCCGAGATGAGGGCGTTGATCTCGCCCGATTTAACCCTAGGATGCCCTGCGTGCCTCAACGCCAAGCGAGCCAGACCGCCTGTCACATCTTCCGAGACGGCCCCGTCCGCGTGGTCAAGCAACGACGAACACGGAACGAGGTCCGCAGGTGACGGGCCAGCGGGCTCCGCGCTCGCCTGTCGGGTAGATGGTCGCGATGGTGGACAAGAAGCGCCATCCCTTCTTCTACTGGGTCGTCTGCCCCCTCGGCGTAATTATGGCCCTCGTGGCACTCGCCTCCAGAATCAATCTTGGCGGATTCCAGATCTCAGGAGCGCAAACGTTCCTCCTACTCGGCTTGTTGTTCGCGTCCCTGGTGTTGCTGGCAGTGCTCGAAAGGCGCCGTTGAGGAGCGCGCGTAATGGGACAAGGGACTGCCGGAAGAGATGTAGCTCCGAGCCACGCACTCAATTGCCGCAGTCCGTGCGCAACCGCCGACGTCCAGACGTTTGCGGATGACGCTTTGATCTACCCGCACGGTTCCACCTGGTGGGGGCCTCTTACCAGCGGCCGGTGCGGTCCCGTAGGAAGCGCCGCCACTCCGCGCCGGCCACGTAGGTCCAGGCAGCGAGCCATGCGGCCGCGACCACGATGGAGATCGTGTGCTTTGCCTGCGCGACGACGATCGCCGCCACCACCAACGACGCCACTTCGACGATCGTCACCAGAAGCAACATGTAGGAACGGAGCCCGGCACTCCGTCGGTCGTTGTCGTTGCGTACTTGGAACTGCCCGATCACAGCCCCGACCACCCCTACAACGATCAGCACCACGCCCGCAGCGACACCTGGGTTCATGTAGAAGTCATACCCCACCGGTTCGAGCCAGCTCATACACTCTTACTGGTTCGACGCGCGCGTCCGCCGCCGACGGTGAAATTTCCGCAACGTAGCGGTTGCCCCAACGTTCTTGACTACGGTGTGGTCGTGCTCGACTCCGATGAGACGCCCATCGCCCAGCCATGCGAGGACTGCGGCGGACTGGTGGTCTCCGGACTTGAACCCTTCGCGCCGGGCGACGATCCGGAGTTAGATGCGGAAGGTCTGGCGGCGGCGCGGAGTGAGTGGTGCACGAATCTCGACTGCCCTTCCAACCATGTCCTGACGGGCCTGACACGCGTCGGGGTGAACGACTACTTCTGCACGGTCTGCGGCGAGGCGTTGCGCACCCCGATGAGTGCGGTTCGAGCCCATAATGCAACGCACTGAATTGGCGCCGCCCGTGCCGTCGGGAGCCCAGCTCATGCCATGCGGAGCGTGCGCCCATTAGGCTGGTTTCATGAGCATCGAGACTGCAGAGAGCGCATCGCTGCGTGCAGTGATCGCTGCGCATCGCGATGTCCTATACACGGTTCTCGAGCGCTACCAGGCAGCCAACCCCCGGCTCTTCGGATCGGTGGCCCGAGGTGACGCAACACCCGAGAGCGACATCGACCTGCTGGTCGACCTCATGCCTGGCGGAGGCAACGAGATGCTTCGGGTTGCCGGCATCGCCGAGGAACTGAGCGAACTCCTGGGAACCCGCGTTGACGTCGTGGCCACATCGCTGCTGCGTGGCGAGGTTTCCGCAAGTGCTCTCGCCGACTCGGTGGCCGTGTGACGCGCTCCGACGAAGAGCGGTTCGCCGACATCCTCAATGCGATCGATCGCTGCCAGAACTACGAGCAGTACCTCCGCTCTGACGAGTTCGGATCGATGGCGTACGACGCCGTGCTGCGCAACCTCGGCGTCATCGGGGAGGCGGTTCGAGCTCTACCGACCGAGACCCGCGATGCCATGCCAGATGTTCCCTGGGCTTCGATCGCTGGCCTACGCAACATCGTCGTCCACGAGTACTTCCGCGTGAATCCCGACCTGATCCTCGACATCGTCGACCACCAGCTCGGCCCATTGGCGCAGCGCCTCCGCAACTTCTGACGGCCTCGCCCTGCGGCGCTGTCGGTTACGAGTTTCCTTACTGGCTCAAGCGCGCCTTCGGCGCGAGCGGGGCGGGGCCCCGCGCTGCGGGCGGCGCTGGCGCGCCGTCCTCGCGCACCCCACCCCGTCCACCGTCTGGGCATGGCAAGGCGCCCGTCCCCGATCACAAGACGGGCGCTCGGCTGATCGCTGTCAGCTCGTCACTGTCTGCGCAGCCACTCGCCTCCGAGCCGCCGACCCGATGCATGAGGATTTGCACGCCGGCGCCCGGCCGCAAGGGCGCTCCGCGTCGCACGGCGATGGCCTCCGGCCACCCTTGCCCCCGGACACCGACGAGCAAGAGGGCTGGCTATCGGGTCGACGGCCCTCCCTTGTCCGGGGACACATGTGGGGACGAATGCGCCCTCCAACGGCCCGAACAACCACAACCAACCAAGGCCCAGATCCCCTGTAGAACAAGGGGATTCGCTTCGGCGACGAGCCCGACGACGACTCCGCGGGTTGTGGGTTCGAGTCCCACGGGGCCTACAAATGCGCAGGTCAGCGACCGGCGCGGCTTTCCTATGTCAGCCCCTGGGCCGGGAACGGTTACACAGCGGTTACGGTGGCGCACTCTCTCCACGTCAGCTCACCGCGAAGAGACCAGGCTGGGGGTCGTCGTCCGGTCCGCTGAACAGCGTGTCGAGTGCGGACGCCGCGGCCTGGTCCACGGCTCGCCTCCCCATGTAGACGTCCTGGGTCATGGAGATACGCGAGTGGCCGAGCTGGTCGGCGATCGTCCTCGCACTCAGCCCGCCGGCATCGGGGAGACGGGACCGTCGCGTCCCATCGAGCAGAGCGAACGACGACCGGTGGCGGACGCAACGCCCTCGCGAAGCCTCCCCTGAGCGGACCGGACTGCGCGCCCAACGACAATCGTCCACCTTGAAGACCGATACCCCCCCGACGTATAGTCATGGTGACGGCCCGGTGAGTTATCCCCCGTACTCACCGGGCCGTTCTTCCATGTTCGCGCCAGGCGGCGCATCTCCTTCTAGATGGGTCAGGCGCTACGCAGCTCGACGCCGTCGGCAGCCCGGCCGTAGATGCCTCTCGCCCTCAGCAAGGGCATGACGCCTTCCGCGAACCAGTAGGCCTCTTCGACGTGGGGGTACCCGGACAGGATGAACTCGTCGATCCCGAGCCGGTGGTACTCCTCGAGCCGGTCCGCCACCTCCTCGTGACTTCCGACGAGAGCCGTACCTGCGCCGCCGCGCACGAGCCCGACGCCTGACCACAGGTTCGGCGCGATCTCCAGGTCGTGTGCAGAGGCGAACGAACTGCGACCTCCGTGCAGCGCCCGCATCCGCTGCTGGCCCACCGACTCGCTCCTCGCAAGGACCGCCTGCGCCTTCTCGATCTCTGACGGGTCGAGACCGTCGAGCAGCCACTGCGCCTGCTGCCACGCTTGCTCACTTGTGTCCCGGGACAGAGTGTGGATCCGCAGCCCGAAACGAACCGTGCGCCCCTGCGCCTGGGCGAGCTCGCGGATCCAGGTGATCTTCTCCGCGACCTGCTCCGGTGGCTCACCCCAGGTGAGGTAGACGTCCGCGTGCTTGGCTGCGACCGGCCCCGCCGGCGCCGAGGAGCCACCGAAGTAGATGTCCGGGAGGGGGTCGATCTCCCCTCTCACCTGGGCGCCTTCCACTTGGTAGTGCTCGCCATCGAAGTCGAACGGCGCCTCCGTCCAGACCCCGCGTACCACGGAAAGGAACTCGTCGGTGCGGGCGTAGCGCTCTGCGTGGCTCAGATGGTCGCCGAACCGGCGCTGTTCACTGGGCTCTCCGCCCGTCACCACATTGAGCAGCAGTCTCCCGCCGGAGATGCGCTGGAAGGCAGCGGCCATCTGCGCGGACAGCGTCGGGCTGGTCACTCCAGGTCGAAAGGCGACCAGGAACTTGAGCCGGCGCGTCTCCCGGATGAGCGCGGAGGTGACCAGCCAGGCGTCCTCACACCAGGTCCCAGTGGGCGTGAGCACACCTTCGAAGCCGAGCTGGTCGGCGGTCCGGGCGACGCTGGCGAGGTAGTCGATGTTGGCCTCGCGGAAGGCGGTGGCGTTTCCCGGTTGCCCTGTCGGGAGCCCGACTCCCTGCGGGACGCTGTGGCCGCCTCCGACCAGTCCCCGGGAGTCCCCGGTGGTCGGCAGGAACCAGTGCAGCTTGATGTTCATGAGTTACTCCTTGTCGGTCTCGGTCGCGCGGCGGATCGCGTCGTTGTAGCGATCGTCGAAGAACGGTTCGACGTCGAACTGCTCCGGGAGGAGGCCCGCCTCGACGAAGGCATCTGCCATAGCCTGCTCGGACTTGATGACCTCCTCATCGAGCGCGACGGGTGTGGCGACGCGCCTGTTCACGGCACGGCTGGTCACGTCGACAGCGAGCCCGGTCTCGTCGGACCAGACCTTCGCCCACTCGTCGCGATGGGTGTTGCTCCAGACCTTCGCCGCGGCGAGACGTGTCACGTAGTCCTCGATCGCGGCCGCGGTCGCCTTGTCCGCCAAGGCATCGGGGTCGGCGGCCTGGAAGGTCATGCCGTTCACCAGCCCACTACCGTCGACCAGGACGCGAGCATCCTCTTCGAGCTCGGCCTGCGCGGTGTAGGGGTCCCAGATCGCCCACGCATCGACGTGCCCTGCACTGAACGCTGCCAGCGCATCCGCGGGTTGGAGGTACTGCACGTTGACGTCGTCGAACCCGACACCGGCCTCCTCGAGCTGTGCGAGCAGGTTGTAGTTGGCCGAACTGCCCTTGGCCACGGCGATGTCCTTGCCCTGAAGGTCGGCGACGTCGTCAATCTCGGAGTCCTTAGGTACGACGATCGTGTCTCCCCTCGCTCCCATGGTGTCGCCGGAGACGGCCACCAGGTCGCTGCCGGCTGCGGCCGCGAAGAGCGGCGGCGTGTTACCGACTCCGCCGATGTCGATCGCTCCCGCGTTGAGCGCTTCGAGCAGCGGAGGTCCTGACGTGAACTCCTTCCACTCCACGTCGTACGGCAGCTCGTCGAGCGCACCTGAGGCTTGAAGGAGTGCCTTGGAGCCACCCTTCTGGTCTCCGACGGTCAGCGTGACCTTCGACAGGTCGACCGTGCCGTCGTCACGGACCGCCGCCGCGTTCTGGCCGGTGGCGCTCGAACAGGCGCTCACAGCGGCCAACGCGACGAGCCCGAAGGCGAGGCCGGCATTTCTGGTCAGGCGGGAAGGGATGTTCATGCTGCTCCACTCTCGTTCTTGTTTCCGGTGCGGGTGCGGTCTTGGACGCCAAGGGCATCGAGCACTTGGTTCCTGGTCACGGACATCTGGGGGTCATCACGCCTGCGACCACGGGGCACGGTCAGCGCCCACTGTGCGGCCACCTGCCCGCAGTCGAGAACGAGCAACCGGTCCGCGAGTGCGATCGCCTCGTCGACGTCGTGCGTCACGAGCAGCACGCCGGGGCGGTGCCTCTTCCAGAGCGCGATGACGAGGCGGTGCATCTCGATACGGGTGAGCGCGTCGAGCGCGCTGAACGGCTCGTCGAGAAGCAGCAAGTCCGGCTCGCGGACCAGGGCGCGTGCCAGCGACACTCGTTGCGCCTGTCCACCGGAGAGGGACAGTGGCCACGCGTCCCGCTTCTCAGCCAGGCCCACCTCGTCGAGTGCATGGCGGGCGTGCTCACGACGCAGACGACGCCGAGGTGAGTTGGCCAGGGCCAGGGCGACGTTGTCCTCGACCTTGCGCCAGGGCAGAAGCCGCGGCTCCTGGAAGGCCGTCGACACCGCGCCGGCGACCTTCAGCTCACGCGGTGATGTCGGGTCGAGTCCGGCCAGACTCCGGAGCAGGGTCGACTTGCCCGACCCGCTGCGCCCGAGAAGGGCGACGAACTCGCCACGACGGATCTCGAGGTCGAGCCCGCGCAGCACATGCGTGGCACCGAAGGAGCGGTGCAGCTCGCTGACGGTGGCAACGGAGTCGCCGGCTGACTCACGGCGCTGGGCTCCGACGCGGTTCGTAGGACGAGCAGTCGATCGCTGCCGGGGGTCTTTGGTCACGAGCGCCATGTCAGCGCCTTCCTTTCGATGAGTCGGACGAGGGTGTCGGTGAGCAGGCCGAGCAGGCTGTAGACGGCGAGGCCGACCACGATGACGTCGGTCTTGAGGAACTCGCGGGCGTCGTTGATGAGATAGCCCAACCCGGCATCGGCGCTGACGGTCTCGGCGACGATCAGGGAGAGCCATGCGACGCCGAGGCTCTGCCGGAGGCCGACGAGCGCCTGAGGGAGAGCGCCCGGGACGATCACGTGTCGCAGGCGCTGCCGTCGCGTCAGGTTCAGCGTGTGCGCCGCCTCTAGGAACTTGCGATCCACACTGCGAATACCGGCGAAGGTGTTCAGGTACAGCGGAAACGCAACGCCCATGGCAATGAGCGCGATCTTGGGCGTCTCCCCGATGCCCATCCAGACGATGAACAGCGGGATGAGCCCGAAGTGCGGCAGGGTCCGCAGCATCTGCATGGGCGGGTCGACCACATCCTCACCGATGCGCGACAGGCCGGCCACGAGGGCAAGCACCAGGCCGACGGTCGCGCCGATCAGAAAGCCGGAGAGCACCCGAGTGATCGAGGTTGCGGTCGCGGCCTGCAGCGTGCCGTCCGCGAGCAGCTCGGCAGCGGTAGCGACGATCTGAAGCGGCGAGGCGAGCACGTCCTCGCCGAGGATTCCGGCGCTGCTCAACGACTGCCACGCCAAGAGGATGAGCAGGGGGCTCACCCACCGGCGCAGCCAGGACAGGGGGTGACGTTCGCGGTGTGGGCGATATCGAGGTCGGCGCCGAGAAGGTTGCGCCGTCGCCTCCGCTACTTCCTGGGGGCGTACGAGCGTGGTCACGGATTAGACCTCCTCTTCGAGACCGGGATCGGCGAGTGGTGGGCCGCCGAGCCGACGGAGGCATAGGAACCGTCGTGGTAGATCAACGGCGAACCGGATCTGTCGACCCGCGCCTCGGAGACCCGAGCCAGGACCAGGACGTGGTCGCCGGCCGGCACGTGCTGGACAACCCGGCAGCACAGGTAGGCGGCGCAGCCTTCGATGAGGGGCTCACCACCAGGACCCTCCTGCCAGCGCACCTCCGCGAACCTGTCGATGCCGCTGGTGGCAAAAGTCGTGGCGAGCACATCCTGATCGTGTGCGAGCAGGTGAACCGCAAGCCGCCTGGAGCGCGACACCGTCTTCCATGCCGATGCTGTCCGAGCCACGGCGAACGACACCATCGGCGGTTGGAGGGAGACCGATGCCAACGAGGTCGCGGTGAACCCGGCAGGCCTCGGTTCGCCCTTTGCAGTCACGACGACGACCCGGGCGGCATGGTCCCGAAAGATCGATCGGAACAAGTCGCCGGTGACGGGCACGGGCGTGTTCGCGAGCTCAGCGGTGTGAATAGTGCTCATTGGACGCTCGCCTCCTCGAAGCGAAGCGCGTCGGCCGTGGCGGTCACGGCGAGCGCAAAGCGTCGGCACCACGCGTCGACGTACTGCGGGAGGTCGTCGAGGTGATGCTCCTCGAGCACGAAGGACGGCACGGGGAGCAGCGCACCCACCGCCTCGAGCACGGTTCGTAGCTGGAGGTCGGCCAAGGCTCCGTGTGCGCTCGACGCCGTCAGCACCACCGGCACGGCGATGGTCGACTCCAACGCGGTGGACTCGAGACCGTCGAGGAAGACCTTGAGGACGCCGGTGTACCCGGCCTTGTACACCGGAGTCGCGACCACGAGGACGCGGGCCCGGCTCACTGCTTCTCGCGCCGCCCGGACCCGCTCGTCGTCAGGCGAGAGCAACACCTGCCCGAGGTCGGACAGCTCGACGACCTTCGGAGCCGTGGGCCCGTCGACCAGACCGGCCCCGACGACCTGCGCGACAGCGCTGGTTCGAGACCCCGCAGCCGGGTTGCCGACCAGGACGACGACGTCGCCGGACCAGATCCCTGGGGACAAAGACATGAAGCCACCTTCCTCAGTTCTGCTGTTTGTCTAGTAAGTTAGTAGTGATACTAGACAGACATGCGGCGCACATCGCAACTCGCACCGCCATGTGGGACGAAACAGGAGGATCAGTGAGGAACCTGGTTACCGACGGAGAACGCGAGCAGCTGCCGACAAGAGTCGCAATCGTGGGCGGAGGGGCCGGCGGGGTCATCACGGCGACGCACCTGTTGCGGAAAGCGAAGGACACCGGCTGGCCGCTCGACGTACGCATCATCGAGAAGGACTCGACGATGGGGCCTGGACTGGCTTACCGGACTCCCCACCCTCTGCACACGCTCAACAACTTCGCCGCGCGCCTGAGCGCGGTCGACGGTGATCCCGACCACCTGCTTCGCTGGTGTGCTGACCGAGGGCTACCTGCTGACCCCACGTCCTTCCTGCCGCGCGAGCTGTACGGCAGGTACCTCGCGGATGTTCTCGACCACGCCGAGGTGCCGGCGGGCAGCATGCTGAGGAGAAACCAAGGCGTGGTCACCGACGTGCGTAGAGACGGACCGGAACTCACTGTGGAGATGTCGTGCGGTTGGACCGTCTCGGCCGACAAGGTGGTCCTGGCACTGGGCAACCCTCCCCCGCGGCGACAGCCCGAGTTCGAGGTCCTGGGGGACCGGTACCTGCCCGACCCGTGGGTCGAGCACCTCGCGGAGAGTGTGGGCGGGTCCGACCGGGTCCTGCTGCTCGGAACCGGGCTGACCACGGTCGACGTCGTCTCACAGCTGCACCAGGCATCGCCCGCGACCCGGTTCACCGCCGTCTCCCGCCGCGGGCTGCTCCCGACAGCTCACAAACGAGGAAGCCTGCGGCTGCACGACCTCTTCCACCCCGGTACCGCGTCACTCGACGAGCTGCTCGACCGCGTTCGGGACCGCATCCAGGAGCTGGAGGAGGTCGGCGGTGACTGGCGAGACGTCGTCGACTCGCTGCGTACCTGCGCCAACGAGCTCTGGCAGGGCTTCACTCCCGAGGACCAGGACCGGTTCGTCGCAAGCGTCGCCCGACGCTGGGAGATTGCGCGACACCGCATGTCACCGGAGATGGCCGCGCAGATCGAAGGGCTCCAGCAGTGCGGCACCCTGCGCATCGCGAAGGTCGACGAGGTCGACGTCTCGAGGTTCGACCGGGTCATCAACTGCACGGGGCCGTCCCCGGTGCCGACGAGCGGGTGGAACCGTCTGGTCGACACGCTGCTGCAACGCGGGGCGATCCGAGCGAACCGCCTCGGGCTCGGCCTGGACCTCGACCCGGACGGCCGCATCGTCGACACGGCGGGACGCCCGAACCCGGGCGTCTACGCGGTGGGAGCGGCCCGCAGGGGAATCGAGTGGGAGGTCGCGGCCATCCCAGACCTTCGCAACCAGGCAGCCAAGCTCGCCAGGCTGCTGATGCAGGGAGGGGCTGCGACGGAAACCCCGACCGTGCGGACGGAGGAGGTTCTTCCCGCCTGAGCCGGACACACAGAACGCCGGCCCTGCCCCCCGTGGCAGGACCGGCGTTCTCGTTCCGGGTTGGGCTCAGACCGCCGCGGCTCGGGGCATCGCAGGGACAGTCAGGGCTCCGCGGCCGGGGACGCACCAGACCTCGCTGCCGACGTCGACCGAGGCCGCACGAGCCTCAGCGCGAGTGAGGACCACCAGCACGTCGGGGTTGTCCTCGGTGCGCACGGTGAGCCTCACCTCGAACCCGACCCGGACGAGCCGGGTCACGACGCCCCGGGTCGCCCCGAGCCGGTCGTCGGTCTCGCGGAGCTCGATGTCGTGCGGCCGGATGAGCTGACCGTTGAGCCGCGTGACGGGCCCGAGGAAGCTCATGACGAAGTCGTTGGCGGGTGCGTCGTACAGCTCGTCAGGGGTGCCGATCTGTTCGATGCGGCCGTCGTTGATGACCACGATCTCGTCGGCCACCTCGAGCGCCTCTTCCTGGTCGTGGGTCACGAAGACCGTGGTCACGTGCACCTCGTCGTGGAGCCTGCGCAGCCAGTCGCGCAGCTCCTTGCGCACCTTTGCGTCGAGCGCGCCGAAGGGCTCGTCGAGGAGCAGCACCTTCGGCTCGACGGCCAAGGCTCGCGCCAGGGCCATGCGCTGCCGTTGGCCGCCCGAGAGCTGTGAGGGCAGCCGGTGCGCGAACTGCTGCAGGTGCACGAGCCGCAGCAGCTCGTCGACACGGTCGCGCACCTCGGCCTTGGGCCGCTTGCGGATCTCGAGGCCGAAAGCGACGTTCTTGGCCACCGACATGTGCTTGAACGCGGCGTAGTGCTGGAAGACGAACCCGACGTTGCGCTTCTGCGCCGGCAGGTGGGTCGCCTCGGCGCCCTCGATCTCGATCGACCCGCCGTCGGCTGACTCCAAGCCGGCGATGATGCGCAGCAGCGTGGACTTCCCGCCGCCGCTGGGCCCGAGCAGCGCGGTCAGCTGTCCGGTCGGGATCGTGACGGAGACGTCGTCGAGCGCCACGAAGTCGCCAAACCTCTTACTGACGCCCCGTACGTCGATGCTCATGATGCTTCCTTAGGTCTGAGGATGGACACGATGACAATGCAGATCACCGAGGCGAACGCCAGGACGAATGCCGTGGCGTAGGCGGTGCTCTGCTCGAAGTTCTGGTACTTCTGCTCGACCACGAGCGTGGCGGTCTGGGTCTTCTCGACGACGTTGCCGGAGACGATCTTCACCGCGCCGAACTCTCCGAGGGAGCGCGCGAGGCTTAGGACGACCCCGTAGACGACGGCCCACTTGATGCTCGGCAGGGTGATCCGGCGGAACGTCTGAACGGCGTTGGCACCGAGGCTGCGAGCCGCCTGCTCCTGCTCGTCGCCGATCTCCTCGAGCACCGGCACGACCTCGCGGATCACCAAGGGCAGGGCCACGAACGCGGTAGCCATGATCATCCCGGGTGAGGCGAAGATGACCTGCAGGCCGTTGTCCTGCAAGGCAGGACCGAACCATCCGTCCCGGCTGTTGTAGACGAGGAGCAGCGCCAGGCCGACCACCACCGGGGAGACCGACAGAGGTACGTCGATCAGCGCGGACAGCATCCGCTTGCCGGGGAACTCGTAGCGGACGAGGAGCAGCGAGATGCCGACGCCGAAGACCAGGTTGATGACCACGGCCACGACAGCCACCTTCACGGTCATCTGCAGGGCGTGGGTGACCACCGGGTCGGAGAAGGCGGTCAACAGGTTCGTCCAGCCGTTCTCGAACGTTCTCAGCACGACCAGGGACACCGGCCAGGCCACCAGGAGCACCAGGTACCCGACGGCGAGGATGCGCAGCAGCCAGCGCACGAGCACAGGAGTCTCAGTCACGGCGCGCCACCCTCCTCTGGATGATGTCGAGCAGGACGATCACGGCCAGCGCGATCGCGAGCATCACGGTGGCGACGGCGGCTGCCGAGGCGGCATCGCCGTTCTCGATGTAGGTCAGCACGCGCACCGATGCCACCTCCGTCCGCAGCGGGAGGTTTCCGCTGAGCAGGACGAGTGAGCCGTACTCGCTGATCCCGCGCGCGAAGGACAGGGCCGCGCCGGCCGCGATCGCGGGCACGAGGCTCGGGAGGATCACCCGGCGGAACGTAGTGAGCCTCGACGCCCCTAGCGATGCGGCCGCCTCCTCGACGTCGCGCTCGAGCTCCTCCAGCACCGGCTGGACGGTCCGCACCACGAACGGCAGCGTCACGAAGGCCAGGGCCAGGAACACCGCCTTCTCCGTGTTGGCCACGTTGATGCCCAGCGGGCTCTCGTAGCCGTAGAGAGCGAGCAGCACGAGGCCCGCGACGATCGTCGGCAGCGCGAACGGGATGTCGATGACTACGTCGAGGACCGGCTTGCCCCAGAAGCGGTCCCGCACGAGCACCCAGGCGATCGTCGTACCCATGAAGACGTTCACGACGGTCACCACGGCCGACTGGGTGACGGTGAGCCGGACGGCCGCCATGGTCTGCTCGTTGTTGAGTGCCGAGGCGAAGTTCTCCCACCCACCAGCCACGGCGGTCGCCACCACCGCCGCAAGCGGGATCAGCACGAGCAGGCTGAACCAGAGAAGCGCCACCCCCAGCCCGAGGCCTGAGGCTCCGGTGAGCGCCCCCACGCGGGGCGACCGGCGTACGCGCGCCGATCGCCCCGGCAGGGCAGTCTGAATACTGGTCACTGCTTCCCGGTCTCCTTCTGGATGGCCGGCACTATCCCTGACTCCTCGTCGAAGAACTTGTCGTTGGCCTCGCTCCAGCCGCCGAAGTCGCCGTCGATCGTCAGCAGCTTCGCGGGCTCGGGGAACGGGTTGGTCGGGTCGTTCGCGCCCGGCACCTCGACGTCGATCCCCTCGACCAGGGGACGGAAGCCGTTCTTGGCGAACTCGGTCTGCGCCTCCTCCGTCAGGAGGTAGTCGAGCCAGGCCTGCGCCTTGGGGTCGGCGTTCTTGAGCACGGCTCCCGGGTTCTCGATCAGGAGGGTGTCGTCGGGGACGATGTACTCGAAGTCCTCGCCGGAGGCGCGGGCGAGGATCGCCTCGTTCTCGTAGGAGATGAGGACATCGCCGTTGCCGCTGGTGAACGCGGTCGTGGCGTCCCGGCCGCTGCCCGGAAGGGCCACGGTGTTCTCGAAGAACTTGGTGAGGAACGCCTTGGCATCGTCCTCGGTGCCACCGTTGGCGATCACGTGGCCCCAGGCACCGAGGATGTTCCAGCGAGCCGATCCGGACGACCCCGGGTTGGGGGTCACGATCCCGACGCCCGGCTTGACGATGTCGTCCCATCTCTGGATGTTCTTGGGGTTCCCCTTGCGTACGACGAGGACGACGGTCGACTGGGAGACGATGCCCTTGTTCTCACCGGCGTTCCAGTCCTCGGCGACGAGACCGGCATCCACCAGACGCGTAACGTCGCCCTCCAGGGAGAAGTGCACGTAGTCGGCCTCCAGGCCGGCCTCGACCGCCCTGCTCTGGTCGCCCGAGGCGCCGTAGGACGTCTGCCACGAGACCCCGGCGCCTTCTTCGGTCTGCGCCCACTTCTCGGCGATCGCCTTGTTGGCCGCCTCGGGGACCGCGAAGCCGACGAGGCTCAGCTGCGTCTCCCCGCTACCACCGTCACCGGCGCTGGCCCCACCCCCGCAGGCAGCCAGTGCCAGGAGGCCGGCCGCTGTCGCTGCCGCCGCTACTCGTGACCTGAGATTCATGATGTTCCTTCTTTCGCCGTTCCTCCGGAGCCGACTCGTACTCGGCTTAGTTGAGTAAGTTACTCGACTTTACTGAGATGCTGCACTATTGCCATGCTCTTCTCAGTGGATGAGCGCAGCGCTCAGGGGAATCGAGGCGAAGTTGTTACACAGAAGGAGCCCACTGCGCGTGGGCAGCAGTCGATGGATGACGGCTCAGTGAGGAAGCCAGGCGTCCTCGTCGTGGGTGCGCGCCATCACTGCGTCCGGCAGCTCGCGGTCGACCAAGGCCTCGATCGTCACGGACTCGAAGACCTCTCGCAGACTGCTGCGGGCGGCGATCCACACGAGCTGAAGGATCTCGGCCGACCCGGTGTAGGCGACCGCCTCCGGACGTACGTCGTAGACACTCACCAGGGGTCCGTCCACGGCCCGGATCACGTCCGCCACGGTGACGTCCACCGCCTTCTTCGCCATGCGCCAGCCGCCGGACTGTCCACGCTGCGAAGCAACGATCTCGGCGCGCCGCAGGTCAGCGAGGATCGCGAGGAGGAATCCATGCGGAATGCCCTGGCGTCGGCCGAGCTCCTCGGCGCTGATCGGACCTCCGTCAGCCTGCCCGGCGATCTCGATAAGCGCCCGCAGGGCGTAGTCGGACTTGGCGGAGACGCGCATGCGGAAAGTTTGCCAGAGCGGAGAAGGGAGGACGGCGATGACTGAGGGAACGCGGGCGGGCGAAGAAGCCTTGGACGCCTCCGCCCCCACGACTGACGTCATCCCCTTCCGCAGCGCAGTCCGCACCTGGTTCGCCATCTCGCTCCAGACGTTCGGCGGGCCAGCAGGGCAGATCGCGGTCATGCAGCGGACTCTTGTCGACGAGAAGCGGTGGATCGGACAGCGCCGGTTCCTCCACGCCCTGAGCTACTGCACGCTCCTTCCCGGCCCGGAGGCCCAACAGCTCGCGATCTACGTGGGCTGGCTCCTGAACGGCATCCGCGGGGGCCTGGCGGCAGGCATCTTGTTCGTACTCCCAGGCGTGGTCGCCCTCCTCGGCCTGTCGGTGCTCTACGTGGCGGCCGGCGACTCGACGATCGTGACCGCCATCTTCGCGGGACTGGCGCCGGCCGTCCTGGCGATCGTGGCCCAAGCGGTGGTGCGGGTCGCCGGCCGCGCACTGGGCCATCCGGCCCTGGTCTCGCTGGCGGTGCTGGCGTTCCTCGCCTTGGCCGTCTTCGCGATCCCGTTCCCGATCGTGATCGCGGCCGCAGCCCTCTGCGGTTGGATGCTGGGGCGCTGGGCGCCGAGCACCATGGACGTCGCACAGGGCAGCGTCCAGGAGAACGACGAACGGCCACCGCTCATCGCCGACGACGCCCTGCACAGTGAGCGACCCTCTCGCAGACACGCTGCCCTCGTTCTCTCCCTGGGGCTGCTGGCGTGGGGAGTGCCGATCGCCGCCGTCGTCGGCCTCACCGGGACCGACAGCGTCGTCACCCAGCAGAGCCTGTTCTTCTCGGGCGCCGCGCTGGTCACCTTCGGTGGCGCCTATGCCGTCCTGGCCTACGTCGCCCAGCAGGCCGTGGAGGTCTACGGCTGGCTGGCACCCGGCGAGATGGTGCGTGGCCTCGCGCTCGCCGAGACCACGCCGGGCCCCTTGATCATGGTGGTTCAGTTCGTCGCGTTCGTCGGGGCCTTTCGAGACCCTGGGAGCCTGAACCCCTGGGTCGCTGCGAGCATCGCTGCGCTGCTGACCACCTGGGTCACCTTCGTGCCCTGCTTCATGTTCATCTTCCTAGGCGCGCCGTACGTGGAACGGCTCCGGGGCAACCGGGGCCTCAGCTCGGCGCTGACAGGTATCACCGCTGCGGTGGTCGGGGTCATCGGGAACCTGGCGGTGTACTTCGCCATTCACACGCTGTTCTCCGGCACCAGCACAGTGACGTGGGGGCCAGCTGTGTTCGAGCTGCCCGACCTCGGCACTGCGGAGCCTGTCCCCATCGCCATCGCACTTGCCGCGACGCTTCTGCTCTTTCGGCTGCGGTGGTCTGTCTTACGCACCCTCGGCACGTGCGCGATCCTTGGCCTCGTCGCGGTCCTCATAGCAGGACCGACGCGGCTCTGATTGCTGGACTGACCTCTAATAGATT
This sequence comes from Nocardioidaceae bacterium, assembly GCA_035456965.1. GTDB lineage: Bacteria > Actinomycetota > Actinomycetes > Propionibacteriales > Nocardioidaceae > Nocardioides_C. The sequence continues at coordinate 17,436 of DATICF010000139.1, forward strand.
CAAGGCGCCGGCTTCGCCGGCGCGGGCCTGCGGGCGGCGCTTCGATCCACCGCCCGTGACAGTCGAGACCGTTTGCGCCCTGTGGTAGTCCCGGAGTTTGTCATGGCGGAGAACAGTGACAGCACCATCGACCTTCGCCTACGCAACTACGGGCAGACAGTCGCCGACGATTTGCGCGTTAGCTTCGATCCACCGCTACCGGAGGTGCCGGCTTCAGAGCGACTCGTGACGCGATTCTTGAAACAGCGCTACGACCGGACTATCGCCCATCTCTCACCCGGACAGACCCTCTCGACCTCGAACGGACCGGCGGCTGCTGCCGCGCAGACACTAGGCGACCAGTCGGCAGCGTCCGTGTGAGTGCGCCGAGCCGTCCACCATGAGGGTGACGGTTGCGCATGGACGACGAGCGGTGGCGCAGAAACGTGTGAGCCCCCGCCCTGTTCGGGCGGGGGCTTACGGTGCTCGTTACCGCAGGGAGAACCGGCGGCTGCTGCGAGTGTCGTCCCTCCACTCCTTGGAGCCCTCGGCCTGGGTGCGCGCGACCATGATCCGGGCAACCTTGGGGTTGCCCAGGCAGTCCAGCGGGATGATCAGCCGCATCCGCTCGGTGTCCAGGTTGGGGCGGCTTTGCGCTCCCTCCACGATGGAGTCGAACGGGTTGGAGTCTTCGCAGATGGAGCCGTCCGGGCCGTCCACCGACGCGGTGCCGAAGACACTGTAGAACGTCGTGTAGTCGCGACCGTCAGCCCGAAACGCGACGGACAATCCCGAGGCCATCCAGCGCCAGGCGCCGTCCTCGATCTGGCGGGTGTTGGTCTCGGTGAGGTCCTTGACCTTGATCGTGAGGACCAGGTTGGTGCCAACCCGGGCACCGCGCACCCAGTAGATGTCCAGGGGGCGGGAGGCCTGACGGGGCGACCAGTTGGTCTTCATGTCGCCGTGCGGGTCCTCGACGGTCACCACGGTGGGCAGGTCGGTGGCCGACGCCGGGGCGGCGCCGGCCGCGAGGGGCAGTACGGCCGCGAGGGCGGCGATGAGGGCACGCTTCATGCGTAAAGGCTCCTTGTGGGTGCGATGCATTGATGGATGCCCGGATACGGGCACAGGGGGTCGCGGCCCGTGGTGCTGGATCTAACCGGCCGCCGGCTCAAGATAGGTGGCGGGATGCCTCGACCGGGGCCATTTCGGGCCAACTGCATGGGGCACCGCCCGGGACTGCGACTGGCCTCGTCCCCCTAGAACTTTCGCGACGCCGTGCGATTGCCCGGCCGCCACGCGCCCAGCGCCGGGGCGACGATCACCGATGTCACTCCCCGCGCGGCGTGCGTGGGTGGCCGTCAGGCCCACCGGCGTGCCGGGGCGTACGTCTCCCCCTCAGTCGCGGGTGACGGTCTCGCAGTCGCGCACCCAGTCGTTGGCGTCCACCCATGCCAGGTCGAT
>DATICF010000140.1:0-10150 GCA_035456965.1 Nocardioidaceae bacterium
GGCCGACAGCGGCGCTCCGGCCTCGAAGTCCGCGGCCTCGACCCCCACGAGGGTGAGCCGTCGCGGCAGCCGACCGAGCGACCGGGCCAGCTCGACAGCCTCCGCCACGCCGATTCCGTGGGAGGAGGTGAAGGCCGGGTCGAACTTCAATGGGGTCTCCCCCACCCGGACGACCCGCACGCTCCCCGGCTCTCCGTGCGAGGCGGTCGCATCGACGACCACCACGTCGTCGTGCTCGCCGAGCTGGTCGACGAGAGCCAGCGGACCGCCGTGCTCGACCACCGTCACGCCCCGCAGGTTCAGCGACGCAACGCGGGAGGCCACCTCGGGTCCGACCGCGTCGTCGCCGCGGGAGCGGTTGCCGATTCCGATGACGAGACCGCTCACGCCTCCTCCACGGTGAGGTCGAGGAAGTGGGTGGCACACGAGATGCACGGGTCGTAGTTGCGGATGGCCTGCTCGCACTGCCGGGTCAGCTCCTCGGTGTCGAGGTCGAGCCGGGCCTGGACGAAGCCGCGGAGATCGTTCTCGATGCTCGCCTGGTTCTGGGAGGTCGGCGGGACGATCTGGGCATCGAGGACCGTCCCGTCGGAGGAGAGCTCGTAGCGGTGGTAGAGGACGCCGCGTGGAGCCTCGGTCGCGCCGTGCCCGACACCGGCACGTGGAGTCACCTCCACCGCGGGGGCGTGGCCGTCGGTCCAGCCGTCGATGATCCGCAGCGCCTCCTCGCACGCCACGACCACCTCGACGGCTCGCACGACGATCGAGCGGAACGGGTTGCGACAGGTGGTTCGGAGCCCTGCGGCGTCGGCCGCTTCGCGTGCGGCGGGCGGCAGCCGGTCGTGGTTGAGCGAGTAGCGGGCCAGCGGCCCGACGACGTACGTGCCGACGTCGCGCAACCGGGCGTGCAGGGCGTGGGAGTGCGGCACCTGGTGCTCGGTCACCTCCTCCCCGAACGCGGGCACCGGGAAGGTCCGTCCGCTGCTGGTGACGAAGGTGCCGGTCTCGATCGGGTAGTCGTGGTCGGTGCGCAGCGAGAGGTACTCGTAGTCCTGCTCGAAGTCGGGGAAGTCAAAGGCGGCGGCCATCGTGACCGTGGCCAACGCGTCGTACAGGGCCCGCTCGAGCTCGGGCCGCAGTGCCGCGAGCTCCCCGCGGGAGGGCATCCGGTAGAAGCCGCCGACCCTGACGTTCACCGGGTGCACGGACCGGCCACCCACGAGGTCCATCAGCGAGTTTCCCGCCTTCTTCAGCCTCAGTCCCCGCTCGACGACGTCGCGGTGGTCCTTGGCCATCTCGATCGCGCCCGGGTAGCCGAGGAAGTCGGGCGCGTGGAGCAGGTAGATGTGCAGGGTGTGGCTCTCGATCCACTCGCCGCAGTACAGGAGCCGGCGCATCAGCCGGATCTCGTCGGGGACCGTGACACCACACGCGTCCTCGATCGCGCTGCAGGCGCTCATCTCGTAGGCGACCGGGCAGATGCCGCAGATCCGCGAGGTGATGTCGGGCGGCTCGGTGTAGCCGCGTCCGCGCAGGAACGCCTCGAAGAAGCGCGGCGGCTCGTAGATCCGGAGCTGGACGTCGGCGACCTGCCCGCCGCGCACCACGACGGTCATGGCGCCCTCGCCCTCGACCCGGGCCAGCGCGTTGACGACGAGCTCGCGCGCCTCACCGTTGCCGTCGTGCGTCACGATGTGCCTCCCCGCGCGGCGTCGCCGTCGCCTTCCTCGCTGTGGCGTGCACTCTCCTTGGCGAAGGCGGGAGCCGCCGTGTTGAACGTGCTGTAGACCCGGCGTACGTCGCGCTGCGGCATGCCGAGCTCGCGCAGCCGGCCACTGAGCGACACCGTGTTCGTCGTGTCGGCGGGGCCGAAGCAGCCGTAGCAACCTCGGTCGTACGACGGGCAGAGGGCGCCGCACCCGGTGTGCGTGACCGGCCCGAGGCACGGGGTGCCGTGCGCGACGGTGACGCAGATGTTGCCGCGGCGCTTGCACTCCACGCACACGCTCTCGCCCGTGACGCGGGGCTTGCGATCCTGCACGAAGGCAGTGATGACCTCGACCAGCTGACCCTTGTCGATCGGGCAGCCGCGCAGCTCGAAGTCGACCGGGACATGAGCCGCGATCGGCGTGGAGGTGCTGAGCGTCTCGACGTACTCCGGCTGGGCGTACACCGCCGCCCGGAACTCCTCGACGTCCGCGAAGTTGCGCAGCGCCTGGATGCCCCCGGCCGTGGCACAGGCGCCGATCGTGACCAGCCTGCGGGAGCTCGCCCGCACCTGCTGAATGCGTTCGGCGTCCTCCGCGGTCGTCACCGACCCCTCGACCAGGGACAGGTCGTAGGGGCCCTCGACGACCGCCCGGGTGGCCTCGAGGAAGTAGGCGACCTCGATCTCCCCGGCAAGGTGGAGCAGCTCGTCCTCGCAGTTGAGCAGGGTGAGCTGGCAGCCGTCGCAGCTGGCGAACTTCCACACGGCAAGCCGCGGTTTGCGCTGCTCCGAAGCGGCGGGAGGCGCGGTGAGGGTCGGGTGATCGGTCATCACAGCTCCCGCGCGCCCATCACCGGCAGCATCTCCGCCAGGGAGAACACCGGGCCGTCGACGCAGACCAGGAACTCCCGGAGCTGGCAGTGGCCGCACAGCCCCACCCCGCAGCGCATGTTGCGCTCCATCGAGAGCCGGACCCGCTCCCCCGGGACGCCGACGTCGACGAGCTCGGCCGCGACGTACCTCATCATCAGCTCGGGCCCGCACACGAAGGCCAAGGTCCTCGCGGGGTCGAACCGCGCGGACGGGATCAGCTCGGTGACCAGGCCGACCCGTCCCACCCACGAGGTCGGCGCCCTGTCAACGATGACGGCGACGTGGATGTCGGCCTCAGAGGCCCAGGTGGCCAGGTCTGCCCCGAACAGCAGGTCGTCGGCGGTGCGCGCGCCGTAGAGGACGTGCACAGCGCCGAACCGTTCCCGTGCCGCAGCCACCTTGAGCACCGCGGGTCGCAGAGGGGCCAGCCCGATTCCCCCGGCGACGATCACCACGTCACCTCCGGCCGCGTCCCAGGCACCCCAACCCTCGCCATAGGGACCGCGGACGCCGAGGACGGCACCCGGCTCGGCCGCGCAGATCGCCCGCGTCACGCCGCCCACGTCGCGGACGGTGTGGACCAGCCGGTCGGGGCGGTCGGGGTGCCCGCTGATGGAGATGGGCACCTCGCCGACGCCGAACGGTCCGAGCATCGTGAACTGCCCGGGCGCGAACGCCAACCCGCCCCCGTCCAGTGCCTCGAGCTCGAGTGTGACCGTGTCGTAGGTCTCGCGGCGGCTGTCGGTGACGCGGAACGGTCGCGGCACCAGGGGGTCGGCCCCCGCGGCGGGGCGAGCGGTGGCCTCAGCCGACACGGTCGGTCCCGTAGAGGTCGAGCAGTCGCACGCGCGCCGACTGGAGCCGGTGGTACATCACCTGCGCGACTCGCTGCATCATCTCGTAGCCCAGCCGGGCGTCCTCGTCGCACTTGTTCCGCAGGCAGAGCGCGTCCACCGCGACGGCGGAGACCTCCTGCACCGCGCGGGCGTCGAAGAACCAGTGGTACGGCGGGACCAGCCACGACCAGCCCACGACATCGCCCTCGTCGACGGTGTCGATCACCGCCGTCCCCCGTCCCGGGACATGCACGTCGAGCGCCACCCGGCCGCGTCGTACGACGAAGAAGCGGTCGGCGGGCTCGCCCTCACGGAAGAGGTGCTCCCCCGGCCGGAAATGCACGTTCTGGGCGCAGCCGACGAGCATGCTCACCGTCGCGTCGTCCAGCCCCTCGAAGAAGGGGTGCGCCTTCAACAGCTCCTGAAGCGACTGCACCTCAGCTCCTCCCGTCGTCCTGGGGCGGCTGGTCGGCCCGAATCGCCGCCACCTCCTCGGTGATGTCGATCCCGACCGGGCACCAGGTCAGGCACCTGCCGCAGCCGACGCAGCCGGAGGTGCCGAACTGGTCGATCCACGACGCGAGCTTGTGGGTCATCCACTGCCGGTAGCGCGACCTCGGGCTGCTGCGGACGCTTCCGCCGTGGACGTAGGAGAAGTCGGCGGTGAAGCAGGAGTCCCAGACCCGCCAGCGCTCGGACTCGTCTCCGTGCAGCGAGGTGTGCTCCTCGACCGAGGTGCAGAAGCACGTGGGGCAGACCATCGTGCAGTTGCCGCACGACAGGCACCGCTCCGCCACGTCGTCCCACCGGGGGTGCTCGGCGTTGTCGTAGAGCAGGTTGCGGATATCGGTGGTGTCCATCGTCCGGCCCATGCGCTGCCTGGCGCGCTCGGTCACCTCGTCGGCCGCGTGGACGTCAGGTGTCTCCGCGGGCTGTGTCGGGAGCTTGTCGAGCACCACGGCGCCGCGCTCGGTGCCTGCTCGGGCCAGGAACGTGTGGCGACCGTCGAGCAGCTCGGTCAGGGCGAGGTCGTAGCCGGCCTCGGCGCGGGGGCCGGTGTTCATGGAGACGCAGAAGCAGGTCCCGCTCGGGTCGGAGCAGTCGACGGTGACGAGGAAGGCGTCCTTCCTCCGTGCGGCGTACCGGGCGTCGGGGTAGGTCCGGTCCCGCAGGATCCGGTCGTGGATCGCGAGGGCGTGCAGATCGCAGGAGCGGATGCCGAGGATGGCGTACGGCGGCTCGCCGAGCCGTTGCGGGCTCTCCCCCGCGTCGGACTCGAACCCCTCCTCGGTACGTCGGCCCTCCCACATGAGCTCTCGGGCGGGGAACAGCACCGACTTCCAGCTGACCGCGTCCGCGGCGTACCCGAACAGGGCCTCGTCGGCGCGCTGCCGCAGCCGGTAGCTCCCCGGCTCCTGCTCATCGCCCACGCCGCGCGGCAGGTCCTCCACCGAGGTCACCCGACCTGGCGCGACGGCCCCGTTGCGAACGGTCGGGCCCAGCACCGTGAAGCCGATCCGCGCGAGCACGTCGAGCAGCCCCTGGAGGCCGTGCAGGTCGAGGGTGACGGTGGATCGCGTGTCGGCCATACCGGGCTCCTGTCCCTGGGCTCTCCGGCCAGTCTGGACAGGTTCGGGACGGTCTGGCTAGGGACCTCCGACCGGTCTCCCCCAGGCAGGGGGCCACCGCTCCGCCGTGAGGGCGTTCCCGACAGGCCGCGACCGGCCTAACATCGGCCTCGAGGAGTGCTTTTCGGACGGTGGGGTCGGATGACCGTTGAGGCTCGGCTCGGGCAGGCACAGGCAGCCTTTCGAGGCGGCGTCTGGGACGAGGCGTACGCACACCTCTCGGCCGCGGACCACGACTCCGCGATGACGCCTGACGACCTCGAACGGACTGCGACCGCGGCGTACCTCACCGGGCACGACCAGGAGAGCGACGCGTACTGGACCCGGGCCTACCAGGGCTGGCTCCAGAAGGGGGAGAGAGCCCGCGCCGCGCGGTGCGGGTTCTGGCTCAGCTTCCTCGCCTTGATCCGGGGCGACGCGGCGCACAGCACAGGATGGTTCGCGCGCACCCAGCGGCTGCTCGACGAGCACGGGCACGACAGCGTGGAGCGTGGGTATCTCCTGTTCGTCACGGCGCTCGTGGCGATGAACGAGGGACGCAACGTCGACGCCGAGCAGACTTTCACCGAGGCGATCACGTTCGCCGAGCGCTTCGGCGACGAGGACCTGATGACGGTCGCGCGGTTCAGCCTGGGCCAGGTCCTGCTGCAGATGGGACGAACGACCGAGGGTCTGCCACTCCTCGACGAGACGATGGTCGCGGTCACCGCGGGTGAGGTCTCGCCGATCCTGGCCGGGATCACCTACTGCGCGGTGATCCTGTGCTGCCAGCGGATCATGGACCTTCAACGCGCCACCGAGTGGACTGCGGCCCTGGCCACGTGGTGCGAGACCCAGCACGGTCTCGTCCCGTTCCAGGGTCAGTGTCTGGTGCACCGCTCCGAGCTCATGCAGATCCACGGCCGCTGGGCGGACGCCGTCGCCGAGGCACAGCATGCGTGCGACCGCTTCACCCGACCGACGACCTTGGGGATGGCGTTCTACCAGCGCGGCGAGCTGCACCGACTTGCCGGAGAGTTCCCGCAGGCAGAAGCCTCGTACCGGGCAGCCGCTGCCCGCGGTCACGACCCGCAACCGGGGCTGGCACGGCTGCGTCTCGTCCAGGGTCAGGCCGACGCCGCCGTCGCCGCGATCCGGCGCGCGGTGGCGGAGACGGAGGGGCAGACCGGCCCGTCCGGCGGATCGGCCAGATCGAGGCTGCTCGCCGCCTACGTCGACATCATGCTCGTCACCGAAGACGTCGAGGCGGCACGCGACGCGGCGGCGGAGCTCACCAGCTTGGCCACCACGTTCGACGTACCCCTGCTTCGGGCGATGGCCGCGCAGGCCACGGGCGCAGTGCTCCTCGCCGAGGGGCAGGCCGAGTCGGCACTCGGGGAGCTGAACCGTGCCTTTGCCGTGTGGCAGTCGCTGGCCGCGCCGTACGACATGGCACGCGTGCGCGTGCTCATGGGAGTGGCCTGCCGACGGCTGGGAGACCACGACACCGGGCAGATGCACCTCGACGCCGCCCGCACTGTCTTCGAGGAGCTCGGCGCCGGTCCTGACCTGACCCGTCTGGAGCGACTCGTGTTGAAGACAGCGCCCGGCGCCACCGGCCTGCTCACCCAGCGCGAGATCGAAGTCCTGCGGCTGGTCGCCGCCGGCAGGACGAACCGTGCGATCGCGTCGGGGCTGTTCCTGAGCGAGAAGACCGTCGCCCGCCACGTCAGCAACATCTTCAGCAAGCTCGGCCTCTCTTCACGCTCGGCCGCCACTGCGTACGCGTACGAACACGGCCTCATGGAGTGAGGGAGGCCCTACCGACAGCTAACACCGGGCTGGGCAGAACTACCCATTCTCTGGCATGGGCAGTTCATCGGATGTGCGGGGCGGCGCGGCTCCCTAGCGTCGTGATCAAGCCCTCGCAGGGACATTGAGAGCACAGGAGGTCGGGGACGATGGACGGCAAGAAGTACGACGTGATCGTGGTGGGCGCCCGCTGTGCGGGGTCACCGACGGCGATGTTGCTGGCGCGCAAGGGGTACCGCGTGCTGGTGGTGGACAAGGCGACCTTCCCCAGCGACACCATCTCGACCCACCTGATCCACACACCTGGCGTGCTGGCGCTGCAACGGTGGGGGCTCTTGGAGCACGTCGTCGGCACGGGAGCAGACTCGATCGACACCTACCTCTTCGACTTCGGAGCCTTCGCGATCGAGGGCTCTCCGGCCATCGAAGGGTCACCGGTGTCCTACGCGCCACGGCGGACCGCGCTCGACCACGTCCTGGTGGAGGCGGCGGGTGAGGCAGGAGCCGAGGTTCGTGAGGGGTTCACCGTCGAGGACGTGGTGATCGAGAACGGACGGGTCACCGGCATCCGCGGCCACGGCCGCGACGGCCGCACGGTCACCGAGCGCGCCCGGATCGTCATCGGCGCGGACGGACGCCGCTCCCTTGTCGCGCAGGTGGTTCGACCCGAGCAGTACCACGAGCGACCACCTCTGCTGGCCGCCTACTACACCTACTACAGCGACCTGCCGATGCACGGCAGGATGGAGACATACGTCCTGCCGAACCGCGGCGCGGCGGCGTGGCCGACCAACGACGGGCTCTCTGTCGTGATCGCGGGCTGGCCGCATGCGGAGTTCGCGGCCAACAAGACCGACGTGGAGGGGAACTTCCTCAAGACGCTCGAGATGATCCCGTCCTTCCCCGACAGGCTCGCGTCTGCCCACCGCGAGGCACGTTTCGTGGGCACCGCCGTGCCCAACTACTTCCGCAAGCCGTACGGTGCCGGGTGGGCCCTCGTGGGGGACGCCGGCTACAACAAGGACTTCATCACCGCCCAAGGCATCCAGGACGCCTTCCGCGACGCGGAGATGTGTGCCCGAGCCGTGGACGAGGCACTTTCAGGCGATCGCCCCTTCGAGGAGGCCATGGCGGACTACCAGACACGGCGCGACTCACAGGTCATGGCGATGTACGGGTTCACCTGCGAGCTCGCCACTCTCGAGCCTCCTCCGCCAGAACTTCAGCGGCTCCTCGCCGCCACATCGGGCAACAACGAGGCCATGGACCAGTTCGTGCGCGTCAACGCCGGTGCGATGTCACCCGCGGAGTTCCTCTCGCCCGAGAACGCAGAGCGCATCCTCACAGCGGGGGTTCGCGCCTGACAAAGCCCCTCCGCACACGAGAGCATGCCAGCGCCCAGCTGATCGGACACGGGGCGGACGAACTAGGCCTTCAGTCGCTGGCGCAGGCCGCTCGCTCGCTGCGCCCGTCGCTCGACAGCGGCGCGCACCGCATCCTCGGAGCCGACGACCCGGACCTTCTTCTTCGCCCGGGTGACGGCGGTGTAGAAGAGCTCCCGCGTGAGCAGCCGAGAGTCCTCGGGCGGCAACAGCACCGTCACCTCGTCCGCCTGGCTGCCCTGACTCTTGTGGATGGTGGTGGCGAACATCGTCTCCACCTCACTCAGGCGACTGGTCGCGAACGCAGTGAGTCCCTTGGCGCCCGCGATGACGGCACGACGGCCGTCGGCGTCGCGGACCACGACCCCGGCGTCACCGTTGTAGAGGCCGAGACCGTAGTCGTTGGCGGTCACCATCAGCGCGCGTCCGAGGTACATCTCTTCGTAGAGCGGGTCACCGGTGGCCTCGGCGAGCCAGTGCTCGACCTGACGGTTCCAGTGGCGGACGCCGTAGGGACCTTCACGGTGTGCGCAGAGCAGGCGGTGCCGGTCGAGCGCCGCTACCGCCTGCTCGGCGAGACCGGCCTCCGCGGCCGCGCGCACGGCGAGCGCTGCCTCCAGGACCGGCTGCCTCAACAAGGCCGGGTCCTCGGTCTCCACGAACTCGACCTCGTTCGTCCCCGCACGCATCGCATCGAGCACGTCGTCGGCGGACCCGTCGCGCAGCGCCGCCGCCAACTGCCCGATCTCTCGACCGAACCGGTGGGTCGTCGCCAGACGCACGACCGGGCTCTCGGCTGCCGCGGTGAGACCGGAGACCAGGTCGGAGAGCACCGCGCCGGCGTCGACGGAGGCCAGCTGGTCCGGGTCACCGACCAGGATCAGTCGCGCGTCAGGGCGGACGGCCTCCACCAGCCGGGTCATCATCGTCAGCGAGACCATCGACGTCTCGTCGACAACGATCACGTCGTGCGGCAGACGGTTCGATCGGTGGTGGCGGAAACGGGTGCCGTTGTCACGGCGTGAGCCGAGCAGTCGGTGCAGGGTCGAGGCCTCGAGCGTGCCGAGCCGCTGCTGGTCCTCGGGCTCGAGACGACCGGTCGCCTCCACGACGGCTTCCTGCAGCCGGGCCGCCGCCTTGCCGGTGGGTGCGGTAAGGGCCACCCGCATGTCGTTGCCTGCGCGTTCGGCCTGCTCCGCCAACAACGCGAGCAGACCGGCAACCGTCGTGGTCTTTCCCGTCCCCGGGCCTCCGGTGAGGACGGTGGTCCACTGGGTGGCTGCACGGCGCGACGCGGCCCGCTGCTCGGCGAAGGTCGGCTCGCCGAAGACTCGTTGAAGCCCGGCGTCGAGGACCGCGTGATCCACGACCGGGGGCTGCTTGGCCAGCCGTCGCTGAAGGTCGTTGCAGACCTCTACCTCCTGGTGCCAGTACCTGTCGAGGTAGAGCAGGTCGAACTCCCAGCGCAGCACACCCTGCCCCACGAGCGGGCTGCCGCTGACCACCTCCACCCACTCGTCGTAAGCCGGCCAGGGCAGCTCGGGCGCGACGTCGGGGACCGCCGCGAGGTCAAGACAGACCGAGCCGTGCTGCACAGCCCTCGTCGCCAGCGCGGCCGCGAGCAGTGCGCGCTCGTCGTGCTCACCGGTCAGGTCGCCGAGGCGCCTGGCGACATGCACGTCAGCCGCGGTCAGGACGCCCGCCTCGTTGAACTCGCGCAGAACCCCGCTCGCCCCCAGGGCGAGGCGTCGGTCGTAGGCGTCGGTGACTTCGAAAAGGTCGGTCATGCCGCCCCCTCCTTTCGCCTCGGTGCGACCCCGTCGAGGAGGTCGGAGAGCGCCTCCACGAGCGGCACCGGCGGCCGCCACGAGAACACTCCGCACGGGTGCCCGTCGACAACCGGTGTCTGTGGGCCGCACATGCCGCGGAGGT
>DATICF010000141.1:0-6519 GCA_035456965.1 Nocardioidaceae bacterium
TCCGAGCATGGCAAGGCGCCCGTCTCCGATTAGAAGACGGGCGCTCAAGCGGGGTCGCTTGTCAGCCGGTCACTGTCTCCGCAGCAACTCACCTCCGGGCCGCCGACCCGATCGACGACGATGTGCACGCCGGCGCCCGGCATCAAGGGCGCTCCGCGTCGCGATGCGATGGCCTCCGGCCACCCTTGACCCCGGACACCGACGAGCAAGGGGGCTGGCTATCGGGTCGGTGGCTCTCTCCTGGCCGTCAAGAACCGCGCACCCCGCGCGCACCCCCGAACCTGCGTACTGGACATGAAGTCCATCGAATGCACGCGTCCGGACGGGGCCAGACAACGACACAGAGCCGGGGGAAGCCTTCGCAATGAGAAGGTCAGGGGTTCGAATCCCCTCAGCTCCACCACCTGAAGACCCCGTCCCACCAGCGGAAACACCACCGCAGGGGCGGGGTTCTTTCTTTGTCATTCGGCGTTCCTGTCTGAATGCGTCCCCCGCCCCCAGCGCGTTGAGACGCTCCAGTCCGGCACCTAGCCAGGACCGGCAGCTTTTCGCACCAGCTCAGAGGTTTACAGATAACGTTCAGAGTGGAACTATATCTGTATGGCGTCAACGGCCGATTTCGTGAGCACTCGTGAAGCAGCGCGGCTTCTGGGTGTCTCCGTGCAGCAGGTGAACCGGATCATCGAAGCCGGTGAGCTGACGCGTGTCGCACGAGGCCTCGTCGACCGTACCTCCATTGAGCGATATCGGGCTGCACGCCACGGCGGCAGGAAGCGCGTCTGGGCCCAGCCCACTGCCTGGGCCGCAATTGCACTGCTCTCCGGGGAGGACATCAGTTGGCTCGGTCAAGTGCAGGCTTGGAGGCTCCGGTCTACGTTGCTGGAGACGACCAACGCTGGGGACTTGATCACCCGTTGCCGGGACCGCGCCGACGTCCGAACCTACCGTGGACACAGTTCAGTGCTCAGCCATTTGCGGGGTGAGATCGTCAGCCCTGCGGCGGCCTTGATCGGCCTCGCGGACAGCGCGTCTTCCGTAGATGGCTATGTGTCCACGGAGGCAGGAGCGACGCTCGCCAGCCGGTACGCGCTGAAGGAGGACGACACGGGAACGATCACGCTTCGAGCGACTGATTTCGACATCTATATTGTGACCCGACTGGCCCGCGCCAGCTCGGTGCTAGCTGCGCTCGACGCTGCTACATCACTCGACCCGCGCTCGCGTGGCGTGGGCGAACGGGTGTTGGGCGAGGCGCTGGCTAGGTTCAGCGAGTGAGCGGGCGTAGTCGGCAGGAGCGCGATGATCACCATGAAGATGATCATCACGAGGACAATCAGCATCAAGCTCGACCGACCATCGAGGTCCTCGCCGTCGTAGGCGGATGGCCGCAGCCTTGGCCAAACGTGGCCGAGCTGGCCGAGGTGCTGCCCAGCGATCGGTGGACCCTTGTGGGCGGCCTGATGACACAGCTGCACACCATCCACCGAGGCATCGGCGTGGTTCGGCCCACCAACGATGTCGACATCGTGCTGCACATCGAGACCAGCCGCGGCCTCCCATCGCTAACTGCGCATGCCCTGGAATCCATCGGCTACCGGCTGCTATCTGCAGTCAACCCGCGGAACAACACGGCGCACCGGTTCGTCCGCGGCGACTCTCGGGTCGACCTCGTGACCACCCAGGAAGTCGTCGATGTCCTGATGGCTGACCATCCGGCACCCAGGGTGGTCGAGGCGCTGAGAGGCCGCAAAATGGTCCCCATCGAAGGTGGCACACAGGCGCTGCGGCGAACCCTCATTGCTCGCCTGGAGATCTCTCCCGGCGTCACCACCACCGTCTCGGTACCGAGACCCTTCGGCGCCCTCGTTCTGAAGGCGGCGGCGTATCGAAGCGACAGCCGTGATCCAGAGCGTCACCTCAGTGACGCGGCTGCACTGCTGGCGTGCATCGAAGATCCGATCGCAGAAAGGGACAACTTCGCTGGGTCTGATCGGTCCAGAATCATGGCCTTGAACCGGGCACTTCCTGACGACCACGCGACATGGCTCCTGCTTCCGGCCGACATGCGGGATGAGGCTCAAGCCGCGCTGCGGCTGCTTTGTGCCGACTGAGAGCCCGGGACTGAAACGTCGGTGCCGGGCCGGCTCCGCAAAGCCCAGCAGCCACCCGCCCAGGAGTGGGCGAGTGGCTGCGTTGGGGAAGTGAGGCTTCGCCCCGGTCAGGAGCGGGCGGCCGGCCGGGAGACCTGGCCCAGGGCGGCCTGGACCTCCTCCGCCGTCCGGGCACTCTCCAGCTGGGCAACCTTGTCCGGGTCGGAGAAGACCTGGGCAATCCTGCCGAGCAGGGGCAGGTGGTCCTTGCCTGTGCCGGCGATCCCGACGACGAACTTCACCGGCTTGCCGGACCAGTCGAGCTCGTCGTCGTACCGGACGAAGGAGAGTGCGGTGCGGTGCACGGTGTCCTTTGCCTCGTTCGTGCCGTGCGGGATGGCCAGCAGGCTGCCCATCGCGGTGGACACCGAGCGCTCCCGCTCGTGCATCGCATCGACGTACGCCGGATCGACCGCTCCCGCCTCTACCAGCAGCCGACCTGCCTCGGTGATCGCGTCGTCGCGGTTGTGCGCGCTCCCGGACAGCACCACCGAGCTCTCGGGGAGGATCCCGTCGTCCGTGGCGACCTCGGTCTCCACGCTCGTCGAGGCTCCGGCCGACTTGTTCGTGCGGTGGAGAAGCGTGACGATCTCGTCGTACCGCGGGCTGCCCATGAAGTTCTCAACGGTCACGTGCGCGGCGGACGGCGTCCGCTCACGAGCCCGGTCGGACAGGTCGGCGTGCGCAACCACGAGGTCGTACTCGTCACTCAGGTTCGAGATCGCCTGGTTGACGACGGTGACGTCGGAGAACCCAGCCTCGGTGATCTTGCGGCGCAGCACCGAAGCGCCCATCGCCGAGGAGCCCATGCCCGCGTCGCACGCGAAGACGATCGAGGTGATTGGGCCGTCGACGGATCCGCGCTGCGAGGTGAGCACCGCCGCGGTGGCGGCCGACTCCTTGCCCTTCATCGACTCCATGTGCGAGGCGGCCTGGACCAGGTCGCCCTCGTCCTCGCTGCGGTCCAGCCGCAGGAGCACGGCGGCCACCAGGAAGGACACCGCCGCGGCGCCGAACACGCCGGCAGTGATGCCGAGGAAGTCGCCGCTGGGGGTCTGGGCATAGACCGCGAAGATCGAGCCCGGGGCAGCCGGGGCTCGCAGACCCACTTCGAAAGCCGTGAAGAGGAAGATGCCGGTCATGCCGCCGGCGATGGTCGCGAGGATCATCTTCGGCTTCATCAGCACGAACGGGAAGTACACCTCGTGGATGCCGCCGAAGAACTGGATGATCGCGGCACCCGGCGCCGTGGCCCGGGCCACGCCACGACCGAAGATCGAGTAGGCGAGCAGCAGCCCCAGTCCGGGACCGGGGTTGGCCTCCAGCAGGAAGAGGACGGACTTGCCCGTCTCGGCAGCCTCGTCGATCCCCAGCGGGGTGAGCACCCCGTGGTTGATCGCGTTGTTGAGGAACAGCACCTTCGCCGGCTCGATGAACAGCGAGGTCAGCGGGAGCAGTCCGTTGTCCACGAGGAAGTTGACGGCGTCTCCGAGCCAGCCCATGACCACGCGCAGCACCGGGGCGACGGCGAACATGCCGACGACCACCATCACCGCTGCGAGGATGCCGGCCGAGAAGTTGTTGACCAGCATCTCGAAGCCGGGCTTGATCTTGTGGTGCCACAGCGCGTCGGCGCGCTTCATGAGGTACGCCGTGAGCGGGCCCATGATCATCGCCCCGAGGAACATCGGCGAGCCGCCCTGGTCCCCCACGAAGAGCGGGTCGCTCGTGGCCATGATCACCCCGATGAGGGACGTGGCCCCGACGACGCCGCCGCGGACGCCGTAGACGATCATGCCGCCGGTGTAGGCGATGAGGGTCGGCAACACGTAGAAGATGGTGGGGCCGACCACCGTGGCGATCTTCTCGTTGGGGGTCCAGCCGTCCGGGATGAAGAACGCGGTGATAAGTCCCCAGGCAATGATCGCGCCGATGCTCGGCATGATCATGTTCGAAAGCAACGTGCCGAACCGCTGGATCCGGACCCGGGCTCCGCCTCGGGTCGCCTCCGTGGTGGTGGTCATTTCTTCCCTCCGATTCGCCGACCGTGTGACGCCGGTCACGAGCTATTTCAAGCAGTAAACCTCACGATCGGGCCGATTGCCAAGCACTCGGGCTTGATTTCTTGCCCGTTCATGTTGGAATCGCTCCCAGAACGCCGTACGGTGAGGTCAGGCAACCGAGACCGAAGGAGAAATCATGAAGGCGCTGCGCTTCTACGCACCCGAGGATGTGCGGGTGGAGGACGTCCCAGAGCCGGAGTGCGGCCCCGACGAGGTCAAGCTGCGCGTGCGCAACTGCAGCACGTGCGGGACCGACGTGAAGATCCTCTACAACGGCCACCAGAACCTCACGCCACCGCGGATCACCGGGCACGAGATCGCCGGAGAGATCGTCGAGGTCGGGGCGGAGGTCAACGAGGCCTACGGCTCCGGCTGGAAGGTCGGCGACCGCGCCCAGGTGATCGCCGCGGTGCCCTGCGGCGACTGCCACGAGTGCCGCAAGGGCTGGATGGCCGTCTGCCAGAACCAGACGTCCGTCGGCTACCAGTACGACGGCGGTTTCGCGGAGTACATGATCGTCCCGCGCGAGGTGCTCAAGGTCGACGGCCTCAACCGCATCCCCGACAACGTCGGCTACGACGAGGCCTCGGCTGCCGAACCGCTCGCCTGCGCCATCAACGCCCAGGAGCTGCTCGACATCGAGGAGGGTGACACCGTCGTGGTCTTCGGCGCCGGACCGATCGGGTGTATGCACATCCGGCTGGTGCGTGGCGTGCACGGCGCCGGTCCGGTGTACCTGGTCGACGTCAACGCCGACCGGCTCGAGCTCTCGGCCGACGCGGTGGGTCCCGACGAGGTGATCAACGCGGCCAAGGTCGACGTCGTCGAACGGGTCATGCAGCTCACCGGAGGGCGCGGCGCCGACGTGGTGATCACCGCGACCGCGGCGAACATCACCCAGGAGCAGGCGATCGCCATGGCGGCGCGCAACGGCCGCATCTCCTTCTTCGGCGGCTTGCCGAAGAGCCACCCGACGATCACCTGCGACTCCAACGTGGTGCACTACCGCCAGTTGCACATCCACGGCGCGAACGGGTCCGCGCCCGAGCACAACAAGCGGGCCCTGGCCTACATTTCCTCCGGGCAGGTGCCGGTGAAGGACTTGATCACCGCGCACATCCCGCTGGAGCGGGTCCTCGAGGCGTTCCAGATCGTGAAGAACGGCGAGGCGATCAAGGTCACCGTCGAGCCGTAACCCGCCCTGAGGGGTGGCCCAATCCTCGGGGAGGGACGCCCCGACCCTGGTGGCAGCGAGAGGAGCGCGGAGATGTACGCCGAGGAGCGGCAGCAGGCGATCGCCCAGCTCGTGGCCGAGCGCGGCCGGCTGTCCGTACTGGCGCTCGCGAAGTCCTTCAACGTCACCACCGAGACCGTACGACGCGACCTCTCCGCACTCGAGCGGATCGGGCTGGTTCGTCGGCTCCACGGCGGAGCCGTACCGGCGAACGCGCTCCCGGTCGTCGAGTCCGGCCTTCTGGACCGCGGCGCGGCCAACACCGCCGAGAAGGACCGGATCGCCAAGGCCGCGCTGGAGGAGCTCCCTCCGCCCGGCTCCACCGTCCTGATCGACGCCGGGTCCACCACCAGCCGTCTGGTCAGCCGACTACCGCGAGACCACCCGCTGGTGGTAGTGACGCACGCGGTGCCGCTGGCGGCCCGGCTCGCCACGGCGCCGCAAATCGAGCTGTACCTACTGCCGGGCCGGGTGCGGCCCACAACCCAGGCTGCGGTGGGTCCGGAGACCGTGAAGGCGATCGAGCAGCTGCGTGTCGACACCGTCTTCTTGGGCACCAACGGCCTGACCACTGCGCACGGGCTCTCCACTCCCGACCGGGACGAGGCCGCGACCAAGCGTGCCATGGTCAAGGCCGCCCGTCGGGCGGTCGTGCTCGCCGACGCCAGCAAGGTCGGCGTCGAGGCGCCGGTCCGCTTCGCTCGCCTGGACGAGGTGGACGTGATCATCACCGACAGCGGGGTGCCAGCCGACCAGCGCGAGGCGTTGGCCAAGGCCGGCCCGGAGGTAGTCGTCGCGTAGTCGGTCGCCCCCGGGCAGCGCTCGGGCTGGTGACAGAGCGAAGCCGCAGGCGGTGCTCGCGCCATCAACCAGCGTCGAGATCCTGCGCGACCAACTCGGCGATGGCGGCGGCCGCCTCGACCTGGTCGCGGAGCCGTCTACATCCAGTCCACCGTCGGCCTGCCCCTGCACGTCAGCGACGTGGGTCTGAGCGAACGCGACTTCGGTCTCCTCATCGGGCTCAACGGGCTGCTCGTGTTGACGATGGAGCTGCCCATCACTGGCGCGGTCT
>DATICF010000142.1:0-17127 GCA_035456965.1 Nocardioidaceae bacterium
AGCTGTCGGGACGACGTTGACGACGCGGCGGCCGCGCTTCGTGCCGAACTCGACGTTGCCGCCGACGAGGGCGAACAGGGTGTCGTCGCCACCACGACCGACGCCGGAGCCCGGGTGGAAGTGCGTGCCGCGCTGGCGGACAAGGATCTCACCAGCGTTGACGAGCTGGCCGCCGAAGCGCTTGACGCCGAGGTACTGCGGGTTGGAGTCCCGACCGTTCTTGGTCGAGGCTGCGCCCTTCTTGTGTGCCATGAGTTCAGTCCTTGGTTCTGTTCAGAGGACGATCAGACGGTGCTGATCAAGCCGAGATGTCGGTGACCTTGACCTGGGTGTACTTCTGACGGTGACCCTGGCGCTTCTTGTAGCCGGTCTTGTTCTTGTACTTCTGGATGACGATCTTCGGACCCTTGGTGGCACCGAGGACCTCGGCGGTCACGGTCGCCTTGCCGAGCGTGTCTGCGTCCGAGGTGACCTTGTCACCGTCGACGAGCAGCACCACGGGAAGCTTGACCGAGTCGCCGACCTCGCTGGCAACCTTGTCGATCTCGATGACGTCACCGACAGCAACCTTCTGCTGCTGGCCGCCACTGCGCACGATCGCGTACACCGCGGACTCACTCTCATTCGTCGGACTACAAGTTCAATTTCTGTGGCGCAGCGCGCTGCCCGGTACTCAACGACGGGAGCGTGCGACTGGCACACAGGACGGGCGCGCTCTAGCACGCCGAGGATCAAGTCTACGGGCGATGCCCTGCAGGGTCAAAACGCCCGCCTTGTACGTCGCCCGCCCTGACGACTGGGCTGCCCCGGGCCGACCTGGGGGCACCAGATCGGCCTGAGGGGCAACGTCAGCGCCTGCGGGATCCGCGCTTCTTGACCGGGACGTGAGGGGTGGCCGGGGCGTCATGAGCAGCCCCCTCGGTGCCCTCCGCCTCCTCGGGCTGCCCGTCCGGGCTCACCTCGGCTGCGTCCAGCAGGGTCGCCAGCGGCTCGGCGTCGGCCGGCTCGTCGCTGGCCTGGTCACCGTTCGCGGGCCCAGTCGAGCCGGCACCAGGGGCATGGTCAGAAGCCTCCCCGATGGTCGACGAGGACGACGCAGAGGCCACCGGGGCAGCCGTTTCGGGCGGCGGGCCTGCCGCACGGCGAGCGCTCCGTCGACGTACCGAGGTCACGATCTTCGGCGCAGCCGGAGCGGCAGGCTCAGCCGAGGCAGCCTCGACCGGTGACTCATCGGCTCCTTTGTGCTCCGCGGCCGCGTCCTCGGTCCGTCCTTCGGCAGCGGGTTCCGACGTGGCCGGAGAGGGCTTCTCCCCGCGCTGCCGATCCTCCCCTGTTCCGGGCTTCTCCGACCGCTCGGGCTGCTCGGGCTGCTGGGGCTTGTCGCTCTGCTCGTTCTGCTCGTTCTGCTCGGTGGTCGGCGCCTCGGCTGCATCCTTGGCGGCACGGCCGCGGCCACGGCCTCGCCCACCACGTGAGCGACCGGGCTTGGCCTCGGCCTCACCGGTGTCGCGCGACGCCGCCTCCGCCTCCCCGGCAGGGGTACGGGCGCCCTTGAGCGGCTCGGCCGGAGCCTCAGCCTTCAGCTCCGCGGGCTCCTGCTTCGCGGGCTTGCCCGAGCTCGGCTCGGCTACCGCCTCAGGCGTGCTCTCGGAGCCGTCCTCGGACTTTGCCTCGGCTGCCTCGTGCTTGGCCATCGCGGCGACGTCCTTCGGCGAGGGCATTCCCCCGCCGTTGCCGCTCGTGGAGTCGTCACGGCCGCGACCGCGGCCACCACGACGGCCGCGTCGGGACTCGTCCTCGGACTTCTTCTTAGGCTCGACCGGTTCGTGGTGCAGGACCAGGCCGCGACCCTGGCAGTGCTCGCAGG
The DNA here is from genome assembly GCA_035456965.1 of Nocardioidaceae bacterium. Classification (GTDB taxonomy): domain Bacteria; phylum Actinomycetota; class Actinomycetes; order Propionibacteriales; family Nocardioidaceae; genus Nocardioides_C. The sequence continues at coordinate 1,868 of DATICF010000142.1, forward strand.
CCTCCGAGAATGCCTCCAGCAGGCCGGTCCCGATGCGCTTGCGGGTCATCTGCACGAGCCCGAGCGAGGTGACCTCCGCGACCTGGTGGCGGGTGCGGTCACGCCCGAGACACTCGACGAGCCGCCGGAGCACGAGGTCCCGGTTGCTCTCGAGCACCATGTCGATGAAGTCCACGACGATGATGCCGCCGATGTCGCGCAGCCGGAGCTGGCGGACGATCTCCTCCGCGGCCTCGAGGTTGTTCTTGGTGACGGTCTCCTCGAGGTTGCCGCCGGAGCCGGTGAACTTGCCGGTGTTCACGTCGACGACGGTCATCGCCTCGGTGCGGTCGATGACCAGGGAGCCGCCCGAGGGAAGCCAGACCTTGCGGTCGAGGGCCTTCTCGATCTGCTCGTCTATCCGGTACTCCGCGAAGACATCGCGTTCTCCGTCGTACTTCTCGAGCCGGTCCTGAAGGTCGGGAGCGACGTGGCTGACGTACCCCTCGACCATGTCCCAGGCGTCGCCGCCTGCGATGACGAGCTTGCTGAAGTCCTCGGTGAACAGGTCGCGCACGACCTTGAGCGTCAGGTCGGGCTCGCCGTAGAGCAGCTGCGGTGCGTTGCCGTTCGAGGACTTCTTCTCGATGTCCTCCCAGCGGGCGGTGAGTCGCTCGACGTCGCGGGTGAGCTCCTCCTCGCTGGCGCCCTCGGCCGCCGTACGGACGATGACCCCTGCCGTTTCAGGGACGATCTCCTTCAGCAAGCTCTTGAGCCGGTTGCGCTCGGTGTCCGGCAGCTTGCGGGAGATGCCGCTGGTAGTGCCGTCGGGGACGTACACCAGGAACCGCCCGGGCAGGCTGATCTGGCTGGTCAGGCGGGCGCCCTTGTGGCCGACCGGGTCCTTTGTGACCTGGACCAGGATCGGCTGCCCCGACTTGAGGACCGCCTCGATCTTGCGGGGCTGGCCGTTCTTGGCGCCGAGCGCGTCCCAGTTCACCTCACCGGCGTAGAGGACGGCGTTGCGACCCTTGCCGATGTCGATGAAGGCCGCCTCCATCGACGGAAGCACGTTCTGCACCCGGCCGAGGTAGACGTTGCCGATGAGCGAGGTCTGCGACTCGCGCGAGACGTAGTGCTCGACCAGGACCTTGTCCTCGAGCACGGCGATCTGGGTGAGGTCCTGGCGCTGGCGGATCACCATGACCCGGTCGACCGACTCACGCCGAGCCAGGAACTCCGCCTCGCTCACGATCGGAGCGCGGCGGCGACCTGCCTCTCGGCCCTCGCGGCGACGCTGCTTCTTGGCCTCGAGCCTGGTGGAGCCGCTCAGCGCGGTGATCTCGTCCTCGGCGTTGCGGGCCTTGCGGACTCTGCCCTCGGCCTCGTCGCCATCGGCGCCCTCACCCGACCGACGGCGGCGGCGGCGACGACGCGAGCCGGAGGACTGCTCGTCGCCCTCGTCGGAATCGCTCTTGTCGGCCTCGGTTGCCTTCTCGGACTCGGAAGACTCGGAAGACTCGCTGCCCTCGGGCTCGTCGCCACCACCGGAGCGACGACGACGCCGTCCACCACGACGACGGCGGCGGCGCTCGCCGCCCTGCTCATCCTCGCCCTCGCCGGGGGATGCCTCCTTGGCCTCGGTGGCGGCCTCGGGGGTCGCCTCGGCCTCGGGCGCCTTGGCATCCTGGCGGGGCTTGCCCTGGGCGGGCTTCTTGGTGGCCTTGTTGGTGGCCTTCTTGGCCGGCTTGTCGGTCGGCTTCTCGCCCTCCTCACCCGACTCATCGGACGTCTTGGCGGCGGCGTCCGCACCTTCGGCTTCGGCGGCCTTCGTAGAGCGGCGACGGCGAGTGACGACGGCCTTGGTCGGGTCCGGAGGCTGGAACAGAAGAGCGGTGGCCGGCACTGCAGGCGTCGGGGACGCCTCCTCAACCGCGCCACCTGAGGGAGCTTCGGCAGCCTTGCCGGCTGCCTCGACGGGCTCGCCGGCCGAGGCCGCGGGAGCCTGGTCCGTCTCCGAAGTGGTCTCTTCGAGCACAGACGCGGTGGCGACCTTCTTGGTCGTGCGCTTGGCAGCGGTCTTCTTGCCGGTGGTCTTCTTCGCCGCCTTCTTCGCCGGAGCAGCGGCCTCGGCGCTCGGTGCGCCCTCTCCGGTCTCGGCGACCACGTCCGCAGGCGGGGCCTCGGCCCCGGCGGGTTCGACCGCGGGCGTAGCGGGCGGCTCTGCACCAGGCTCGGCCGTGGCGGCCTTCTTGGTGGTGCGCTTGGCGGCGGTCTTCTTGGTGGCGGCCTTCTTGGCCGGGGCCTTCTTCGCGGTGGTGCGCTTTGCGGCGGTCTTCTTGGCCGACTCAGCGGCGGTCGGGGTGTCTGCCTGTTCCCCGGGTGTGTCGTTCGGGGTTGTTGCAGGCGACTCGGTGATCTCTGCAGTTTCCTCGTCGAGCATGTGCTCTCCTAGGCTCCCGGGACCGTCAACGGATGGTCCACGCGGAAGCGTGTCAGTCGTCGTGCCGGTCAAACCGGCGCGACGCAAGCCTTCGGTCGGGGCTCCTGCCGAGCGAGATGGAGACGCGATTCCTGCGCGTCACGCGATCGGGCCTACGGCTGGAGCGCGGCGACAACCTCCGAGGTCAATCGTCGTCCGGGGCTCGTGTCGGGGCCGACCGCGGTCGGCAGCTCAACGGACCGAACCTGTCACCTTCGGTCACCCTGCGTCGCGGTCGGGCTCCAACGGATCCCCTACCGTGCCGGCCTGCGGATCGAGCGGCCCCTGCGCCTGCCGCTCGTGCAAAGGAGCCGCATCAGCGTCGAGTCCGGCGACCTCGCGGAGTCCGGCGAGGATGTCGTCGGGTCTCACGGACGGGGTTCCGTGACGTAAGACCACGTCGAGTATCGCACACTTCGTGCCCGATACCTCGCCGACGTGTGAGGTGAGCGACACGACGGCGTCGCGGCAGTTGAAGGTACGCAGGCCCTTCTTCGTCATCCGCTCCACCATCACCTCGTCGCGGGCAAGGAACTGCGCCACCGCCTCTTCGGCAGCGGCCCCGTCGACCCCGGGCAGCGTGAGCCGCCAGTGGCTTGCCTCGAGGCGGTCCGCGAGCGATCCGCCCCGACTCACGACGACCTCCAGCACGTCAAGCCCGTCGGGAAGCGCTTCGTCGAGGTCTGTGTGTACGGCGGCGGGGTCGACCTCCTGGGCCAGGGCGATCTCGAGGTACTCCGCCTCGCTCGCCGACCCGGTGGGGGCGGCACCGGCGTAGGAGATCCGCGGGTGGGGGTTGAAGCCCGACGAGTACGCCATCGGGATGCGGGCGCGGAAGACCGCCCGCTCGAACGCCCGGGAGAAGTCACGGTGGCTGGTGAACCGGAGACGTCCACGCTTGGCGTAACGGATGCGGAGCCGCTGGACGGGCGGAGCTTGCTGTTCGGGCTGTTCAGGCACGGGAGCACCCTAAGTCCCGGCGCGCCATCAGCCCCCGGCCACCCTCTTGCTCAGCGGTGAGGGGTAGCGACCCGCCACCCTCGTGCCGGCGAGCCACTCGGTGAGCCTCTCGGCCTCGGCGGCGAGCGCGTCTGTGCCCTCCCTGCCTATGTCCTCCAGGAGCTCGACGACGACCTCCCCGACGGCGGACTGGGACCAGCCTCCGACGATGCGCCCCTGCCACCAGGCGGTGTTGCCGCCGTTGCCGTTGCGGTCGAAGAGCTCGGGCCGGTGCTCCCCGAGATACCAGTCACGCTCGGCCCAGCCCATCGTCGTGGGATCGAGCTCGGGCAGCAGTGCCGCCCAGGGGGCTACCGGCTCAGGGGGATCCAGGTCGTCGGGAAGCACGTAGCCCGTCGAACCGTCGAGGGCGACCTCCACCGCGCCGACGTCGGCCAGAGCCTTCCTCGTGGCCGCGACAGTTCCGCCCAGCCACCACTTGATGTCCTGCATGGTCCCGGGGCCGAAGACCGCCAGCCAGCCGCGCACCAGCTCGGCCAGCCCCGCGGCAGGCTCCACCCGCGGCACCGACTCCCCCGTCCATGCCTCCATCCGCGCCCAGCGCGGCCGGGAGGTGGTCCAGGGTCCGTCGTTGCCGGCCCGCACGATCAGGCCCTCCGCGGACAGGACGGTCAGCACTCGCGGCGCGACCGGCATCTGCCCGCCCCAGCTCTTGCCCATCCCGTAGGTCAGCGAGCCCTGGAGCAGCGGGACCTCCTCGCGCAGCTCGGTCGAGGTCAGCTCCCGGCCGTCCTCGAGCGCTCCCATGACCTCGCGCTTGGCCTCGTCGAGCCACGCCTCCCCGTCGTCGCGCAGCCCCGCCTTCTCGACCTCCCGGGCGAGTCGGCGGTGCTCGGAGACGGCCACCCGGCTGCTCGCGCCGGCCTGAACGTGCCCCAGGTCGACTGTCGGCACGGCGAAGAGCGTCCTGCGCATGGCGAGCTGCTTGACGAGGGTGCGGTCGACGTACAGGGCCTTGTCCATGGCTGCAGTGGTGAAGCCGTCGACGCGAGCCCAGGCCGAGAGGTAGACCGTGGTCGGCGTTGTGGCATGCAGGCAGACCACGCTCCCTGCCGCATCGACCACATCTGTCGCCCTGGCCCCAGGGGTCAACCTGTGCCTCAGGGCGAGCCGGGTCCGCCGCTGCTCGACGCCGATGGTGTGCACGAACGTCAGCCTAGGCGGAGCCCCCGACAGTGCGATGTTCGCTACAGTCCGCGCCTCGGGCGAGGAGCGGGCACCCACGGTGTGCGTAGGGTGCTTCGGTGACCGCTCCAGCACCGACCCCGACCGTTGAGGACACCCGATGGCAGCGGGTCCTCGTACTCATCGGCATCGTGGTGCTGGCGTTCAACCTCAGGCCCGCCGCGATCAGCGTGGGACCGGTCCTCGACGAGATCACCGGCGACCTCGCCATGACCGGCGCCACGGCCGGCGTTCTGACCACGCTGCCCGTCCTGGCCTTCGCCAGCTTCGGCGCGCTCGCACCAGAGCTCGCTCGCCGCGCGGGAGTCCATCGCGTGACCCTGCTGTCGCTGCTCGCCGTGGTCGTCGGGCTCTCGGTCAGGGCTCGAACGGACTCCGTGTCGCTCTTCCTGCTGATGTCGCTGGTCGCCCTCGCCGGCATGGCCACCGCCAACGTGCTGCTGCCGTCGCTGGTGAAGCTCCACTTCCCCCACCGGGTCGGCTTGCTCACCGCGCTCTACACGACCTCCATGGCGATCGGCCTCACCCTCGCCTCGGCGCTGACCGTGCCGCTCTCCGATCAGCTCGGCTCCTGGCGATGGGGCCTCGCGGCGTGGGCGATCACCGCCGTCGTGGCCGCCCTCCCCTGGCTCGGCCTGATCCGGCACGACAGGTCGCTGGCGGCTGTGCCGCACACGGTCCGCCTCCGCGACGTCGCCCGGACGCGTCTGGGATGGGCGATGGCGCTGTTCTTCGGGCTGCAGTCGCTCCAGGCGTACTCGATCTTCGGATGGTTCGCGAAGGTATATCGCGACGCCGGATTCGCCGCCTCCACAGCAGGGGTCCTGCTCGGTGTGATCACCGCGATGAGCATCCCGCTGTCGTTCCTGATCCCCTCACTCGCCGCGCGTCTGCAGAGCCAGGCCGTGCTGATCCTGGCCCTCGGAGCCTGCTACCCCGTCGGCTATCTCGGCCTCATCGTGGCTCCCACGCGCGGGGCCTGGGTGTGGGCGGTGCTGATCGGAGCGGCCGCGAGCATCTTCCCGCTCGTGCTCACCCTGATCGGCCTGCGCGCTCGCACCAGCGAAGGGACGGCCGCGCTCTCGGGCTTCACCCAGTCGGTCGGCTACCTGATCGCCGCGATCGGCCCGTTCGGCATGGGCGTGCTGTTCGACGCGACGGGCGGATGGACCGTGCCGTTGTCGGTGCTGTGCGTCCTCTCGCTCGCTCAGGTCGCGGTCGGCCTGACAGTCGCACGACCGTCGTACATCGAGGACTCGCTCAAGACAGCTCGTTGATCATCAGGCTCGCCGCGGGGACGAACCCGGCGCGCTCGTAGAACGGGATCGAACGCTCGCTCGGGCTCAGCACGAGTCGTACGAAGTCATGTGCCCGCGCGTGGGCGGTCGCCGCGTCGAGCAGCATCCGGCCGACGCCTGCGTCGCGGTGGGCGGCGTCGACGTACACGTTGGCGACGTACCCCCACTGCGAGGTGGTACGACGGGCAGGCTTGGGCATCCGGGTGAAGACCAGCATGTTGAGCATCCCCACCGGCGTGCTCTCGATCTCGGCGAGCCAGGTCAGGCGATGCTCCGCCTCCCGCTCGAACCAGGCCGCGAACTCCGCCCCGAAACCGGGGTCGTCGATCGGCTCATCCTGCTGCTCCGCGGTCCACTCCTCACGCAGCCGGGTGAGCAGCCCGACGTCCTCGACCCCCGCCGGGCGCACTACCGCCGTCGCACCGAGCCGGTCGGTCGTCATCAGACGACTGACAGCGGCAGCAGCTTCTTGCCGGTAGGCCCGATCTCGATCTCCGTCCCCATCTGAGGACAGACGCCACAGTCGTAGCAGGGGGTCCAGCGGCAGTCCTCGACCTCGACGGTGGAGTCGGGGTCGATCGCGTCCTGCCAGTCCTCCCACAGCCAGTCGCGGTCGAGGCCGGAGTCGAGGTGGTCCCACGGGAGTACCTCGGAGTACTCGCGCTCACGGGTGGTGTACCAGTCGAGGTCGACCGGAGTGTCGGCGAGTGCCTTCTCCGAGGCCTCCACCCAGGCGTCGTACGAGAAGTGCTCGCTCCATCCGTCGAACCGGCCACCGGCGCGCCACACGTGCTCGATGATCCCGCCGACGCGGCGGTCGCCGCGCGAGAGCAGTCCCTCGATGATGCCGGGGCGGCCGTCGTGGTAGCGGAACCCGATTGCCCGGCCGTACTGCTTGTCCGCGCGGACCGTGTCGCGCAGCTTCTTCAGTCGTTCGTCGGTGGTCTCGTGGTCGAGCTGTGCGGCCCACTGGAACGGCGTGTGTGGCTTGGGCACGAACCCGCCGATCGACACCGTGCAGCGGATGTCCTTGCGCCCGGAGACCTCGCGGCCCTTGGCGATCACCTTCTTGGCGAGCTCGCCGATCTCGAGGACGTCCTCGTCGGTCTCGGTGGGCAGGCCGCACATGAAGTACAGCTTCACCTGACGCCACCCGTGGGAGTATGCCGTCGCCACCGTGCGGATGAGGTCCTCCTCGGTGACCATCTTGTTGATCACCTTGCGCATCCGCTCCGACCCGCCCTCGGGCGCGAAGGTCAGGCCCGAGCGACGACCGTTGCGGGAGAGCTCGTTCGCGAGCGTGATGTTGAAGGCGTCGACACGGGTCGAGGGCAACGACAAGGAGACGTTGGAGCCGTCGTAGCGGTCGGCGAGGCCCTTGGCGACCTCCCCGATCTCGGTGTGGTCGGCGCTCGAGAGCGAGAGCAGGCCGACCTCCTCGAAGCCGGACTTGCGGATGCCGTTCTCGACCATGTCGCCGATCGTCGTGATCGAACGCTCGCGAACAGGGCGGGTGATCATGCCCGCCTGGCAGAACCTGCAGCCTCGGGTGCACCCCCGGAAGATCTCCACGGAGAAGCGCTCGTGCACGGTCTCCGCGAGCGGCACCAGCGGCTTCTTCGGGTACGGCCACGCGTCGAGGTCCATCAGTGTGTGCTTGTGCACCCGCCACGGCACCCCGGAGGTGTTGGGGGCGACCCGCTTGATGCGGCCGTCGGGGAGGTACTCGACGTCGAAGAACTTCGGCACGTAGACGGCGCCGGAGACCGCGAGGCGGTAGAGCAGCTCATCGCGCGGCGTACGACCGCCGAGGCCGGGGCGGCCTTCTTCCTTCCACTCGCGGATGACGTCCGAGATCGCAAGCACGATCTCCTCGCCGTCACCGAGGACGGCCGCGTCGATGAAGTCCGCGACCGGCTCCGGGTTGAACGCCGCGTGCCCACCCGCGATGACGATCGGGTCTTCCTCGCTGCGGTCGGCAGCGTGCAGAGGCATGCCGGCGAGGTCGATCGCGGTCAGGAGGTTGGTGTAGCCGAGCTCGGTGGCGAAGGAGACGCCGAGTACGTCGAACGCGCGCACCGGCCGGTGGTTGTCGACGGTGAACTGCGGGATGGCGTTGTCCCGCATGACCTTCTCCATGTCCGGCCACACGGCATAGGTGCGCTCCGCCATGATCCAGTCGCGCTCGTTGAGCACTTCGTACAGGATCTGGACACCCTGGTTGGGCTGGCCGACCTCGTAGGCGTCGGGGTACATCAAGGCCCAGCGGACCTCGACCTCATCCCATTCCTTCAGAGTGGCGTTGAGCTCGCCGCCGACGTACTGGATCGGCTTCTGCACCGACGGCAGCAGCGGCTCGAGTCGCGGGAAGAGTGACTCGGCGTGGGGCGCGGGCATGCAAGAACCTCTCGAAGCCTTGGGGTGGGGGTCAGACCAAGGGTACGACGGACGCGCGCGAGGTTCTAACCCGCAGAACCGGCTCGACTGGGCCGGGTCGCTGCGCTCACTCGGTGTCGGCGAGGTCCCGCAGCGCCGCCTCCGCTCGGGCCAGCTCCTCACGCGCAAGGGCGATGAGGTCGCACAGGCCCTGCGCGCCGAAACGGTTGCTGATGTTCTCGACCGCGTCGGAGATGATCGGGTCGACGTTGGTGAGATCGCTGCTCGTCTCGCTCATCCCGACATCCTCACCCGTGGGCTCAGGACCGTCCAGCGTTGCGCCACAGCGTGTCGCGGGCGATTGGTCAGAGGTACCGGCCACGGTCCATGTCTTCCTTGGTCGGGACATCTCCGACCGTGTGCAGGATGACTTTCAGCGTGACCTCCAGGTCCGCGGTGCCGTCGAGCACGACTTCACCAGGAAGGCCGAGACCGTCGGACTGGACGTACCACTCGCGGAGCTTGTCCGCTGACACCTCTGCCGCGAGTGGCCGAGTTGCATGCCTGCGCAGCGTCTCTTCCAGCGGCACGTCAAGGTAGAACACGTGGGTCGGGCCGTGGTGCTGGGTGAGGAGCTCGCGAAGCATGTCGCGGTAGTGCTTCGACACGAGCATGCCCTCGACGATGACGTTGTTGCCGATGCTGGCGCAGTAGCGGACGGTGTGAGCGATGAGGCCGATGTTCGCCCCGTCCGGTACGTCATGCTCACGCAAGATCACTCTCCGGAAATGGTCTTGCTCGATGTTCGCCGTGCCTGGCCCCAACGCGCGTTGAAGTGCCGCCGCCAAGGTGCTCTTGCCAGACGCCGCGTTGCCTCGCAGCACGATCAGGTGAGGTGCCTTCTCCACGTGGCACACGCTAGTGGCGCCACGTCCTTATCTCGGCACCACGATCCTTTCACCATCCGCGGCATGAGCGGACGGCTAGGACGACGGTCGAGGGCGTCGTGGATTCTCCTCGACCTCGACGCCACGCTCCACGGTGGTGGTGGCCGACTCACGCTCTCCCGTGGCGACCGCGTACACGCCCGCCGCCAATTCGCGCACCGACGGCTGGGCGACCCCATGACGAATCCAGTACTCGGCTCGGGACGTCGTCTCAAACCCCGCCCTCAACGCGAAGGACAGAAGTTCGGCCTCCTCGGAGGACATACGCACGACAACGTCTCGGTCATCCCGGCTGATCTCGACCACTTCGGCATTGTCGCAGCCACGGCCTCGCCCCCGCGTCCGCTCATCGGCAGGAGCGCACTCATCGCGGCAGATGCGTGCACGCTTCGTGGCCGTCACGGGTATGCGGCGAGAATCCGTTCTACGAAGGCCGACTTGGCCCTGGTGTAGGCGGGTCGGTCGTCGGCATGCTCGCGCAAGAGTCGCCGCTTGAGGTCCTGATACTCGTGACGGAGCGCACGGTTCGAGCGAAGGGCATCACGGAATCGAAGGCGCAGGCGCCACTCGTCCGTGTCGGCCTCAATCAACGAAAGGTAGTGGGTGCGCGACTCCTCAGGTCCCTTGGGAAGGAAGATCCTGGCCTCGTACACCCGCTCCGCCATGAAGGTGTAGCCGTGTTCACCCAGTCGAGGCACCACTCTTGTCCAGTCGCTTAACGACCGGAGCGATGCTTGCATGTCGATGATCGGCTTTGCTTCGAGACCGGGAATCGACGTGCTTCCCACGTGTTCGACTTCGAGGATGTCTGGCACCAATGCTAGGAGTTCGGCCCGCTCGCGCTGGAACCAGTGGAGCCACTCAGGGTCGTGGGGGCGGAGTTCCAAGGCTCCGCGTGCCAGCCCGATTGCGTGGTTCTCCACTCCGACAATGGTAGGCGGTCCGATGCCCGCTCATCGGCAGTTGCGCGCGGACAGCGGCACGAGCGGACGCGGCAGCGCATCCGCGGGAGACCGGCCGGACGGTGCGGAGTGCGATGCTGGGGTCATGGCCCTCACGGATGCCGCGCCCACTTCACTCCCACGTACCCTGGCCCGCTGGGTGCTCGGCGCCACCCTCGTCGGCGCAGGGGCGAGCCATCTCACCTTCGCTCGCGACGACTTCCGCGCCCAGGTCCCGGCCTGGTTCCCCGTCGACGACGACCCTGTCGTGCTGGTCTCTGGTCTCGTGGAGATGGGCCTGGGAGCCGCGCTTCTGGCCTGGGGGCGTGGCCGCGTCACCGTGGGATTCGTGGTCGCGGCCTTCTTCGTCGCAATCTTCCCCGGGAACATCGCGCAGTACGTCGAGAGCAACGACGCGTTCGGCCTCGACACGGATCAGAAGCGGCTCATGCGGCTCTTCTTCCAGCCGGTACTGGTTGCCTGGGCACTGTGGGCCACGGGGGCCTGGCGGGACCGCCCGCGCCGTAGGTGACCGGGCAGGGCAGGGACGACGAGGATGCGGCTGCGCGACCAGCGGCATGTGCGTGCGATTCCGATCACTCATGGGGCGCATGGGCTTGCGCGGAGGAGTTGACCGCTCGGTGTGTCCGCGGCTGCGGCGTGGGACCATCCAGCGGTGGGTGCCCAGGAGATGAGGACCAAGCGGCTGCGGTTGACCCGGCCCATGGCGACCGATTCGGCGGGAGTGTTCGCAATCCTCGGAGACCCGCGCACCGTTGAGCACAACCCGTCCGACAGGCTCGAGGATCGCGGCGAGGCGGCTGAGCTGGTGGCCCGGTGGGTCCGCCACTGGGAAGAGCACGGCTTCGGCTATTGGTGCGTCCGCGAGTCCGGTTCGGACCGCATCGTCGGCTATGCCGGCGTGAAGCGGATGCTGATGCACGGACGCCCAGTGTTGAACCTGGTCTATCGCTTCGTACCCGAGGTGTGGGGGCGGGGCTTCGCCACCGAGGCCGCCTCGGCCGTTGTGTCCAGGGCCTTGGACGAGATGCCGGCGGAGACGATCGTCGCACGCGTGCGACCCGACAACCGCTCCAGCCAGAACGTGGCGCTGAAGGCCGGACTGCAACGCGATGCCACGATGGACTGCCAGGGGGAGGATGGCCTCGACTGGGCCTTCACGAGCCCAGAGAACCAGTGACGCCGTCCGCGCTGCGCGGACATGCGGAAGGCTGTTGTAGGCGCCCGACTGGCGCCGGGATGACGCACGCGTCTCGGCACGACCGCACGCTATGCGGCATGAGCGGAAACGTTGTGGGGCTTCCCGAGCCTGTTGGCTACGGTTCGAACGTGCCTGACTCGCTCTTCTCCGATCCGCGACTCGCGGTGCTCTACGACGACTTTGACGGTGCGAGGGACGATCTCGGCCTCTACGAACGGATCGTTCGCGAGCTGGGTGCTCGAAGCGTGCTCGACATCGGATGCGGAACGGGTCGCTTGCCTGCCGGCTCACCCGCGCCGGGCTCGACGTGGTCGGAGTTGATCCTGCCGAGGCTTCACTCGACGTGGCCCGCAGCAAGCCTGGGGCAGACCAGGTCACGTGGATACATGGAGATGCGACCGTCTTACCGCCTATGCACGTGGATGTAGCGGTCATGACCGGCAACGTCGCGCAGGTCTTCCTCACAGACCAGGACCTGTCCTCGACGCTCCGCGGCATTCATGCCGCGCTGCGGCCCGGGGGCCACCTCGTCTTCGAGTCCCGACGACCCGAGTACCAGGCGTGGACGGAGTGGGAGCAGGACTCGGCTGAGACAGCGGCCGTCGTCGACCGCGTCGGCACCGTGACGCTTCGCCGCGACGTGACCGCCATCGACCTGCCTCTTGTGTCGTTCCAGCAGATCTACACCTTCCCTGACGGCATGCGGATCGCCTCCGACTCGACCCTGCGTTTCCGATCTCAGGTCGAGATCGAGTGCTGGCTGGTCGAGGCCGGCTTCCTGGTCCTCGACGTCAAAGATGCCCCCGACCGGCCCGGGCGTGAGTTCGTCTTCGTCGCTCGGAAGCCAGCGTGACCTGCACACATCGCGCCATGAGCAGACATCTCCAGCGATGTTGAGATGCGCGACCAGCACCGTCCGTGCCGAAAGCAACCGCCTCGGCGTCGACGACGTCCCATACTCGTGTGCATGCGGTCCGCCCTCGCCCTTCTCCTAGCCCCCTGGGTTCTAGTCGCATGCGGCGAGGCCCAAGGCGCAGACCCTAGTCCGCACCCGGACGTGACCGCCGCCGAATCAGACGTCAGGCTCGTGGACGAGGGACAGGCGGACCTGATGCTGTTCGCCAGCAACCAGTCCTTTGATGAAGAGCAGGTCCGCCTCACCATTGCAGTGGACGGCGTGACCGTGGTCGATGGCGCCTTCCATGTCGAGGGGCAGCACAACTGGGTGGGCTTCCCCCTGCGTCTGTCTCCAGGCGCCCACAAGATCACCGCGGAGTCCGACACCGGGGCTACGCTCAGCGAGTCGTTCCAGGTGCCCGGTGACAAGACGCGCTACGCGGTCATCGACCACTGGGGTGACGCTTCGAAGGCCGAACTCACGTGGTTGTTCCAGCGGCAGCCAATTGGTTTCGGCTAGCCCACCGCGCACCCCACTTCCTTCCCTTGACGGGCGTGTGTCCCTGGCGGTGCACCACCACCTTCCACACGCCGAGCCGGATCGTCTGGTCGACTCGTGCGACGGCGTCAGCGTCTGGTTGGGTCAATCGACGGCGCGGAGGTCGAAGCTGAACCACTTCCGATCCGCAAAGAAGTGCGCGACTGAACCGACGCAGTGGATTGCTGACTTCGGTAGGACCGTGCCATCGGGTGCCCAGAGATTCCCTCGGCGTTCTTCGACAAAGTGGCGGTCCCCGAGCCGGCCGAGAACGAATTCGGAAGGGTCATCGTAAGTTCCGATGAGGGCCACTCGGTCGCCGTGGGCGATGATTCCGCGAGGACCGCTCAGCCCCTCGGTCGCCCAGGTCTGGACGGTCTTACCCATGATCCTCAGGACGGGGAAATCCGTGTATGGACACGCCCAGGTCGCATTGTCCGCGACGTTGAGGGCATAGCAGTCCGAGACCAGCCCTCCCGACGGCTCAAGGGCCCAGGACTGCTCGAACTGAGGGGTCCAAGCAACGATTCCGGGAGCACCAAGCGGCTCCGGACCGTACGGCGCCCCCCACCCGTAGTTGCCGAACACACCCTCATCGAAGTAGCCCGTCCAGATCCGTCCGGCGACATCGACCATCACGTGCTCTATGCCGTCGCCCAAGGTTCCCCGTCGCAGTTCGCGACCGTCGTCGGCGTAGACGACTGCGTTCTCCTCGGGACCGCCCTCATGCCAGTAACAGCGCGATCCGACGACGAGGAAAGTTCCGCTCGGAAGAAGCTGAAGCTGCGGAAATGCGAAGGGGAGCTGCTCGACGGCAACGACGACGGTGGGCGCGCCCGGCGCTGAGTATGCGGTCAACGCAACGGACGGTTCGTCGCTAGGCCTGCTCCGCGGGAAGGAAGCGCCCCCCTCCTGGACGTCATGCTGACGGAGATCTTCCTCGCCGCGCTCTGATGACCAGATCGCGACGGGACCCTGAGGCCCGACGTTGACCGACACAAGTGCGTCGTACCCCGGCGGCGGCTCCAACTCCCCGCGCAGACGTACCCGGGGAGAACGCGTACGCCGAAAAGGTGACCTCACAGGGTCTGAGTCTGTCAGGGTCGACCGCGTTCCGTCGCTGTAGGGAAGACGTGTGGCAAGGACGCGCTGATCTCGGCACGAGCGGAGCTCTGCCGTTGCGCGCGGACCGCGGCAGATCCGGTCTCAGTACTGACGGACTTCAAGGAGGATCTCGCACGGCTCGGTCTCGTCATCCCCCCAGGCAGTGAGGAGCACGCTGCCAGGGTCGACGCCGATCGCCTCATACTCGCGGTTGTAGACGTCGCGAATGGACACGGTTCCCTCGGTCTCGATGGTGAACTCGGCGAGTCGAATCGTCGTCGCGCGCAGCGGCGGCCGCGAAGGACGCGAACGTGGGAGCGTCGTCAACGCTCATCACTCCGATAGCGACGCAGTCGTTCGTGGCCACGCAAGAGCGGCCACCGAACGTTGCGGGAGGGGTGAACTCCTCTCTCCCGACGACGAGGAGAACAGAGTTCGGGGGTTCGATCATCGGTGCCACCCCCGGATACTGCCGCATCCAGGCGATCGGCTGGGCAAACGCGCGCGTCCGCACGTCGGCTGTTCCGCGACGTCACTCTCGGCGGCGGTCAGAAGATCTCGTGCAGCCTGCTCTGGGCGTAATGCACGAACTCAGGGGTCGCCATGGCCGGTGCACCGGACGTCCGCCAACCATCCCAGATGTCGTCCAGCAAGGCCTGCGCGGTCCCGTATGGCTCGGGCGCACGCAGGAGCCAGATCCGGCCCGCGGGGCGCGCGGGCAAGCCCAACTCCGCCAGGAGTGAATTGGCATCGTTCTCGTAGTCGGCATAGTCGGCTGTGGTCCAGGGCAGCCGTTCGAGTGGTCCACCGTCGCATTGCCTGGTTAGGTGTCGGACCCGACTATCGCGGACCCACGCTCGCGCTTTCGAGGGCCAGATCGCTGGGATGAAGCACCACAGAGGCGCCTCGGGGGCCGGGGAGTAGCCGTGAGCGCGGGCAGCCATGACCTCTAGGAGGTCCTCCGGCCTGTCCGAGTCGACCGGTTCCCATTCGGAGGCACGTGGACCGAAGAAACTCGGCTCGTCGTGCAAGCCCCAGTCCGCCTCGACCATGGCGCCATGCTCGCACAGCGTTGCTCGTAGGCATCGGGCAAGAGCGAACATCCGCACATCGGCCGATCAGCGCGGATCGCGGCATAGAAAGACGTTCTGCAAGCAGGGTCTGGACGTAGGAACGCCCTCCTGCTGCGCTTTTCGGGCTTGGTGTCCCATCGCAGACAGGAGGACGTTCATGACCCACGGTAACGGCGTTTCTCGGGGTGACCGGAACCG
>DATICF010000143.1:0-5786 GCA_035456965.1 Nocardioidaceae bacterium
TACTCCATAGAGTTTCGGCGGCCATAGCGAAAGGGAAACACCCGGTCCCATTCCGAACCCGGAAGTTAAGCCTTTCAGCGCCGATGGTACTGCACACGCGAGTGTGTGGGAGAGTAGGACGTCGCCGGACATAAATTTCACTAGTGGCCACCCCTCGGGGTGGCCACTAGTCGTTTCGGGGCATGATTGCGGGGGTCGGCTCCATGAAGGGAAGACGAAAAGTGGCGCAGGAACGACGCTCCAACGACCCACGACGGGGTGGACAGCAAAGCGGGCGAGCCGCTGGCGGCCGTGGGCGTCCTACCGCCGGTAAGGACGCTCGCCGCGGCAAGTCAGGCGAGCAGGGCGGCAAACAGTGGAGCCGGCCACGTCGCGAGGATGCAGGCCCACGCCGTGAGCGGCCTCGTTCGGAGGAACAAGTCAGGTATGACGGGCCTCCCATCGATGAGGCGATTACAGGCTCTGAGCTGGACCGCTCGGTGCGTCAGCAGTTGCGGGGTCTGCCCGAGAAGCTTGCCGCCCGCGTGGCGCGACACCTCGTGGCCGCTGGCCAGCTTCTCGATGAGGACCCGAAGACTGCCTACCAACACACGCTCGCTGCTCGAGCGCGGGCCGCCCGCGTGGCCGTTGTCCGTGAGGCCTGCGGTGAAGCCGCCTATGCCGCGGGGGAGTTCGCAGAGGCGCTCTCCGAGCTGCGTGCCGCCAAGCGCATGAACGGGGCGATTGACTACCTGCCTGTGATGGCCGACTGCGAGCGAGCGCTCGGCCGCCCAGAGAAGGCGCTGGCCCTGGCGAAGAGTCCCGCGGTGGAGAATCTGCCCGATGATCTGAAGGCGGAGATGACCATCGTCGAGGCGGGTGCCCGCCGTGACATGGGCGAGTTCGATGCGGCAGTGCGAACGCTGGAGAACGCGCCGCTGCGGTCTCAGTCACGTGCGGACTGGGTTGTCCGTCTGCGGTACGCCTACGCCGACACGCTGCTGGCCGCAGGACGTCGGGTCGAGGCGGTCGAGTGGTTCCACCGCACCGAGGCGATCGACGGCGAGGGTGTCACGGATGCCGCAGAGCGGGTCGCCGAGCTCGAGGGTGGTCTGAAGTTCTCCCAGGAGGACGTGGACTCCCGGGACGAGCAGGACTGACACCGCAACCGGTCTGCCTCCACAGGGGGTTCCGTCCCAGGTCCTCTCCCCAGGCTCCGGGCTGAGACTCGTGCAAACGCGGGCGCTGGGGGAGAGTCTCCTCGGAGGTGCAGGTGTGAGCACAGCACAGGAGATACCGAGCACGACGCGAAATGTCGTCTCGTTGGCAGGTCGGATCTCGTCGACCCCTGTTGAGCGCGAGCTGCCAAGCGGGGATCGCGTCGTGACCTTTCGCCTCGTCATCCCACGCGAGCAGTCGCCGATGACTGCGAAGTCCAAGCAGACCTCGGACTGGGTGGACTGCGTGGCCTGGGGCGGACGAGTTCGACGCAAGGTCGCTGCGTGGCGGGTTGATGATCGCGTCGAGGTCGAGGGCGCGCTCCGTCGTCGCTTCTTCAGGAGTGGCGGTGGAGCCTCTACCCGGCTCGAGGTGGAGGTACTGACCGGTCGTCGAGTGGAACGGGCGCCGTGACCCGTGGACGGGCTAGGCGTCGCGAAGGTCCCTCAGCACAAGGCCCATCCGAGGCTTCGGGCTGAACGACGTCGACTTTCGCGGGAGGCGCTCTCCGCGTGCGGCGCTTGCCATGACCTGCTCGAGGAGCGGGGGTCGAACGCCCACGACTATTCCGGGCCGATGGGCCGTGGTGTGAAGGGCTTGGTCCAGGGAGTGGTGGTAGCCGACTTGCTCCTCCGTCACGTTCCAGGCCGGGAAGAGCTCGTCGTGCAGGACTGCGGCGTCGACCTCGTGGTGTCGCCGGGTCGTGAGGACGGCCCAGTTGCGCCCGTCGGAGAGGACGAACTGCGCGGTGTCGTTTCTGCCGGCTGACTGTCGAGCCAGCACGGCATGGGCTGTCTCGCGGTCAACGGTGGTGTTCACAGCGTCGCCACGCTCGGCCGACAGGTCGAGGACGTCGGAGAGGGTGAGGGCCGCGACCGAGCGGTGTATCGGGCCGACGGTCAGCGGGTAGTCATGTTGGTCGACGAGCATGGCCAGCCCGTAGTCCCAGGGCGACGCGCCGCGTGGGACGCTAGGATCCCGAAGCTTGCGCTGAAGAGCCAGATAGGCGGCGTAGCGGTGATGGCCATCGGCGATCAGCGCCTGTCCCGGGGCGAGCTCGTCTCTGATGGCCTCGATCTCGGCGGCGTCGCTGAGTGACCATAGGCGGTGACGAGTGCCGTCGCCTTCCTGGAAGTCCACGAGCGGTGTTCGGTCACTCGCGCGCTCGAGGATCTCGCGGAGCGCGGATGAGCCCTCGTGCACGAGCAGGATCGGCTCGAGGTTGGTGCGCGTCGTGCGCATCAGGACCGAGCGGTCTTCTACGGGACCGGGCATGACCTCTTCGTGAGGCAGGATCACCTTCTCGTCCTCGTCGCGCAGACCCACGAGCCCGATGAGGCCGCGGACGGTCAGGCCGTCGACGGTGTACTGGTAGAGGTAGAGGGAGGGGATCTCGTCCGGGACAAGACAGCCCTGGTCCCGCCAGGACCCGAGCCGTTTGCGCACAGCCTGATAAGGACGTTCGTACTGCCGTGACAGAATCAGGCGAACGATGTTGCGGCGGTTGCCGGCCTCGAGGTCACGCACCGTGTCGGCATCGAGCACGTCGTACGGCGGCGAGATGACTGACCCGAGATCTCCGACAACGGCGGGGTCGAAGCGCAGCCCCCGGAACGGGGCCATGACGAGTCCTGCGCGTCCGACTGTGCTGAGCATCGCTGCATCGTATGAGAATCGCCATCCACGACGCCAAAGAAAGGTCCCGCGAGCGTGTTGAAGGACAGCAACCGAGCCCTCTGGCATGAGTACGACCTCGCCATGCTGGATCTCGACGGCGTCGTCTACATCGGGCCCGATGCCGTGGACGGGGTCGCCGAGCGGCTGGAGCAGGCGGTGGAGGCGGGCATGCATCTCGCCTACGTCACGAACAACGCCTCACGGCCTCCACGTGTGGTGGCAGAACATTTGACCCGGCTCGGCATCCCGGCCCGCGACGACGAGGTGGTGACCTCGGCACAGGCCGCTGCCAGGCTCCTTGCCGAGAGGCTCCTTCCCGACTCGGCCGTGTTCGTGATCGGTGGCGCCGGCCTGTTCGAGGCGCTTGCCGAGGAGGGCTTGCGCCCAGTGCAGTCCACGGAAGATCAGCCCGTGGCGGTCGTGTCCGGCTACAACCCAGACCTGCCGTGGAGCACCGTCACCGATGGTGCGATCCTCGTCAAGAACGGGTTGCCCTGGGTGGCCTCCAACACCGACCTCACCGTGCCGACGCCGCAGGGGCCCGGCCCCGGGAACGGAGTGCTTGTCGAGGCGGTTGCTCGTTTCGCTGGTCGGGAGCCGCTGGTCGCGGGCAAGCCCTTGCCACCTCTGTTCGAGGAGACGCGCAGGCGCGTGGAAGGAACGCGGCCCCTGGTCATCGGCGACCGGTTGGACACCGACATCGAGGGCGGTCAGAACACGGGGCTGGACACACTCCTCGTGCTGACCGGCGTGACGGGGGTCTCCGAGCTCGTATCGGCGCCACCGAACCAGCGGCCGTCGTACATCTCACCCGGCCTGGAAGGACTGGCCGAGGTGCACCGTGCGCCTCGGCGCCAACCAGACGGATTCGAGCTCGGCGGCTGGCGGGCGGCTGCGCAGCACGGCACGGTCAAGATCGACGGAGAGGGCAGTGTGGGGGACTGGTGGCGAGTCCTGGCGACGGCGGCCTGGTCGTATCTGGACGAGACGGGCGAGTGCGTCGACGTCTCCACGACCAGTCCGCCGCGATAGCGTGTGCGCTGATGGGTCCGGGACCGCTGGGGAAACAGAGAGACGGTGAGACGTTGAGCGACTACATGGAACAGCCAGACCCGAGGGCCGAGTCCGAAGAGACCAGGCCTACATCGCGTCATGACGTCGAGCTCACCGGCGACGAGGCCGTCGACGGGGTTCTCCGCTCCTTGGAGAACCTTGAGGGCACCCGGGTCCAAGAGCACGTGGCCGTCTTCGAGTCTGCCCATGAAACACTCAGGGCGGCGCTGGCCGATGCTGGGGACCGGCCGGGTGGGCCGGCCGCAGGCTGAACTCCCAAGCTCGCCTGACCATGCCTCGACGACTACGCCTGGACGCCGAGCTGGTCCGGCGCGGACTGGCACGTTCACGAGAGCACGCGAGTGAGCTCATCGCCGCCAAGCGCGTGAAGGTGGCCGGCGCGCTGGCCACCAAGCCCGCCACCGGGGTCACAACCGATGTGGCCCTCGTCGTGCTCGACGACCCGGACCGCCCCGACTACGTGTCGCGCGGTGGTCACAAGCTTGCCGGTGCGCTCGCGGCGTTCGAGCCGTTGGGCCTGGTCGTGTCGGGTCGCCGCGCCCTTGACGCAGGCGCCTCGACCGGTGGCTTCACCGACGTGCTGCTACGCCACGGGGCCGCCGAGGTCGTGGCGGTCGACGTCGGTTACGGCCAGATGGCGTGGAGTCTGCGCCAAGACCCCCGGGTCCAGGTGCACGATCGTACGAACGTCCGTGAGCTGAGCGCCGAGCTGATCGGTGGCCCGGTCGACCTCGTTGTCGGGGATCTCTCCTTCATCTCACTGCAACTCGTGCTGGACGCCTTGCTCGCAGTGATGAAGCCCGACGGTGATCTTGCCTTGATGGTGAAGCCGCAGTTCGAGGTAGGCAAGGACCGCGTCGGCAAGGGGGGCGTTGTCCGCGACACCGCACTACGGGCCGAAGCAGTCGCCTCGGTCGCTGACGCCGCGGCTGAGCGGGGGTGGGGTGCGCGGGCGGTCACCACAAGCCCTCTGCCGGGTCCGTCGGGCAACGTCGAGTTCTTTCTCTGGCTCCGCAAAGGTCCTGCCACCGTGACTGCGGATGAGATCGACCAGGAGGTCCGTAGCACGCGGGTTCCGTCGGCTGCTGATGAGAAGGTGGAGCCGTGAAGCCTCCTGAGCCAGAGACCCGGTGCGTCTTCGTCCTTGCCCACACCGGGCGGGAGGACGCGCGCGAGGTCGCCCGGGAGTTCTGCCGGGCGCTGCACAGGCATGGCCTCGGGGTCAGGCTGCTGAAGGAGGAGGCCGATGACCTCGATCTCGACCTCGAGGGGCTCGAACGTGTGGAGTCCAACACCCAGGCCCCCGTGGGTTGCGAGCTCGCGGTCGTCATCGGCGGCGACGGGACGATCCTTCGAGCGGCTGAGCTGACCCGTGAGACCGGCACTCCCTTGCTCGGGGTGAACCTCGGGCATGTCGGATTCCTCGCTGAGGCCGAGCACGACGACGTCGAGTTCACCATCGATGCGATCGTGAACCGCCGCTACACGTCCGAGGAGAGGCTGACCGTCGACGTGGCGGTCTACCGAGACCGCGAGCTGGTGGCGCACACGTGGGCGCTCAACGAGGCGAGCGTGGAGAAGGCGGCGCGGGAACGGATGCTGGAGGTCGTGGTCGAGGTCGACGGCCGCCCGCTCTCGCGGTGGGGCTGTGACGGTGTCGTCTGCGCGACGCCTACGGGCTCCACCGCCTACAACTTCAGCGCTGGGGGCCCGATCGTGTGGCCGGGGGTCGAGGCACTCTTGATCGTGCCGATCAGTGCGCATGCATTGTTCGCGCGCCCCATGGTGGTTGCACCGACGTCGGTGATCGCGGTCGAGGTGCTTGCCCGCACCGAGGG